>NZ_LQPJ01000098.1 GCF_002101785.1 Mycobacterium palustre
AGGAGGAGCGGCGCAAATGAACCGCGCCGGCGACGATGCAAAGCGAAGCGATGAGGAGGAGCGGCGCAAATGAACCGAGCGGTCATGTTGCGTTTCGCCGCGTGCGCAGTGATTGGGCTCGGAGCCGCCCTGCTGATCGCCGCGCTGTTGCTGTCGACGTACACCAGCAGCCGGATCACCAAAATTCCGCTGAACCTCGACGCCACGCTGGTCAGCGAGGGGTCCGGGACCGCCCTGGATGCCGCGTCGCTGTCGACCGACCACCTGGTCGTCAACCAGAACGTGCCGCTGGTGTCGCAGCAGCAGGTCAGCGTCGAATCGCCCGCCAACGCCGACGTCGTCACGCTGCAGGTCGGCACCTCGGTGCGGCGCACCGACAAGCAGAAGGACAGCGGGCTGCTTTTGGCGATCGTCGACACCGTCACCCTGAACCGCAAGACGGCGATGTCGGTCTCCGACGACACCCACACCGGCGGGTCGGTGCAGAAGCCGCGCGCGTTCAACGACGAGAACCCGCCCACCGCGATCCCGCTGCGCCACCAGGGGCTGGCCTACCGGTTCCCGTTCCACACCGAGAAGAAGACGTACCCCTACTTCGACCCGGTCGCGCAGAAGCCTTTTGACGTCAACTACGACACCCAAGAGGACGTCAACGGCTTGACCACCTATCGCTTCACCCAGAACGTCGGCTACAACGCCGACGGCAGGCTGGTGGCCCCGGTCGTGTACCCGTCGCTGCTGGCCGGCCAGGAGGACGCCAAACAGACCACGTCCGCGGCGATGTGGGGCGTGCAGGGCGGCGATCCGAACGAGCAGATCACCATGACCCGCTACTACGCGGCGCAGCGGACCTTCTGGGTGGACCCGGTGTCGGGAACCATCGTCAAGCAGACCGAGCACGCCAACCACTACTTTGCCCGCGACCCGCTCAAGCCCGAGATGACGCTGGCCGACTACAAGGTCACCTCCACCGAGGACACCGTCGAATCCCAGGTCAACGCCGCCCGCGATGAGCGCGACCGGCTGGCGCTGTGGTCGCGCGTGCTGCCCATCACCTTCACCGCCGTCGGCCTGATCGCGCTGATCGGCGGCGGCGTCCTGGCCTCCTTCAGCCTGCGGACGGAGAGCGCGCTGACCGACCCCGGCCTGGACCGCAGCGACCAGGAGTTCTTCGGCCGCAGCGGGCTGGAGGAACCGGTGCCCGGCGCCGAGGCCGAAACCGAGAAGCTTCCGACGCAGCGCCCGGTGCTGGGCGAGGACCCGCCGGGCCCGGAGCCGCCCACCGCCGCCCCGGAGGAACCGACCAAGCCCGCCCCCGAGGCCGGGCCGCCGGAACCCCCGGGAGCTCCCCCGGGCCCACCCGAACGGGCCTAGCTCCCCGAGTGCGCTGGACCCGGCCGGCGTACGCGCTGTTGCTGGCGCTGCTGGTGGCGGGGCCGCTGCCGGCCCCCGGCTACCTGTTGTTGCGCGACGCGGTGTCGACGCCGCGGTCGTACCTTTCCGACGCCGCGCTGGGGCTGACGTCGGCGCCGCGGGCGACACCGCAGGATTTCGCCGTGGCGCTGGCGTCGCACCTGGTCGACGGCGGCGTCGCGGTCAAGGCGCTGCTGGTGGCCGGGTTGTGGCTCGCGGGCTGGGGCGCGGCCCGGCTGGTCCGCACGGCGCTGCCGGGGGTAGGTGCCGGGGGCGAGTTCGTCGCCGTCACCCTGGCGGTCTGGAATCCCTATGTGGCCGAACGCCTCCTGCAGGGGCATTGGAGCCTGCTGGTCGGCTACGGAAGCCTGCCCTGGGTGGCCGCGGCGATGCTGTCGCTGCGGGCGGGGGGCGGAACCGGGTGGTTCCCGGTGGCGTTCTGGGTGGCGCTGGCCGGGCTGACCCCGACCGGCCTGTTGCTGGCCGCGACGGTGGCACTGGTCGGCGCGGCCACCCCCATCGAGGACCCCGCGGGGGGCCGGCCGCGGTGGGTGTGCGCCGCCGCCGCGTTGGGTGTGTCGCTGGTCGCGGCGCTGCCGTGGCTGGTCGCATCGGTGCTGGGCTCGTCGCTGCGGGCGCACGCGGCGGGGATCGCGCTGGGGGTGACCGCGTTCGCGCCGCGCGCCGAACCCGGCCTCGGCACGCTGGGCAGCCTGGCAAGCCTCGGCGGCATCTGGAACGGGGAGGCCGTACCCTCTTCGCGGACAACGCTTTTCGCGGTGTCGTCGGCGGTTGTGCTGCTGGGGGTGGTGGCGGCCGGGTTGCCGGCGGTGCTGCGGCGCAGGCCGGCGGTGCCGCTGCTGGTGCTGGCGGCGGTCGCGGTGCTGGGGCCGGCCGCGCTGGCGACCGGCCCGGGTTTGCACGCGCTGCGCGCGTTGGTGCAGGCCGCGCCCGCCTTCGGGGTGCTGCGCGACGGGCAGAAGTGGGTCGCGCTGGCGCTGCCGGGTTACGCGCTCGCGGGGGCGGGCGCGGTGGTGACGCTGCGACGCTGGTTTCGGCCCGCGATCGCGGCCGGGGTGTGCTGCCTCGCGCTGATCCTGGCGCTGCCCGACCTGGCGTGGGGCGTGTGGGGCAGGGTCGCGCCGGTGCGCTACCCGCCCGGCTGGGCCGCGGTCGCGGCGGCGATCAACGCGGATCCGCGGACGGTGGCGGTGGTGCCCGCCGGCACGATGCGGCGGTTCTTCTGGTCGGGGCCCGCGCCGGTGCTCGACCCGCTGCCGCGCTGGCTGCGCGCCGACGTGCTGACCACCGGCGACCTGGCCATCTCGGGGGTCGTGATCCCCGGGGAGGGCGACCGCGCGCGGGCGGTGCAGGACCTGCTGCTGGCCGGGCCGGATCCCGCCGCGCTGGGAGCGGCCAGCGTGGGGTGGGTGGTGGTCGAGTCGGACACCGCCGGTGACATGGGGGCGTCCGCGCGCACCCTGGGCGCGCTGCGGCCGGTGTACCACGACCGGGAGCTAGCGCTGTTTCGGATCGGCGGCGACAGCCCCGGGGTGTCATCGGGCCGCCGCGCCGCCGCGGTGGTCGCGCACCTGGCGTGGCTGGCGCTGCTGCTGGTGGGCGCGGCGGGGCTGGCGGCGGGCCGGGCGCGCCGGCCTAGACGACCCCGCTGACGTACTCGCCGGCCCGCACCGCCTCCAGCACACCGCGCATCGCCTCGGCGCTTTGCGCCCAGGAAAATTCGCCGCTGCGCGTCTGCGCCTTGGCGCCGAGCTGGTCGCGCAGCACCGGATCGCGGAGCAGCCGTTCCAGGCTGTCGACAAGCTCGGCGCGGCCGTCCACCAGGATCCCGGTCACCCCGTCGACGATCGAGTCGCACAGCCCGCCCGACGAGCGGTAGCCGATGGTGGGCACCTTGTGCTGCGCGGCCTCGACGACGGCGAGGCCCCAGCCCTCCTTGCGGGAGGGCAGCACGTGCACCCAGGCGCTTTGCAGCACATGGTGTTTGGTGACGTCGTCGACATGGCCGTGGAACGTGACCGCGTCGGCGATGCCCAGCCGGCGCGCGTGGTCGACGAGCCGCTGGCGCCACCAGCCGCCGCCGACGATGTCGAGGTGCACACCCGGCATGTGCGGGCGCAGCGCGGCGACCGCTTCCAGCGCGTCTTCGATCTGCTTGTGCGGCACCAGCCGGGACAGCACGACGACCCGCGGTGCGGCCGAACGCGGGCCGGTCAACGATTGGGCCGGCGCCTCGTCGAGGCCGTTGCGCACGACCGCGATCTGCCCGTTTGCGACGCCCAGCCCGACCAGGTCGCGGGCCGACGGGATCGACACCGTCACGTACTGGCTGCGCCGGTTCACCCGCGGCGACACCGTCGACTCCACGAACCAGCCGATCCGCCCCAGCACCGGCCCGGCCACCGGCCACTGCTCGCGGTGGCAGTGGTGCACCAACACCACGACGCGCCGCCCGTACACCAGGCGCGCCAGAAACGGCAGGCCGTTCTGGGTATCGACGACCACGTCGGGCCGCACCCGCCGCAGCGGGCCCAGCCCAAGCCGGGCGAGCGCCATGGCCAGCAGCGCCCAGACGTACACCGTGTACCGGCCGCCGGCGCGGTTGACGTCGACACCGTCGATCACCTCGCGCCGCGGCGCGCCCGGGTAGCGGGCGGTGCGCAGCGTGACGGCAACCCCGGACGCGGCGAGCTGCGCGCCGACGCGCTGCAGGTAGGCTTCGCTGCCGCCGCCCTGTGGGTGGCCGGTGTCGCGCCAGCACAGCAGCAGGACGGAACGGACGGTAGGCATCGGTCGCCAGCCTAATGGCACGGCCCACACGTACCCCGCACCGGCGTTCCAGCAAAACCGAAAAGCCCGGTGCGGCCTGCCCGGCAGCGCGATCGTTTCTCCATGAACCCAAATGAGTCGGCCGCCTCGCGCCGGTTTGTGGCGGATCCCCCGTTCTGGGGCTCGAAACGGGCCGCCGTGACGGGACCCGCGTGGCAACGAAACGCCGCGAGGACTTCCCTGTTCCTGGTCGTCGGGATCTTCGCTTTTTGCGCCGTCCTCGGCGGGCTGTACCTGGCCGCGCAGGCCCATGCCGCGCGCGCGTCTGGGCGGCTCGCAAGCGGTCGCCGAGATGGGACACGACTGGAAGCGCCCGACGCCCGACACGGCCTGCCGATCGACGTGGATGCCTGGGTGGGGGCCGAAGGCTTCGGCCGAATTCCCACCCTCGCCGGTCACCGAAGTGACCAGCTCGGGCCGGACTCGCCCGCGCCGCCGCCGGGACCGACCCGCTGTTTCCCAGCCCCCCGGTGCTGGGCGTAGGCATTCCTGGGATGCAGCCGCTGAGCATCGGGTGTCGCGACACGGTAGGGGGCTTCGACCGCCGGTTCTTTTGGCCCGACGACGTGCGCCAGCGGGTCAACGAACCGCGGACTTCGCGGTATCGGGGGCGGATTGGCTGGCGCTCGTCGAGAAGCTGGGCGTGGCGCCCTACCTGATGCGGCACGACCGGTAGGTGCGGCCGCCGCCGTAGGGTTGCCCGGTGGCCGTCACTGACGTTTTCGCGCGGCGGGCGACGCTATCCCGGTCGCTGCGGCTGCTGTCGGAGTTTCGCCACGAGCGGTCCGACCCGGGCCGCTTCTACGGCGCCCTGGCCGCCGACACGGCGGCGATGATCGGTGACCTGTGGCTGGGCATCCACGGCGAGCCCCCGACCCGTCGCACGCTGCTCGACATCGGCGGCGGGCCGGGATATTTCGCGGCGGCGTTCGCCGGCGCCGGCGTGCGCTACATCGGTGTCGAACCGGACCCGGCCGAGATGCACGCGGCCGGTCCGGCCGTGGCGGGCGCCGGAAAAGCGGGCGCGGCGTTCGTCCGGGCCTCGGGCATGGCGCTGCCGTTCGCCGACGACAGCGTGGACATCTCCCTGTCCTCCAACGTCGCCGAGCACGTGCCGGCGCCCTGGCGGCTCGGCGCGGAGATGTTGCGGGTGACCAAGCCGGGCGGGCTGGTCGTGCTGTCCTACACCGTGTGGCTGGGCCCGTTCGGGGGTCACGAAATGGGCCTGACGCATTACCTGGGCGGCGCCCGCGCCGCCGCCCGCTATGCCCGCAAACACGGCCATCCGGCCAAAAACAACTACGGGTCGTCGTTATTCGCCGTGTCGGCCGCCGACGGCCTGGACTGGGCGGCCGGCACGGGGGCGCTCGTCGCCGCATTTCCCCGCTACCACCCGCGATGGGCCTGGCGGCTGACCTCGGTGCCGGTGCTGCGCGAGTTCCTGGTCAGCAATCTGGTGCTGGTGCTCGCACCCCGATAATGAACGTGTTCTCGTTTTGCTTTCGCTTGGGTAGGGTGGCGCCATGCGCGCCGGCGACGATGCAGCGCGGAGCAATGAGGAGGAGCGGCGCAGATGACCGACGTGAAGACCGAATACGACCAGCTTTTCATCGGCGGCAGGTGGACGGAGCCGTCGACCACGGACGTGATCGAGGTGCGCTGTCCGGCCACCGGCGAGTACGTGGGTAAGGCCCCGCTGGCGGCGGCGGCCGACGTGGACGCCGCGGTGGCCGCGGCCCGGGCGGCGTTCGACAACGGCCCCTGGCCCACGACGCCGCCGAAGGAGCGCGCCGCGGTCATCGCCAACGCGCTCAAGCTGATGGAGGAGCGCAAGGACCACTTCACCGCGATCCTCGCGGGCGAGACCGGCCAGCCGCCGACCGGCATCGAAACGATGCACTGGATGAGCACGCTCGGCGCGTTGAACTTCTTCGCCGGCCCCGCGGTCGACCAGGTCAAGTGGCGGGAGATCCGCAACGGCGGTTACGGGCAGAGCATCGTCTACCGCGAGCCGATCGGCGTGGTGGGCGCGATCGTGGCCTGGAACGTGCCGCTGTTCTTGGCCGTCAACAAGCTGGGCCCCGCGCTGCTGGCCGGGTGCACGGTGGTGCTCAAGCCGGCCGCCGAAACACCCTTGAGCGCGAACGCTTTGGCCGAGGTGTTCGCCCAGGCCGGCCTGCCCGAGGGCGTGCTGTCGGTGGTGCCCGGCGGGGCCGAGACCGGGCAGGCGCTGACCTCCAATCCCGGGGTCGACCTGTTCTCCTTCACCGGCAGCTCCGCCGTCGGCAAGGAAATCGGCCGGCGCGCCGCCGAGATGCTCAAGCCCTGCACGCTAGAGCTCGGCGGCAAGTCGGCGGCCATCGTCCTCGACGACGTGGACCTGGCCAGCGCCATTCCGATGCTGGTGTTCTCCGGGATCATGAACACCGGGCAGGCCTGCGTGGCGCAGACCCGCATCCTGGCACCGCGGTCGCGTTACGACGAAATCGTCGACGCCGTCGCCGGTTTCGTGCAGGCGCTGCCGGTGGGGACGCCATCGGACGCCGCCGCCCAGATCGGGTCGCTGATCTCGGAGAAGCAGCGCGCCCGCGTCGAGGGCTACATCGCCAAGGGCATCGAGGAAGGCGCGCGGCTGGTCTGCGGCGGCGGGCGTCCCGAGGGCCTGGACGGCGGGTTCTTCGTGCAGCCCACCGTGTTCGCCGACGTCGACAACAAGATGACGATCGC
The DNA here is from genome assembly GCF_002101785.1 of Mycobacterium palustre. Classification (GTDB taxonomy): domain Bacteria; phylum Actinomycetota; class Actinomycetes; order Mycobacteriales; family Mycobacteriaceae; genus Mycobacterium; species Mycobacterium palustre. The sequence continues at coordinate 6,991 of NZ_LQPJ01000098.1, forward strand.
CCAGGAGGAGATTTTCGGCCCGGTGCTCAGCATCATCCCCTACGACAGCGAGGAGGACGCGATCAAGATCGCCAACGACTCGGCGTACGGGCTGGCCGGCAGCGTGTGGACCGCCGACGTGCCGCACGGCATCGAGATCGCGGAGAAGATCCGCACCGGGACGTACGCGATCAACTGGTACGCCTTCGACCCGTGCTGCCCGTTCGGCGGCTACAAGAACTCCGGCATCGGCCGCGAGAACGGGCCCGAAGGCGTCGAGCACTTCACGCAGCAAAAGAGCGTGCTGATGCCGATGGGTTACACCGTCGACGCCTAGCGGCCCAACAAGCGGGCCTCGCGGCGCCAGCGGTCCCGGCCGTCGTCGGGTACCACCGACTCCCCCGCGTGGGCGAACAGCATTCCCAGCGATTATGCAATAGGGCATATATGAAGCGAACTCTGTCGACCTAAACGTCCCGGTCAATGACCTGCGTCACACCGTCTGACGAGTTCATAGCGTTGCATAGGGAATAGAAGTTGCTTACTTGACCGATGTCGTATATGGTACGCAACATAATCATGGGCCGCCGGCCCCGGCGCATGAGGCAGCGATTGGTCGGGAGAAAGTCATGTGGATCATCGAGCTCAACGTCGCCGGCTATCAGTTCACCCGCGAGATGCCCGACTCCAGGCGCCGGCGCTTCCGCTTGACCCCACGTAATAGGCACTGGCCGGCACCACGGCATTCGCACGCCGCATAACGCTCGCCACGGGAGGTACGACAGTGCCTACGACCACCACAGCCAGGGCGGACGCCGCTCCGACCAAGCGCTGCGATACGCGCAAGAAGATGCTGATGGCCGCCGCGCAGGTGATGCGCGAGCGCGGGGCGGCCGGCGTCACCATCGACGAGGTGCTGGCCCGCAGCGGCGCCCCCCGCGGCTCCGTCTACTACCACTTCCCCGACGGGCGCAATCAGATCCTGACCGAGGCGCTGCGGTACTCCGGCGAATCCATCACCGCGATGATCGACGACGCGGCCGGCTGGGGGGCGCGCGCCCTGCTGCGCGAATTCGTCGAGTTCTGGGAGCGGGTGCTGACCGAGGGCGACTTCGCCGGCGGTTGCCCCGTGGTGGCGGCGGCCATCGGCTCGGACTGCGGCGACCCCAACCTGTCCGGGGAGGCCGGCGCCATCCTGGGCCGCTGGTGCTCCGCGCTCACCCGGGCGTTCGGCAACGACGGCTTCGGCGACGACGATGCCGCCGCGCTTGCGGTGACGTCGATCGCCGCCCTGGAAGGCGCCGTCGTGCTGGCCCGCTCGACCCACAGCGTCGACCCGCTCCGCAAGGTGGGCGAGCAGCTCGAGTTCCTGATCAAGGCCAGGGAATTCGTCATTCGCAACAAGATCGGCCAGTAGTGCCCGCGATACCGGCGACGCGCTAGTCGCTGGCGGGCAGCGGCTTGACCTCTTTGAGGTGCAGCGGGGTCTGGCCCACGCTCAGGCTCCCGGCGCCGGGCTTGGTCACCAGCACCTCGGCGCCCGTCTCGTCGACATAGCGCTTCCCCATCACCGTGCCCTCGGCGAACGCCGGGTCGAGCTCGCCGGACCGCTCGGCGCCGATCGGCACCATCGGCGCGCCGCCGCAGCGCAGGTCGTCGAGGCTGTCGGCGCTGCGGACCACGATGACCTGGGTGTCACACACCTGGCTTTCGAGGCGGGTTCCGTTTTTGATCATGCACCTAATCCTTCAGCGTCCTTGTAGCTGTTCGACTAGCTCGCGGCGAAGTACCTTGCCCGTGGGTGTGGCCGGCAGCTCGTCGCGAAACACTACTCGGTCGGGCGTCCGTGACCCCCGCAAACTCTTGCGGACATGCTCGCGCAGTTCCTCCGGGTCGGGATCGGTGCCCGCGGCGGGCACCACCACCGCGACGATCGCCTGGCCCCACTGTGGATCCTCGACGCCGACCACGGCCACGTCGCGCACGTGGGAGTGCTCGATGAGCACCTCTTCCAGCTCGGCGGGCGCGATGTTCTCCCCGCCGCGGATGATGGTGTCGTCGCTGCGCCCGCCGATGAACAGGTAGCCGTCCTCGTCGAGCAGGGCGATGTCGCGGGTGGGGAACCAGCCGTCCTCGTCCAGCACCGAGCCGATCCCGGTGTAGCGACCCGACACCTGCTCCCCGCGCACGAACAGCTCGCCCGTTTCGCCGGGCCCGAGCACCCTGCCGCGCTCGTCGCGGATCTGCAGCTCGATGCCGGGCACCGGCCGCCCCACGGAGGCCAACCGCTTGGCGACCCGGGGCTCTGATGCCGACTGCGCCGCGCGGTGGTCGTCGGGGGTGAGCACCGCGATGGTCGAGCTGGTCTCGGTGAGCCCGTAGGCGTTGACGAAACCGACGTGCGGCAACAGTTCCAGGGCCCGGCGGACCAGCGGCAACCCCACCTTGGAACCGCCGTAGGCCAGGTTGCGCAGCGACGGCAGCGTGTGGCCGCCCGTCTCCAGCACGCTGACGATGCGGTCCAGCATGGTGGGCACCACCGTCGCGGTGGTCACCTGCTCGGCGTTGATCAGCCGCACCCATTCCTCGGCGTCGAAGTTGGGCAGATACACCATCTTTCGGCCGGCGTAGAGGTTCGACAGCGCGGCGCCGACCCCGGCGATGTGATAGGGCGGCACACAGATCAGCGCGGCGTCGCTGGGGGCGGCCGACTCGAACTCGACGGTCCCGGTCACATAACTGGTCAGGTTGTTGTGCGTCAGCTCGACGGCCTTGGGTTGCGACGTGGTGCCCGACGTGAACAACACGATCGCGACGGATTCGGGATCGGGAAACTCGGCGGCCGGCTCGCCGTCGCGCGCGGCCGCAAGGAAATCGTCGGACAGCATCACCCGGTCGGCGCGCGCACCGACCACGTCCCGGTACCGGGCGTCGACGACGACCAGCGGGTCGGGCAGCCGCCCGATCAGCGCCTGGATGCCCTCGGCGGACAGCCGGTAGTTGAGCGGGGTGAAGGCGAGCCCGGCGCGGGCGGCCGCAAAGATCAGCACCGGCAGCATCGCGCCGCCGGTGCCGACGTAGGCCACGTGCCGGGCCCGCGACGCCGCGACCACCCCCGCGCCGCCGTCGGCCAGATCGCTGAGCTGCTGCGTCGTCAGCCGGACGTCGCCGGAGATCACGGCCGTCCGATCGGGGTTGCTGGACGCGGCCATCTCCAGCAGCAACGAAATGCTCATCCGATCCTTCGGGGTGCCAGACGCTTTACAAATCTAGGCGACAGTGTAAGTCATCTAGGCATCGCCGCGGGCGGCCGGGGTTGGGTCCAGGGCAGTGATCGGCCCGGCTACGGCCCGGCGTGCCCGTTGGGTCCCGGCAGCCCGAGCAGCAGCCCGCCGTCGCCGCCCAGCCCGATGGTGGCGCCGACGCCGACGCTGCCGCCGCCCGCCCCGCCGTTGCCGACCAGTTGGGCGTTTCCGCCGTCGCCGCCGTTGCCCTTGTTCAAGCTCGCCCCGCCGTTGCCGCCGTTGCCGCCGCTGCCGACCACGGCGGCGTTGCCACCGTGACCGCCCTGACCACCGTTGCCGGCGGCGCCGGCGCTCCCGCCGCCATTGCCGCCGTCCCCACCGTTGCCGAACAACCCGATGGCGTTGCCGCCTGCCCCGCCGGCCCCGCCGGTTCCGTTCGTGGATTGCCCGCCGTCGCCGCCGTGGCCGCCGTTACCCCACAGCGCGCCGCCGAGGCCGCCGGCGCCGCCGGGACCACCGTTGAGCCCGCCGGTTCCACCGGCGCCGCCGTCGCCGATGAGGCCGGCGTTTCCGCCGCGGCCGGCGGCGATTTGGCCGTAGCTGTTGCCGCCGTTGCCGCCGTTGCCGCTGAGCATGCCGCCGGCGCCGCCGTCACCGCCCACGGCGGGGAAGGCGCCCTGGGTGCCGGCGTTGCCGCCGGCACCGCCGTTGCCGTTCAGCAGGCCGCCGTGACCGCCGTGGCCCCCAGCACCGGCGCCGGTCGTCAAGACCCCGGGAGCGCCGAGACCGCCCGCGCCGCCGGCGCCGCCGTTGCCGAACAACCCGATCGCGTCGCCGCCGGCGCCCCCGGCGCCGGCAGAGCCGACCAGGACGGTGTTGCCATAGCCACCGCCGGTGCCGCCGGGACCGCCGTTGCCCCACAGCAGCCCGCCGGCGCCGCCGGCGCCGCCCTTGCCGCCGTTGACGGCGCCCGTAATGCTCGGGCCGCCGGCCCCGCCGGCGCCGCCGTTGCCCAACAGCCCGGCCGCGCCGCCATTGCCGCCGTTCTGGCCCGCCGCGCCGGATCCGCCGTTGCCGCCGTTGCCCCACAGGATTCCGCCGGCGCCGCCGTCCTGGCCGGTGCCCGGAATCCCGTTGGCGCCGTTGCCGATCAGCGGGCGGCCCAGCAGCAGCTCGGTGGGTGTGTTGATCGCGTTGAGGGCGTCTTGCTGCACAACCTGCCACGGGTTGGCGGTGGCTGCGGCGTTGGCCGCCTCGGCGCCGGCGTAGGCGCCCGCGCCCGCGTTGAGGGCCTCGACGAACCGTTGCTGAAACGCGGCCGCTTGGGCGATCGCGGCCTGATAGTCCACGGCGTGAGCCCCGAAGAACGAGGCCACCGCCGCCGAAACCTCGTCGGCGCCCGCGGCCAGCAATGCCGTGGTCCGGGACGCCGCCGCGGAGTTGGCCTGGCTCAGCGCCGAACCGAGAGCTGCCAAATCCGTGGCGGCCGTTGAAACCACGTCCGGCATGGCGATCAAAAACGACATTGCGCACCTTCCACTTCGAGCTAGCTCTCGACAGTGTGGAAGGTCGGCGGCGGCCGACACATCGGGAATCTTCCCTATTTCGGTCGCACCGCCGCGGCCCGACCGGGCAGCGCCACCTGACGGGTTAGGTTCCCGTCCAGCGCGGGGGCCGCTTCTCGGCGAACGCGACCGCGCCCTCCCTGGCGTCGTTGGACGAAAACACCGGCGCCAGGATCTTGATCTGCTCGGCGAACATGGTGTCGCGGCTCCAGCCGCGCGATTCGACGATGATCCGCTTGGTGGCGGCCACCGCCAGCGGCCCGTTGGCGGTGATCTTCTCGGCCAGCGCGATCGCCGCCTCCAGCGCCTTGCCCGGCTCGGCCAGCACGTTGACCAGCCCGAGGTCGTGGGCGCGCTCGGCCGGCAGGTTGTCGCCGGTGAGGGCCAGCTCCATGGCGATCGCGTAGGGGATGCGCTCGGGCAGCCGCAGCAGTCCCCCGCCGCCGGCCACCAGCCCGCGCTTGACCTCGGGGATGCCGAACGCCGAGTCGCGCGACGCCACGATCAGGTCGGTGGCCAGCGCCAGCTCGCAGCCGCCGGCCAGGCAGAATCCCTCCACCGCGGCGATCAGCGGCTTGGCCGGGGGGCGCTCGGTGAACCCCATGCCGCGGCCTTCGACGACGACGTTCTCGCCGCGAGCGAACGCCTTGAGGTCCATGCCGGCCGAAAAGGAGCCGCCCGCGCCGGTCAGGATGCCCACCGACAGGCCGCTGTCGCCGTCGAGGCGGTCCATGGCGTCGGCCAGGCCCCGGCTGACCGCGGCGTTGACCGCGTTCTTGGCCTTGGGCCGGTTGATGGTGATGATCAGGATCCGGTCGCGCTGTTCGACCAAAATCTCGGGTTCGGTGCTGCCGGGTTCGTCGCTACCAGTCACGGTGCGATGGTAACGACCGGCGGGAACGCCATTGGCGGCAGGCGAGAGTCGGGTTACCGGGATCGCGACGCACGGCCGATCCGGTGTTCGATCAGGCGGGCGCCATCGCCGTGTCGACGACGGTCAGGTCCTCGGAAAGCCCCGCGGCCCTGCGTATTTCGACGAAGTCGTAAACCATGGCCTCGGTCACCTCGTGCGGGTCCTTGAGGGTGGCGCCGTCGGTGAGCACCGAGATGTTGAGCTGGTCGACATAGCTCCAGACGGTGATGTTGAGCCCGCTGCCGGCGGTCAACGGGCCCACCGAATAGATCTCGGTGACCAGCGCCCCGCCGACCCGCCCGCGTTCACGGGGACCGGGGACGTTCGAGATGTTCAGGTTGAGCACCTTGTTGTGCCCGTCGCGGCCGGACGCCCACCTGAAAAACGCCCGGGTCGGGCCGGGGGGCATGTAGGCCGCCCAGCGGCTGACCAGCTCCGGGCCCATCAGCTGGTTGCTTTCCTTCGCGGCGATCGCGTTCTCGTGGCTGCACCGCACCCGCTCCAGCGGGTCGTCGGAGTCGGTCGGCAGGCCCACCAGCACGCCGGTGAAGCGATTGCCGGAGATGCGCTCCGGCGAGAAGTCGAAGCTCATCGGCACCGACGCCAGCAGCGGCTCGGCCTTGCCGTCGTAGCGCAGCAGCAGGGTGCGCAGCGCGCCGCTGGCCATGGCCAGCACCATGTCGTTGATCGTGGCCCCGAGCCGCCTGCCGGTCTGCTTGACGTCGGCCAGCGCCAGCGTCGCGGTCGCGAACCGGCGCTCCGGGGTGATCTTGTGGTTGATGAAGGTCGGCGGCGGCTCGAACGGGCGCGTCAGTTCCGGGGAGAAGTTGCGCGAGCTGCGCCGGACCCGGGCCACTCCCTGCGCGGTGTAGCGGACGGTGGCGGGCAGCCGCCCGACGTGGCGCGCGTGGTCGGCGAACGCCGACGTGATCAGTTGCCGCGCGGTGGGCGGCGGGTCCGCCACGTACGGCCGGCGCTCCGGCACCGGCTGCAGGTCCATGCCGCGCGCCAGCAGGTTGGCCGAGGCGACGCCGTCGGCGAGCGCGTGGTGGATCTTGCCCACGACGGCGATGCGGTGGTCGGCCAGGCCCTCGACGAAATACATCTCCCACAGCGGGCGCGACCGGTCCAGCGGGGTGCCGGCGATCTGCCCGATCGCCTCGTCCAGCTCGCGACGACCGCCCGGCGCGGGCAGCCGCCAGGGCCGGATGTGGTAGTCGAGGTCGACCTCACACTGTTCGCGCCACATCGGATGGTGCAGCCGGTAGGGGATCTCGACGAGCTGATAGCAGAACGGCTCGAGCTTGGTCAGCCGGCCGGCGATGACCTGGCGGAAGGCGTCGACGTCGAAGTCGCGCCGGTCGGGATCGAGCTCGATCACGGCGGCCTTGATGGTGTGCATGTGCACGTTCGGCGTCTCGCTGTAGAGCAGGACCGCGTCCCAGCCGCTCAGCCGTTTCACCGCTGCCCCTCACCCATAGAGGGACAATACCCAGCGGCGAGAGCTCAGATAACCTCTTTGGCGCCGATCTGCATCTTGGTGCGGTGGACCTGGTTCAGGAACAGCGAAGCGGCGTGCGCGGCCGCGCCGGCCCGCTCCCCGTCGATGAGGTCGTAGCCGTGACCCGCTCCCGGTAGCTCCAAATAGCCGACCGTCGAGTGCGAGACCGCCCGCAGCCTTTCGACGAAGCTGCGCGCCTGCTCGACCGGGATGACGCTGTCCTTGCTGCCGTGAATCACCAAGAACGGCGGCGCATTTCGGTGCACGCGGGCGATCGGTGAGGCGTCGCGGAACACCTCGGGGTGGCGCGCGATCGACTTCTTGACCACCACCCGCTCGAGGAAGTCGACGAACCGGACCCGCTCCGGCGTGGACCGGTCCTCCCAGTCGTAGCGCCCGTAAATCCCGACCACAGCGTCCACCGAGCTGTCGGCGCCCTCGGGCAGCTCGCGCCGGTGCGCGGGGTCGCCGGGGGTCAGGCCGGCCAGCGCGGACAGGTGGCCGCCCGCCGAACAGCCCGCTATGGCAACGAAATTGCGGTCGCCGCCGAACTTGTCGACGTTGGCGCGCGCCCAGGCGATGGCGGTCTTGACGTCGGTGATGTGGCGCGGCCAGCGATGGTGCGGCGAGACCCGGTAGTCGATTGCCAGGCACACCCAGCCCTGCTCGGCCAGCCGGGACATCAGCGCGGAACCCTGCCCCATGCACCTGCCGTGGACCCAGGCGCCGCCGGGCACGAAGATCAGGACGGGGGCCGGTTGGGCCGGCAGGTCCTTGCGCCGCCAGACGTCGAGCACCTGCGCCGGGTGGTCCCCGTAGTGGACGCCGCGGCGGTAGGAGTAGCGGCGCCGGCGCAGCGCGTCCCAGATCGGCGGCGTCCGGTCCGCGGCCGGCCATTCGGTTTCGAGGTCCGCGGCGGAGACGACGCCGCGCAGCGCGGCGAGGGAAACCTGCGGGATGCTCTCGCGGTCCCGGCGCCGCGTCTCGTGGATGCCCGGGGTCATCCAATCCCTGGTCATCGCCGAAAACGCCGACGGGGCCTGCTGGGCACCCCACAGGCCCACGGCGGTCAGCGCACCCAGCGGCTCGAGGCCCTTACCGACGACCGGCAGCGAAGCTCCCGCCGCGCTCAAGGCCAGCAGGTAGTCGGCAGGACCGGCCCGCAGCAACCATTTCACGCAGGGTGTCATGCGGGCTCCCCTCGCGGTCATTTTCGGAGCCTACCCCCGCGCCGACACCGGAAACTGACGTTTCCGTCAGGGGCTCGCCGGCGCGCCGCTACCAGCCGCGCGGCGTAGCTGAGCGCGCTGAGGCCGAACATCGCCGCCGTCAGCAGCAGCCACCTGCCCAGAAACGGCTGCTGGGTTTGTCCGGTCGCGGCCTGATAGGTCGGCGCCCCCTGCTCGATGATGCCGGGCAAAAAGATCAGCAGCGTCAGCCCGGCGCCCAGGGTGGGCACCCGAATGTGGTTGCGGGCGCTGACGTTGCGCGGCGCCGGCCGCCTCCCGGCGAAGATCACCCGGTCGGCCAGCGCGCAGAGCGGGAAGAGCAGCAGGTCGTAGGCGATGACGGCGACCGCGAACCACGCGGCGATCGAGTGCCACCAGGTGTCCGGATCCCACAGGGCCGCCGGCGTGAACGTGGCCAGGATGTAGCCCAAGAGGGCGAACCCGGACGCCATCGTCACCAGGTGCAGCGGGCCGGCCCCGTAGCTCACCCCGAAACGGATTGGCAGGCGCGGCATCTCAGCTCGGCTCGAACTCGATGGACGCGACCCACTTGGTGTTGTGCACGCCCGGCAGCGCGGGAACGATGACGCGCGCCGGATACCCGTGATCCAGGGGCAGGTCGGCGCCGTTGACCCGGAGCGCCAGCAGGGCGTCGGGATCGCGAATCTGGTTGGCCTGCAACGCCGCCGCACCGAACGCCCCGCCGCGCTGCAGCGACGCCACGCGCGCCGCGCGCGGTGCGGGCACCCCGGCCAGCCGCGCCAGCTCGGCGAGCCGCACCCCGCTCCAGGTCTGCACGGTCGACCAGCCCTCGACGCAGGCGATCGGCAGCCGCGCGGTGTGCTGCGGCATCCCGGCCAGCGCCGCCCGGTCGAGCACCACCTCCGACGGGCCGCCGCGCAGCGTCAAACGCCAACCGGCGCCCACGCTTTCGGGGACGATCCCGGCGGCGAGGGCCGTCTTGTTGACCGGGAAGTCGCCCCGGAAAGCACCGGGACCTCGGGGCCCGCGCCCGCGGGGCAGCAGCAGGGCCGCGCCGCGGGCGGCACCTCCGAGGGTCTGGCCCGCGGTCAGCGCGCCGACGAGCAGCACCCCGGCGCCGACGAGCGCCAGGGCACCGCGCCTGCTCATGGTCGGCTCGGCGGGCGCCGTCGACACCAACCCGTCCGGATCGGGCGGCTCCGGGCGGGTGTCGATGCGATTGGTGCGCAACACTTCTCGTAGCGGCAGCGACCGCAGCCCGGTGACCATCCGGGGGATCTTGAGGGTGATGTGCATCAAGAATCCGGCGCTGAACACCCAGGCACCGAAGTAGTGGCCGGTGTAGAAGCTGAACCCGAAGACGTAGTCGTACTGGATGTTGAGCACACCGGTGACGATCTCGAACAGCACGCCGCCCACCAGCATCAGCAATGACAGCCGCTCCAGCGCCTGGGCGATCGAGCGGGCCGGCGGCCACACGAACAGCCGCGGAATCACCGACCACAGCTTGGCCAGCACCACCGGAATGATCACCAGCCCCAGGCCGACGTGCAGTCCCTGGGTCAGCCGGTACAGCCACGACGGCCGGGTCGGCCAGGCGAAGGCGGGCGGCCGCAGCCAGCCCACGTCCCCGGGGATGGCCTGGCCGAGCTGGGGCGCGTAGGCGGCGTAGGACAGCAGCCCGGTGACGATGACGACCGGCAGCGCGACCAACAGCGCCAGACCGAACACCGAGGTCAGCCAGGGGCCTCGCAGCGGGCTGCGAAACCTGTTCACGAGGCGGCCAGGGTCGCGATCACCCGGCCGCCGATCGGGCGGACGCCGGTCAGCCTCAGGCCCGCCTGCTCGGCCAGCGCGGCGGCGCTGTCCACGCCCACCGACGCCCACCGGAACCAGGGTCCCACCTCGGCGCCGGACTCCAGCCGCACCCATCGCGAACATACGCCCGCGACCTCGGCGTCGAACTCCGCGACGCAGCGCCCGCCGCGCCCCAGCAGCTCGGCGGCGCGCCGCAGAATTCGCCGCGGGTCGCCGCCCAGGCCGACGTTGCCGTCGACCAGCAGGACCGTCCGCCACTGACCCGTTCCGGGCAGCGGGCCGAACACGTCGCCCAGCAGCGCCGGCGCCCCGCCGCGGCACGCCAGGCGGATCGCCGCCGCGGAGCGATCGATGCCCAGCGCCGGTATGCCCCGCCGGATCAGCCTGGCGACCAACCGCCCGGGCCCGCACCCCAGCTCGATCGCCGGGCCCGCGCACATCCGCGTGACGGCATCGTCAAAGACCTCGTCGACGGCGTCGGCGGGCGGGTCGCCGGGACATCGCGCGCCCAACCAGCGGTGCGCGGGCAGCGGCCGTATCTCGCCGTCCTCGTGCCGGATCCAGCACCGTTGGCCGCCGAGCGCCCGGTCGTAGAGGTGGCCCAGCATGTCTCGCCTCTCGCATCTAGCACGACCAGGCGGCCCGGACGCGCACCACACGCCGGTATCCACGGGATACACCAGCATTTGGATCACCGGGACCGATACCCCGAGCCCGGGCCCGCTAACCACGCCGCCCGGAGCCGGGCCACCGACGGGTTTCACGGCGGTGCTTCGGTGCCGATGCGCGCGCGGATGGATACTTGTCCGGTGCCGAACAACGACGTTCACCCCGACCTGCGCCGCGCCGCCCGTATCACCCCGCGACACATCATCGGTCCGCGCACCCTGCCGATCGTGCGGACGCTGACCGCGGTGACGGGGCGACTCCGCCGGCCCGACACCTCCGGCGTCGAGGTGATCGAGCTGGGCTCCGGGGCCGGCGTCCGATTGTTCCGACCGGTCGCCACCGAGCCCACCGCCGCGCTGCTGTGGATACACGGCGGCGGTTACGTCATCGGCACCGCCCAGCAGGACGACCGGCTGTGCCGCCGGTTCTGCAAGCGGCTCGGCATCACCGTGGCGTCGGTGGAATACCGCCTGGCACCCGAACACCCGTACCCCGGCCCGCTCGAGGACTGCTACGCGGCGCTGACCTGGCTGGCCGGACAAGCCACGGTGGACGAGACCCGGCTGGCGATCGGCGGCGCCAGCGCCGGCGGCGGCCTCGCGGCCGCGCTGGCCCTGCTGGCCCGCGACCGCGGCGAAATCGCCCCGGTGTTTCAGCTGTTGGTCTACCCGATGCTGGACGACCGGAGTTCGGCGTCTGCAGCCGACCCGAACTACCGGCTGTGGAGCGTGCGCAGCAACCGCTTCGGCTGGAAGGCCTACCTGGGCGACGCCGACCCGCGGGTCGCCGTCCCGGCGCGGCGCGAGGACCTGGGCGGGCTGGCGCCGGCGTGGATCGGCGTCGGCACCCACGACCTGTTCCACGACGAGGACCTGGCCTACGCTGAACGGCTGCGCGCGGCCGGGGTGCCGTGCCACGTCGAGATCGTTCCGGGCGCATTCCACGGCTTCGACGCGGTGGCGCCCAAGGCCCAAGTGGCGCAGCGGTTTTTCGCCAGCCAGTGTGACGGCCTGCGCGACGCGCTCGCGCCGGCGGCCTGATCACCGGTCACATCGCGAAGTACACCAGCTCGCCGCCGATCACGGTGGCCGCCACCATGCCGGCGTCCAGTTCGGCCAGCACCGTCGCCGGTGGCTCGCTCAGCACGCAGAGGTCTCCGGGCTGGCCGGGTTCGACGGCCCGCGCCCGGCCCGGCCGGTCCGACCGCCCCAGGAACATCGCCAAGGCCTGTCGCGCCGAGACGCGTTCGTTCGCGTTGAGCACCGCGCCGCTGGGCGTGGTGCGATACACCGCGGCGCGCATCGCGGTCCACGGATCGCCGTGACCGAACGGCATGTCGGTGGACAGGGCCACGGGCACCCCGGCTTTCCGCAGCGACGCGACCCGCCACAGCTGGTCGTGTTCGGCGGCGGGGACGTCGGCGAGGTACTGATCGCCGCGCTCGGCCACGAAGTTGGGCTGGGTCACCACCGTGATGCCGAGCCCGGCGAGGTCGGGCAGGTTGTCTTCCGGCACCACGGCGGCGTGCTCGATGCGATCCAGCGGATGACTGCCGGCGGCGCGCAGGGCGGCGATGGTCACCACGAGCTGCGCCGCGGTCACGCAGTGCACGGCGACCGGTCGCTCGGCGCGGTGCTGGTCGGCGATCCACTCGGCCAGCCCGTCGAGGTCGAGACGGTCGTCGTGCAAGATCTTCTTACCCGGGGACAAAAAGCTTGTGCGGGGCCGGAATTCGCCGAGCCGGTGGGCGGCCAGCAGCGAGACCATGTCGTCGGCGGCAAGGTCCGGGGTGGCGTCGGTGACGCCGGTGACGCCGTAGGCGGTGATGCGGCGGCTGAGCTCGGCAAGGTCGGATTCGCGGCGCGCCACGGCGTCCGACCAGCCGCCCTCGGCGCTGCGCAGGCGCCCGTCGGGGTGTTCGGCCAGGCCGACCCGGCTCAGGGCCTCGGAGTTGAGCATCCACAGCGCACCGCTGCGGTGCTGGATGCGCACCGGAACCCTGCGCACCACGGCGTCGATGGCGGACCGGTCCAGCTCGCCGGCGACCGACTCGTGGTAGCCGACGGCGCGGATCCACCCGTCGGGGCCGGGCGTGGCGTTCGACAGCAGTTGTGCCAGTTGGGCTTTGGTGGTGACGCCGGGCGGCCCGACGAAGAAGGAGTCCAACGCCGACGCCGCCGACCGCACGTGCACGTGGTGGTCGTGCAGGCCCGGCACAACCGCTCCGCCGCCGGCGTAGAGCACGCCCTCGCCCGGCGCGGCCACCAAATCGTCGCCCAGCTCGTCGATCCGCTCCCCGACCCGGATGTCGGTGATCGTGCCGTCCAGCAACGCGGCCCGCTTGATCAACATGGGGCGCAGCGTCTTTCGCTTACCAGGCGCCGCACGGCGTCGTTGTCGGCGCCCAGCGCGGGCGCGGGCGTCGAGGGCGCCGGCGGCCGCGGCGGCGGGGCCGGGTGCGGTGCCTGCGACGCCTCGGTCGGCAGCGCCGCGTAGGTCGCCGCCACCGCCGCCATCGACGCGTGGATCAGTTCGCCGCCGCCGCGGCCGAGCGATTGCGCCACTTCCAGCGCGGCCTCCAGCCCGGTCAGCGGGTCGGCGATGGCGTCGCCGCAGAACACCGGCCCTTCGGCGGCGGTGCCGACCAAGCCGCCGGCCACCGCGGCGTCATCGCCGAAGGCCGGGCGGTGATCGTCGAATCCGCTGATGCGCAACCAGATTCGTCCCGGCCGCGCCGGGACGTGGTCCGGGCCGAGGCGTCGCCGCGCGAGCGCCGCGGGCCGCGTGCCCTCGATGACGATGTCGGCCGCGGCGAGCAGCTCGCGCAGTTCGCCCGCCTGGCCGTCGAAATCGATGCTGTAGGAGAGCTTTTCGCCGTTCACCCAATCGAAGAAGGCCGGGTTGCCGGCGCGGGTGCCGTCCGGGCGCCGGGGGCTTTCGACCTTGACGACCGTCGCCCCCGCGCGCGCCAGCAGCGCGCCGCACAGCGGGCCCGCCCACATCGACGACAGGTCGGCCACCAGCAGGCCGGCCGCTGCCCGGGGAGACGCGCGGCCGCCCGTCGGGCGTATCGACGGCGGTCGGGCCGCGGCCTCGCCGAGGCCGGCCGCCGGGATGTCGAGCAGGGCCGCCCGGTCGACGATCGCGGTCACCGATCGCGTTGCGGCCCAACGCTGCAGCGCTAACCATGTGTCGGCGGGTGCCTCGCTGGCCTGGATCAGCGCCGGGACCGCGGCGACGTCGTCGGGGCGCGACAGCGTGACCGCCCACCAGCCGTCCGCGGCCTTCAGCAATCGGGTGGCGCCGCCGGCCGACATGCGGCCGGCGCGGCTCAACCCGAGCAGCGCGGCCCGACCGGTCAGCAGCGTGGCCGCGTCTACGCCGATGCACAGTCGATCACCGAGGGCCGCCGCCACGCGCTCGGCGCGGGCCAGCACGTTCGCGCGGGAGAAGTCGGCCGGCCCGTCGGGTCGGCCCGTCAGGTAGGCCAGCCCGCTGCTCCCCCACTTGAACGACGCCGAGCTCACGCCACCATTGTGCCCGTCGCACAGACTTAGAACTGCAGCGCGCGGTAGCGCCAGTCCAGGACCTGCCGATCCGCCTCGCCGTCGGAGCGGCCGGCCGCGTAGACCAGCGATCGCAGCGCGAGCACGCCGCCGCGCTCGGTGGGCTCGGCGGATTCGACGTGCAGCTCGCTGTAGAGGGTGTCGCCCTCGTACACCGGGCCGGTGTGATCGCAGGACTGCCACCCGAGCACCGTCGCCAGGTTGGGCAGCAGCCGGGTTGCCTGCGCCAGGGCGAGCCCGATGGTGTGCCCGCCGTACACCAGCCGGCGCCCGCCGACCCGCGAATCGTGGTGTGTCGCGGCGATATTCAGGGTGAGTCGCGCGAGTTCCGGTGCGCTGCTTACCACGTCGCCGGTGCTGCCCAACACCGCTCCGGCCAGGCCAGGGTCGAAATGCGGGCCGGGCACCTTGTCGCGGAAGGCCTCGCCGTCCCACCGTGCGGTCGGGTCGGACGCGGGGCCGGGCACGTCGGCGCCGATCGTGGACAGGTCGTCGCCGGCGGCGTCGCCGGGGTGCCAGCCCGGGCTCGCCGGCAGCATCGCACACCGGTAGAAGTCGAGGATTAACCGGTCGGCCTGGTCGATGGTGGTCATCCGCAGCGCCGCCATCCCCGTCGGCGGCCGGCCCGGTTTGGGCGAATTCGCCCGCAGCCCAACCACTTCGGTGCGGGTGTAGAGGGAGTCGCCGATGACCGGGAACCGGTGGAACGTCAGCCCGCGGTAGAACAGGTTGGCCTTGACCCGCTGGGTGGCCAGGGTGCTCTGCCCGATCGCGACGTCGCATACCAGGCCCGGGTGCGCCAACGGCCCGGGCGCGCCGGTCACCGCGGCGCACAGGTCGGCGTCCAGCGCCAGCCGCAGCCGATCGCCCAGGATCGCCTGATGCGCCGCGGCCATACCCGTCGAGAGCGTCACCGCCGGAGCCCAGTCGAAGACCTGACCTCTCGTCAGCTCGTCGAAGTAGGGGCCGCCCTGGCGTGAATGCAGATAAGTCACGGGGCCAATATGGCACAGGTGAGCAGTGAGCTGAACGACGAAGAGGAGATGCTGGTCGCGACGGTGCGGGAGTTCATCGACCGCGACGTCAAGCCGAGCGTCCGCGAGGTCGAGCACGCCAACACCTATCCCGAGGCGTGGATCGAGCAGATGAAGCGGATCGGCATCTACGGCTTGGCGATTCCGGAGGAATACGGCGGCTCGCCGGTGTCGATGCCGTGCTACGTCCGGGTCACCGAGCAGCTGGCGCGGGGCTGGATGAGCCTGGCCGGCGCGATGGGCGGGCACACCGTGGTGGCCAAGCTGTTGACGCTGTTTGGCACCGACGATCAAAAGCGCGCCTACCTGCCGGCGATGGCCACCGGCGAGCTGCGCGCCACCATGGCGCTGACGGAACCCGGCGGCGGCTCGGACCTGCAGAACATGACGACCACCGCGCTGCCCGCCGGCGACGGCAACCTTCTGATCAACGGTTCCAAGACGTGGATCAGCAACGCGCGCCGTTCCGGCCTCATCGCGCTGCTGTGCAAGACCGATCCGGGCGCCACGCCGCGGCACAAGGGCATTTCGATCGTGCTCGTCGAGCCGGGCCCGGGACTGACGGTGTCGCGCGACCTGCCCAAGCTGGGCTACAAGGGCGTCGAGTCGTGCGAGCTGTCGTTCGACGGCTTTTCCGCCCCGGCGTCGGCGGTGCTGGGCGGCCGGATGGGCGAGGGCTTTGCGCAGATGATGAAGGGCCTCGAAACGGGCCGCATCCAGGTAGCCGCCCGCGCGCTGGGCGTGGCGACGGCGGCCCTCGAGGACGCGCTGGCCTACGCCCGGCAGCGGGAGAGCTTCGGCCGGCCGATCTGGAAGCACCAGGCGATCGGCAACTACCTGGCCGACATGGCCACCAAGCTCACCGCCGCCCGCCAGCTGACCCGTTACGCCGCCGAGCGCTACGACGGCGGCGAACGCTGCGACATGGAGGCCGGGATGGCCAAGCTGTTCGCCTCCGAGGCGGCGATGGAGATCGCGCTGAACGCGGTGCGCATCCACGGCGGCTACGGCTACTCCACCGAATACGACGTGGAACGGTACTTCCGCGACGCGCCGCTGATGATCGTCGGCGAGGGCACCAACGAGATCCAGCGCAACGTGATCGCCGGGCAGCTCGTCGCCCGGGGCGGGGTCTGACGGCGATCCGCCGGTTCGGCCTTGGCGTGTGCTGTATATTTGCCGGACCAAAGGGACCGTGTGGAAGGGCGTTAGCCATGAGTTATCCCCCTGGGCCCTACCAAGGTCCCCCCGAGTGGCACGGTCAGCCGCCGCCGGGTTACCCGGCCCCGCACCCCGGTTGGCCGCCGCCACGCGAGCCGGACAACTACCTCGTCTGGGCGGTCCTGGTCACGGTGCTTTGCTGCGTCCCGTTCGGGATCGTGTCGCTGGTGTACTCCAGCAGGGTCTCCGGGCAGTGGGCCCAGGGGCGGTATGCCGAGGCGCAGGCGTCGGCCGACAACGCCAAAAAATGGGCCATCATCGGCGCGGTCGCGAGCGGCGTCTTCTGGGTGGCGATGGCGATGTTGTGGGTCTTTTTCTTCGCCGTAGGAGTGTCCGTTTCGCATCTGCCTTCTACGACAACCACAACGTATTCCTTCTAATCGGCCGCCGGGACGCCGGCGCACGACGCGTCCACCAGCCCCCAGGCGCGCGCGGTGTCGGCGCCGATCGTGCGCCCGGACAGCACCAGGTATGCCGTGCGCCAGCGGCCGATCCGGCGGGTGACGCTGACGGTGCCGCCCGCGCCGGGGATGAGTCCCAGGCCCAGCTCGGGCAGGCCGAATACCGAATCTTCGTGCGCCTCAACCAATCCGCAGAAGGCGGCCATCTCCAATCCGCTGCCCAGCACCCGTCCGTGAACCCGGGCGCGGCAGGACCGGCCGAGCCTGGCCGTCAGCGCGTCGAGCGCCAGGGCGGGGCTGTGCCGGGTGCGGGCCAAATGCGCGCTCGCCGGGTCGGCGAAGGTGCCGAACTCGGCCAGATCCCCGCCGCTGCAGAACGACGGCCCGTTGCCGCTCAACTCGATCCCGGTCACCGACGGGTCGAGCAGCGCGACGGTCAGCGCCTCCAGCAGCGCGGCGCGCGCGTCGGTGGAGAACGCGTTGTGGCGCTGCGGCCGGTTGAAGGCGATGCGCACGACGTCCCCGTCGCGTCGTGCCAGCACCGGATCGGCGATGTCGGGCATCTCGGCCGGCCCGCGTTCGGCTAGCCACCGCGCGAACTCCGGCCCGGCCTGCAGGGTCGAATACGCCAACGACTCGGTCACCACCCCGGCCAGCGCCGGGCCGTGGGGATCGACCGCGCGCAGCACGTCGTCGCACACGCTGCTCGCCTGCGGCCAGCGGTCGCAGCGCCGGGTCAGCTCGTCCAGCGCCTCGGGCACCGAATCGACGGTGACCACCCGGCGGTCGGCGCAGGGATCCTCGGTGAGGGTGAAAGTCGCTGCGTCAAGCCAATATTGGGCGGCCGCGATGTCGGCGGCCGAGCCGGCGGCGACGACCGCCCCGGGCGGTGCCGGGACGCCGGAATCGGGCGGCCGCGATAGGTCGATCACCCGGAGCATCGCTCACACCGAGTACTTGTCGGTCAGCCCGTTCTTGTAGAGCTTTCCGGTGTCGGTGCGCGGCAGCTGCGCCTCGAAGGCGATCGTGCGCGGGCATTTGTAGTGCGCCAGGCGATCCCGCAGCCACCCCGTCAGCTCGTCGGCGAACTCGTCGGTGGCGTCGGCGGGATCCACCGTCTGCACGGCCGCCATTACGCGCTGGCCCATCTCGTCGTCGGGCACGCCGAACACGGCGGCGTCCAACACCTTCGGGTGGGTGACCAGAAGGTTCTCGGCCTCCTGCGGGTAGATGTTCACGCCGCCGCTGATGATCATGTGGTGGCGGCGGTCGGTGAGGTACAGGTAGCCCTCGTCGTCGAGGTAGCCGATGTCGCCGACGGTGGCCCAGCCGTGCTTGTCGCGCGAGGCGGCGGTCTTCGCCGGGTCGTTGAGGTATTCGAAGGCGAACCCGCCCTCGAAGTAGATCTCGCCGGCCTGCCCCGGGGGCAGCTCGGTGCCGTCCTCGCCGAGGATGTGGATCTGGCAGTTCATCGGCCTGCCGACCGAACCCGGATGGGCCAACCACTCCTCGGCACTGATCAGCGTGGACCCGATCGCCTCGGAGGACGCGTAGTACTCGTCGATGATCGGACCCCACCAGTCGATCATCTGCTTCTTGATCTCGACCGGGCACGGCGCGGCGGCGTGCATCACCCGCTTGAGGCTGGACAGGTCGTACGAATCACGCACGGCCGCAGGGAGTTTCAGCATGCGTGTGAACATGGCGGGCACGAACTGGCCGTGGGTCACCCGGTAGCGCTGGATGGCGTCCAGCGTTCCCTCGGGGTCGAACTTCTCCATGACGACGGTGGTGATGCCGCCGGCCTGTGTGGTCATCGACCACACCGACGGGGCGGTGTGGTACAGCGGGGCCGGGCTCAGGTAGACCGCGTCGGGGGTCATCCAGAACTCGACGAGGGCCGACATAATGCCGGGCGCCTCGGCCGGGGAGACATGCGGCAGTTCGCGTTTGATGCCTTTGGGCCGGCCGGTGGTGCCCGACGAGTACTGCAGCAGGTCGCCCTCGAGCTCGTCATCGATCGGCGTATCCGGTTGGTGGGCAACGCATTCCGGGTAGCGCTCCCAGCCGGGCAGATCGGCCTCTCCCGTTTTGCAGGCGATGATCAACAACTCCGGCAACCCGTTAGGCAGGTTGTCGCGCAGTTCGGCGCACGTGTCGCGCAGCGCCGCCGAGCCGATGATCGCCTTGGCGCTGCTGTTGTCGATGATGTAGGCCGCCTCGGCGGCGGTCAGGTGGGTGTTGATCGGCACGTAGTACAGGCCGCTGCGGCGGGCCGCCCACATCACCGCGTGGATGTGCTCGTTGTTCTCCATCAGGATCGCGACGGTGTCGCCCTCGCGCAGCCCGGCCTGGCGGAAGCGGTGGGCCAGCCGATTGGCCCGGGCCTCCAGGTCGTCGAAGGTGATGACGGTCCCCGACGGGTAGAGGATGATGGCCGGTTTGCCGGTCCCGACGAAGGGGCGAATCTGCATGCGCCGACTGTACCGCCGGCGATGTTGACAGGTGTCAAGCGGGCACACGGCCGGCCAATCCATGCCTTGCGGCGGCAGGCGATTGGCCGCCAGCGCGGGTTAGTCGGCGTCGGCCAGCCGCTGCTTGAGCGCCTCGAACTCGTCCTTGACGCCGGTGGGCAGCTTGTCGCCCACAAACTCGAACCACTCCTCGATCAGCGGCAGTTCCTGACGCCACTCGTCGGCGTTGACCGCCAGCGCCTTGGCGACGTCGTCGCTTTTGACGTCCAGGCCGTCCAGGTCCAGGTCCGCGGCGGTGGGCACGATGCCGATCGGGGTGTCCTGGCCGCCGGCCCGGTGCTCGATGCGGTCGACGATCCACTTCAGCACGCGGCTGTTCTCACCGAACCCGGGCCAGAGGAACTCGCCCTTCTCGCCCCGGCGGAACCAGTTGACGAAGAACACCTTCGGCAGCTTGGACTCGTCGGAGTTCTTGCCCAGGTCGAGCCAGTGCTGGAAGTAGTCGGCGACGTGGTAGCCCAGGAACGGCAGCATGGCCATCGGGTCGCGGCGCACCGTGCCGACCTTGCCCTCGGCGGCGGCGGTCTGCTCGCTGCCCATGGTGGCGCCCATGAACACGCCGTGCTGCCAGTCGCGCGCCTGGGTCACCAGCGGCACCGTGGTCTTGCGGCGGGCGCCGAACAGGATGCCGGAGATCGGCACGCCCTGCGGGTCGTCCCACTCCGGCGCCAGGATCGGGCACTGCGACATCGGTGTGCAGTAACGCGAATTCGGGTGGGCCGCTTTGGTTTCCGTCTCGCGGATGTACCAATCGTCGCCTCTCCAGTCGATCAGGTGGTCCGGCTCGCCCTCCAGGCCTTCCCACCACACCTCGTCGTCGTCGGTCAGCGCGACGTTGGTGAAGACGGTGTTGCCCGCGGAGATCGTGCGCATGGCGTTGGGGTTGGACTTCCAGTTGGTGCCGGGCGCGACCCCGAAGAAGCCGAACTCCGGGTTGACCGCGTACAGCCGGCCGTCCTTGCCGAAACGCATCCAGGCGATGTCGTCACCGAGGGTCTCGGCGCGCCAGCCCGGGATGGTCGGCTGCAGCATGGCGAGGTTGGTCTTGCCGCACGCCGACGGGAACGCCGCGGCGAAGTAGTAGGCCTTGTTCTCCGGGGAGATCAGTTTGAGGATCAACATGTGCTCGGCGAGCCAGCCCTCGTCGTGGGCCATCGCCGAGGCGATGCGCAGCGAGTAGCACTTCTTGCCCAGCAGCGCGTTGCCGCCGTAGCCGGAGCCGTAGCTCCAGATCTCGCGGGTCTCCGGGAAGTGGGTGATGTACTTGGTGTCGTTGCACGGCCACGGGACGTCCTTTTGGCCCGGCTCCAGGGGGGCGCCGACGGAGTGCAGCGCCTTGACGAAGAACCCGTCGTCGCCCATCTTCTCCAGCGCGGCCTTGCCCATCCGGGTCATCACCTTCATGGACACCACGACGTATTCGGAGTCGGTGATCTCCACGCCCAGCTTCGGGTCCTCGGCGCCGAGCGGGCCCATGCAGAACGGGACCACCCACATGGTGCGGCCGCGCATGCAGCCCCGGTACAGCTCGGTCATCGTGGACCGCATCTCGGCGGGGTCCATCCAGTTGTTGGTGGGGCCGGCGTCCTCCTGCCGCTCCGAACAGATGAAGGTCCGGGATTCCACCCGCGCCACGTCGGACGGATCCGACAGCGCCAAAAACGAGTTCGGGTACTTCTTCGGGTTCAGCCGCTTGAACGTGCCCGCCTCGACGAGCTCGTCGGTGAGCCGCTTCCACTCCTCGTCGGAGCCGTCAGCGAATACCACCCGGTCCGGCTGGGTGAGCTCGGCGACCTCCGCTACCCATGCAAGCAGGCCCTGGTGATCGGTAGGGGCGCTGTCCAGACCGGGAATGGTCGCTGAAGTCATCGAACTCTCCTGTGGGTTCTACTGCCTGGCTACGGGCAGCTCTTCGCTTCGGGTATGCATTCGCCCACACAACTGTTTACATGGTGGCGTTAACTACAGGTTATCGTGGCCGACTTGTCGGGGAGGTCTCGGGCGGGTATAAGCCTCCTCACAACAACGATTCAGAAGCCTCACCGAACGTCACGAATCGTCGTCATTCGCGCTCCTTGAAGCCGTTTCCTCGGTGTCGTCCCCGCCCGCGTCCGGGCCGGGGCTTTCGGCCGGGGGTACACCCGGTTCCCCCAGCTCCGCTCGCACGGCGTTTAGCGCGGCCTTAACCGTGGGCATCTCCCGGTCCCGCACCGCCGCCGCCCGGGCCGCCGCGATCGCGTGCTCGCGCAGTTCGCTGTCGATCGCGCTGACCCGCTCGCCCAGCTGCGCGTTTTCGGCCTCGTCCCGGGCGATCAGCGCGGTGCTCAGCATCGACTCGGCGGCCAGCACGCGGGTGGCGACCAGCTCCTCGACCACCGCCTGCAGGGATGCCGTCGCCTCGCCGACCCATCTGTCCAGCAACGCCCGGTCGCGCAGCAGGCCCCGGATGTGGATCACCACGAAGGTGACCGCCAGCCCGATCGCCACGCACGCCGCGGCGCCGGCGATCGCCAGCGCGGGGCTCAGCCGCGCGGCCAGGCCGCCCACCAGCCGGCTCAGCGTCAGCGCCACGCCCAGCCCGAACCCGGCGCCGAGAAGCATCATCAGCCAGGTCTCCTGCCGCCGCGACTTCAGCGGCGGGGGCGGGAGGTCGACCGTCGGCAGCTGCTCAGCGCCCTCGGTCGGCTGCGGGGCCACCGGGACGCCCAACACCTGCGCGACATCCGCGAGCTGGGTGGTGGTGCCCTCGCTCACCTCGGCGACCACCTCGTCGACCCGGCCGCGGGTGTAGGCCTCAAAACCCGCCATCTTGCGCCGGGACAGGCCCGCCGCGTCCTCCTGCAGCTCGGTGCGCACCGAGCTGCAGCGGTTGCGCGCGAAGTAGGACAGCTGCACCCGGGCCTGCTGAATCTGGCCGCGCAGGGTGATGGTGCGCTCGGTCTTGGCCTGGCGGCGCTGGCGCAGGGCGGTGCTGCGCTCCTCGCGCAACGCGTCGACCCGCGCCCGCCGGCCGACGCCCTCGGCGTCGCGGTCGATCCGCCGGACGACCGTCTGCAGGCGGGACTCCCACGCCCGCAGCCTGTTTCGCCGGGCGAGGTCGGGGTCGGCCAGCCGCGCCGCGACGGTGCCCACCAGGTCGTCGACGATCGGCTCACCGAGGTCGGGCAGGGCCGCCGCGCCGACCCACGGCACCTGCCCGTAGCGCGGGGCGTGCGCGGCCAGGGCGTCGCGGTTGGCGGCCAGCACGTCGGGCCAGTTGCGGTGCACGTCGATCTTGGACACCACGCCCACCACCGCATCGGTGTGCTCGGCCGCGGCGTCCAGCAGGGCGCAGTCGGAGGCGGTCAGCGCGGCCGCCGCGGACACGACGAACACCACGGCGGTCGGCGCCTCGCCGGGCCCCAGGTCCGCCGACTCGACGAACTTGTGCTGGGGCAGCCGCTCGCGCAGCGCCGCCACCACCGCGGTCACCCCCGCCAGCCAGGGCCCGGTCACCAACACCACGTCGCGGCGGGTGACGGCGGGCGCGTCGAGCCGGGGCCCGATGCCCGCCACCAGCGCGTCCACCTGGGCGGTCGGGTCGTCGCTCATCGGGACCCCCCGGGCAGCGGCCCGCCGGCCCGCGACCACAGCCGCAGCGACCCGCGGGCGATGTCGGCGCCGCAGGCGCGATGCAGGTCGCTCACCGGGCCGCGGCTGTAGCGCTGCCAGCGCACGGCCCGCGGCAGGTGGGCGGCCGCGTCGGTGGCGGGGTCGACGCGCAGCCCGGCCGCCTCGGCCACGGCGACGGCGGCGGCCATGCGGGCGACCACGGCGTCGTCGCCGGCCAGGAACCCGGCGATGGCTTGGGAAGTCTCGTCTGCGGTGACGGCCAGCGCCTGCAGTTCCGCGACGGCCGCAAGCACGCGCCGGTAGCGCGCCTCGGCCCCGGCGACCGAGATCTGGCCCAGGACGGCGTCCACCCCGCTGATCCGGCGCAGCAGCGCCCGGACCTGCGCCGGCGCCGCACCCCGACGCAGCGCCGCGATGCTCACCGCCGTGCCGAACAGGTCCAGGGTTGCCAGCAACCGCGACCGCAGCTCGGCCGGCACGGCGTTGTTCGCTGCCATGAAGCCAGCAAACGACCCGTCGAGGGCGCCGGCGCCGCGCGGGTCGGCGGCCAGCTCCCGCAGCGCCGCCCACAGGGCGGCGTCCAGGCCGTCCAGGGCGGTCACGGCGAGCAGGCCGATCATCGGCTCCACGGGCGCGCGAACCAGCTCCGCGAGCCGGGCGCAGCGGCCCCGGGCCGCCCCGATCGGCCCGTCACCGGCCCGCCCGGAAAGCGAGCCGGTCAGGTCGGCCTTGTTCAGCACGGCCAGCACCGGGAGCCCGGCGGTGGCGATCGCGTCGACATCTTCGGGCTTGAGCACCTCCGCGGTGACATAGACGACGACGTCGGCGGGCGTCTTTCCGCTCGCCACCCGGATGCCGCGGGCCTTTCCGGCCACGTCCAGGGCCCGCGCCACCGTGCGGCGCCCCACGGTCGGGCGCCCGCGGACGGCGACGCGCAGCGGCGCGCCGGCCCGCTCCGCGATCGCACTCACGCGCGGGTCCGCGCGCCCGGCGGCGAAGCGCGCCAGCTCGTCGGCGAAGGTTCGGTGCCCTAGTCCCGTCATGTCCTGCCCATTAGATCCGATCGACCCGCCGGCGTTGTTCCCCGCATGGTGGCATTTGCATCGGCGAGATGCGAGCCACCGGCCCCCCGTTACCAGCCGAAGGCAACTGTTGGGTATCAATCTGGACCAGGGGCGGCAACCCCGGCGGTTCATAGGCCACCATGGACAAATGCATGCGCAACCCGGGGTCAGGACGTGTCCCGACGCGCCGGCGGAGGTGGAAACAGGCCTGGGTACCGACGAACGCCGTCCCCTTCCCACCACGAGTTTCCGCTCGCGGCGGTCCACCCTTTCGGGCGGCCAACGCGAAACCTGGGAGCGGCTCTGGCCGAGGCTGGGCCTCTCGCTGGGCAGCCACGCCGGGGATCGCGAACCGCTGGACACCGGCGCCTGGTTCGGCCGTCGGGCGCCCGTAGTTCTCGAAATCGGTTGCGGCAGCGGCACATCCACGCTGGCGATGGCCGCCGACGAGCCCGGCGTCGACGTGATCGCGGTCGAGGTCTACCGACGGGGCCTGGCGCAGCTGCTCTCGGCGATCGACCGCGAAGGCGTTCGCAACATCCGGCTGATCCACGGAAACGCGGTCGACGTGCTGGCCCACCTCATCGCGCCCGCCTCGCTGACCGGCGTGCGGGTCTTCTTCCCCGACCCGTGGCCCAAGGCCCGCCACCACAAGCGCCGGTTCCTGCAAACCGGCACGATTGGCCTGATCGCCGACCGGCTACTCCCTGGCGGTGTCCTGCACGCCGCCACGGACCACCCCGGCTACGCCGAGCACATCGGCGACGTCGGTGACGCCGAACCGCGGCTGCGACGCGCCGAGCCGGGCGACCGCCTGCCGATCTCGGTCGCCCGGCCCACCACCAAGTACGAGACGAAGGCCCAAGAAGCGGGCAGCGCCGTGACC
This sequence comes from Mycobacterium palustre, assembly GCF_002101785.1. Taxonomy (GTDB): domain Bacteria; phylum Actinomycetota; class Actinomycetes; order Mycobacteriales; family Mycobacteriaceae; genus Mycobacterium; species Mycobacterium palustre. The sequence goes on from NZ_LQPJ01000098.1 coordinate 32,210, forward strand.
GAATTCATTTGGCTTCGACATTCAGACCATGAGTAGGCGATGAGCATGAGCCTGACGGAAGAAACCGCACCGGAATCCCTGGAATCGCCGGCCGTCCTGTCGGCCGAGGGCCTGAACAGCTTCCCCACCCCCGGCGGTCGCGTCCTTTTGGTGTGGGACGCGCCCAACCTCGACATGGGCCTGGGTTCCATCCTCGGTCGCCGGCCGACCGCCCTGGAACGGCCGCGGTTCGACGCCCTCGGCCGGTGGCTGCTGGCGCGCACGGCCGAGGTCAGCGCGGCCCGCCCGGGCGTCGTGATCGAACCCGAGGCCACCGTCTTCACCAACATCGCGCCCGGCAGCGCCGAGGTGGTCCGGCCCTGGGTGGACGCGCTGCGCAACGTCGGCTTCGCCGTGTTCGCCAAGCCGAAGATCGACGAGGACAGCGACGTCGACCGCGACATGCTCGCGCACATCGAACGGCGGCGTTCCGAGGGGCTGGCGGCGCTGGTCGTGGCCTCCGCGGACGGGCAGGCGTTCCGCCAGCCGCTGCAGGAGATCGCACGCACCGGCATCGGCGTTCAGGTGATCGGATTTCGCGAACACGCGAGTTGGGCGCTAGCGTCGGATACCTTGGACTTCGTCGACCTGGAAGACATCGCGGGTGTGTTCCGGGAACCGTTGCCGCGAATCGGGCTAGATTCGCTGCCTGACCAGGGGGCGTGGCTGCAGCCGTTCCGGCCGCTGTCCGCACTGTTGACCACGCGTGTGTGAGACTGGCGGCGGAACTCCAATGACACAGCGCGGGTCACATTCGATCCAGTAAGGAGCTCACGTGTTCGCCTGGTGGGGTCGAACTGTGTACCGCTACCGGTACATCGTAATCGGGGTCATGGTGGCTCTGTGCCTCGGCGGCGGCGTCTTCGGGCTGAGCCTGGGAAAGCACGTTACCCAGAGCGGTTTCTACGACGACGGCAGCCAGTCGGTCAAGGCCTCGGTGCTGGGCGACCAGACCTACGGCCGCGACCGCACCAGCCACATCGTCGCCACCTTCACCGCTCCCGACGGCAAGACCGTCGACGACCCGGCATGGAAGCAGAAGATCGTCGACGAGCTCAACAAGTTCAAGAACGACCACCCCAACCAGGTCGTCGGGTGGGCGGGCTGGCTGGCGGTGGCCGACCCGGCCGACGCGCCCCCGCTGATCAAGGGGATGGCGACCGAAGACAAGAAGCACACCTTCGTGTCCATCCCACTGAAGGGCGACGACGACGACACGATCCTCAACAACTACAAGACGATCGCGCCCGACCTGCAGAAGCTCGACGGCGGCAAGGTTCAGCTGGCCGGCCTCGAGCCGATCGCCAACGCCCTGACCGGGACCATCGCCACCGACCAGCGCCGCATGGAGGTGCTCGCGCTGCCGGCGGTGACGGTCGTGTTGTTCTTGGTGTTCGGCGGCGCGATCGCCGCCGGCCTGCCGGTGATGGTGGGCGGGCTGAGCATCGCCGGCGCGCTGGGCATCCTGCGGTTCGTCGCGATTTTCGGCCCGGTGCACTACTTCGCCCAGCCGGTGGTGTCGCTGATCGGCCTCGGCATCGCCATCGACTACGGGCTGTTCGTGGTCAGCCGGTTCCGGGAGGAGATCGCCGAGGGCTACGACACCGAGGCGGCGGTGCGGCGCACGGTGATGACGGCCGGCCGCACCGTCACCTTCTCGGCGGTGCTGATCATCGCCTCGAGCGCCAGCCTGCTGGCGTTGCCGCAGGGATTTGTGCATTCGCTGACCTACGCGATCTTCGCGGCGGTCGGGCTGGCCGCGCTGCTATCGATCACGCTGCTGCCGGCGTGCCTGGGCATCCTCGGGCGCCACGTGGACGCGCTGGGCGTGCGGACCGCGTTGCGGGTGCCGTTTTTGCGGAACTGGAAGGTGTCGCGCGTCTACCTCGAGTGGCTCGCGGAGCGGCTGCAGAAGACCAAGACGCGCGAGGAGGTCGAGGCCGGCTTCTGGGGCAAGCTCGTCAACTTCGTGATGAAGCGTCCGCTTGCGTTCGCCATCCCGATCGCCGTCGGCATGATCCTGCTGGTCATTCCGCTGGGCAACCTGTCGTTCGGGGGCATGAGCGAGAAGTACCTGCCGCCGAACAACTCCGTGCGCCTGGCGCAGGAGCACTTCGACAAGTTGTTCCCCGGGTACCGCACCGAACAGCTGACCGTCGTGATCAAGAGCGACAACGGCAGCAAGGTCACCGATCAGCAGGTCGCCGACATCCGCAACAGGATCGCGCCGATCACCGGGTTCACCGACAAGACGTGGCAGGAGCGGCCCTGCCCGACCATCGCCGGCAATCCCTGCGTCAACGGGCCGAACGGGACGTCGCAGCCCAAGGACGACTCGGTGCGGGTGATCCAGAACGGGTTGTCCAACCGCAATGACGCGGCCAAGAAGATCAGCGAACTGCGCGCGGTATCGGCGCCGAAAGGCCTCAGCCTGCTGGTCGGCGGCACGCCGGCGCTCGAGCAGGACAGCATCCACAGCCTGTTCGACAAGGCCCCGCTGATGCTGGTGTTGCTGCTCGGCGCGACGACGGTGCTGATGTTCCTGGCGTTCGGATCGTTCGTGCTGCCGATCAAGGCGGTGGTGATGAGCGCGCTGACGCTGGGATCCACCCTGGGGATCCTGACGTGGATCTTCGTCGACGGGCACTTCTCGACGTGGCTGAACTTCACGCCGACGCCGCTGATGGTGGTGCTGATCGCGCTGGTCGTCGCCGTGGGCTTCGGCCTGGCCACCGACTACGAGGTGTTTTTGGTGTCCCGGATGGTCGAGGCCCGCGAGCGCGGCATGTCCACCGCCGAGGCCATCCGGATCGGCACGGCGACCACCGGGCGGCTGATCACGGCCGCCGCGCTGGTGCTCGCCGTGGTCGCCGCGTCGTTCGTGTTCAGCGACCTGGTGCTGATGAAGTACCTGGCCTTCGGGCTGATGGCCGCCTTGCTGCTGGACGCGACCGTGGTCCGGATGTTCCTGGTGCCCTCGGTGATGAAGCTGCTCGGCGACGATTGCTGGTGGGCCCCGCGCTGGGCCCGCCGGCTGCAGAACCGGCTCGGGCTGGGCGAGATCGACCTGCCCGACGAGCGCAAGCGGCCCACCCTCAACGGGCGGACCGCGCGGCCTCCGGTCGCCGCGGCCAGCCTGGTCGCCGCGACGCCGCGCGCGCCGCACGACCCCACCCATCCCGGCGCGCTGGAGCCGTCGCGCCCGGCGCGGCCCCCGGCCGGCCCGCCGGAGCCGCGGCCGGCCCAGCCGCCGGCGCCCGCCGCCGCGAACACCGCGCGGTTGCAGGCCCCGCCGAGCCAGCCGACGCAAGCGCCGACGACGCGCCTCACGGTCCCGCCAGCCGGGCCGCGTCCCGCCACGCCGCCGCAGCCGGCGCCCCCGCCGCCGCCGTCGGGCGGTCAGACGCGGGCCATGCCGCTCCCGACCAACCGTTCCGGCGACAGCGCCGACCCGGCCGAGCCGACCACCGCCCTGCCGGTCATGCGCTCCGACGGCGACGACTCGGGCACGGCCACCGAGCAGCTCAACTCGCGCGGGCAAGGCGAGAACGGCGACAACCCGCGGCAGCGGCGCCGCGGCGGCGGCGCGGGGGGCGCGCCGGTCAGCGCCCAGGACCTGCTGCGCCGCGAGGGGCGCCTCTAGGCGCTCGGCGGATCAGTCGGGCCGGTCCGGTTCCGCCTGGACGATCGCCGACTCGTCGGCCTCCTCGGCCTGCTTTTCTGCTTCGGCGGCGGGATCCGGGGCCAGCAGCACCTGCATCGCGTTGTTGACGAACGCGACCGTCGGGACGGCCAGCAGGGCGCCGACGATCCCGGCGAGCACCCCGCCGGTCGAGATCGCCAGCACCACCGCGAGCGGATGGATCGACACCGCGCGCCCCATCACCAGCGGCTGCAGCAAATGCGCCTCGAGCTGGTTCACCGCGATTAGCAAACCCAGTGTGATCAGCGCGTAGACGACTCCCTTGGCCAGCAGCGCCACCACCACGGCCAAGAAGCCCGCGACCACCGCGCCGACGAGCGGGACGAACGCGCCCAGAAACACCAGCGAGGCCAGCGGCAGCGCCAGCGGGATGCCCATGATCGCCAGCCCGGTGCCCACACCCGCGGCGTCGGTCAGGGCGACCAGGAACGTCGCCCGCACGTAGCCGATCAGCGACACGTATCCCGCGTGGCCCGCCTCGCGCACCCGGTCGCGGACGCCGACTGGGAAGATCTTCGTGACGTATTGCCAGATGTTGCGCCCGCCGTAGAGCATGAATATCAAAGTGAACAAAGCCAATACGGCCGCGATGACCACCTCGGTGATGGTGGCGGCCGTCGCCAGCGCGCCGCTGGTGAGCTTGGACTGGTTGTTGTGCAGCGCCTGGATCGCGGCGTTGCCCGCGTTGGAGATTTGTTCGCCGCGCAAATGCAGCGGCCCCTCGATCAGCCAGCGCCGGGTGGAGTCGATGCTTCGGCTCACCTCTTCGGTCAGGTCCGGCAGCCCGTAGACGAACTGGATGATGACGAAAGCCAGGATGCCGCCCAAGACGGCGAAGCCGCCGAACAACACCAGCGCCACCGCCGCACCGCGCGGCAGGCCCCGCTGGTCCAGCCAGTCGACCGCCTGCACGAGCAACGCGCTGACAATCAAGGCCAGCAACACCGGGACGACGACCACCTCCAGCTTCTTCACGACCCACAGCAGGGCGAGCACCGCGGCGAGGATGACGAGCAACCGCCACGACCAGGCGGCGGCCTTGCGGACGAGCGGTTCGACTGACCCAGCCTCTACGGCGTCGTCGGGGTTTGCCGGCATCAGGTCAGCCTATCTGGCGGCGCTTTGCTCCGACCGCCCAGCGCGGCCGCCACGATCCGGTTACGACCCCGGTACGACCCCGACACAGTCGGCGCTTCGCCGCGCTGGCCGCGCCACCTGCGCGGTTACCCTAAACCACGTGCCGCACCACGCACCGCCCCGCAAGCTCGACCTGGCGCGCGAACCGACCCCGCGCGGCAAGTACTGGTGGGTGCGCTGGGTGGTGCTGGGAATCGTCGCCGTCGTGCTTGCTGTGGAGGTCTCGCTCGGCTGGGACCAGCTGGCCAAGGCCTGGATGAGCCTGTACGAGGCGAACTGGTGGTGGCTGATCGCGTCGGTGCTGGCCGCGGCCGCGTCGATGCACAGCTTCGCCCAGATCCAGCGCACCCTGCTGAGGTCGGCCGGTGTGCACGTCAAGCAGCTGCGGTCGGAGGCCGCGTTCTACGCCGCCAACTCGCTGAGCACCACGCTGCCCGGCGGGCCGGTGCTGTCGGCCACCTTCCTGTTCCGCCAGCAGCGGATCTGGGGCGCCTCGGCGGTGGTGGCCTCGTGGCAGCTGGTGATGTCGGGCGTGCTGCAGGCCGTGGGGCTGGCGCTGCTGGGGCTGGGCGGCGCGTTCTTCCTGGGCGCCAAGAACAACCCGTTCTCATTGCTGTTCACGCTCGGCGGTTTCGTCGCGCTGTTGCTGCTGGCCCAGGCGGTGGCGTCGCGCCCCGAGCTGATCGAGGGCATCGGCGGCCGGGTGCTGGCCTGGTTCAACTCCGTGCGCGGCAAGCCGGCGGACACCGGTTTGGACAAGTGGCGCGAGACGCTCAGCCAGCTGGAATCGGTGAGCCTGGGCCGCCGCGACCTGGGCGTGGCGTTCAGCTGGTCGATGTTCAACTGGATCGCCGACGTGGCCTGCCTGGGCTTCGCCGCCTACGCCGCCGGCGACCACGCCTCGGTCGCCGGGCTGACGGTGGCCTACGCCGCCGCCCGCGCGGTCGGCACCATACCGCTGATGCCCGGCGGCTTGTTGGTGGTCGAGGCGGTGCTGGTGCCCGGCCTGGTGTCCAGCGGGATGTCCCTGCCCAGCGCGATCTCGGCCATGCTGCTGTACCGGCTGATCAGCTGGCTATTCATCGCCGCCGTCGGCTGGGTGGTGTTCTTCTTCGTGTTCCGCACCGAGAACGTCACCGACTCCGACGACGACCCGATCACCGGGCCGCTGCCGGTGGTGCGCCACCGCGACGACCCCGCCGCCGACCCGGCCGGCGGCGCCCCGCGGGGGCCCGTCCCGCCGCCCGAGGCCGGCCCCGACGGCCGGCCCGCCGGCGCTTAACCGACGTTGCCGGGCTTCGGCGCGCCGCCGATCGTGACGCCGGGCAGCGTGCCGCCCTGGCTGGCACCGGTGGGGGCCGGCGCGGTCGCCTCCGGCGGGGTGCCCGCGGCGCCGCCCGGCAGCGCGGGCAGCCCGCCCGCGGCGCCCTGCGCCTGCTGCATCAGGCCCATCGCCTGAGGGATCGTGATCGGCAGCTTGCACTGCATCGACAGGTTGGTCAGCGGCTGCGCCATCGACGTCATGTCGCCGGCGACCTTCGGGTTGGCCTCGAAGTAGGACTTCAACCCGGTCAACGACTGCGGGCCGGCCTGCTGCTGCAGCATCGTCGTCATCGCCTGGTTGGTCTGCGGGTGCGAGTCCAGGTAGTCGCCCATCGACTTGGAGACCGAACCGATCGTGCGGGCGACCTCACTGGCCGAGCAGGGGTCGTTGGCGCCCGTCGCCGGCGGGCCGGCCAGCACCGCGAAGGCGGCGGCGGGCGCGGCGGCGGCGATCAGCCCGGCGAGGAGCCTGCGGCGCCTGGTCGCGGTGCCTGTCGTCATGGATCACTCCTTGGGTGTTCGCCGATACACGTGCCTCGTCGTGGACACCCCGTAGGCGGCTGCGATAGAAGGCTTTTGGTGGCGGGATCCCCGGTACCCGCGCGGCCATCCGACATCCTGCCACCGCCCGCCCCGCGGCTGCCACTCGTGTGACTTAGATCCTTATAGTCACCGGTTCACAACGGCTTCACGGCGTCTTAGAAACATCGGTGTCCTTGCAGCTCAGGATGCTGATAACCCGACATAATCCACAGGCTGCTGCGGTATCCTCGCCTGCACGCCGCGCGAGACACCGGGGAGTGCAGAAATCCAGCAGTTCATGATGCGCCTCAGCCGCAGCCTGCGTCGATACCGTTGGTTGGTCTTCACAGGCTGGTTGCTGGCGTTGGTGCCGGCCGTCTATCTGGCGCTGACGCAGTCCGGGAATCTCACCGGCGGCGGTTTCGAAGTGGCCGGCTCCCAGTCGCTGGCGGTGCACGACCAGCTCGAGGAGCTCTACCACGACCAGGGGGTGTCCTCGCTGGCGCTGGTCGCGGCGCCCCGCCCGGACGCCAGCTATTCCGACATCAACGACGCGGTAGCGCAGCTGCGCCGAATCGCCGGCGAGTTTCCCGGCGTCACGGAGGCGCCCAACCCCACCCAACGCCCGCCGCAGCCCGACCGGCCGTACGTGGTGTCGCTGCGGCTGGACGCCCGCAACGCCGGCACCAGCGACATCGCCAAGCAGCTGCGGCAGAGGATCGGGATCAAGGGCGACCAGCCCGGCCTGACCGCCGACGGCCGCGTGCGGCTCTACGTCATCGGCCAGGGGGCGCTCAGCGCCGCCGCCGCCGCCAACACCAAGCACGACATCGCCGCCGCCGAACGCTGGAACCTGCCGATCATTTTGATCGTCCTGCTGGCGGTGTTCGGTTCGCTGGCCGCCGCGGCGATCCCGCTGTCCCTGGGCGTCTGCACGGTCGTCGTGACCATGGGCCTGGTCTATTTCCTATCGACCCACACCACCATGTCGGTGTTCGTGACCTCGACCGTCTCGATGTTCGGGATCGCGCTGGCCGTGGACTATTCGCTATTCATCCTGATGCGTTTCCGCGAGGAGCTGCGTTCCGGGCGCCAGCACACCGACGCCGTCGACGCCGCGATGGCGACCTCCGGGCTCGCGGTGGTGCTGTCGGGCGCGACCGTCGTCGCCTCCCTGACCGGGATCTACATCATCAACACCCCGGCGCTGAAATCGATGGCCACCGGGGCGATCCTGGCCGTCGCGGTGGCCATGCTGAGCTCGGCCACCCTGACCCCGGCGGTGCTGGCGACCTTCGGGCGGTCGGCGGCCAAGCGGTCGCGGCTGCTGCACTGGTCGCGGCAGCCGGAGGGCACCCAGTCCCGGTTCTGGAACCGCTGGATCGGGTGGGTGATGCGCCGGCCGTGGCTGTCGGCGGTGGCCGCGTCGGTGGTGCTACTCGTGATGGCGGCGCCGGCCGCGTCGATGGTCCTGGGCAACAGCCTGCTGCGCCAGTTCGACTCCTCGCACGAGATCCGCGCCGGGGTGGGCGCGGCGGCGCAGGCGCTCGGGCCGGGCGCGCTGGGCCCCGTGCAGGTGCTGATCACCTTCCCCGACGGCGGCGCGGCCTCGCCCGAGCACGGCGAGACCATCTCGGCGATCCGCCAGCGCATCACGCAGGCCCCGCACATCGTGTCGGTGTCACCGCCCCAATTCGCCGAGGACAACGGCAGTGCCCTGGTGTCGGCGGTGTTGTCGGTGGATCCCGAGGACATGGGCGCCCGCCAGACCGTCACCTGGCTGCGGCAACAGCTTCCAAAGATCCCCGACGCGGGGACGGCCCGCGTCGACGTCGGCGGCCCGACCGCGCTGATCAAGGACTTCGACGACCAGGTGGCCCAGACCGAGCCGGTGGTGCTGCTGTTCGTGGCGCTGATCGCGTTCGTGATGCTGCTGATCTCGATCCACTCGGTGTTTTTGGCGCTCAAGGGCGTGCTGATGACGTTGCTGTCGGTCGCCGCCGCCTACGGCAGCCTGGTGATGGTGTTCCAGTGGGGCTGGCTGCGCGACCTCGGCTTCGCCCAGATCCACTCGATCGACAGCACCGTTCCCCCGCTGGTGCTGGCGATGACCTTCGGGCTGTCGATGGACTACGAGATCTTCCTGCTCACCCGCATCCGGGAACGCTTCCTGCACTCGGGGAACACCCGGGACGCGGTCGCCTACGGGGTGAGCACCAGCGCCCGGACGATCACCAGCGCCGCCCTGATCATGATCGCGGTGTTCATCGGCTTCGCGTTCGCCGGCATGCCGCTGGTCGCCGAGATCGGCGTGGCCTGCGCCGTGGCGATCGCGGTGGACGCCACGGTGGTGCGCCTGGTCCTGGTCCCGGCGCTGATGGCGATGTTCGCGCAGTGGAACTGGTGGCTGCCGCGGTGGCTGTCGCGCGTGTTGCCGTCGGTCGACTTCGACAGGCCGCTGCCCGAGGTCGACCTGGCTGACGTCGTGGTCATCCCCGACGACATCTCGGGGCTGGCCGCGCCCAGCGGCGACCTGCGGATGGTGCTCAAGTCCGCCGCCAAGCTCAAGCACCTGGCGCCCGACGCCATCACCGTGGCGGACCCGCTGGCCTTCACCGGCTGCGGGCGTAACGGCAAAGCCACCGGCGCGCGCGGACTCGGCCCCGAACAGATCCCGCACCAGGTCGACATCGGCGACGACGCCGCCGCGGCGGCCACCAACGGCGACACCAAGGCCCACCCGGGCAGCAAACGGCTGGGCCTGACGTCGCGCAACGGCATCGCCCGGGCGATCGCCGGCGGCGACCGGCCCGTTCACCCGGTCACGCTGTGGCGGGGCCGGCTGTCGGTGGCCATCGACGCGCTGGAAAACGGTGCGGTGAAAAAGGACGCCGAGCCGCCCCAGTTCGAGCGCCGCAGCCCGGTGGAAACCACCAACGTGCAGCTGCCCACCGGCGACCGGCTGATGGTCCCCACCGGCGCCGAAGCGCTGCGCCTCAAGGGCTATCTGATCATGTGCCGTAACAGCAGCCGCGATTATGCCGACTTTGCAGACATGGTCGAAACGGTCGAACCCGAGACCGCTGCGGTGGTGCTGGCCGGGATGGACAGGTATTACTGTTGTCGAACACCCAGGCCGCACTGGATCGCCACGCAGTTGGTCCGCCGGCTCGCGGATCCACACCCCTCCGATTTGAGCGACGATGGCTTCTCGGAGCCCGATGCGAGGGCGGACTGGGACGAGGTCAGGCAACGCTGCCTATCGGTGGCTGTCGCGATGCTGGAGGAGGCGAGGTGACGTTGGCATCGGACCGGCGCCCGGCGCCGCCGCCCCAGCGGCCCGCCGGCGAACCGCGCGGGCCCGGCGGCGGATCGTCACCGGATCCCGAACAACCCGTCGAATTCTGGCCGACCTCCGCGATCCGCTCGGCGCTGCAGGGCGGCGACATCGCCACCTGGAAGCGCATCGCCGCCGCGCTGAAGCGCGACCCGTACGGGCGGACCGCCCGGCAGGTCGAAGAGGTGCTGGCGGGCACCCGGCCCTACGGCATCTCCAAGGCGCTGTGGGAGGTGCTGGAGCGCGCGCGGGCCCACCTGGAGGCCAACGAACGCGCCGAGGTGGCCCGCCACGTCACGCTGCTGATCGAACGGTCCGGGCTGGCGGAGCACGAATTCGCCTCCCGCATCGGGGTGACGCCCGAGGAGCTGGCCGCCTACATCGACGGCAGCACCAGCCCGACGGCGTCGCTGATGATCCGGATGCGCCGGCTGTCGGACCGATTCGTCAAGGTGAAGTCCGCGCGGACGGCCGAGTCCAACTGAGGGCCCTCAGCGCGAGCTGATCGGCGCCACGTCGGACACCAGCCAGTTGCCGCCGCGCTTGGTCAACGTCACCCGCAGCGCCGGCGCCGCCTGAGTGGGCGGCTGCCCCGGCACGTTCTGGGTCACCCGCAAAATCACGGCCACACTGGCCGCCGCCGGCCCGAGGGCCTCCACCCCGGCCGCCAGCGTGGCGGCCTGGGCGGTGACGTTGCGCTGGGCCAGGTCGGCGCTGGACTTCTTGTACTGGTCCTTGAACGCGCCGGCCTGCTCGGGCACCATCATCGCCGACGCCCGATCGATCGAGCTCATCGGGGCGCTCGGGGTGAATGACGCCATCGCCTCGGCCATCCCGGTGGCGGTGCGCACCACCTGGCGCGCGTCGTCGTTGAAGCCGCGGTCGGACTTCGTCCAGTGCGTGTAGCCGGTCAACACGGCCGCCGACAGGGCCGCCGCGCAGACGAAGACCACGGCCAGCCGCAGCCCCGGCGCGTCGTCGTCGGTGCCGACGCTGACCGCGTCGCGGCGCAGCAGCCAGAAATTGACGCTGACGCCTTCGACGATCAGCACGATCAGCACCGCGCACGCCGCCACCCACCACCGCGGCCAGCGCAGCACCAGCCCGATCGCCAGCAGCGCGCCGATCGCGGCCAGGGGGGCCAGGATGTCGAAGGCGAGCAGCCGCCAGACGTTCCTCATCGGATGGATTCCAGACCCGAGATCATCAGCTTGCCGTCCACGTCGGACACGGCCAGCCGCAGGTTCCAGTGCACCGTCTGGGGCTTGGCGCCCACGTTCTCGCTGACCGAGGTCGCGACGAGCATCACCGTGTCCGTCCGGCTGGCGAACGGCGGCAGCTTGGTGGTCACCACGTCTCTCGGGGGGCCGGCGCCCCCCGGCTGGGTGTCCAAATCGTGACGGACCGTCTCGATCGCCACCGAGTCGATCCGGCCGGCGCTTTGCGACTGCAGCTTCTGGACCACCAGGCGGTACGGCTGCATCGCCGCGTCGAAGTCGGCGTTGAGGTCCCCGACGGTCCCGTCGTGCAGCTTTTGCAGGCTGGTGTCGATGTTGCCGCTGTTCATGTTGATCAGCACGCCCGTCCAGTCGGCGGCGGTCTGCATGACGCGGCTCAGGTAGACCCGTTCGCCGACGGCGTCGCGGTGGGCCGACCAGATGAACCCGCCGAGCACGACCGCGCCGACCGACAGCAGGCCCAGGGCCGCCGACGCGATGCCGTAGCCCGAAAACACAGGCCCACCTGCGTCTTCGGCGTCCTCGGCGGCAGCGGCGGCGGCGTCGTCGGGCTGGTCGCCGGCGTCGTCGTCGGGTTCGGGGTCGGACATGGCCCGATCGTCGCATCCAAAAGAAGGTGGAAGGATGGCGGGGTGACGTATGCGGCCATTCGCTCGGGGGTCGACCTGAGCTATGTCGATCCCGGTGCCCGACCCCAAGACGACCTGTTCGGCCATGTCAACGGCCGCTGGCTGGCCGAGCACGAGATTCCCCCGGACCGCGCCACCGACGGCGCGTTCCGCCAGCTGTTCGACCGGGCCGAAGAGCAGGTGCGCGACCTGATCGTCGAGGCCAGCGAGTCCGGGGCCGCACCCGGCACCGACGAGCAGCGCATCGGCGACCTCTACGCCAGCTTCCTCGACGAGGACACGGTCGAACGGCGGGGCGTGCGGCCGCTGCTCGACGAGCTGGCCCTCGTGGAGGACTGCGCCGACCGTTCCGCGCTGGCCGCGGCGCTGGGCGCCCTGCAGCGCACCGGGGTCGGCGGCGGGGTGGCGATGTACGTCGACACCGACGCCAAGAACTCGGCCCGCTACCTGGCGCACTTCGGCCAGTCCGGCATCGGGCTGCCCGACGAATCGTATTTCCGCGACGAGCGGCACGCCGAGGTGCTGGCGGCCTACCCGAGACACATCGCGCGCATGTTCGGCCTGGTGTTCGGGGGGGACGAGGGCGACCACGCCGAGACGGCGGCGCGCATCGTGGCGCTGGAGACCAAGCTGGCGGCCGCGCACTGGGACGTGGTCAAGCGCCGCGACGCCGAGCTCACCTACAACCTGCGCACCTTCGCCGACCTGCAGCGCGACGCCGACGGCTTCGATTGGAACCGGTGGGCCGCCGCGCTGGGCGGCAGCCCGGACGCCCTGGCGGAAGTCGTTGTGCGCCAACCCGATTACCTCACCGCGTTCGCCGCGCTCTGGGGCAGCGAGGACTTCGAGGACTGGAAGCGCTGGGCGCGCTGGCGGTTGATCCGGGCCCGCGCCGCCTGGCTGACCGACGGAATCGTCGCCGCCGACTTCGACTTCTACGGCCGCCTGCTGACCGGCGCCGAGCAGATCCGGGAACGCTGGAAGCGCGCGGTGTCGCTGGTGGAGGGCCTGATGGGCGACGCCGTCGGGAAACTGTATGTGCGGCGGCATTTCCCGCCGGACGCCAAGGCCCGCATCGACGAGCTGGTGGACAATTTGAAGGCGGCCTACCGGCAGTCGATCACCGAGCTGGACTGGATGACGCCGCGGACCCGCGAGCGCGCGCTGGCCAAGCTGGACAAGTTCACCGCCAAGGTGGGCTACCCGACCAAGTGGCGCGACTACTCCGCCCTGGTGATCGACCGCAACGACCTGTACGGCAACTACCGACGGGGATACGCGGTCAACCACGACCGCGAGCTGGCCAAGCTAGGCGGCCCGGTCGACCGCGACGAATGGTTCATGACGCCGCAGACCGTCAACGCCTACTACAACCCCGGCATGAACGAAATCGTCTTCCCCGCAGCCATTTTGCAGCGGCCGTTCTTCGACGCCGAGGCCGACGACGCCGCCAACTATGGCGGCATCGGCGCGGTGATCGGCCACGAGATCGGGCACGGCTTCGACGACCAGGGCGCCAAGTACGACGGCGACGGCAACCTGGTCGACTGGTGGACCGACGACGACCGCGCCGAGTTCGCCGCCCGCACCAAGGCGCTGATCGAACAGTACGACGCGTACACGCCCAGGGCGCTCGACGGCAAGTATCACGTCAACGGCGCGTTCACCGTCGGCGAGAACATCGGGGACCTCGGCGGGCTATCGATTGCGCTGCTGGCCTACCAGCTGTCGCTGGAGGGCCGGCCGGCTCCCGTCATCGACGGGCTCACCGGCGTGCAGCGGGTGTTCTACGGATGGGCCCAGGTGTGGCGCACGAAATCGCGTGAGGCCGAGACGATTCGGCGGCTGGCGGTGGACCCGCACTCGCCGCCGGAGTTCCGGTGCAACGGCGTCGTCCGCAACGTCGACGCCTTCTACGACGCGTTCGGCGTGGCCGAGGGGGACGCGTTGTACCTGACGCCGCAGCGCCGGGTCAGGATCTGGAACTAATTAGTGGTGTCCGTCGGGACGGCCTGAGGTTCCCCGGCGGATTCGTTAATCAGACGCTGAAGAAGACGAATATTGGTTTCAATGTCCTGATCTTCGGGGAGGTAGCGACGAGCCAGCTCGTTGTGGTGCAGGGAGCGCTTATAGTCCCCGATGCGGTAGTAGCACAATCCGAGTTGTTTGTGCGGAAGCCAGGTCTTGAAAGGGTAATTCTGCACTCCCCACTCCCTGGTGCTCTTGGCGGCGGGGTCCTGCAGGGCGAGCTCATACCAAAAGATGGCTTGACGAAAGTGGTTTTTCTTGAGGAAGCGTTCGGCGAAGCGGCAGCTGAATTCGGGCCGCGGGACGTCCAACTCCAAGGACTTCAGCGCGCATTCCCATTCTTTGTCCAGATCCCCCGTCATGTAGTAGCACCGCGCCAGCGTGTGCAGCGCAAACAAGCTCAGGTCCAGCTGCGCATCATCCCCACTGCCCTGCCAAGCCAGGAACTCGACAAAGTAGGGGATGGCCTTTTCGAACTCGCCGTGCGCTTCGAGCTCGCGGGCGTAGTGGCAAAGGTCGACGGGATTCAGCGGGCGCCCCGCTGCGAGGTGCCTTTCGTATATCTGCCGGTTCCGCAGAGAGGAGGTGGGCCCACCGCACGGTTTTTCGTGGGTGACGACAATGTCACTGTCGAAGTAGGTGTAAGTGTCCGGTGCCACCAGGTCCTCGTGAACCACGCCGACCCAGGCAAATTTTTTAGACGTTTTCACCAACCGGAAACGTCGATTACTTTGGGTGACGTTACGGGATTCGTCGAAACTGTAATGATAGATCATGGAGACCGCGTCCACGGTCGGACTCAGCGTGTTTTTGAGCTGCAGTAATTTGTCCCGGTCTTCCGGAAGCAGGACGTCGTCGGCATCCAGCCAGAGCGTGTAGTCCATGGCGGCCTGCGCGAACGCGAAGTTGCGCGCCGCCGAAAAGTCGTCGATCCATTCGAAGTCGAAAACCCGTGATGTGAATTTACCGGCGATTGCCTTCGTGTTGTCTTCCGAGCCCGTATCGACGATGACGATCTCGTCGGGAATGCCATCAACGGATTTCAAACATCTTTCCAGCGTTTCCTCTTCGTTCTTGACGATCATACATAAGCTTATTGTGATCACCGGCCAGAGTTTCCCTTCTCGGTTTTCGCTAAAGCCTTGCTGTCGATTTTGTCAACGCTGCCGTCTCAATCAACACGCCAGATCGGCGCAGCCTGCCTCGGTGCCGGCACCGCTGCCTCCTGTCTGCAGTCGTCGTCGCGAAGGATGGTATCCCGCAGCGAGCCTCGCCAACGCGATCTCGTTGCTGCCACTTCGCCGGTCGGCAGACGCTTCCGCTCGGTGGTGGCCTTGATCTCGTGCGATCCGGCTGGTGCTGGCCGATACTGTGTGGGCATCTTCGGGGGCTACCGGTGAAAGGAACAGTGATGGCCTTCCTGATCGCAGCACCCGACATGCTCTCGCTGGCGGCCACCGAGGTGGCCGGGATCGGTGAGTCGGTGAGCGCGGCTCATGCGGTGGCCGCGTCGTCGACTACCGCGGTGGTGGCCGCCGCCGGTGATGAGGTCTCCACCGCGATTGCGGGGCTGTTTTCGCGCCACGCCCAACAGTTCGCCGCGCTGGCTGCGCAGGCGGTGGGGTTTCACGACCAGTTTGTGCAGGCGCTGACCGCGGCCGGGGGGGCGTATGCGGGCACCGAGGCGGCCAACGTGTCGCCGCTGCAAACCCTGGAAAACGACGTGCTGGCGGTGATCAATGCGCCCACCAACGCGTTGCTGGGGCGCCCGTTGATCGGCAACGGCGCCGATGGGGCCAGTGGGGTGCAGGGCCAGCCCGGCGCGCCGGGCTGGCCCTGCACCCCACTGGCCCCATCGGCGCCGTTGCCGATCAACGGGCGCCCCAGCAACGCGTTGGTGGGCGCATTGATCACCGCCAGCACGTCGTTTTCCAGGGTTTGCAGCGGCGACACGTTGGCCGCCTCGGTGCCCGCATACGCCCCCCCGGCCGCGGTCAGCGCCTGCACAAACTGGTCGTGAAACCCCACCGCCTGCGCAGCCAGCGCGGCGAACTGTTGGGCGTGGCGCGAAAACAGCCCCGCAATCGCGGTGGAGACCTCATCACCGGCGGCGGCCACCACCGCGGTAGTCGACGACGCGGCCACCGCATGAGCCGCGCTCACCGACTCACCGATCCCGGCCACCTCGGTGGCCGCCAGCGAGAGCATGTCGGGTGCTGCGATCAGGAAGGCCATCACTGTTCCTTTCACCGGTAGCCCCCGAAGATGCCCACACAGTATCGGCCAGCACCAGCCGGATCGCACGAGATCAAGGCCACCACCGAGCGGAAGCGTCTGCCGACCGGCGAAGTGGCAGCAACGAGATCGCGTTGGCGAGGCTCGCTGCGGGATACCATCCTTCGCGACGACGACTGCAGACAGGAGGCAGCGGTGCCGGCACCGAGGCAGGCTGCGCCGATCTGGCGTGTTGATTGAGACGGCAGCGTTGACAAAATCGACAGCAAGGCTTTAGCGAAAACCGAGAAGGGAAACTCTGGCCGGTGATCACAATAAGCTTATGTATGATCGTCAAGAACGAAGAGGAAACGCTGGAAAGATGTTTGAAATCCGTTGATGGCATTCCCGACGAGATCGTCATCGTCGATACGGGCTCGGAAGACAACACGAAGGCAATCGCCGGTAAATTCACATCACGGGTTTTCGACTTCGAATGGATCGACGACTTTTCGGCGGCGCGCAACTTCGCGTTCGCGCAGGCCGCCATGGACTACACGCTCTGGCTGGATGCCGACGACGTCCTGCTTCCGGAAGACCGGGACAAATTACTGCAGCTCAAAAACACGCTGAGTCCGACCGTGGACGCGGTCTCCATGATCTATCATTACAGTTTCGACGAATCCCGTAACGTCACCCAAAGTAATCGACGTTTCCGGTTGGTGAAAACGTCTAAAAAATTTGCCTGGGTCGGCGTGGTTCACGAGGACCTGGTGGCACCGGACACTTACACCTACTTCGACAGTGACATTGTCGTCACCCACGAAAAACCGTGCGGTGGGCCCACCTCCTCTCTGCGGAACCGGCAGATATACGAAAGGCACCTCGCAGCGGGGCGCCCGCTGAATCCCGTCGACCTTTGCCACTACGCCCGCGAGCTCGAAGCGCACGGCGAGTTCGAAAAGGCCATCCCCTACTTTGTCGAGTTCCTGGCTTGGCAGGGCAGTGGGGATGATGCGCAGCTGGACCTGAGCTTGTTTGCGCTGCACACGCTGGCGCGGTGCTACTACATGACGGGGGATCTGGACAAAGAATGGGAATGCGCGCTGAAGTCCTTGGAGTTGGACGTCCCGCGGCCCGAATTCAGCTGCCGCTTCGCCGAACGCTTCCTCAAGAAAAACCACTTTCGTCAAGCCATCTTTTGGTATGAGCTCGCCCTGCAGGACCCCGCCGCCAAGAGCACCAGGGAGTGGGGAGTGCAGAATTACCCTTTCAAGACCTGGCTTCCGCACAAACAACTCGGATTGTGCTACTACCGCATCGGGGACTATAAGCGCTCCCTGCACCACAACGAGCTGGCTCGTCGCTACCTCCCCGAAGATCAGGACATTGAAACCAATATTCGTCTTCTTCAGCGTCTGATTAACGAATCCGCCGGGGAACCTCAGGCCGTCCCGACGGACACCACTAATTAGTTCCAGATCCTGACCCGGCGCTGCGGCGTCAGGTACAACGCGTCCCCCTCGGCCACGCCGAACGCGTCGTAGAAGGCGTCGACGTTGCGGACGACGCCGTTGCACCGGAACTCCGGCGGCGAGTGCGGGTCCACCGCCAGCCGCCGAATCGTCTCGGCCTCACGCGATTTCGTGCGCCACACCTGGGCCCATCCGTAGAACACCCGCTGCACGCCGGTGAGCCCGTCGATGACGGGAGCCGGCCGGCCCTCCAGCGACAGCTGGTAGGCCAGCAGCGCAATCGATAGCCCGCCGAGGTCCCCGATGTTCTCGCCGACGGTGAACGCGCCGTTGACGTGATACTTGCCGTCGAGCGCCCTGGGCGTGTACGCGTCGTACTGTTCGATCAGCGCCTTGGTGCGGGCGGCGAACTCGGCGCGGTCGTCGTCGGTCCACCAGTCGACCAGGTTGCCGTCGCCGTCGTACTTGGCGCCCTGGTCGTCGAAGCCGTGCCCGATCTCGTGGCCGATCACCGCGCCGATGCCGCCATAGTTGGCGGCGTCGTCGGCCTCGGCGTCGAAGAACGGCCGCTGCAAAATGGCTGCGGGGAAGACGATTTCGTTCATGCCGGGGTTGTAGTAGGCGTTGACGGTCTGCGGCGTCATGAACCATTCGTCGCGGTCGACCGGGCCGCCTAGCTTGGCCAGCTCGCGGTCGTGGTTGACCGCGTATCCCCGTCGGTAGTTGCCGTACAGGTCGTTGCGGTCGATCACCAGGGCGGAGTAGTCGCGCCACTTGGTCGGGTAGCCCACCTTGGCGGTGAACTTGTCCAGCTTGGCCAGCGCGCGCTCGCGGGTCCGCGGCGTCATCCAGTCCAGCTCGGTGATCGACTGCCGGTAGGCCGCCTTCAAATTGTCCACCAGCTCGTCGATGCGGGCCTTGGCGTCCGGCGGGAAATGCCGCCGCACATACAGTTTCCCGACGGCGTCGCCCATCAGGCCCTCCACCAGCGACACCGCGCGCTTCCAGCGTTCCCGGATCTGCTCGGCGCCGGTCAGCAGGCGGCCGTAGAAGTCGAAGTCGGCGGCGACGATTCCGTCGGTCAGCCAGGCGGCGCGGGCCCGGATCAACCGCCAGCGCGCCCAGCGCTTCCAGTCCTCGAAGTCCTCGCTGCCCCAGAGCGCGGCGAACGCGGTGAGGTAATCGGGTTGGCGCACAACGACTTCCGCCAGGGCGTCCGGGCTGCCGCCCAGCGCGGCGGCCCACCGGTTCCAATCGAAGCCGTCGGCGTCGCGCTGCAGGTCGGCGAAGGTGCGCAGGTTGTAGGTGAGCTCGGCGTCGCGGCGCTTGACCACGTCCCAGTGCGCGGCCGCCAGCTTGGTCTCCAGCGCCACGATGCGCGCCGCCGTCTCGGCGTGGTCGCCCTCGTCCCCCCCGAACACCAGGCCGAACATGCGCGCGATGTGTCTCGGGTAGGCCGCCAGCACCTCGGCGTGCCGCTCGTCGCGGAAATACGATTCGTCGGGCAGCCCGATGCCGGACTGGCCGAAGTGCGCCAGGTAGCGGGCCGAGTTCTTGGCGTCGGTGTCGACGTACATCGCCACCCCGCCGCCGACCCCGGTGCGCTGCAGGGCGCCCAGCGCCGCGGC
This sequence comes from Mycobacterium palustre, assembly GCF_002101785.1. GTDB lineage: Bacteria > Actinomycetota > Actinomycetes > Mycobacteriales > Mycobacteriaceae > Mycobacterium > Mycobacterium palustre. The sequence continues at coordinate 51,483 of NZ_LQPJ01000098.1, forward strand.
CAGCGCGGAACGGTCGGCGCAGTCCTCCACGAGGGCCAGCTCGTCGAGCAGCGGCCGCACGCCCCGCCGTTCGACCGTGTCCTCGTCGAGGAAGCTGGCGTAGAGGTCGCCGATGCGCTGCTCGTCGGTGCCGGGTGCGGCCCCGGACTCGCTGGCCTCGACGATCAGGTCGCGCACCTGCTCTTCGGCCCGGTCGAACAGCTGGCGGAACGCGCCGTCGGTGGCGCGGTCCGGGGGAATCTCGTGCTCGGCCAGCCAGCGGCCGTTGACATGGCCGAACAGGTCGTCTTGGGGTCGGGCACCGGGATCGACATAGCTCAGGTCGACCCCCGAGCGAATGGCCGCATACGTCACCCCGCCATCCTTCCACCTTCTTTTGGATGCGACGATCGGGCCATGTCCGACCCCGAACCCGACGACGACGCCGGCGACCAGCCCGACGACGCCGCCGCCGCTGCCGCCGAGGACGCCGAAGACGCAGGTGGGCCTGTGTTTTCGGGCTACGGCATCGCGTCGGCGGCCCTGGGCCTGCTGTCGGTCGGCGCGGTCGTGCTCGGCGGGTTCATCTGGTCGGCCCACCGCGACGCCGTCGGCGAACGGGTCTACCTGAGCCGCGTCATGCAGACCGCCGCCGACTGGACGGGCGTGCTGATCAACATGAACAGCGGCAACATCGACACCAGCCTGCAAAAGCTGCACGACGGGACCGTCGGGGACCTCAACGCCGACTTCGACGCGGCGATGCAGCCGTACCGCCTGGTGGTCCAGAAGCTGCAGTCGCAAAGCGCCGGCCGGATCGACTCGGTGGCGATCGAGACGGTCCGTCACGATTTGGACACCCAGCCGGGGGGCGCCGGCCCCCCGAGAGACGTGGTGACCACCAAGCTGCCGCCGTTCGCCAGCCGGACGGACACGGTGATGCTCGTCGCGACCTCGGTCAGCGAGAACGTGGGCGCCAAGCCCCAGACGGTGCACTGGAACCTGCGGCTGGCCGTGTCCGACGTGGACGGCAAGCTGATGATCTCGGGTCTGGAATCCATCCGATGAGGAACGTCTGGCGGCTGCTCGCCTTCGACATCCTGGCCCCCCTGGCCGCGATCGGCGCGCTGCTGGCGATCGGGCTGGTGCTGCGCTGGCCGCGGTGGTGGGTGGCGGCGTGCGCGGTGCTGATCGTGCTGATCGTCGAAGGCGTCAGCGTCAATTTCTGGCTGCTGCGCCGCGACGCGGTCAGCGTCGGCACCGACGACGACGCGCCGGGGCTGCGGCTGGCCGTGGTCTTCGTCTGCGCGGCGGCCCTGTCGGCGGCCGTGTTGACCGGCTACACGCACTGGACGAAGTCCGACCGCGGCTTCAACGACGACGCGCGCCAGGTGGTGCGCACCGCCACCGGGATGGCCGAGGCGATGGCGTCATTCACCCCGAGCGCCCCGATGAGCTCGATCGATCGGGCGTCGGCGATGATGGTGCCCGAGCAGGCCGGCGCGTTCAAGGACCAGTACAAGAAGTCCAGCGCCGACCTGGCCCAGCGCAACGTCACCGCCCAGGCCGCCACGCTGGCGGCCGGGGTGGAGGCCCTCGGGCCGGCGGCGGCCAGTGTGGCCGTGATTTTGCGGGTGACCCAGAACGTGCCGGGGCAGCCGCCCACTCAGGCGGCGCCGGCGCTGCGGGTGACGTTGACCAAGCGCGGCGGCAACTGGCTGGTGTCCGACGTGGCGCCGATCAGCTCGCGCTGAGGGCCCTCAGTTGGACTCGGCCGTCCGCGCGGACTTCACCTTGACGAATCGGTCCGACAGCCGGCGCATCCGGATCATCAGCGACGCCGTCGGGCTGGTGCTGCCGTCGATGTAGGCGGCCAGCTCCTCGGGCGTCACCCCGATGCGGGAGGCGAATTCGTGCTCCGCCAGCCCGGACCGTTCGATCAGCAGCGTGACGTGGCGGGCCACCTCGGCGCGTTCGTTGGCCTCCAGGTGGGCCCGCGCGCGCTCCAGCACCTCCCACAGCGCCTTGGAGATGCCGTAGGGCCGGGTGCCCGCCAGCACCTCTTCGACCTGCCGGGCGGTCCGCCCGTACGGGTCGCGCTTCAGCGCGGCGGCGATGCGCTTCCAGGTGGCGATGTCGCCGCCCTGCAGCGCCGAGCGGATCGCGGAGGTCGGCCAGAATTCGACGGGTTGTTCGGGATCCGGTGACGATCCGCCGCCGGGCCCGCGCGGTTCGCCGGCGGGCCGCTGGGGCGGCGGCGCCGGGCGCCGGTCCGATGCCAACGTCACCTCGCCTCCTCCAGCATCGCGACAGCCACCGATAGGCAGCGTTGCCTGACCTCGTCCCAGTCCGCCCTCGCATCGGGCTCCGAGAAGCAATCGTCGCTCAAATCGGAGGGGGGTGGATCCGCGAGCCGGCGGACCAACTGCGTGGCGATCCAGTGCGGCCTGGGTGTTCGACAACAGTAATACCTGTCCATCCCGGCCAGCACCACCGCAGCGGTCTCGGGTTCGACCGTTTCGACCATGTCTGCAAAGTCGGCATAATCGCGGCTGCTGTTACGGCACATGATCAGATAGCCCTTGAGGCGCAGCGCTTCGGCGCCGGTGGGGACCATCAGCCGGTCGCCGGTGGGCAGCTGCACGTTGGTGGTTTCCACCGGGCTGCGGCGCTCGAACTGGGGCGGCTCGGCGTCCTTTTTCACCGCACCGTTTTCCAGCGCGTCGATGGCCACCGACAGCCGGCCCCGCCACAGCGTGACCGGGTGAACGGGCCGGTCGCCGCCGGCGATCGCCCGGGCGATGCCGTTGCGCGACGTCAGGCCCAGCCGTTTGCTGCCCGGGTGGGCCTTGGTGTCGCCGTTGGTGGCCGCCGCGGCGGCGTCGTCGCCGATGTCGACCTGGTGCGGGATCTGTTCGGGGCCGAGTCCGCGCGCGCCGGTGGCTTTGCCGTTACGCCCGCAGCCGGTGAAGGCCAGCGGGTCCGCCACGGTGATGGCGTCGGGCGCCAGGTGCTTGAGCTTGGCGGCGGACTTGAGCACCATCCGCAGGTCGCCGCTGGGCGCGGCCAGCCCCGAGATGTCGTCGGGGATGACCACGACGTCAGCCAGGTCGACCTCGGGCAGCGGCCTGTCGAAGTCGACCGACGGCAACACGCGCGACAGCCACCGCGGCAGCCACCAGTTCCACTGCGCGAACATCGCCATCAGCGCCGGGACCAGGACCAGGCGCACCACCGTGGCGTCCACCGCGATCGCCACGGCGCAGGCCACGCCGATCTCGGCGACCAGCGGCATGCCGGCGAACGCGAAGCCGATGAACACCGCGATCATGATCAGGGCGGCGCTGGTGATCGTCCGGGCGCTGGTGCTCACCCCGTAGGCGACCGCGTCCCGGGTGTTCCCCGAGTGCAGGAAGCGTTCCCGGATGCGGGTGAGCAGGAAGATCTCGTAGTCCATCGACAGCCCGAAGGTCATCGCCAGCACCAGCGGGGGAACGGTGCTGTCGATCGAGTGGATCTGGGCGAAGCCGAGGTCGCGCAGCCAGCCCCACTGGAACACCATCACCAGGCTGCCGTAGGCGGCGGCGACCGACAGCAACGTCATCAGCACGCCCTTGAGCGCCAAAAACACCGAGTGGATCGAGATCAGCAGCATCACGAACGCGATCAGCGCCACGAACAGCAGCACCACCGGCTCGGTCTGGGCCACCTGGTCGTCGAAGTCCTTGATCAGCGCGGTCGGGCCGCCGACGTCGACGCGGGCCGTCCCCGCGTCGGGGATCTTTGGAAGCTGTTGCCGCAGCCAGGTGACGGTCTGGCGGGCGCCCATGTCCTCGGGATCCACCGACAACACCGCCGACACCAGGGCACTGCCGTTGTCCTCGGCGAATTGGGGCGGTGACACCGACACGATGTGCGGGGCCTGCGTGATGCGCTGGCGGATCGCCGAGATGGTCTCGCCGTGCTCGGGCGAGGCCGCGCCGCCGTCGGGGAAGGTGATCAGCACCTGCACGGGGCCCAGCGCGCCCGGCCCGAGCGCCTGCGCCGCCGCGCCCACCCCGGCGCGGATCTCGTGCGAGGAGTCGAACTGGCGCAGCAGGCTGTTGCCCAGGACCATCGACGCGGCCGGCGCCGCCATCACGAGTAGCACCACCGACGCGGCCACCGCCGACAGCCACGGCCGGCGCATCACCCACCCGATCCAGCGGTTCCAGAACCGGGACTGGGTGCCCTCCGGCTGCCGCGACCAGTGCAGCAGCCGCGACCGCTTGGCCGCCGACCGCCCGAAGGTCGCCAGCACCGCCGGGGTCAGGGTGGCCGAGCTCAGCATGGCCACCGCGACGGCCAGGATCGCCCCGGTGGCCATCGATTTCAGCGCCGGGGTGTTGATGATGTAGATCCCGGTCAGGGAGGCGACGACGGTCGCGCCCGACAGCACCACCGCGAGCCCGGAGGTCGCCATCGCGGCGTCGACGGCGTCGGTGTGCTGGCGCCCGGAACGCAGCTCCTCGCGGAAACGCATCAGGATGAATAGCGAATAGTCCACGGCCAGCGCGATCCCGAACATCGAGACGGTCGAGGTCACGAACACCGACATGGTGGTGTGGGTCGATAGGAAATAGACCAGGCCCATGGTCACGACGACCGTGCAGACGCCCAGGGACAGCGGGATCGCCGCGGCGGCCAGCGAACCGAACACCGCCAGCAGGACGATCAAAATGATCGGCAGGTTCCAGCGTTCGGCGGCGGCGATGTCGTGCTTGGTGTTGGCGGCGGCGGCGGCGCTGAGCGCCCCCTGGCCGATGACGTAGAGCCGCACGCGGCCGTCGGCGGTCAGGCCGGGCTGGTCGCCCTTGATCCCGATCCTCTGCCGCAGCTGCTTGGCGATGTCGCTGGTGCCGGCGTTGCGGGCGTCCAGCCGCAGCGACACCACGTACGGCCGGTCGGGCTGCGGCGGGCGTTGGGTGGGGTTGGGCGCCTCCGTGACGCCGGGAAACTCGCCGGCGATTCGGCGCAGCTGCGCTACCGCGTCGTTGATGTCGGAATAGCTGGCGTCCGGGCGGGGCGCCGCGACCAGCGCCAGCGAGGACACCCCCTGGTCGTGGTAGAGCTCCTCGAGCTGGTCGTGCACCGCCAGCGACTGGGAGCCGGCCACTTCGAAACCGCCGCCGGTGAGATTCCCGGACTGCGTCAGCGCCAGATAGACGGCCGGCACCAACGCCAGCAACCAGCCTGTGAAGACCAACCAACGGTATCGACGCAGGCTGCGGCTGAGGCGCATCATGAACTGCTGGATTTCTGCACTCCCCGGTGTCTCGCGCGGCGTGCAGGCGAGGATACCGCAGCAGCCTGTGGATTATGTCGGGTTATCAGCATCCTGAGCTGCAAGGACACCGATGTTTCTAAGACGCCGTGAAGCCGTTGTGAACCGGTGACTATAAGGATCTAAGTCACACGAGTGGCAGCCGCGGGGCGGGCGGTGGCAGGATGTCGGATGGCCGCGCGGGTACCGGGGATCCCGCCACCAAAAGCCTTCTATCGCAGCCGCCTACGGGGTGTCCACGACGAGGCACGTGTATCGGCGAACACCCAAGGAGTGATCCATGACGACAGGCACCGCGACCAGGCGCCGCAGGCTCCTCGCCGGGCTGATCGCCGCCGCCGCGCCCGCCGCCGCCTTCGCGGTGCTGGCCGGCCCGCCGGCGACGGGCGCCAACGACCCCTGCTCGGCCAGTGAGGTCGCCCGCACGATCGGTTCGGTCTCCAAGTCGATGGGCGACTACCTGGACTCGCACCCGCAGACCAACCAGGCGATGACGACGATGCTGCAGCAGCAGGCCGGCCCGCAGTCGTTGACCGGGTTGAAGTCCTACTTCGAGGCCAACCCGAAGGTCGCCGGCGACATGACGTCGATGGCGCAGCCGCTGACCAACCTGTCGATGCAGTGCAAGCTGCCGATCACGATCCCTCAGGCGATGGGCCTGATGCAGCAGGCGCAGGGCGCCGCGGGCGGGCTGCCCGCGCTGCCGGGCGGCGCCGCGGGCACCCCGCCGGAGGCGACCGCGCCGGCCCCCACCGGTGCCAGCCAGGGCGGCACGCTGCCCGGCGTCACGATCGGCGGCGCGCCGAAGCCCGGCAACGTCGGTTAAGCGCCGGCGGGCCGGCCGTCGGGGCCGGCCTCGGGCGGCGGGACGGGCCCCCGCGGGGCGCCGCCGGCCGGGTCGGCGGCGGGGTCGTCGCGGTGGCGCACCACCGGCAGCGGCCCGGTGATCGGGTCGTCGTCGGAGTCGGTGACGTTCTCGGTGCGGAACACGAAGAAGAACACCACCCAGCCGACGGCGGCGATGAATAGCCAGCTGATCAGCCGGTACAGCAGCATGGCCGAGATCGCGCTGGGCAGGGACATCCCGCTGGACACCAGGCCGGGCACCAGCACCGCCTCGACCACCAACAAGCCGCCGGGCATCAGCGGTATGGTGCCGACCGCGCGGGCGGCGGCGTAGGCCACCGTCAGCCCGGCGACCGAGGCGTGGTCGCCGGCGGCGTAGGCGGCGAAGCCCAGGCAGGCCACGTCGGCGATCCAGTTGAACATCGACCAGCTGAACGCCACGCCCAGGTCGCGGCGGCCCAGGCTCACCGATTCCAGCTGGCTGAGCGTCTCGCGCCACTTGTCCAAACCGGTGTCCGCCGGCTTGCCGCGCACGGAGTTGAACCAGGCCAGCACCCGGCCGCCGATGCCCTCGATCAGCTCGGGGCGCGACGCCACCGCCTGGGCCAGCAGCAACAGCGCGACGAAACCGCCGAGCGTGAACAGCAATGAGAACGGGTTGTTCTTGGCGCCCAGGAAGAACGCGCCGCCCAGCCCCAGCAGCGCCAGCCCCACGGCCTGCAGCACGCCCGACATCACCAGCTGCCACGAGGCCACCACCGCCGAGGCGCCCCAGATCCGCTGCTGGCGGAACAGGAAGGTGGCCGACAGCACCGGCCCGCCGGGCAGCGTGGTGCTCAGCGAGTTGGCGGCGTAGAACGCGGCCTCCGACCGCAGCTGCTTGACGTGCACACCGGCCGACCTCAGCAGGGTGCGCTGGATCTGGGCGAAGCTGTGCATCGACGCGGCCGCGGCCAGCACCGACGCGATCAGCCACCACCAGTTCGCCTCGTACAGGCTCATCCAGGCCTTGGCCAGCTGGTCCCAGCCGAGCGAGACCTCCACAGCAAGCACGACGGCGACGATTCCCAGCACCACCCAGCGCACCCACCAGTACTTGCCGCGCGGGGTCGGTTCGCGCGCCAGGTCGAGCTTGCGGGGCGGTGCGTGGTGCGGCACGTGGTTTAGGGTAACCGCGCAGGTGGCGCGGCCAGCGCGGCGAAGCGCCGACTGTGTCGGGGTCGTACCGGGGTCGTAACCGGATCGTGGCGGCCGCGCTGGGCGGTCGGAGCAAAGCGCCGCCAGATAGGCTGACCTGATGCCGGCAAACCCCGACGACGCCGTAGAGGCTGGGTCAGTCGAACCGCTCGTCCGCAAGGCCGCCGCCTGGTCGTGGCGGTTGCTCGTCATCCTCGCCGCGGTGCTCGCCCTGCTGTGGGTCGTGAAGAAGCTGGAGGTGGTCGTCGTCCCGGTGTTGCTGGCCTTGATTGTCAGCGCGTTGCTCGTGCAGGCGGTCGACTGGCTGGACCAGCGGGGCCTGCCGCGCGGTGCGGCGGTGGCGCTGGTGTTGTTCGGCGGCTTCGCCGTCTTGGGCGGCATCCTGGCTTTCGTCATCATCCAGTTCGTCTACGGGCTGCCGGACCTGACCGAAGAGGTGAGCCGAAGCATCGACTCCACCCGGCGCTGGCTGATCGAGGGGCCGCTGCATTTGCGCGGCGAACAAATCTCCAACGCGGGCAACGCCGCGATCCAGGCGCTGCACAACAACCAGTCCAAGCTCACCAGCGGCGCGCTGGCGACGGCCGCCACCATCACCGAGGTGGTCATCGCGGCCGTATTGGCTTTGTTCACTTTGATATTCATGCTCTACGGCGGGCGCAACATCTGGCAATAGGTCACGAAGATCTTCCCAGTCGGCGTCCGCGACCGGGTGCGCGAGGCGGGCCACGCGGGATACGTGTCGCTGATCGGCTACGTGCGGGCGACGTTCCTGGTCGCCCTGACCGACGCCGCGGGTGTGGGCACCGGGCTGGCGATCATGGGCATCCCGCTGGCGCTGCCGCTGGCCTCGCTGGTGTTTCTGGGCGCGTTCGTCCCGCTCGTCGGCGCGGTGGTCGCGGGCTTCTTGGCCGTGGTGGTGGCGCTGCTGGCCAAGGGAGTCGTCTACGCGCTGATCACACTGGGTTTGCTAATCGCGGTGAACCAGCTCGAGGCGCATTTGCTGCAGCCGCTGGTGATGGGGCGCGCGGTGTCGATCCATCCGCTCGCGGTGGTGCTGGCGATCTCGACCGGCGGGGTGCTCGCCGGGATCGTCGGCGCCCTGCTGGCCGTCCCGACGGTCGCGTTCGTCAACAACGCGATGCAGGTGCTGCTGGCCCCGGATCCCGCCGCCGAAGCAGAAAAGCAGGCCGAGGAGGCCGACGAGTCGGCGATCGTCCAGGCGGAACCGGACCGGCCCGACTGATCCGCCGAGCGCCTAGAGGCGCCCCTCGCGGCGCAGCAGGTCCTGGGCGCTGACCGGCGCGCCCCCCGCGCCGCCGCCGCGGCGCCGCTGCCGCGGGTTGTCGCCGTTCTCGCCTTGCCCGCGCGAGTTGAGCTGCTCGGTGGCCGTGCCCGAGTCGTCGCCGTCGGAGCGCATGACCGGCAGGGCGGTGGTCGGCTCGGCCGGGTCGGCGCTGTCGCCGGAACGGTTGGTCGGGAGCGGCATGGCCCGCGTCTGACCGCCCGACGGCGGCGGCGGGGGCGCCGGCTGCGGCGGCGTGGCGGGACGCGGCCCGGCTGGCGGGACCGTGAGGCGCGTCGTCGGCGCTTGCGTCGGCTGGCTCGGCGGGGCCTGCAACCGCGCGGTGTTCGCGGCGGCGGGCGCCGGCGGCTGGGCCGGCCGCGGCTCCGGCGGGCCGGCCGGGGGCCGCGCCGGGCGCGACGGCTCCAGCGCGCCGGGATGGGTGGGGTCGTGCGGCGCGCGCGGCGTCGCGGCGACCAGGCTGGCCGCGGCGACCGGAGGCCGCGCGGTCCGCCCGTTGAGGGTGGGCCGCTTGCGCTCGTCGGGCAGGTCGATCTCGCCCAGCCCGAGCCGGTTCTGCAGCCGGCGGGCCCAGCGCGGGGCCCACCAGCAATCGTCGCCGAGCAGCTTCATCACCGAGGGCACCAGGAACATCCGGACCACGGTCGCGTCCAGCAGCAAGGCGGCCATCAGCCCGAAGGCCAGGTACTTCATCAGCACCAGGTCGCTGAACACGAACGACGCGGCGACCACGGCGAGCACCAGCGCGGCGGCCGTGATCAGCCGCCCGGTGGTCGCCGTGCCGATCCGGATGGCCTCGGCGGTGGACATGCCGCGCTCGCGGGCCTCGACCATCCGGGACACCAAAAACACCTCGTAGTCGGTGGCCAGGCCGAAGCCCACGGCGACGACCAGCGCGATCAGCACCACCATCAGCGGCGTCGGCGTGAAGTTCAGCCACGTCGAGAAGTGCCCGTCGACGAAGATCCACGTCAGGATCCCCAGGGTGGATCCCAGCGTCAGCGCGCTCATCACCACCGCCTTGATCGGCAGCACGAACGATCCGAACGCCAGGAACATCAGCACCGTCGTCGCGCCGAGCAGCAACACCAGCATCAGCGGGGCCTTGTCGAACAGGCTGTGGATGCTGTCCTGCTCGAGCGCCGGCGTGCCGCCGACCAGCAGGCTGAGGCCTTTCGGCGCCGATACCGCGCGCAGTTCGCTGATCTTCTTGGCCGCGTCATTGCGGTTGGACAACCCGTTCTGGATCACCCGCACCGAGTCGTCCTTGGGCTGCGACGTCCCGTTCGGCCCGTTGACGCAGGGATTGCCGGCGATGGTCGGGCAGGGCCGCTCCTGCCACGTCTTGTCGGTGAACCCGGTGATCGGCGCGATCCTGTTGCGGATGTCGGCGACCTGCTGATCGGTGACCTTGCTGCCGTTGTCGCTCTTGATCACGACGGTCAGCTGTTCGGTGCGGTACCCGGGGAACAACTTGTCGAAGTGCTCCTGCGCCAGGCGCACGGAGTTGTTCGGCGGCAGGTACTTCTCGCTCATGCCCCCGAACGACAGGTTGCCCAGCGGAATGACCAGCAGGATCATGCCGACGGCGATCGGGATGGCGAACGCAAGCGGACGCTTCATCACGAAGTTGACGAGCTTGCCCCAGAAGCCGGCCTCGACCTCCTCGCGCGTCTTGGTCTTCTGCAGCCGCTCCGCGAGCCACTCGAGGTAGACGCGCGACACCTTCCAGTTCCGCAAAAACGGCACCCGCAACGCGGTCCGCACGCCCAGCGCGTCCACGTGGCGCCCGAGGATGCCCAGGCACGCCGGCAGCAGCGTGATCGATAGCAGCGCGGCCAGCCCGACCGCCGCGAAGATCGCGTAGGTCAGCGAATGCACAAATCCCTGCGGCAACGCCAGCAGGCTGGCGCTCGAGGCGATGATCAGCACCGCCGAGAAGGTGACGGTGCGGCCGGCCGTCATCACCGTGCGCCGCACCGCCGCCTCGGTGTCGTAGCCCTCGGCGATCTCCTCCCGGAACCGGCTGACCACGAACAGCCCGTAGTCGATGGCGATGCCGAGGCCGATCAGCGACACCACCGGCTGGGCGAAGTAGTGCACCGGGCCGAAAATCGCGACGAACCGCAGGATGCCCAGCGCGCCGGCGATGCTCAGCCCGCCCACCATCACCGGCAGGCCGGCGGCGATCGCGCCGCCGAACACCAAGAACAACACGACCGTCACCGCCGGCAGCGCGAGCACCTCCATGCGGCGCTGGTCGGTGGCGATGGTCCCGGTCAGGGCGTTGGCGATCGGCTCGAGGCCGGCCAGCTGAACCTTGCCGCCGTCGAGCTTCTGCAGGTCGGGCGCGATCGTCTTGTAGTTGTTGAGGATCGTGTCGTCGTCGTCGCCCTTCAGTGGGATGGACACGAAGGTGTGCTTCTTGTCTTCGGTCGCCATCCCCTTGATCAGCGGGGGCGCGTCGGCCGGGTCGGCCACCGCCAGCCAGCCCGCCCACCCGACGACCTGGTTGGGGTGGTCGTTCTTGAACTTGTTGAGCTCGTCGACGATCTTCTGCTTCCATGCCGGGTCGTCGACGGTCTTGCCGTCGGGAGCGGTGAAGGTGGCGACGATGTGGCTGGTGCGGTCGCGGCCGTAGGTCTGGTCGCCCAGCACCGAGGCCTTGACCGACTGGCTGCCGTCGTCGTAGAAACCGCTCTGGGTAACGTGCTTTCCCAGGCTCAGCCCGAAGACGCCGCCGCCGAGGCACAGAGCCACCATGACCCCGATTACGATGTACCGGTAGCGGTACACAGTTCGACCCCACCAGGCGAACACGTGAGCTCCTTACTGGATCGAATGTGACCCGCGCTGTGTCATTGGAGTTCCGCCGCCAGTCTCACACACGCGTGGTCAACAGTGCGGACAGCGGCCGGAACGGCTGCAGCCACGCCCCCTGGTCAGGCAGCGAATCTAGCCCGATTCGCGGCAACGGTTCCCGGAACACACCCGCGATGTCTTCCAGGTCGACGAAGTCCAAGGTATCCGACGCTAGCGCCCAACTCGCGTGTTCGCGAAATCCGATCACCTGAACGCCGATGCCGGTGCGTGCGATCTCCTGCAGCGGCTGGCGGAACGCCTGCCCGTCCGCGGAGGCCACGACCAGCGCCGCCAGCCCCTCGGAACGCCGCCGTTCGATGTGCGCGAGCATGTCGCGGTCGACGTCGCTGTCCTCGTCGATCTTCGGCTTGGCGAACACGGCGAAGCCGACGTTGCGCAGCGCGTCCACCCAGGGCCGGACCACCTCGGCGCTGCCGGGCGCGATGTTGGTGAAGACGGTGGCCTCGGGTTCGATCACGACGCCCGGGCGGGCCGCGCTGACCTCGGCCGTGCGCGCCAGCAGCCACCGGCCGAGGGCGTCGAACCGCGGCCGTTCCAGGGCGGTCGGCCGGCGACCGAGGATGGAACCCAGGCCCATGTCGAGGTTGGGCGCGTCCCACACCAAAAGGACGCGACCGCCGGGGGTGGGGAAGCTGTTCAGGCCCTCGGCCGACAGGACGGCCGGCGATTCCAGGGATTCCGGTGCGGTTTCTTCCGTCAGGCTCATGCTCATCGCCTACTCATGGTCTGAATGTCGAAGCCAAATGAATTCGGTCACGGCGCTGCCCGCTTCTTGGGCCTTCGTCTCGTACTTGGTGGTGGGCCGGGCGACCGAGATCGGCAGGCGGTCGCCCGGCTCGGCGCGTCGCAGCCGCGGTTCGGCGTCACCGACGTCGCCGATGTGCTCGGCGTAGCCGGGGTGGTCCGTGGCGGCGTGCAGGACACCGCCAGGGAGTAGCCGGTCGGCGATCAGGCCAATCGTGCCGGTTTGCAGGAACCGGCGCTTGTGGTGGCGGGCCTTGGGCCACGGGTCGGGGAAGAAGACCCGCACGCCGGTCAGCGAGGCGGGCGCGATGAGGTGGGCCAGCACGTCGACCGCGTTTCCGTGGATCAGCCGGATGTTGCGAACGCCTTCGCGGTCGATCGCCGAGAGCAGCTGCGCCAGGCCCCGTCGGTAGACCTCGACCGCGATCACGTCGACGCCGGGCTCGTCGGCGGCCATCGCCAGCGTGGATGTGCCGCTGCCGCAACCGATTTCGAGAACTACGGGCGCCCGACGGCCGAACCAGGCGCCGGTGTCCAGCGGTTCGCGATCCCCGGCGTGGCTGCCCAGCGAGAGGCCCAGCCTCGGCCAGAGCCGCTCCCAGGTTTCGCGTTGGCCGCCCGAAAGGGTGGACCGCCGCGAGCGGAAACTCGTGGTGGGAAGGGGACGGCGTTCGTCGGTACCCAGGCCTGTTTCCACCTCCGCCGGCGCGTCGGGACACGTCCTGACCCCGGGTTGCGCATGCATTTGTCCATGGTGGCCTATGAACCGCCGGGGTTGCCGCCCCTGGTCCAGATTGATACCCAACAGTTGCCTTCGGCTGGTAACGGGGGGCCGGTGGCTCGCATCTCGCCGATGCAAATGCCACCATGCGGGGAACAACGCCGGCGGGTCGATCGGATCTAATGGGCAGGACATGACGGGACTAGGGCACCGAACCTTCGCCGACGAGCTGGCGCGCTTCGCCGCCGGGCGCGCGGACCCGCGCGTGAGTGCGATCGCGGAGCGGGCCGGCGCGCCGCTGCGCGTCGCCGTCCGCGGGCGCCCGACCGTGGGGCGCCGCACGGTGGCGCGGGCCCTGGACGTGGCCGGAAAGGCCCGCGGCATCCGGGTGGCGAGCGGAAAGACGCCCGCCGACGTCGTCGTCTATGTCACCGCGGAGGTGCTCAAGCCCGAAGATGTCGACGCGATCGCCACCGCCGGGCTCCCGGTGCTGGCCGTGCTGAACAAGGCCGACCTGACCGGCTCGCTTTCCGGGCGGGCCGGTGACGGGCCGATCGGGGCGGCCCGGGGCCGCTGCGCCCGGCTCGCGGAGCTGGTTCGCGCGCCCGTGGAGCCGATGATCGGCCTGCTCGCCGTGACCGCCCTGGACGGCCTGGACGCCGCCCTGTGGGCGGCGCTGCGGGAGCTGGCCGCCGACCCGGAGGGCGCCGGCGCCCTCGACGGGTCGTTTGCTGGCTTCATGGCAGCGAACAACGCCGTGCCGGCCGAGCTGCGGTCGCGGTTGCTGGCAACCCTGGACCTGTTCGGCACGGCGGTGAGCATCGCGGCGCTGCGTCGGGGTGCGGCGCCGGCGCAGGTCCGGGCGCTGCTGCGCCGGATCAGCGGGGTGGACGCCGTCCTGGGCCAGATCTCGGTCGCCGGGGCCGAGGCGCGCTACCGGCGCGTGCTTGCGGCCGTCGCGGAACTGCAGGCGCTGGCCGTCACCGCAGACGAGACTTCCCAAGCCATCGCCGGGTTCCTGGCCGGCGACGACGCCGTGGTCGCCCGCATGGCCGCCGCCGTCGCCGTGGCCGAGGCGGCCGGGCTGCGCGTCGACCCCGCCACCGACGCGGCCGCCCACCTGCCGCGGGCCGTGCGCTGGCAGCGCTACAGCCGCGGCCCGGTGAGCGACCTGCATCGCGCCTGCGGCGCCGACATCGCCCGCGGGTCGCTGCGGCTGTGGTCGCGGGCCGGCGGGCCGCTGCCCGGGGGGTCCCGATGAGCGACGACCCGACCGCCCAGGTGGACGCGCTGGTGGCGGGCATCGGGCCCCGGCTCGACGCGCCCGCCGTCACCCGCCGCGACGTGGTGTTGGTGACCGGGCCCTGGCTGGCGGGGGTGACCGCGGTGGTGGCGGCGCTGCGCGAGCGGCTGCCCCAGCACAAGTTCGTCGAGTCGGCGGACCTGGGGCCCGGCGAGGCGCCGACCGCCGTGGTGTTCGTCGTGTCCGCGGCGGCCGCGCTGACCGCCTCCGACTGCGCCCTGCTGGACGCCGCGGCCGAGCACACCGATGCGGTGGTGGGCGTGGTGTCCAAGATCGACGTGCACCGCAACTGGCCCGACGTGCTGGCCGCCAACCGCGACGCCCTGGCCGCGCACGCCCCGCGCTACGGGCAGGTGCCGTGGGTCGGCGCGGCGGCCCTGCCCGACCTCGGTGAGCCGATCGTCGACGACCTGGTGGGCACCGTCGCGGCGCGGCTGGCCGACCCCGACCTCGCCCGGCGAAACAGGCTGCGGGCGTGGGAGTCCCGCCTGCAGACGGTCGTCCGGCGGATCGACCGCGACGCCGAGGGCGTCGGCCGGCGGGCGCGGGTCGACGCGTTGCGCGAGGAGCGCAGCACCGCCCTGCGCCAGCGCCGCCAGGCCAAGACCGAGCGCACCATCACCCTGCGCGGCCAGATTCAGCAGGCCCGGGTGCAGCTGTCCTACTTCGCGCGCAACCGCTGCAGCTCGGTGCGCACCGAGCTGCAGGAGGACGCGGCGGGCCTGTCCCGGCGCAAGATGGCGGGTTTTGAGGCCTACACCCGCGGCCGGGTCGACGAGGTGGTCGCCGAGGTGAGCGAGGGCACCACCACCCAGCTCGCGGATGTCGCGCAGGTGTTGGGCGTCCCGGTGGCCCCGCAGCCGACCGAGGGCGCTGAGCAGCTGCCGACGGTCGACCTCCCGCCCCCGCCGCTGAAGTCGCGGCGGCAGGAGACCTGGCTGATGATGCTTCTCGGCGCCGGGTTCGGGCTGGGCGTGGCGCTGACGCTGAGCCGGCTGGTGGGCGGCCTGGCCGCGCGGCTGAGCCCCGCGCTGGCGATCGCCGGCGCCGCGGCGTGCGTGGCGATCGGGCTGGCGGTCACCTTCGTGGTGATCCACATCCGGGGCCTGCTGCGCGACCGGGCGTTGCTGGACAGATGGGTCGGCGAGGCGACGGCATCCCTGCAGGCGGTGGTCGAGGAGCTGGTCGCCACCCGCGTGCTGGCCGCCGAGTCGATGCTGAGCACCGCGCTGATCGCCCGGGACGAGGCCGAAAACGCGCAGCTGGGCGAGCGGGTCAGCGCGATCGACAGCGAACTGCGCGAGCACGCGATCGCGGCGGCCCGGGCGGCGGCGGTGCGGGACCGGGAGATGCCCACGGTTAAGGCCGCGCTAAACGCCGTGCGAGCGGAGCTGGGGGAACCGGGTGTACCCCCGGCCGAAAGCCCCGGCCCGGACGCGGGCGGGGACGACACCGAGGAAACGGCTTCAAGGAGCGCGAATGACGACGATTCGTGACGTTCGGTGAGGCTTCTGAATCGTTGTTGTGAGGAGGCTTATACCCGCCCGAGACCTCCCCGACAAGTCGGCCACGATAACCTGTAGTTAACGCCACCATGTAAACAGTTGTGTGGGCGAATGCATACCCGAAGCGAAGAGCTGCCCGTAGCCAGGCAGTAGAACCCACAGGAGAGTTCGATGACTTCAGCGACCATTCCCGGTCTGGACAGCGCCCCTACCGATCACCAGGGCCTGCTTGCATGGGTAGCGGAGGTCGCCGAGCTCACCCAGCCGGACCGGGTGGTATTCGCTGACGGCTCCGACGAGGAGTGGAAGCGGCTCACCGACGAGCTCGTCGAGGCGGGCACGTTCAAGCGGCTGAACCCGAAGAAGTACCCGAACTCGTTTTTGGCGCTGTCGGATCCGTCCGACGTGGCGCGGGTGGAATCCCGGACCTTCATCTGTTCGGAGCGGCAGGAGGACGCCGGCCCCACCAACAACTGGATGGACCCCGCCGAGATGCGGTCCACGATGACCGAGCTGTACCGGGGCTGCATGCGCGGCCGCACCATGTGGGTGGTCCCGTTCTGCATGGGCCCGCTCGGCGCCGAGGACCCGAAGCTGGGCGTGGAGATCACCGACTCCGAATACGTCGTGGTGTCCATGAAGGTGATGACCCGGATGGGCAAGGCCGCGCTGGAGAAGATGGGCGACGACGGGTTCTTCGTCAAGGCGCTGCACTCCGTCGGCGCCCCCCTGGAGCCGGGCCAAAAGGACGTCCCGTGGCCGTGCAACGACACCAAGTACATCACCCACTTCCCGGAGACCCGCGAGATCTGGAGCTACGGCTCCGGCTACGGCGGCAACGCGCTGCTGGGCAAGAAGTGCTACTCGCTGCGCATCGCCTCGGCGATGGCCCACGACGAGGGCTGGCTCGCCGAGCACATGTTGATCCTCAAACTGATCTCCCCGGAGAACAAGGCCTACTACTTCGCCGCGGCGTTCCCGTCGGCGTGCGGCAAGACCAACCTCGCCATGCTGCAGCCGACCATCCCGGGCTGGCGCGCCGAGACCCTCGGTGACGACATCGCCTGGATGCGTTTCGGCAAGGACGGCCGGCTGTACGCGGTCAACCCGGAGTTCGGCTTCTTCGGGGTCGCGCCCGGCACCAACTGGAAGTCCAACCCCAACGCCATGCGCACGATCTCCGCGGGCAACACCGTCTTCACCAACGTCGCGCTGACCGACGACGACGAGGTGTGGTGGGAAGGCCTGGAGGGCGAGCCGGACCACCTGATCGACTGGAGAGGCGACGATTGGTACATCCGCGAGACGGAAACCAAAGCGGCCCACCCGAATTCGCGTTACTGCACACCGATGTCGCAGTGCCCGATCCTGGCGCCGGAGTGGGACGACCCGCAGGGCGTGCCGATCTCCGGCATCCTGTTCGGCGCCCGCCGCAAGACCACGGTGCCGCTGGTGACCCAGGCGCGCGACTGGCAGCACGGCGTGTTCATGGGCGCCACCATGGGCAGCGAGCAGACCGCCGCCGCCGAGGGCAAGGTCGGCACGGTGCGCCGCGACCCGATGGCCATGCTGCCGTTCCTGGGCTACCACGTCGCCGACTACTTCCAGCACTGGCTCGACCTGGGCAAGAACTCCGACGAGTCCAAGCTGCCGAAGGTGTTCTTCGTCAACTGGTTCCGCCGGGGCGAGAAGGGCGAGTTCCTCTGGCCCGGGTTCGGTGAGAACAGCCGCGTGCTGAAGTGGATCGTCGACCGCATCGAGCACCGGGCCGGCGGCCAGGACACCCCGATCGGCATCGTGCCCACCGCCGCGGACCTGGACCTGGACGGCCTGGACGTCAAAAGCGACGACGTCGCCAAGGCGCTGGCGGTCAACGCCGACGAGTGGCGTCAGGAACTGCCGCTGATCGAGGAGTGGTTCGAGTTTGTGGGCGACAAGCTGCCCACCGGCGTCAAGGACGAGTTCGAGGCGCTCAAGCAGCGGCTGGCCGACGCCGACTAACCCGCGCTGGCGGCCAATCGCCTGCCGCCGCAAGGCATGGATTGGCCGGCCGTGTGCCCGCTTGACACCTGTCAACATCGCCGGCGGTACAGTCGGCGCATGCAGATTCGCCCCTTCGTCGGGACCGGCAAACCGGCCATCATCCTCTACCCGTCGGGGACCGTCATCACCTTCGACGACCTGGAGGCCCGGGCCAATCGGCTGGCCCACCGCTTCCGCCAGGCCGGGCTGCGCGAGGGCGACACCGTCGCGATCCTGATGGAGAACAACGAGCACATCCACGCGGTGATGTGGGCGGCCCGCCGCAGCGGCCTGTACTACGTGCCGATCAACACCCACCTGACCGCCGCCGAGGCGGCCTACATCATCGACAACAGCAGCGCCAAGGCGATCATCGGCTCGGCGGCGCTGCGCGACACGTGCGCCGAACTGCGCGACAACCTGCCTAACGGGTTGCCGGAGTTGTTGATCATCGCCTGCAAAACGGGAGAGGCCGATCTGCCCGGCTGGGAGCGCTACCCGGAATGCGTTGCCCACCAACCGGATACGCCGATCGATGACGAGCTCGAGGGCGACCTGCTGCAGTACTCGTCGGGCACCACCGGCCGGCCCAAAGGCATCAAACGCGAACTGCCGCATGTCTCCCCGGCCGAGGCGCCCGGCATTATGTCGGCCCTCGTCGAGTTCTGGATGACCCCCGACGCGGTCTACCTGAGCCCGGCCCCGCTGTACCACACCGCCCCGTCGGTGTGGTCGATGACCACACAGGCCGGCGGCATCACCACCGTCGTCATGGAGAAGTTCGACCCCGAGGGAACGCTGGACGCCATCCAGCGCTACCGGGTGACCCACGGCCAGTTCGTGCCCGCCATGTTCACACGCATGCTGAAACTCCCTGCGGCCGTGCGTGATTCGTACGACCTGTCCAGCCTCAAGCGGGTGATGCACGCCGCCGCGCCGTGCCCGGTCGAGATCAAGAAGCAGATGATCGACTGGTGGGGTCCGATCATCGACGAGTACTACGCGTCCTCCGAGGCGATCGGGTCCACGCTGATCAGTGCCGAGGAGTGGTTGGCCCATCCGGGTTCGGTCGGCAGGCCGATGAACTGCCAGATCCACATCCTCGGCGAGGACGGCACCGAGCTGCCCCCGGGGCAGGCCGGCGAGATCTACTTCGAGGGCGGGTTCGCCTTCGAATACCTCAACGACCCGGCGAAGACCGCCGCCTCGCGCGACAAGCACGGCTGGGCCACCGTCGGCGACATCGGCTACCTCGACGACGAGGGCTACCTGTACCTCACCGACCGCCGCCACCACATGATCATCAGCGGCGGCGTGAACATCTACCCGCAGGAGGCCGAGAACCTTCTGGTCACCCACCCGAAGGTGTTGGACGCCGCCGTGTTCGGCGTGCCCGACGACGAGATGGGCCAGCGCGTAATGGCGGCCGTGCAGACGGTGGATCCCGCCGACGCCACCGACGAGTTCGCCGACGAGCTGACGGGGTGGCTGCGGGATCGCCTGGCGCACTACAAATGCCCGCGCACGATCGCCTTCGAGGCGCAGCTGCCGCGCACCGACACCGGAAAGCTCTACAAGAACGGGCTGACCGACAAGTACTCGGTGTGAGCGATGCTCCGGGTGATCGACCTATCGCGGCCGCCCGATTCCGGCGTCCCGGCACCGCCCGGGGCGGTCGTCGCCGCCGGCTCGGCCGCCGACATCGCGGCCGCCCAATATTGGCTTGACGCAGCGACTTTCACCCTCACCGAGGATCCCTGCGCCGACCGCCGGGTGGTCACCGTCGATTCGGTGCCCGAGGCGCTGGACGAGCTGACCCGGCGCTGCGACCGCTGGCCGCAGGCGAGCAGCGTGTGCGACGACGTGCTGCGCGCGGTCGATCCCCACGGCCCGGCGCTGGCCGGGGTGGTGACCGAGTCGTTGGCGTATTCGACCCTGCAGGCCGGGCCGGAGTTCGCGCGGTGGCTAGCCGAACGCGGGCCGGCCGAGATGCCCGACATCGCCGATCCGGTGCTGGCACGACGCGACGGGGACGTCGTGCGCATCGCCTTCAACCGGCCGCAGCGCCACAACGCGTTCTCCACCGACGCGCGCGCCGCGCTGCTGGAGGCGCTGACCGTCGCGCTGCTCGACCCGTCGGTGACCGGGATCGAGTTGAGCGGCAACGGGCCGTCGTTCTGCAGCGGCGGGGATCTGGCCGAGTTCGGCACCTTCGCCGACCCGGCGAGCGCGCATTTGGCCCGCACCCGGCACAGCCCCGCCCTGGCGCTCGACGCGCTGACGGCCAGGCTCGGCCGGTCCTGCCGCGCCCGGGTTCACGGACGGGTGCTGGGCAGCGGATTGGAGATGGCCGCCTTCTGCGGATTGGTTGAGGCGCACGAAGATTCGGTATTCGGCCTGCCCGAGCTGGGCCTGGGACTCATCCCCGGCGCGGGCGGCACCGTCAGCGTCACCCGCCGGATCGGCCGCTGGCGCACGGCATACCTGGTGCTGTCCGGGCGCACGATCGGCGCCGACACCGCGCGCGCCTGGGGGCTGGTGGACGCGTCGTGCGCCGGCGTCCCGGCGGCCGATTAGAAGGAATACGTTGTGGTTGTCGTAGAAGGCAGATGCGAAACGGACACTCCTACGGCGAAGAAAAAGACCCACAACATCGCCATCGCCACCCAGAAGACGCCGCTCGCGACCGCGCCGATGATGGCCCATTTTTTGGCGTTGTCGGCCGACGCCTGCGCCTCGGCATACCGCCCCTGGGCCCACTGCCCGGAGACCCTGCTGGAGTACACCAGCGACACGATCCCGAACGGGACGCAGCAAAGCACCGTGACCAGGACCGCCCAGACGAGGTAGTTGTCCGGCTCGCGTGGCGGCGGCCAACCGGGGTGCGGGGCCGGGTAACCCGGCGGCGGCTGACCGTGCCACTCGGGGGGACCTTGGTAGGGCCCAGGGGGATAACTCATGGCTAACGCCCTTCCACACGGTCCCTTTGGTCCGGCAAATATACAGCACACGCCAAGGCCGAACCGGCGGATCGCCGTCAGACCCCGCCCCGGGCGACGAGCTGCCCGGCGATCACGTTGCGCTGGATCTCGTTGGTGCCCTCGCCGACGATCATCAGCGGCGCGTCGCGGAAGTACCGTTCCACGTCGTATTCGGTGGAGTAGCCGTAGCCGCCGTGGATGCGCACCGCGTTCAGCGCGATCTCCATCGCCGCCTCGGAGGCGAACAGCTTGGCCATCCCGGCCTCCATGTCGCAGCGTTCGCCGCCGTCGTAGCGCTCGGCGGCGTAACGGGTCAGCTGGCGGGCGGCGGTGAGCTTGGTGGCCATGTCGGCCAGGTAGTTGCCGATCGCCTGGTGCTTCCAGATCGGCCGGCCGAAGCTCTCCCGCTGCCGGGCGTAGGCCAGCGCGTCCTCGAGGGCCGCCGTCGCCACGCCCAGCGCGCGGGCGGCTACCTGGATGCGGCCCGTTTCGAGGCCCTTCATCATCTGCGCAAAGCCCTCGCCCATCCGGCCGCCCAGCACCGCCGACGCCGGGGCGGAAAAGCCGTCGAACGACAGCTCGCACGACTCGACGCCCTTGTAGCCCAGCTTGGGCAGGTCGCGCGACACCGTCAGTCCCGGGCCCGGCTCGACGAGCACGATCGAAATGCCCTTGTGCCGCGGCGTGGCGCCCGGATCGGTCTTGCACAGCAGCGCGATGAGGCCGGAACGGCGCGCGTTGCTGATCCACGTCTTGGAACCGTTGATCAGAAGGTTGCCGTCGCCGGCGGGCAGCGCGGTGGTCGTCATGTTCTGCAGGTCCGAGCCGCCGCCGGGTTCCGTCAGCGCCATGGTGGCGCGCAGCTCGCCGGTGGCCATCGCCGGCAGGTAGGCGCGCTTTTGATCGTCGGTGCCAAACAGCGTCAACAGCTTGGCCACCACGGTGTGCCCGCCCATCGCGCCGGCCAGGCTCATCCAGCCCCGCGCCAGCTGCTCGGTGACCCGGACGTAGCACGGCATCGACACCGGCGAGCCGCCGTATTCCTCCGGAATCGCCAAGCCGTAGATGCCGATCCGCTTCATCTGCTCGATCCACGCCTCGGGATAGGTGTTGGCGTGCTCGACCTCGCGGACGCTCGGCTTGACGTCGCGGTCGATGAACTCCCGCACCGTCGCGACCAGCATCTCCTCTTCGTCGTTCAGCTCACTGCTCACCTGTGCCATATTGGCCCCGTGACTTATCTGCATTCACGCCAGGGCGGCCCCTACTTCGACGAGCTGACGAGAGGTCAGGTCTTCGACTGGGCTCCGGCGGTGACGCTCTCGACGGGTATGGCCGCGGCGCATCAGGCGATCCTGGGCGATCGGCTGCGGCTGGCGCTGGACGCCGACCTGTGCGCCGCGGTGACCGGCGCGCCCGGGCCGTTGGCGCACCCGGGCCTGGTATGCGACGTCGCGATCGGGCAGAGCACCCTGGCCACCCAGCGGGTCAAGGCCAACCTGTTCTACCGCGGGCTGACGTTCCACCGGTTCCCGGTCATCGGCGACTCCCTCTACACCCGCACCGAAGTGGTTGGGCTGCGGGCGAATTCGCCCAAACCGGGCCGGCCGCCGACGGGGATGGCGGCGCTGCGGATGACCACCATCGACCAGGCCGACCGGTTAATCCTCGACTTCTACCGGTGTGCGATGCTGCCGGCGAGCCCGGGCTGGCACCCCGGCGACGCCGCCGGCGACGACCTGTCCACGATCGGCGCCGACGTGCCCGGCCCCGCGTCCGACCCGACCGCACGGTGGGACGGCGAGGCCTTCCGCGACAAGGTGCCCGGCCCGCATTTCGACCCTGGCCTGGCCGGAGCGGTGTTGGGCAGCACCGGCGACGTGGTAAGCAGCGCACCGGAACTCGCGCGACTCACCCTGAATATCGCCGCGACACACCACGATTCGCGGGTCGGCGGGCGCCGGCTGGTGTACGGCGGGCACACCATCGGGCTCGCCCTGGCGCAGGCAACCCGGCTGCTGCCCAACCTGGCGACGGTGCTCGGGTGGCAGTCCTGCGATCACACCGGCCCGGTGTACGAGGGCGACACCCTCTACAGCGAGCTGCACGTCGAATCCGCCGAGCCCACCGAGCGCGGCGGCGTGCTCGCGCTGCGATCGCTGGTCTACGCGGCCGGCCGCTCCGACGGCGAGGCGGATCGGCAGGTCCTGGACTGGCGCTACCGCGCGCTGCAGTTCTAAGTCTGTGCGACGGGCACAATGGTGGCGTGAGCTCGGCGTCGTTCAAGTGGGGGAGCAGCGGGCTGGCCTACCTGACGGGCCGACCCGACGGGCCGGCCGACTTCTCCCGCGCGAACGTGCTGGCCCGCGCCGAGCGCGTGGCGGCGGCCCTCGGTGATCGACTGTGCATCGGCGTAGACGCGGCCACGCTGCTGACCGGTCGGGCCGCGCTGCTCGGGTTGAGCCGCGCCGGCCGCATGTCGGCCGGCGGCGCCACCCGATTGCTGAAGGCCGCGGACGGCTGGTGGGCGGTCACGCTGTCGCGCCCCGACGACGTCGCCGCGGTCCCGGCGCTGATCCAGGCCAGCGAGGCACCCGCCGACACATGGTTAGCGCTGCAGCGTTGGGCCGCAACGCGATCGGTGACCGCGATCGTCGACCGGGCGGCCCTGCTCGACATCCCGGCGGCCGGCCTCGGCGAGGCCGCGGCCCGACCGCCGTCGATACGCCCGACGGGCGGCCGCGCGTCTCCCCGGGCAGCGGCCGGCCTGCTGGTGGCCGACCTGTCGTCGATGTGGGCGGGCCCGCTGTGCGGCGCGCTGCTGGCGCGCGCGGGGGCGACGGTCGTCAAGGTCGAAAGCCCCCGGCGCCCGGACGGCACCCGCGCCGGCAACCCGGCCTTCTTCGATTGGGTGAACGGCGAAAAGCTCTCCTACAGCATCGATTTCGACGGCCAGGCGGGCGAACTGCGCGAGCTGCTCGCCGCGGCCGACATCGTCATCGAGGGCACGCGGCCCGCGGCGCTCGCGCGGCGACGCCTCGGCCCGGACCACGTCCCGGCGCGGCCGGGACGAATCTGGTTGCGCATCAGCGGATTCGACGATCACCGCCCGGCCTTCGGCGATGACGCCGCGGTGGCCGGCGGCTTGGTCGGCACCGCCGCCGAAGGGCCGGTGTTCTGCGGCGACGCCATCGCCGACCCGCTGACCGGGCTGGAGGCCGCGCTGGAAGTGGCGCAATCGCTCGGCCGCGGCGGCGGCGAACTGATCCACGCGTCGATGGCGGCGGTGGCGGCGACCTACGCGGCGCTGCCGACCGAGGCGTCGCAGGCACCGCACCCGGCCCCGCCGCCGCGGCCGCCGGCGCCCTCGACGCCCGCGCCCGCGCTGGGCGCCGACAACGACGCCGTGCGGCGCCTGGTAAGCGAAAGACGCTGCGCCCCATGTTGATCAAGCGGGCCGCGTTGCTGGACGGCACGATCACCGACATCCGGGTCGGGGAGCGGATCGACGAGCTGGGCGACGATTTGGTGGCCGCGCCGGGCGAGGGCGTGCTCTACGCCGGCGGCGGAGCGGTTGTGCCGGGCCTGCACGACCACCACGTGCACGTGCGGTCGGCGGCGTCGGCGTTGGACTCCTTCTTCGTCGGGCCGCCCGGCGTCACCACCAAAGCCCAACTGGCACAACTGCTGTCGAACGCCACGCCCGGCCCCGACGGGTGGATCCGCGCCGTCGGCTACCACGAGTCGGTCGCCGGCGAGCTGGACCGGTCCGCCATCGACGCCGTGGTGCGCAGGGTTCCGGTGCGCATCCAGCACCGCAGCGGTGCGCTGTGGATGCTCAACTCCGAGGCCCTGAGCCGGGTCGGCCTGGCCGAACACCCCGACGGGCGCCTGCGCAGCGCCGAGGGCGGCTGGTCGGACGCCGTGGCGCGCCGCGAATCCGACCTTGCCGAGCTCAGCCGCCGCATCACCGCCTACGGCGTCACCGGCGTCACCGACGCCACCCCGGACCTTGCCGCCGACGACATGGTCTCGCTGCTGGCCGCCCACCGGCTCGGCGAATTCCGGCCCCGCACAAGCTTTTTGTCCCCGGGTAAGAAGATCTTGCACGACGACCGTCTCGACCTCGACGGGCTGGCCGAGTGGATCGCCGACCAGCACCGCGCCGAGCGACCGGTCGCCGTGCACTGCGTGACCGCGGCGCAGCTCGTGGTGACCATCGCCGCCCTGCGCGCCGCCGGCAGTCATCCGCTGGATCGCATCGAGCACGCCGCCGTGGTGCCGGAAGACAACCTGCCCGACCTCGCCGGGCTCGGCATCACGGTGGTGACCCAGCCCAACTTCGTGGCCGAGCGCGGCGATCAGTACCTCGCCGACGTCCCCGCCGCCGAACACGACCAGCTGTGGCGGGTCGCGTCGCTGCGGAAAGCCGGGGTGCCCGTGGCCCTGTCCACCGACATGCCGTTCGGTCACGGCGATCCGTGGACCGCGATGCGCGCCGCGGTGTATCGCACCACGCCCAGCGGCGCGGTGCTCAACGCGAACGAACGCGTCTCGGCGCGACAGGCCTTGGCGATGTTCCTGGGGCGGTCGGACCGGCCGGGCCGGGCGCGGGCCGTCGAACCCGGCCAGCCCGGAGACCTCTGCGTGCTGAGCGAGCCACCGGCGACGGTGCTGGCCGAACTGGACGCCGGCATGGTGGCGGCCACCGTGATCGGCGGCGAGCTGGTGTACTTCGCGATGTGACCGGTGATCAGGCCGCCGGCGCGAGCGCGTCGCGCAGGCCGTCACACTGGCTGGCGAAAAACCGCTGCGCCACTTGGGCCTTGGGCGCCACCGCGTCGAAGCCGTGGAATGCGCCCGGAACGATCTCGACGTGGCACGGCACCCCGGCCGCGCGCAGCCGTTCAGCGTAGGCCAGGTCCTCGTCGTGGAACAGGTCGTGGGTGCCGACGCCGATCCACGCCGGCGCCAGCCCGCCCAGGTCCTCGCGCCGCGCCGGGACGGCGACCCGCGGGTCGGCGTCGCCCAGGTAGGCCTTCCAGCCGAAGCGGTTGCTGCGCACGCTCCACAGCCGGTAGTTCGGGTCGGCTGCAGACGCCGAACTCCGGTCGTCCAGCATCGGGTAGACCAACAGCTGAAACACCGGGGCGATTTCGCCGCGGTCGCGGGCCAGCAGGGCCAGCGCGGCCGCGAGGCCGCCGCCGGCGCTGGCGCCGCCGATCGCCAGCCGGGTCTCGTCCACCGTGGCTTGTCCGGCCAGCCAGGTCAGCGCCGCGTAGCAGTCCTCGAGCGGGCCGGGGTACGGGTGTTCGGGTGCCAGGCGGTATTCCACCGACGCCACGGTGATGCCGAGCCGCTTGCAGAACCGGCGGCACAGCCGGTCGTCCTGCTGGGCGGTGCCGATGACGTAACCGCCGCCGTGTATCCACAGCAGCGCGGCGGTGGGCTCGGTGGCGACCGGTCGGAACAATCGGACGCCGGCCCCGGAGCCCAGCTCGATCACCTCGACGCCGGAGGTGTCGGGCCGGCGGAGTCGCCCCGTCACCGCGGTCAGCGTCCGCACGATCGGCAGGGTGCGCGGACCGATGATGTGTCGCGGGGTGATACGGGCGGCGCGGCGCAGGTCGGGGTGAACGTCGTTGTTCGGCACCGGACAAGTATCCATCCGCGCGCGCATCGGCACCGAAGCACCGCCGTGAAACCCGTCGGTGGCCCGGCTCCGGGCGGCGTGGTTAGCGGGCCCGGGCTCGGGGTATCGGTCCCGGTGATCCAAATGCTGGTGTATCCCGTGGATACCGGCGTGTGGTGCGCGTCCGGGCCGCCTGGTCGTGCTAGATGCGAGAGGCGAGACATGCTGGGCCACCTCTACGACCGGGCGCTCGGCGGCCAACGGTGCTGGATCCGGCACGAGGACGGCGAGATACGGCCGCTGCCCGCGCACCGCTGGTTGGGCGCGCGATGTCCCGGCGACCCGCCCGCCGACGCCGTCGACGAGGTCTTTGACGATGCCGTCACGCGGATGTGCGCGGGCCCGGCGATCGAGCTGGGGTGCGGGCCCGGGCGGTTGGTCGCCAGGCTGATCCGGCGGGGCATACCGGCGCTGGGCATCGATCGCTCCGCGGCGGCGATCCGCCTGGCGTGCCGCGGCGGGGCGCCGGCGCTGCTGGGCGACGTGTTCGGCCCGCTGCCCGGAACGGGTCAGTGGCGGACGGTCCTGCTGGTCGACGGCAACGTCGGCCTGGGCGGCGACCCGCGGCGAATTCTGCGGCGCGCCGCCGAGCTGCTGGGGCGCGGCGGGCGCTGCGTCGCGGAGTTCGACGCCGAGGTCGCGGGCGTATGTTCGCGATGGGTGCGGCTGGAGTCCGGCGCCGAGGTGGGACCCTGGTTCCGGTGGGCGTCGGTGGGCGTGGACAGCGCCGCCGCGCTGGCCGAGCAGGCGGGCCTGAGGCTGACCGGCGTCCGCCCGATCGGCGGCCGGGTGATCGCGACCCTGGCCGCCTCGTGAACAGGTTTCGCAGCCCGCTGCGAGGCCCCTGGCTGACCTCGGTGTTCGGTCTGGCGCTGTTGGTCGCGCTGCCGGTCGTCATCGTCACCGGGCTGCTGTCCTACGCCGCCTACGCGCCCCAGCTCGGCCAGGCCATCCCCGGGGACGTGGGCTGGCTGCGGCCGCCCGCCTTCGCCTGGCCGACCCGGCCGTCGTGGCTGTACCGGCTGACCCAGGGACTGCACGTCGGCCTGGGGCTGGTGATCATTCCGGTGGTGCTGGCCAAGCTGTGGTCGGTGATTCCGCGGCTGTTCGTGTGGCCGCCGGCCCGCTCGATCGCCCAGGCGCTGGAGCGGCTGTCATTGCTGATGCTGGTGGGCGGCGTGCTGTTCGAGATCGTCACCGGTGTGCTCAACATCCAGTACGACTACGTCTTCGGGTTCAGCTTCTACACCGGCCACTACTTCGGTGCCTGGGTGTTCAGCGCCGGATTCTTGATGCACATCACCCTCAAGATCCCCCGGATGGTCACCGGGCTGCGGTCGCTGCCGCTACGAGAAGTGTTGCGCACCAATCGCATCGACACCCGCCCGGAGCCGCCCGATCCGGACGGGTTGGTGTCGACGGCGCCCGCCGAGCCGACCATGAGCAGGCGCGGTGCCCTGGCGCTCGTCGGCGCCGGGGTGCTGCTCGTCGGCGCGCTGACCGCGGGCCAGACCCTCGGAGGTGCCGCCCGCGGCGCGGCCCTGCTGCTGCCCCGCGGGCGCGGGCCCCGAGGTCCCGGTGCTTTCCGGGGCGACTTCCCGGTCAACAAGACGGCCCTCGCCGCCGGGATCGTCCCCGAAAGCGTGGGCGCCGGTTGGCGTTTGACGCTGCGCGGCGGCCCGTCGGAGGTGGTGCTCGACCGGGCGGCGCTGGCCGGGATGCCGCAGCACACCGCGCGGCTGCCGATCGCCTGCGTCGAGGGCTGGTCGACCGTGCAGACCTGGAGCGGGGTGCGGCTCGCCGAGCTGGCGCGGCTGGCCGGGGTGCCCGCACCGCGCGCGGCGCGCGTGGCGTCGCTGCAGCGCGGCGGGGCGTTCGGTGCGGCGGCGTTGCAGGCCAACCAGATTCGCGATCCCGACGCCCTGCTGGCGCTCCGGGTCAACGGCGCCGACCTGCCCCTGGATCACGGGTATCCGGCGCGCGTCATCGTTCCCGCGCTGCCGGGCGTGCACAACACCAAGTGGGTCGCGTCCATCGAGTTCGAGCCGAGCTGAGATGCCGCGCCTGCCAATCCGTTTCGGGGTGAGCTACGGGGCCGGCCCGCTGCACCTGGTGACGATGGCGTCCGGGTTCGCCCTCTTGGGCTACATCCTGGCCACGTTCACGCCGGCGGCCCTGTGGGATCCGGACACCTGGTGGCACTCGATCGCCGCGTGGTTCGCGGTCGCCGTCATCGCCTACGACCTGCTGCTCTTCCCGCTCTGCGCGCTGGCCGACCGGGTGATCTTCGCCGGGAGGCGGCCGGCGCCGCGCAACGTCAGCGCCCGCAACCACATTCGGGTGCCCACCCTGGGCGCCGGGCTGACGCTGCTGATCTTTTTGCCCGGCATCATCGAGCAGGGGGCGCCGACCTATCAGGCCGCGACCGGACAAACCCAGCAGCCGTTTCTGGGCAGGTGGCTGCTGCTGACGGCGGCGATGTTCGGCCTCAGCGCGCTCAGCTACGCCGCGCGGCTGGTAGCGGCGCGCCGGCGAGCCCCTGACGGAAACGTCAGTTTCCGGTGTCGGCGCGGGGGTAGGCTCCGAAAATGACCGCGAGGGGAGCCCGCATGACACCCTGCGTGAAATGGTTGCTGCGGGCCGGTCCTGCCGACTACCTGCTGGCCTTGAGCGCGGCGGGAGCTTCGCTGCCGGTCGTCGGTAAGGGCCTCGAGCCGCTGGGTGCGCTGACCGCCGTGGGCCTGTGGGGTGCCCAGCAGGCCCCGTCGGCGTTTTCGGCGATGACCAGGGATTGGATGACCCCGGGCATCCACGAGACGCGGCGCCGGGACCGCGAGAGCATCCCGCAGGTTTCCCTCGCCGCGCTGCGCGGCGTCGTCTCCGCCGCGGACCTCGAAACCGAATGGCCGGCCGCGGACCGGACGCCGCCGATCTGGGACGCGCTGCGCCGGCGCCGCTACTCCTACCGCCGCGGCGTCCACTACGGGGACCACCCGGCGCAGGTGCTCGACGTCTGGCGGCGCAAGGACCTGCCGGCCCAACCGGCCCCCGTCCTGATCTTCGTGCCCGGCGGCGCCTGGGTCCACGGCAGGTGCATGGGGCAGGGTTCCGCGCTGATGTCCCGGCTGGCCGAGCAGGGCTGGGTGTGCCTGGCAATCGACTACCGGGTCTCGCCGCACCATCGCTGGCCGCGCCACATCACCGACGTCAAGACCGCCATCGCCTGGGCGCGCGCCAACGTCGACAAGTTCGGCGGCGACCGCAATTTCGTTGCCATAGCGGGCTGTTCGGCGGGCGGCCACCTGTCCGCGCTGGCCGGCCTGACCCCCGGCGACCCCGCGCACCGGCGCGAGCTGCCCGAGGGCGCCGACAGCTCGGTGGACGCTGTGGTCGGGATTTACGGGCGCTACGACTGGGAGGACCGGTCCACGCCGGAGCGGGTCCGGTTCGTCGACTTCCTCGAGCGGGTGGTGGTCAAGAAGTCGATCGCGCGCCACCCCGAGGTGTTCCGCGACGCCTCACCGATCGCCCGCGTGCACCGAAATGCGCCGCCGTTCTTGGTGATTCACGGCAGCAAGGACAGCGTCATCCCGGTCGAGCAGGCGCGCAGCTTCGTCGAAAGGCTGCGGGCGGTCTCGCACTCGACGGTCGGCTATTTGGAGCTACCGGGAGCGGGTCACGGCTACGACCTCATCGACGGGGAGCGGGCCGGCGCGGCCGCGCACGCCGCTTCGCTGTTCCTGAACCAGGTCCACCGCACCAAGATGCAGATCGGCGCCAAAGAGGTTATCTGAGCTCTCGCCGCTGGGTATTGTCCCTCTATGGGTGAGGGGCAGCGGTGAAACGGCTGAGCGGCTGGGACGCGGTCCTGCTCTACAGCGAGACGCCGAACGTGCACATGCACACCATCAAGGCCGCCGTGATCGAGCTCGATCCCGACCGGCGCGACTTCGACGTCGACGCCTTCCGCCAGGTCATCGCCGGCCGGCTGACCAAGCTCGAGCCGTTCTGCTATCAGCTCGTCGAGATCCCCTACCGGCTGCACCATCCGATGTGGCGCGAACAGTGTGAGGTCGACCTCGACTACCACATCCGGCCCTGGCGGCTGCCCGCGCCGGGCGGTCGTCGCGAGCTGGACGAGGCGATCGGGCAGATCGCCGGCACCCCGCTGGACCGGTCGCGCCCGCTGTGGGAGATGTATTTCGTCGAGGGCCTGGCCGACCACCGCATCGCCGTCGTGGGCAAGATCCACCACGCGCTCGCCGACGGCGTCGCCTCGGCCAACCTGCTGGCGCGCGGCATGGACCTGCAGCCGGTGCCGGAGCGCCGGCCGTACGTGGCGGACCCGCCGCCCACCGCGCGGCAACTGATCACGTCGGCGTTCGCCGACCACGCGCGCCACGTCGGGCGGCTGCCCGCCACCGTCCGCTACACCGCGCAGGGAGTGGCCCGGGTCCGGCGCAGCTCGCGCAACTTCTCCCCGGAACTGACGCGCCCGTTCGAGCCGCCGCCGACCTTCATCAACCACAAGATCACCCCGGAGCGCCGGTTCGCGACCGCGACGCTGGCGCTGGCCGACGTCAAGCAGACCGGCAGGCGGCTCGGGGCCACGATCAACGACATGGTGCTGGCCATGGCCAGCGGCGCGCTGCGCACCCTGCTGCTGCGCTACGACGGCAAGGCCGAGCCGCTGCTGGCGTCGGTGCCGATGAGCTTCGACTTCTCGCCGGAGCGCATCTCCGGCAATCGCTTCACCGGCGTGCTGGTGGGCCTGCCGACCGACTCCGACGACCCGCTGGAGCGGGTGCGGTGCAGCCACGAGAACGCGATCGCCGCGAAGGAAAGCAACCAGCTGATGGGCCCGGAGCTGGTCAGCCGCTGGGCGGCCTACATGCCCCCCGGCCCGACCCGGGCGTTTTTCAGGTGGGCGTCCGGCCGCGACGGGCACAACAAGGTGCTCAACCTGAACATCTCGAACGTCCCCGGTCCCCGTGAACGCGGGCGGGTCGGCGGGGCGCTGGTCACCGAGATCTATTCGGTGGGCCCGTTGACCGCCGGCAGCGGGCTCAACATCACCGTCTGGAGCTATGTCGACCAGCTCAACATCTCGGTGCTCACCGACGGCGCCACCCTCAAGGACCCGCACGAGGTGACCGAGGCCATGGTTTACGACTTCGTCGAAATACGCAGGGCCGCGGGGCTTTCCGAGGACCTGACCGTCGTCGACACGGCGATGGCGCCCGCCTGATCGAACACCGGATCGGCCGTGCGTCGCGATCCCGGTAACCCGACTCTCGCCTGCCGCCAATGGCGTTCCCGCCGGTCGTTACCATCGCACCGTGACTGGTAGCGACGAACCCGGCAGCACCGAACCCGAGATTTTGGTCGAACAGCGCGACCGGATCCTGATCATCACCATCAACCGGCCCAAGGCCAAGAACGCGGTCAACGCCGCGGTCAGCCGGGGCCTGGCCGACGCCATGGACCGCCTCGACGGCGACAGCGGCCTGTCGGTGGGCATCCTGACCGGCGCGGGCGGCTCCTTTTCGGCCGGCATGGACCTCAAGGCGTTCGCTCGCGGCGAGAACGTCGTCGTCGAAGGCCGCGGCATGGGGTTCACCGAGCGCCCCCCGGCCAAGCCGCTGATCGCCGCGGTGGAGGGATTCTGCCTGGCCGGCGGCTGCGAGCTGGCGCTGGCCACCGACCTGATCGTGGCGTCGCGCGACTCGGCGTTCGGCATCCCCGAGGTCAAGCGCGGGCTGGTGGCCGGCGGCGGGGGACTGCTGCGGCTGCCCGAGCGCATCCCCTACGCGATCGCCATGGAGCTGGCCCTCACCGGCGACAACCTGCCGGCCGAGCGCGCCCACGACCTCGGGCTGGTCAACGTGCTGGCCGAGCCGGGCAAGGCGCTGGAGGCGGCGATCGCGCTGGCCGAGAAGATCACCGCCAACGGGCCGCTGGCGGTGGCCGCCACCAAGCGGATCATCGTCGAATCGCGCGGCTGGAGCCGCGACACCATGTTCGCCGAGCAGATCAAGATCCTGGCGCCGGTGTTTTCGTCCAACGACGCCAGGGAGGGCGCGGTCGCGTTCGCCGAGAAGCGGCCCCCGCGCTGGACGGGAACCTAACCCGTCAGGTGGCGCTGCCCGGTCGGGCCGCGGCGGTGCGACCGAAATAGGGAAGATTCCCGATGTGTCGGCCGCCGCCGACCTTCCACACTGTCGAGAGCTAGCTCGAAGTGGAAGGTGCGCAATGTCGTTTTTGATCGCCATGCCGGACGTGGTTTCAACGGCCGCCACGGATTTGGCAGCTCTCGGTTCGGCGCTGAGCCAGGCCAACTCCGCGGCGGCGTCCCGGACCACGGCATTGCTGGCCGCGGGCGCCGACGAGGTTTCGGCGGCGGTGGCCTCGTTCTTCGGGGCTCACGCCGTGGACTATCAGGCCGCGATCGCCCAAGCGGCCGCGTTTCAGCAACGGTTCGTCGAGGCCCTCAACGCGGGCGCGGGCGCCTACGCCGGCGCCGAGGCGGCCAACGCCGCAGCCACCGCCAACCCGTGGCAGGTTGTGCAGCAAGACGCCCTCAACGCGATCAACACACCCACCGAGCTGCTGCTGGGCCGCCCGCTGATCGGCAACGGCGCCAACGGGATTCCGGGCACCGGCCAGGACGGCGGCGCCGGCGGAATCCTGTGGGGCAACGGCGGCAACGGCGGATCCGGCGCGGCGGGCCAGAACGGCGGCAATGGCGGCGCGGCCGGGCTGTTGGGCAACGGCGGCGCCGGCGGGGCCGGCGGCCCGAGCATTACGGGCGCCGTCAACGGCGGCAAGGGCGGCGCCGGCGGCGCCGGCGGGCTGCTGTGGGGCAACGGCGGTCCCGGCGGCACCGGCGGTGGCTATGGCAACACCGTCCTGGTCGGCTCTGCCGGCGCCGGGGGCGCCGGCGGCGACGCGATCGGGTTGTTCGGCAACGGCGGCGCCGGCGGCGCGGGCGGTCTCGGCGCTCCCGGGGTCTTGACGACCGGCGCCGGTGCTGGGGGCCACGGCGGTCACGGCGGCCTGCTGAACGGCAACGGCGGTGCCGGCGGCAACGCCGGCACCCAGGGCGCCTTCCCCGCCGTGGGCGGTGACGGCGGCGCCGGCGGCATGCTCAGCGGCAACGGCGGCAACGGCGGCAACAGCTACGGCCAAATCGCCGCCGGCCGCGGCGGAAACGCCGGCCTCATCGGCGACGGCGGCGCCGGTGGAACCGGCGGGCTCAACGGTGGTCCCGGCGGCGCCGGCGGCCTCGGCGGCGCGCTGTGGGGTAACGGCGGCCACGGCGGCGACGGCGGGCAATCCACGAACGGAACCGGCGGGGCCGGCGGGGCAGGCGGCAACGCCATCGGGTTGTTCGGCAACGGTGGGGACGGCGGCAATGGCGGCGGGAGCGCCGGCGCCGCCGGCAACGGTGGTCAGGGCGGTCACGGTGGCAACGCCGCCGTGGTCGGCAGCGGCGGCAACGGCGGCAACGGCGGGGCGAGCTTGAACAAGGGCAACGGCGGCGACGGCGGAAACGCCCAACTGGTCGGCAACGGCGGGGCGGGCGGCGGCAGCGTCGGCGTCGGCGCCACCATCGGGCTGGGCGGCGACGGCGGGCTGCTGCTCGGGCTGCCGGGACCCAACGGGCACGCCGGGCCGTAGCCGGGCCGATCACTGCCCTGGACCCAACCCCGGCCGCCCGCGGCGATGCCTAGATGACTTACACTGTCGCCTAGATTTGTAAAGCGTCTGGCACCCCGAAGGATCGGATGAGCATTTCGTTGCTGCTGGAGATGGCCGCGTCCAGCAACCCCGATCGGACGGCCGTGATCTCCGGCGACGTCCGGCTGACGACGCAGCAGCTCAGCGATCTGGCCGACGGCGGCGCGGGGGTGGTCGCGGCGTCGCGGGCCCGGCACGTGGCCTACGTCGGCACCGGCGGCGCGATGCTGCCGGTGCTGATCTTTGCGGCCGCCCGCGCCGGGCTCGCCTTCACCCCGCTCAACTACCGGCTGTCCGCCGAGGGCATCCAGGCGCTGATCGGGCGGCTGCCCGACCCGCTGGTCGTCGTCGACGCCCGGTACCGGGACGTGGTCGGTGCGCGCGCCGACCGGGTGATGCTGTCCGACGATTTCCTTGCGGCCGCGCGCGACGGCGAGCCGGCCGCCGAGTTTCCCGATCCCGAATCCGTCGCGATCGTGTTGTTCACGTCGGGCACCACGTCGCAACCCAAGGCCGTCGAGCTGACGCACAACAACCTGACCAGTTATGTGACCGGGACCGTCGAGTTCGAGTCGGCCGCCCCCAGCGACGCCGCGCTGATCTGTGTGCCGCCCTATCACATCGCCGGGGTCGGCGCCGCGCTGTCGAACCTCTACGCCGGCCGAAAGATGGTGTATCTGCCCAACTTCGACGCCGAGGAATGGGTGCGGCTGATCAACGCCGAGCAGGTGACCACCGCGACGGTGGTGCCCACCATGCTGGACCGCATCGTCAGCGTGCTGGAGACGGGCGGCCACACGCTGCCGTCGCTGCGCAACCTGGCCTACGGCGGTTCCAAGGTGGGGTTGCCGCTGGTCCGCCGGGCCCTGGAACTGTTGCCGCACGTCGGTTTCGTCAACGCCTACGGGCTCACCGAGACCAGCTCGACCATCGCGGTGCTCACCCCCGACGACCACCGCGCGGCGCAGTCGGCATCAGAGCCCCGGGTCGCCAAGCGGTTGGCCTCCGTGGGGCGGCCGGTGCCCGGCATCGAGCTGCAGATCCGCGACGAGCGCGGCAGGGTGCTCGGGCCCGGCGAAACGGGCGAGCTGTTCGTGCGCGGGGAGCAGGTGTCGGGTCGCTACACCGGGATCGGCTCGGTGCTGGACGAGGACGGCTGGTTCCCCACCCGCGACATCGCCCTGCTCGACGAGGACGGCTACCTGTTCATCGGCGGGCGCAGCGACGACACCATCATCCGCGGCGGGGAGAACATCGCGCCCGCCGAGCTGGAAGAGGTGCTCATCGAGCACTCCCACGTGCGCGACGTGGCCGTGGTCGGCGTCGAGGATCCACAGTGGGGCCAGGCGATCGTCGCGGTGGTGGTGCCCGCCGCGGGCACCGATCCCGACCCGGAGGAACTGCGCGAGCATGTCCGCAAGAGTTTGCGGGGGTCACGGACGCCCGACCGAGTAGTGTTTCGCGACGAGCTGCCGGCCACACCCACGGGCAAGGTACTTCGCCGCGAGCTAGTCGAACAGCTACAAGGACGCTGAAGGATTAGGTGCATGATCAAAAACGGAACCCGCCTCGAAAGCCAGGTGTGTGACACCCAGGTCATCGTGGTCCGCAGCGCCGACAGCCTCGACGACCTGCGCTGCGGCGGCGCGCCGATGGTGCCGATCGGCGCCGAGCGGTCCGGCGAGCTCGACCCGGCGTTCGCCGAGGGCACGGTGATGGGGAAGCGCTATGTCGACGAGACGGGCGCCGAGGTGCTGGTGACCAAGCCCGGCGCCGGGAGCCTGAGCGTGGGCCAGACCCCGCTGCACCTCAAAGAGGTCAAGCCGCTGCCCGCCAGCGACTAGCGCGTCGCCGGTATCGCGGGCACTACTGGCCGATCTTGTTGCGAATGACGAATTCCCTGGCCTTGATCAGGAACTCGAGCTGCTCGCCCACCTTGCGGAGCGGGTCGACGCTGTGGGTCGAGCGGGCCAGCACGACGGCGCCTTCCAGGGCGGCGATCGACGTCACCGCAAGCGCGGCGGCATCGTCGTCGCCGAAGCCGTCGTTGCCGAACGCCCGGGTGAGCGCGGAGCACCAGCGGCCCAGGATGGCGCCGGCCTCCCCGGACAGGTTGGGGTCGCCGCAGTCCGAGCCGATGGCCGCCGCCACCACGGGGCAACCGCCGGCGAAGTCGCCCTCGGTCAGCACCCGCTCCCAGAACTCGACGAATTCGCGCAGCAGGGCGCGCGCCCCCCAGCCGGCCGCGTCGTCGATCATCGCGGTGATGGATTCGCCGGAGTACCGCAGCGCCTCGGTCAGGATCTGATTGCGCCCGTCGGGGAAGTGGTAGTAGACGGAGCCGCGGGGGGCGCCGCTGCGGGCCAGCACCTCGTCGATGGTGACGCCGGCCGCCCCGCGCTCGCGCATCACCTGCGCGGCGGCCATCAGCATCTTCTTGCGCGTATCGCAGCGCTTGGTCGGAGCGGCGTCCGCCCTGGCTGTGGTGGTCGTAGGCACTG
This sequence comes from Mycobacterium palustre, assembly GCF_002101785.1. Taxonomy (GTDB): domain Bacteria; phylum Actinomycetota; class Actinomycetes; order Mycobacteriales; family Mycobacteriaceae; genus Mycobacterium; species Mycobacterium palustre. The sequence goes on from NZ_LQPJ01000098.1 coordinate 88,226, forward strand.
TCGTACCTCCCGTGGCGAGCGTTATGCGGCGTGCGAATGCCGTGGTGCCGGCCAGTGCCTATTACGTGGGGTCAAGCGGAAGCGCCGGCGCCTGGAGTCGGGCATCTCGCGGGTGAACTGATAGCCGGCGACGTTGAGCTCGATGATCCACATGACTTTCTCCCGACCAATCGCTGCCTCATGCGCCGGGGCCGGCGGCCCATGATTATGTTGCGTACCATATACGACATCGGTCAAGTAAGCAACTTCTATTCCCTATGCAACGCTATGAACTCGTCAGACGGTGTGACGCAGGTCATTGACCGGGACGTTTAGGTCGACAGAGTTCGCTTCATATATGCCCTATTGCATAATCGCTGGGAATGCTGTTCGCCCACGCGGGGGAGTCGGTGGTACCCGACGACGGCCGGGACCGCTGGCGCCGCGAGGCCCGCTTGTTGGGCCGCTAGGCGTCGACGGTGTAACCCATCGGCATCAGCACGCTCTTTTGCTGCGTGAAGTGCTCGACGCCTTCGGGCCCGTTCTCGCGGCCGATGCCGGAGTTCTTGTAGCCGCCGAACGGGCAGCACGGGTCGAAGGCGTACCAGTTGATCGCGTACGTCCCGGTGCGGATCTTCTCCGCGATCTCGATGCCGTGCGGCACGTCGGCGGTCCACACGCTGCCGGCCAGCCCGTACGCCGAGTCGTTGGCGATCTTGATCGCGTCCTCCTCGCTGTCGTAGGGGATGATGCTGAGCACCGGGCCGAAAATCTCCTCCTGGGCGATCGTCATCTTGTTGTCGACGTCGGCGAACACGGTGGGCTGCACGAAGAACCCGCCGTCCAGGCCCTCGGGACGCCCGCCGCCGCAGACCAGCCGCGCGCCTTCCTCGATGCCCTTGGCGATGTAGCCCTCGACGCGGGCGCGCTGCTTCTCCGAGATCAGCGACCCGATCTGGGCGGCGGCGTCCGATGGCGTCCCCACCGGCAGCGCCTGCACGAAACCGGCGACGGCGTCGACGATTTCGTCGTAACGCGACCGCGGTGCCAGGATGCGGGTCTGCGCCACGCAGGCCTGCCCGGTGTTCATGATCCCGGAGAACACCAGCATCGGAATGGCGCTGGCCAGGTCCACGTCGTCGAGGACGATGGCCGCCGACTTGCCGCCGAGCTCTAGCGTGCAGGGCTTGAGCATCTCGGCGGCGCGCCGGCCGATTTCCTTGCCGACGGCGGAGCTGCCGGTGAAGGAGAACAGGTCGACCCCGGGATTGGAGGTCAGCGCCTGCCCGGTCTCGGCCCCGCCGGGCACCACCGACAGCACGCCCTCGGGCAGGCCGGCCTGGGCGAACACCTCGGCCAAAGCGTTCGCGCTCAAGGGTGTTTCGGCGGCCGGCTTGAGCACCACCGTGCACCCGGCCAGCAGCGCGGGGCCCAGCTTGTTGACGGCCAAGAACAGCGGCACGTTCCAGGCCACGATCGCGCCCACCACGCCGATCGGCTCGCGGTAGACGATGCTCTGCCCGTAACCGCCGTTGCGGATCTCCCGCCACTTGACCTGGTCGACCGCGGGGCCGGCGAAGAAGTTCAACGCGCCGAGCGTGCTCATCCAGTGCATCGTTTCGATGCCGGTCGGCGGCTGGCCGGTCTCGCCCGCGAGGATCGCGGTGAAGTGGTCCTTGCGCTCCTCCATCAGCTTGAGCGCGTTGGCGATGACCGCGGCGCGCTCCTTCGGCGGCGTCGTGGGCCAGGGGCCGTTGTCGAACGCCGCCCGGGCCGCGGCCACCGCGGCGTCCACGTCGGCCGCCGCCGCCAGCGGGGCCTTACCCACGTACTCGCCGGTGGCCGGACAGCGCACCTCGATCACGTCCGTGGTCGACGGCTCCGTCCACCTGCCGCCGATGAAAAGCTGGTCGTATTCGGTCTTCACGTCGGTCATCTGCGCCGCTCCTCCTCATTGCTCCGCGCTGCATCGTCGCCGGCGCGCATGGCGCCACCCTACCCAAGCGAAAGCAAAACGAGAACACGTTCATTATCGGGGTGCGAGCACCAGCACCAGATTGCTGACCAGGAACTCGCGCAGCACCGGCACCGAGGTCAGCCGCCAGGCCCATCGCGGGTGGTAGCGGGGAAATGCGGCGACGAGCGCCCCCGTGCCGGCCGCCCAGTCCAGGCCGTCGGCGGCCGACACGGCGAATAACGACGACCCGTAGTTGTTTTTGGCCGGATGGCCGTGTTTGCGGGCATAGCGGGCGGCGGCGCGGGCGCCGCCCAGGTAATGCGTCAGGCCCATTTCGTGACCCCCGAACGGGCCCAGCCACACGGTGTAGGACAGCACGACCAGCCCGCCCGGCTTGGTCACCCGCAACATCTCCGCGCCGAGCCGCCAGGGCGCCGGCACGTGCTCGGCGACGTTGGAGGACAGGGAGATGTCCACGCTGTCGTCGGCGAACGGCAGCGCCATGCCCGAGGCCCGGACGAACGCCGCGCCCGCTTTTCCGGCGCCCGCCACGGCCGGACCGGCCGCGTGCATCTCGGCCGGGTCCGGTTCGACACCGATGTAGCGCACGCCGGCGCCGGCGAACGCCGCCGCGAAATATCCCGGCCCGCCGCCGATGTCGAGCAGCGTGCGACGGGTCGGGGGCTCGCCGTGGATGCCCAGCCACAGGTCACCGATCATCGCCGCCGTGTCGGCGGCCAGGGCGCCGTAGAAGCGGCCCGGGTCGGACCGCTCGTGGCGAAACTCCGACAGCAGCCGCAGCGACCGGGATAGCGTCGCCCGCCGCGCGAAAACGTCAGTGACGGCCACCGGGCAACCCTACGGCGGCGGCCGCACCTACCGGTCGTGCCGCATCAGGTAGGGCGCCACGCCCAGCTTCTCGACGAGCGCCAGCCAATCCGCCCCCGATACCGCGAAGTCCGCGGTTCGTTGACCCGCTGGCGCACGTCGTCGGGCCAAAAGAACCGGCGGTCGAAGCCCCCTACCGTGTCGCGACACCCGATGCTCAGCGGCTGCATCCCAGGAATGCCTACGCCCAGCACCGGGGGGCTGGGAAACAGCGGGTCGGTCCCGGCGGCGGCGCGGGCGAGTCCGGCCCGAGCTGGTCACTTCGGTGACCGGCGAGGGTGGGAATTCGGCCGAAGCCTTCGGCCCCCACCCAGGCATCCACGTCGATCGGCAGGCCGTGTCGGGCGTCGGGCGCTTCCAGTCGTGTCCCATCTCGGCGACCGCTTGCGAGCCGCCCAGACGCGCGCGCGGCATGGGCCTGCGCGGCCAGGTACAGCCCGCCGAGGACGGCGCAAAAAGCGAAGATCCCGACGACCAGGAACAGGGAAGTCCTCGCGGCGTTTCGTTGCCACGCGGGTCCCGTCACGGCGGCCCGTTTCGAGCCCCAGAACGGGGGATCCGCCACAAACCGGCGCGAGGCGGCCGACTCATTTGGGTTCATGGAGAAACGATCGCGCTGCCGGGCAGGCCGCACCGGGCTTTTCGGTTTTGCTGGAACGCCGGTGCGGGGTACGTGTGGGCCGTGCCATTAGGCTGGCGACCGATGCCTACCGTCCGTTCCGTCCTGCTGCTGTGCTGGCGCGACACCGGCCACCCACAGGGCGGCGGCAGCGAAGCCTACCTGCAGCGCGTCGGCGCGCAGCTCGCCGCGTCCGGGGTTGCCGTCACGCTGCGCACCGCCCGCTACCCGGGCGCGCCGCGGCGCGAGGTGATCGACGGTGTCGACGTCAACCGCGCCGGCGGCCGGTACACGGTGTACGTCTGGGCGCTGCTGGCCATGGCGCTCGCCCGGCTTGGGCTGGGCCCGCTGCGGCGGGTGCGGCCCGACGTGGTCGTCGATACCCAGAACGGCCTGCCGTTTCTGGCGCGCCTGGTGTACGGGCGGCGCGTCGTGGTGTTGGTGCACCACTGCCACCGCGAGCAGTGGCCGGTGGCCGGGCCGGTGCTGGGGCGGATCGGCTGGTTCGTGGAGTCGACGGTGTCGCCGCGGGTGAACCGGCGCAGCCAGTACGTGACGGTGTCGATCCCGTCGGCCCGCGACCTGGTCGGGCTGGGCGTCGCAAACGGGCAGATCGCGGTCGTGCGCAACGGCCTCGACGAGGCGCCGGCCCAATCGTTGACCGGCCCGCGTTCGGCCGCACCGCGGGTCGTCGTGCTGTCCCGGCTGGTGCCGCACAAGCAGATCGAAGACGCGCTGGAAGCGGTCGCCGCGCTGCGCCCGCACATGCCGGGTGTGCACCTCGACATCGTCGGCGGCGGCTGGTGGCGCCAGCGGCTCGTCGACCACGCGCGCCGGCTGGGCATCGCCGACGCGGTCACGTTCCACGGCCATGTCGACGACGTCACCAAACACCATGTGCTGCAAAGCGCCTGGGTGCACGTGCTGCCCTCCCGCAAGGAGGGCTGGGGCCTCGCCGTCGTCGAGGCCGCGCAGCACAAGGTGCCCACCATCGGCTACCGCTCGTCGGGCGGGCTGTGCGACTCGATCGTCGACGGGGTGACCGGGATCCTGGTGGACGGCCGCGCCGAGCTTGTCGACAGCCTGGAACGGCTGCTCCGCGATCCGGTGCTGCGCGACCAGCTCGGCGCCAAGGCGCAGACGCGCAGCGGCGAATTTTCCTGGGCGCAAAGCGCCGAGGCGATGCGCGGTGTGCTGGAGGCGGTGCGGGCCGGCGAGTACGTCAGCGGGGTCGTCTAGGCCGGCGCGCCCGGCCCGCCGCCAGCCCCGCCGCGCCCACCAGCAGCAGCGCCAGCCACGCCAGGTGCGCGACCACCGCGGCGGCGCGGCGGCCCGATGACACCCCGGGGCTGTCGCCGCCGATCCGAAACAGCGCTAGCTCCCGGTCGTGGTACACCGGCCGCAGCGCGCCCAGGGTGCGCGCGGACGCCCCCATGTCACCGGCGGTGTCCGACTCGACCACCACCCACCCCACGCTGGCCGCTCCCAGCGCGGCGGGATCCGGCCCGGCCAGCAGCAGGTCCTGCACCGCCCGCGCGCGGTCGCCCTCCCCGGGGATCACGACCCCCGAGATGGCCAGGTCGCCGGTGGTCAGCACGTCGGCGCGCAGCCAGCGCGGCAGCGGGTCGAGCACCGGCGCGGGCCCCGACCAGAAGAACCGCCGCATCGTGCCGGCGGGCACCACCGCCACCGTCCGCGGATCCGCGTTGATCGCCGCCGCGACCGCGGCCCAGCCGGGCGGGTAGCGCACCGGCGCGACCCTGCCCCACACGCCCCACGCCAGGTCGGGCAGCGCCAGGATCAGCGCGAGGCAGCACACCCCGGCCGCGATCGCGGGCCGAAACCAGCGTCGCAGCGTCACCACCGCGCCCGCCCCCGCGAGCGCGTAACCCGGCAGCGCCAGCGCGACCCACTTCTGCCCGTCGCGCAGCACCCCGAAGGCGGGCGCGGCCTGCACCAACGCGCGCAGCGCGTGCAAACCCGGGCCGGTCGCCAGCGCGGCCGGCCCCAGCACCGCGACCGCCGCCAGCACCAGCAGCGGCACCGCCGGCCTGCGCCGCAGCACCGCCGGCAACCCGGCCGCCACCACCCCCAGCAGCACAACCGCCGACGACACCGCGAAAAGCGTTGTCCGCGAAGAGGGTACGGCCTCCCCGTTCCAGATGCCGCCGAGGCTTGCCAGGCTGCCCAGCGTGCCGAGGCCGGGTTCGGCGCGCGGCGCGAACGCGGTCACCCCCAGCGCGATCCCCGCCGCGTGCGCCCGCAGCGACGAGCCCAGCACCGATGCGACCAGCCACGGCAGCGCCGCGACCAGCGACACACCCAACGCGGCGGCGGCGCACACCCACCGCGGCCGGCCCCCCGCGGGGTCCTCGATGGGGGTGGCCGCGCCGACCAGTGCCACCGTCGCGGCCAGCAACAGGCCGGTCGGGGTCAGCCCGGCCAGCGCCACCCAGAACGCCACCGGGAACCACCCGGTTCCGCCCCCCGCCCGCAGCGACAGCATCGCCGCGGCCACCCAGGGCAGGCTTCCGTAGCCGACCAGCAGGCTCCAATGCCCCTGCAGGAGGCGTTCGGCCACATAGGGATTCCAGACCGCCAGGGTGACGGCGACGAACTCGCCCCCGGCACCTACCCCCGGCAGCGCCGTGCGGACCAGCCGGGCCGCGCCCCAGCCCGCGAGCCACAACCCGGCCACCAGCAGCGCCTTGACCGCGACGCCGCCGTCGACCAGGTGCGACGCCAGCGCCACGGCGAAATCCTGCGGTGTCGCCCGCGGCGCCGACGTCAGCCCCAGCGCGGCGTCGGAAAGGTACGACCGCGGCGTCGACACCGCGTCGCGCAACAACAGGTAGCCGGGGGCCGGCAGCGGCCCCGCCACCAGCAGCGCCAGCAACAGCGCGTACGCCGGCCGGGTCCAGCGCACTCGGGGAGCTAGGCCCGTTCGGGTGGGCCCGGGGGAGCTCCCGGGGGTTCCGGCGGCCCGGCCTCGGGGGCGGGCTTGGTCGGTTCCTCCGGGGCGGCGGTGGGCGGCTCCGGGCCCGGCGGGTCCTCGCCCAGCACCGGGCGCTGCGTCGGAAGCTTCTCGGTTTCGGCCTCGGCGCCGGGCACCGGTTCCTCCAGCCCGCTGCGGCCGAAGAACTCCTGGTCGCTGCGGTCCAGGCCGGGGTCGGTCAGCGCGCTCTCCGTCCGCAGGCTGAAGGAGGCCAGGACGCCGCCGCCGATCAGCGCGATCAGGCCGACGGCGGTGAAGGTGATGGGCAGCACGCGCGACCACAGCGCCAGCCGGTCGCGCTCATCGCGGGCGGCGTTGACCTGGGATTCGACGGTGTCCTCGGTGGAGGTGACCTTGTAGTCGGCCAGCGTCATCTCGGGCTTGAGCGGGTCGCGGGCAAAGTAGTGGTTGGCGTGCTCGGTCTGCTTGACGATGGTTCCCGACACCGGGTCCACCCAGAAGGTCCGCTGCGCCGCGTAGTAGCGGGTCATGGTGATCTGCTCGTTCGGATCGCCGCCCTGCACGCCCCACATCGCCGCGGACGTGGTCTGTTTGGCGTCCTCCTGGCCGGCCAGCAGCGACGGGTACACGACCGGGGCCACCAGCCTGCCGTCGGCGTTGTAGCCGACGTTCTGGGTGAAGCGATAGGTGGTCAAGCCGTTGACGTCCTCTTGGGTGTCGTAGTTGACGTCAAAAGGCTTCTGCGCGACCGGGTCGAAGTAGGGGTACGTCTTCTTCTCGGTGTGGAACGGGAACCGGTAGGCCAGCCCCTCGTGGCGCAGCGGGATCGCGGTGGGCGGGTTCTCGTCGTTGAACGCGCGCGGCTTCTGCACCGACCCGCCGGTGTGGGTGTCGTCGGAGACCGACATCGCCGTCTTGCGGTTCAGGGTGACGGTGTCGACGATCGCCAAAAGCAGCCCGCTGTCCTTCTGCTTGTCGGTGCGCCGCACCGAGGTGCCGACCTGCAGCGTGACGACGTCGGCGTTGGCGGGCGATTCGACGCTGACCTGCTGCTGCGACACCAGCGGCACGTTCTGGTTGACGACCAGGTGGTCGGTCGACAGCGACGCGGCATCCAGGGCGGTCCCGGACCCCTCGCTGACCAGCGTGGCGTCGAGGTTCAGCGGAATTTTGGTGATCCGGCTGCTGGTGTACGTCGACAGCAACAGCGCGGCGATCAGCAGGGCGGCTCCGAGCCCAATCACTGCGCACGCGGCGAAACGCAACATGACCGCTCGGTTCATTTGCGCCGCTCCTCCTCATCGCTTCGCTTTGCATCGTCGCCGGCGCGGTTCATTTGCGCCGCTCCTCCTCATCGCTTCGCTTTGCATCGCCGGCGCGGTTCATGAGCGCCGCCCGCGTCGGGCGCGACCCCCTCCGATTTGACCAAGCGGCGAGGCAAACCCGTTCGACCCTAACAGCAGAATTTAAGGCCCCGGCTTAGCAGCCCGCGCAACCCGAAGCGCGGCGCGCACCGGCGAGGGCACACTGTTGGGCGTGACCGAGGGCCAGCGGGTGGGGGGAACGCGCAGCTTCCTGCCCGCCGTGGAGGGCATGCGCGCCTGCGCCGCCATGGGCGTGGTCGTCACGCACGTCGCCTTCCAGACCGGGCACTCCAGCGGCACCACCGGCCGGTTGTTCGGCCGCTTCGATCTGGCCGTCGCGGTGTTCTTCGCGTTGTCGGGGTTCCTGTTGTGGCGGGGGCACGCCGCGGCGGCGCGCGAGCTGACCCCGCGGCCCCGCACTGGTCACTATTTGCGGTCCCGGGCGGTCCGCATCATGCCGGCCTATTTGGTTGCGGTCGTCGTGATCCTGACCCTGCTGCCGGACGCCGACCACGCCAGCCCGACGGTGTGGCTTGCCAACCTGACCCTCACCCAGATCTATGTCCCGCTCACCCTGACCGGCGGCCTGACCCAGATGTGGAGCCTGTCGGTCGAGGTCAGCTTCTATCTGGCGCTGCCGGTCCTGGCATTGCTGGCGCGCCGGCTGCCGGTCGCGGCGCGGGTGCCGGCGATCGCCGCGCTCGCCGCGCTCAGCTGGAGCTGGGGCTGGGCGCCTCTTTTGTTGGGGCATTTCGGCCCCGGCGTCAACCCACTGAACTGGCCGCCGGCGTTTTTCTCCTGGTTTGCCGCCGGGATGCTGCTGGCGGAGTGGGCCTACCGCCCGATCGGGTTGGCGCACCGGTTGGCGCGCCGCCGGGTGCCGATGGCCGCCGTCGCGGTGCTGGCGTACCTGGTTGCGGCGTCGCCGCTGGCCGGTCCGGAGGGCCTGGTTCCCGGGACGGCCGCCCAGTTCGCGGTCAAGACGGCGGCGGGCGCCGTGGTGGCGTTCGCGCTGGTGGCGCCGCTGGTGCTGGACCGGCCCGACACGCCACACCGGCTGCTGGGCAGCACCGCCATGGTGACTTTGGGGCGCTGGTCCTACGGCCTGTTCATCTGGCATCTGGCCGCGCTGGCGATGGTGTTTCCGGTGCTGGGGACGTTCCCGTTCACCGGGCGGATGCCGGCGGTGCTGGCGTTGACGCTGGTCTTCGGCTGGGCGATCGCGGCGGTCAGCTACGGCCTGGTGGAGTCGCCGTGCCGGGAGGCGCTGCGCCGTTGGGAGAACCGCGCCAAGGCCCGCGAGGCCGCCCCAGCCACCCAACCCGTGGACGCCGAGGCGGACGCGATCGCCCCCTGACGTCGCGCGCGGGGCGCCATCCGTGCCGCCGGCCTCGCCCGTGGCGTTTAGGCGGTACCGCAGGTATCAAAACGCCGATTCCGGGTAATTCCCCGTGTGATCGAGCCAGGGAGGCCTTCCAATGACCGACCACATCACCGCTGCGCAGTCGCTCTCGGATGCGCCGCACCAGGAGCTGCGCCGGGGGGAGCGCCCGCGTGTCCCCGGCGACGACCCGTTCTACGAGCCGCCGCCGGGCTACGAAGAGTCCACGCCCGGCACCGTCCTGCGCTCGCGCAACGTGGAGCTGGGGTTCCTCGGGGTCCTGCCGCAAAGCTTCACGGCCACGCAGCTGCTGTACCGCAGCACGAACCTGCACGGCGACGCCGAGGTGGCGGTGACGACCGTGCTGGTGCCCGAGCGGCCTGCCGCGCAGGCCCGATGCCCGGTGCTGTCGTATCAGTGCGCCATCGACGCGGTGGCCTCCCGGTGCTTCCCCTCCTACGCGATGCGGCGGGGGGCCGGAGTCGTCGGCGCGTTCACGCAGGCGGAGTTCCTCCTGGTGGCGGCGGCGCTGGCCGAAGGGTGGGCGGTCTCGGTGCCCGACCACGAGGGCTGCCACGGCATGTGGGGGGCCCCGCGCGAGCCGGGCTACCGCATCCTCGACGGGCTGCGCGCCGCCGTGAATTGCACCCGGCTGGGGTTGTCGCCGTCGGCCCCGATGGGTTTGTGGGGTTATTCGGGCGGCGGTTTGGCTTCCGCCTGGGCGGCCGAGCTCTGCTCGGAGTACGCGCCCGAGCTCGACATCGCCGGCGCGGTGCTGGGCTCGCCCGTCGGCGACCCCGGGAGCGTCGCCCGCCGCCTCAACCGCTCGTTCTTCTCCGGGCTGGCCGCGCTGATGATCTCGGCGCTCAACGACGTGTTCCCCGAGGCGCGACGGGTGGTCGACGAGCACGCCACCGAGGAGGGCGCGGCGCTGCTGGACGAACTGCGCACGATGACGACGGCGCGGGCGGTGTGGCGGCTGCGTCATACCGACATCGGCTCGTACGTCGACGTGTCCACCGACGAGCTGTGGGAACTGCCCGACGTGCGCCACATCTTCGCCGAGACCAAGCTCGGCAAGACCCCACCCAAGCCGCCCGTGCTGGTGGTGCAAGCCGTGCACGACCGGATCATCGGCGTCACCGACATCGACCGGCTCGTCGAGACCTACGCGGCCAACGGGGTAGCCGTCACCTACCACCGCGACCGGTTCTGCGGTCATTTGCTGCTGCACCCGCTGTCGGCGCCGATGACCCTGCGGTGGCTGAACGACCGGTTCACCGGACGCCCGCTCGACAAAAACAAGACGCGCACGGTCTGGCCGACGCTGTTCAACCCGTCGACCTACCTGGGCATGCTGAGGCTGGGCGCCATCACCGCAAAGGTCATTTTGGGGCGTCCGGTCGGACGTCGCCCGTTGTCGAAAACCGACGACGCGCGATGACCTCGTCGCGCACCGCGGACCGGCGCGCCTTTCCGGCGTCGTCCCGCAGCGGGGCGTCGACGAACTCGATGAAGTCCGCGCCGGGCGGCACCTTGTACGACGAGATCCGTTCGGACAGAAAGTGTTTCACGCCGTCGGCGTCCAACGCGGATCCGTCGGCGGTGTGCACCAGGGCGTAGGGCACCTGACCCAGGTCGGCGTGCGGAACGCCGACCACGAGGCACGACAACACGTCCGGGTGCGCCGAGAGCGCGTTCTCGATCTCGGCGGGGTAGACGTTGCGGCCGCCCACGGTGAACATGTCGACGCGGCGGTCCGACAGGTACAAGAACCCGTCGGAGTCGAAGTAGCCGAGGTCGCCCAGCGAGTCCCAGCCGTCGCGCGACTTGGCCTCCACCCCGACGTAGCGGTAGGTCGGCGCGCTGCCCGGGCTCGGTCGCATGTAGATCTCGCCGACCACCCCGGGCGGGCAGGGGTTCCCGTCGTCGTCGAGCACCCTCATCTCCCCGGCGACCACGACGCCGACCGAGCCGGGGTGGGTCAGCCACTGGTCGCCGGAGATGAAGGTCAGCGCCTGTAATTCGGTGCCGCCGTAGAGCTCCCACACCTTTTCGGGACCGAGAAGCTCGATCCACGCCTCCTTGACGGCCGGCGGGCACGGCGCGCCCATGTGCCAGAATCGCCGCAGCGAGGACAGATCGTAGGACCCCGGTGACGCGTAATACACCGGCAGCGCCCGCTGCATGATCGTCGGGACGGTCGTCAGGAACGTGACGCGGTGCTCGGCGATCAGCGAAAGGAACCGGTGCGGGTCGAACCGGCTCATCAGGACCAGGTGATGGCGCATCACCAATGCGATCGTGGCGGTGGTGAACCCGGTGTTGTGGGACAGGGGGATCGGCACCAGGGTGGTGTCGCCTTCTTGCGCGCCGAGGGGATAGCCGATGGCCGCCGGTATCCGGCTGTCGCCGCCCGATTCGATCAGCTTGGGGCGGCCGGTGCTGCCGCCCGAGCCCATCGCCTTCCACACCGGCGACACCGCCTCGGGCAAGGCGGCGTCCGACAGCGCGGGGTCGGGCGTGAAACCCGCTGGCACGCTTGGCATTTCGGAACTGTCGCGGCCGACCAGCAACGCGGGCGGACGCAACGCGAGCAGGCCGGCTAGCTCGGCGTCCGGCAACCGCGCCGACAGCGGCTGGGGCACCGCGCCCAGCTTCCAGCACGCCACCGTCGCCTGGATCCACCCGATGGAGTTGGGCAGCAGGATGGTCACGTAGTCACCGACGCCGACGCCCCGCTCGGCGTAGGCGCGGGCCAGCCGGTTGGTCGACCGGTCGAGTTCGGCGCGGGTGATGGTCCGCCCGTCGCAGGTGACCGCGGGCTCGTCGGGGGCGAGCGCGGCCAGCGCCGAAATCTGCGAACCGATCGGCGGGACCGGCTCACTCATAGGCGCCCTGACGCTCGAAGATGCGGCGCGGGTTGTCGACCAGCATGGTGCGCAGCTGCTCGTCGGTGACGCCGCGCTCCTTGAGCGCGGGGATCACGTCGTTGTGGATGTGCAGGTAGTGCCAGTTGGGTGCGGCCACCGCGAGCAGGTCCTCGGGCAGCGCGTCGAAGTAGCAGTTGGCGTCGTGCGAGAGCACCATCTTGTCGGCGTGGCCGCGCTCGCACATCTGCGCCACGGTGTTCACCCGGTCCTCGAACGGCAGATACACGTCGATGCCGAAGCGGTCCATCCCGATGTAGGAGCCGTTGGCGATCAGCTCCTCGAGGTAGTCCAGATCGGTGGTGTCGCCGGAGTGGCCGATCACCACCCGGCTGAGGTCGACGCCCTCCTCGGCGAAGATGCGCTGCTGCTCGAGCCCGCGCCGCGTCCCGGCGTGGGTGTGGGTGGAGATCGGCACCCCGGTGCGCCGGTGCGCCTGGGCGACGGCGCGCAGCACCCGCTCCACCCCCGGCGTCACACCGGGCTCGTCGGTGGCGCACTTGAGGATGCCGGCCTTGATGCCGGTGTCGGCAATGCCCTCCTCGATGTCGCGGACGAACATGTCGGTCATGATCTCCGGGCCGTCCATCGGGGTTCCCGGGCCCAGGTAGTGGAAGCGGAACGGGACGTCGTTGTACGTGTAAAGCCCGGTCGCCACAACGATATTCAGCTCCGTCGCGGCCGCGACGCGCGCGATCCGCGGGATGTAGCGGCCCAGCCCGATCACGGTGAGGTCGACGATCGTGTCCACCCCGCGGGCCTTCAGCTCGTTGAGCCGGTCGATGGCGTCGGACACCCGCCGGTCCTCGTCGCCCCAGGCCTCCGGATAGTTCAGGGCGACCTCGGTGGTCATGATGAACACGTGCTCGTGCATGAGCGTCACGCCGAGGTCGGCGGTATCGACGGGGCCGCGGGCGGTATTGAGTTCTGACACGGCACTGACTCTAGGTCGGATGAGCGGTTCACCGACAGGGCCGTTCGGGAGTACGTTGCCCCCATGCTGCTCAACCCCAACCACTTGCAACGCCGCTACCCGGACCGCCGCTCGGGGGAGATCATGGCCGCGACGGTCGACTTCTTCGAGTCGCGGGGCAAGGCGCGGCTGAAGGCCGACGACCACGACCGCGTTTGGTACTCCGACTTTTTGGACCACATCGGCCGCGAGCGCATCTTCGCCTCGCTGCTGACGCCGTCGGCGTACGGTGCGGACGACTGCCGCTGGGACACCTACCGGATCAGCGAGTTCGCCGAGATCGTGGGCTTCTACGGGCTGAGCTACTGGTACCCGTTCCAGGTCACCGCCCTGGGCCTGGGCCCGATCTGGATGAGCGCCAACACCGAGGCCAAGCGCAAGGCCGCCGCCCAGCTCGAGGCCGGCGAGGTGTTCGCCTTCGGGCTGTCCGAGCAGACCCACGGCGCCGACGTGTACCAGACCGACATGGTCCTCACGCCTTGCGACGGGGGCTGGGTCGCCAACGGCGAGAAGTACTACATCGGCAACGCCAACGTCGCGCGGATGGTCTCGACGTTCGGCAAGATCGCCGGAACCGACGATTATGTCTTCTTCGCCGCCGACTCCCGGCACCGGCGCTACGAGCTGATCAAGAACGTCGTGAACTCGCAGAACTTCGTGGCCAACTACGCGCTGCGCGACTACCCGGTGACCGAGGCCGACCTGTTGCACCGGGGCCCGGACGCCTTCCACGCCGCGCTCAACACCGTCAACGTCTGCAAGTACAACCTGGGCTGGGGCGCCGTCGGGATGTGCACCCACGCCATGTACGAGGCGGTCACCCACGCCTCCAACCGCATTCTGTACGGGACCGTCGTCACCGACTTTTCCCACGTGCGGCGGCTGCTCGTCGACGCCTACGTGCGCCTGGCCGCCATGAAGCTGGTCGCCACCCGCGCCTGCGACTACATGCGCAGCGCCTCGCAATCCGACCGCCGCTACCTGCTCTACAGCCCGCTCACCAAGGCGAAGATCACCAGCGAGGGCGAGCGGGTCATCACCGCGCTGTGGGACGTCATCGCCGCCAAGGGCGTCGAGAAGGACACCATCTTCGAGGCGATGACCCGCGAGATCGGGCTGTTGCCGCGCTTGGAGGGCACCGTGCACATCAACGTCGGGCTGCTCGCCAAGTTCATGCCCAATTTCCTGTTCGCCCCCAGCAGCGAGCTGCCGGCGATCGGCCGCCGCGACGACGCGGCCGACGACACCTTCCTGTTCGCCCAGGGGCCGACGGGGGGCCTGGGCAAGGTCCGCTTCCACGACTGGCGCGCGCCGTTCGAGGCCTTCGCGCACCTGCCCAACGTCGCCCTGCTGCGCCAGCAGATCGAGGTGCTCGCCGAAATGCTCGCCAGCGCCGCCCCCGACGCGGCGCAGCAGAAAGACCTCGACTTCGCCTTCGCCGTCGGCCAGCTGTTCGCGACGGTGCCCTACGCGCAGCTGATCCTCGAGGAAGCCGGCCTGTCCGCGCCGGAGCAGGCCGCGGACGGCGCGCTGCTCGACGAGATCTTCGCCGTGCTCGTCAAAGACTTCAACGCCTACGCGGTCGATCTCGCCGACAAGCCCGCGACGACCGACGCCCAGGCCCGATTCGCGCTGCGGATGATCCGCCGGCCGGTGCACGACTCGGCGCGCTACGACCAGGTCTGGAAGGAACACCTGCAGCCGCTCAACGGCGCGTACCAGATGCGACCCTGACGGGGCGTTCGACTTTTGCGGCCGGGCGCACACCGGCCCTTGACTGTGAGCTAGCTCACCGTAGAATGACCAGTGGTCATCGACGACTAGGAGGCCTCAATGCCGACGGTGACTTGGGCGCGCGTCGATCCGGCGCGCCGCGCGGCCGTGATCGAGGCGGCCGAAGCCGAGTTCGGCGCGCACGGGTTCTCCCGCGGCAGCCTGAACGTCATCGCCCGCCGGGCCGGGGTCGCCAAGGGCAGCCTGTTCCAGTACTTCGCCGACAAGCGGGACCTCTACGCGTTCATCGCCGACATCGCCAGCCAGCGGGTGCGCGCCTACATGGAGGACCTGATCCGCGGGCTCGACCCGGGCCGGCCCTTCTTCGAATTCCTCACCGAGCTGCTCGACGGCTGGGTCGCCTACTACGCCGAGCATCCCCACGAGCGGGCGCTGCACGCGGCGGCGACGCTGGAGGTCGACACCGAGGCCCGCGTCAGCGTGCGCAACGTCATCCACCGTCACTACCTGGAGGTGCTGCGGCCGCTGGTGCACGCCGCCCAGGCCCGCGGCGACCTGCGCCCCGACGCCGACACCGACGTCCTGCTGTCGCTGCTGCTGCTGATCTTCCCGCACCTCGCGCTCGCCCCCTACATGCGCGGCCTGGACCCCGTCCTCGGCCTCGACGAGCCCTCCCCCGAGCAGCCGGCGCTGGCCGTGCGCCGCCTCGTCGCCGCCCTGGCCGCCGCCTTCTCGGCGGACTCCGCGGTGCACTCAGCCCCCAAAAGATCCGAGGAGGTCACATGACACGCACACGTTCGGGCTCGATGGTCTCGGGCGGCCTCAACTGGGACAGCCTGCCGCTGCGGCTGTTCGCCGGCGGGAACGCCAAGTTCTGGGATCCGGCCGACATCGACTTCTCCCGTGACCGCGCCGACTGGGAAACGTTGACCGACGACGAACGCAGCTACGCCACCCGGCTGTGCGCGGAGTTCATCGCCGGCGAGGAGGCGGTCACCGAAGACATCCAGCCGTTCATGTCGGCGATGCGGGTCGAGGGCCGGCTGGGCGACGAGATGTATTTGACGCAGTTCGCGTTCGAGGAAGCCAAGCACGTCCAGGTGTTCCGGATGTGGCTCGACGCCGTCGGCGTCACCGACGACCTGCACGCCTACCTCGACGACATCCCCACCTACCGCACCATCTTCTACGAGGAGCTGCCCGACTGCCTGAACGCGCTGTCGGTCGACCCGTCCCCGGCCGCCCAGGTCCGGGCGTCGGTGACCTACAACCACATGGTCGAAGGCATGCTCGCGCTGACCGGGTATTTCGGCTGGCACAAGATCTGCGTGGAGCGCAACATCCTGCCCGGCATGCAGGAGCTGGTGCGGCGCATCGGCGACGACGAGCGGCGCCACATGGCGTGGGGCACCTTCACCTGCCGGCGCCACGTCGCCGCCGACGACGCCAACTGGGCGGTGTTCGAGACACGCATGAACGAGCTGATGCCGCTGGGGCTGCGCCTCATCGAGGAGGGCTTCGCGCTCTACGATCCGATGCCGTTCGGGCTGTCGCAGGACGAGTTCATGCAGTACGCCACCGACAAGGGGATGCGGCGCTTCGGCACCATCGCCAGCGCCCGCGGGCGTCCGGTCGGCGAGATCGACCTCGACTACTCGCCGCTGCAGCTCGAGGACACCTTCGCCGACGAGGATCAGAAGGTGCTGGCCGGCGCCCACTGAGGGCGCCGGCTGTCACTCGACCTTCTTGCCGCCGCCGGAAGCGCCCGACTCGGCCGACCCCACCCAGACGGTCTTGGCGTTGACGAACTCGCGGATGCCCAGGCCCGCGAGCTCGCGCCCGTAGCCGGACCGCTTGATGCCGCCGAACGGCAGCTCGGGGTAGGACACGGTCATCCCGTTGATGAAGACCTGGCCGGCCTCGATGTCGTCGATGAAGCGCCGCTGCTCGGCCTCGTCGCGGGTCCACGCGTTGGAGCCCAGGCCGAAGGTGGTGGCGTTGGCGATCTCGATGGCCTCGTCGATGTCGGCCGCGCGGTACACCGAGGCCACCGGGCCGAACACCTCTTCGGTGTAGAGCGCCATGTCCTTGGTGATGTCGGTGACCACCGTCGGCGGGTAGAACCAGCCCGGCCGGTCCAGCGGCTTGCCGCCGCAGCGGATCGTGGCGCCGGCCGCGGCCGCGTCGTCGACCTGCTTGGCGACCTCGTCGCGTCCCGACTCGGTGGCCAGCGGACCGACGTCGGTCTCAGGGTCGGTCGGGTCGCCCACCCGCAACGCCTGCATCCGCTCGACGAACTTGTCGACGAACTCGTCGTAGATGTCGGCGTGGGCGATGAAACGTTTGGCGGCGATGCAGGACTGGCCGTTGTTCTGCACCCGCGCGGTGACCGCGGTCTTGACCGCCTCGTCGATGTCGGCCGAGGGCATCACGATGAACGGGTCGCTGCCGCCGAGCTCGAGCACCGAGGGCTTGATCTCCTCGCCGGCGATCGCCCCGACCGACTGGCCGGCCGGCTCGCTGCCGGTGAGGGTGGCCGCCGCCACCCGGGGGTCGCGCAGGATCTTCTCCACGGCGCTGGAGGGCACCAGCAGCGTCTGGAAGCACCCCTCCGGGAAGCCGCCGCGCGCGATGACGTCGGCCAAATACAGGGCGGTCTGCGGCACGTTCGACGCGTGCTTGAGGATCCCGACGTTGCCGGCCATCAGCGCCGGCGCGGCGAACCGGACCGCCTGCCACAGCGGGAAGTTCCACGGCATGACGGCCAGCACCACGCCCAGCGGCTGGTAGCGCGTGTAGGCCTGTTTGGCGCCGACCTTGCCGGCGTCGGCCGGCTCGTCGGCCAGCAGCTGCTCGGCGTTCGCGGCGTAGTAGCGAAAACCCTTGGCGCACTTGATCACCTCGGCCTTGGCGGAGGCCAGCGTCTTGCCCATTTCCAGGGTCATCATGGCGGCGGTGTCGTCGGCCTCGGCCTCGAGCAGGTCGGCGGTGGCGTTCGCCCACTGCGCGCGCTGGGCGAAGGTGGTGGAGCGCCGGTAGTCGCCGAAGCGCTGGTAGGCGCGGGCGATGGCCGCCTCGATTTCGTCGTCGGTTGCCGGGGTGAAGGTCTGGACTGTTTCTCCCGTGGCCGGGTTGATCGTGGCGATGGGCACGCTGGCATCCTTCGTCTGGTGGGTGGGTGGGGCGTCTGCTACCAGCCTGCCACTTCGACGTGAACAGTCCCCACCCACCGCACGAGTTCGAAGGCGGGCGCGCTGCTCCCGACGGGGCCACACCGCCACCGAGGCCGCGGGGTCGCCACTATCGTGGCCCGCAGGGAGGTGCCCGATGAGCAAAGCCGCCGAGCTGATGGTCAAGTGCCTGGAGAACGAGGGCGTCGCGGTGGTGTTCGGGCTACCGGGGGAGGAGAACATCCGGTTCGTGCAGGCGCTGGCGTCCTCGGACATCCGCTACGTGCTGACCCGCCACGAGCAGGCCGCGGCGTTCATGGCCGAGATGTACGGCCGGGTCACGGGCCGGGCGGCGGTGGTGTCGAGCACCCTGGGCCCCGGCGCGATCAACATGCAGCTCGGCGTCGCCGACGCCACCACCAACAGCACCCCGATGGTCGCCATCTCCGCGCAGGTCGGGCAGAACCGGCAGTTCAAGGAGTCGCACCAGTACGTCGACCTGGTGTCGATGTACGCCCCGATCACCCGGTGGGCGGCCGGCATCCCCACCGCGCAGGCCATCCCCGAGATGATCCGCAAGGCGTTCAAGGTCGCCGAGGCCGAGCGCCCGGCCGCCGTCTACCTCGCGGTGCCCGAGCACATCGATGCAGACGACGCCGACTACGACCTGAAGCCGTTGCCGCGCAACGTCGTTCGTCCCGACGCGCCGGCGCCGCGCCAGGTGGAACGCGCCGTCGACATCCTGCGCCGGGCGACGCGGCCGGTCGCGCTCGCCGGGCACGGCGCCGCCCGCGCGGACGCGACCAAGGCCCTGGTCCGCTTCTCCGAGGAGACCGGCATCCCGGTGGCCAACACCTTCCACGGCAAGGGCGTCATGCCCGACGACCACCCCAACAGCATCGGCACCCTGGGGTTCATGCGGCACGACTACGTCAACTTCGGCTTCGACAACGCCGACGTGGTGCTCGCCATCGGCTACGAGCTGCAGGAGTTCGACCCGGTCCGGATCAACCCGCAGGCCGACAAGAAAATCATCCACATCCACCGCTTCCCGGCCGAGGTCGACGCGCATTACCCGGTCGACGTCGGCATCATCGGTGACATCAGCGACTCGCTCGACGCGCTCACCGACGCGCTGGAGGGCCACTCCTACGAGGCCGACCCCGACGTCCCGGGCTTCGGCCTGCTCGCCGAGGAATTCGAACGCGGACAACAGGATTCGCGCTACCCATTGGCGCCCGCGCGGGTGGTGGCCGACACCCGAGCCGCGCTGGGCCGCAGCGACGTGGTGCTGGTCGACACCGGGGCCACCAAGATGTGGATGGCGCGGCTGTACCCCACCTACGAGCGCAACACCTGCCTGATCTCGAACGGCTTGTCCACCATGGGTTTTGCGCTGCCGGGCGCGCTCGGCGTCAAGCTGGCGCTGCCGGAGCGCAAGGTGCTGGCCGTCGTCGGCGACGGCGCGTTCATGATGAACTCGCAGGAGATCGAGACGGCCGTGCGGGAACGGATACCGCTGGTCGTGCTGATCTGGGAGGACGGCGGCTACGGCCTGATCGAGTGGAAGATGGACCTCGAGCTCGGCGAGCACCACTACGTCAAGTTTTCCAACCCCGACATCGTCGGCTACGCGCAAAGCTTCGGCGCCAAGGGATATCGCATCAACAGCGCCGACGAGCTGCTGCCGACGCTGCGGGCCGCGCTCGACGACGACGGCGTCTCGCTGATCTGCTGCCCGGTGGATTACTCGGAGAATTTGCGGTTGACCGACCGGCTCGGCGAACTGGACGAGACGCTGTAAGTCGCGGTCGTGCCCGTCAGGACGAGGGTGCCTCTTTGATCTGTATCTGGTCGGTTTGGGCGTATCCGGCCGGGTGCCCGCACGCCGGAATGATGTAGGTGTGTTGAGCCGTGCCGGCAAGGGAATTCGGGTCCCACGTCAGATGGGTGTTGCTGGCGTATTGAATGTAGGAGCCGTCCGCGCAATTGACGTTGCTCAGCGTGTCCATCACCCATTGGCCGTCGACCAGCCGCGCCTGGCCGCCCCCGGCGCCGGCTTTGATGTAGATGCATCCATCACCGCAGGGACTGACGGTCCAGTTGGTGGTGAACGTCGCGCCGGCGGGGGTTGTCGCGGTCTCGACGTAACTGCCGTTCATCGTCGTAGCGTCCGCACGCGCCGTGCCGGAAGTGGCCACGGCCAGGCCGGCGACCACGGCGGTTGCGGCGAAGCCCCGTGCGATGGCCATGCTCTCGTTCCTTTCCACGAGGTTCAGTGGTGATGGTCTATCACAGGTTCACGTTCGCGGCGATTCGAAATTTTCCGCCGGCGGCAACGACAGGGGCCGGACGTAGCCGCCGATGAGGGTGCGGTGCCACCAGGCCCGCTCGCGTCGCAGCTCGGCCCAGGTGGTGAACCGGTACTCATACAGCTGCGCGCGCACATACCGGGGCGGGGAATCCGGAAAAGGGTTGTGCCGCAACAGGCGCAGCGTGGGCGGGTCGTTGCGCAGCAGCCGCCGCAGCAGCGGGGTCAGCCACGCCTGCGCGTAGCCCGGCGAGATGGCGGCGAACCACATCAGCCAGTCCAGCCGCAGGTGATACGGCGCCCATTGCCGCGGCAGCCGGCGCACGTCGCCGGGCTTGCCCTTGAATCCGTATTCCTGCCACGCCGTCTGCGGGGTGAGTCGCTTTTCGTCGGTGCCCTCGATCACCACCTCCTGGCGCACGCGGCCGATGCTTCCGAACGCACCGTAGGTGTTCACGAGGTGGAATGGGTTGAAGGACATGTTCATTCGCTGGCGCGACGACAGCATGTTGCGCACCGGCCAGTAGCTCATGAACAGCACCGCCGCGGCGAACGCGATCACCAGCCCGGCGAACCACGGCGGCGGCGCCGGCCACGCCGGCTGCCCCGAAAGCCCGGTCAGCGTCGCGATCGACGCGTCGTCGACGGCGCTGAACGCCAGGACGATCGTCACCCAGTTCAGCCAGGCGAAGTTGCCCGAGGCCACCAGCCACAGCTGGGTCACCACGACGACGCCGGCGGCGGCGCTCGCGATCGGCTGCGGCGCGAACAACCCGAACGGCACCACCAGCTGGGCGAAATGATTGCCCGCGACCTCGACGCGGTGCAGCGGCCGGGGCAGATGATGGAAGAACCAGCTCAGCGGGCCCGGCATCGGCTGGGTCTCGTGGTGGTAGTACAGGCAGGTCAAATCGCGCCAGCAGGGGTCGCCGCGCATCTTGATCAGCCCGGCGCCGAACTCGACGCGGAACAGCAGCAGCCGCGCCATCCACAGCGTCAGCAGCGGCGGCGCCACCGTGTCGTTGCCGAGGAAGATCATCAGGAAACCGGCCTCCAGCAGCAGCGACTCCCAGCCGAACCCGTACCAGACCTGCCCGACGTTGACGATCGAAAGGTAGAGCGCCCACAGCGTCAGCCACATCAGCATGGCGGCCCACAGCGGCACCAGGTCGGCGGCGCCGGCGACGAGGGCCGCCGACACCGCCGCGCCCAGCCAGGCGACGCCCGCGAACAGGCGGTCGGAATAGCGAAGATGAAACAGGCTCGGCGTCCGCCAAAACGACTGCCTGGCCAAAAACCGTGGCACCGGCAGCATTCCGTGCTCGCCGATGAGCGCCCGGAACTGCAAAGCGGCGGCCGCGAACGCGATCGCATAGATGGCCGCGACGCCGCGCTCCATCACCAGCCTGCCCAGCCAGTATCCGGGTGCCGAAAACCATGCCATGGCCGTAACTCCTCGGGCGGGGCGAAGACACCGAGCCGTGTATCCAAGTCAAGCAGCCGGAAAACCGGTAGCCAACACCTTAAAAGTCATTCGGCGGAGGGCGGGCGTCTGCCGCCGGGCACGATTACGACCGACGCGGCCAGCGCCGCGAGCGAAATCAGCGCCAGCAGTTGCACATTCGCCGAGTGGCCGGCGTAACCGTCGACCGACCGCCACGGATGCCGGGACAGCGCCGCGCCGGCCAGGATCAGCCCGCCCGCGCTCAGCGCGACGGTCGCGCCGTCGCGCCAAGGCCGATGGCGCAACGAGTAGCGCAGGCCCAGCGCGGCGCCGACGACGGCCAGCCCCACCGGGCCCGCGATCACCACCGCGGCCGCCAGCGCCGCGACCGCCGCCCAGGCCCCGGAGGGCCACGGCTGCGCGGGCGGGTCGTCGGCGCGGCGGCGCCGGGTGCGCCAGAACGCCAGCAGCGCCAGCAGCGGCAGCAGCGCCAGCCCGACGGCCAGGCCCGCGCGGTACAGCGAATTCGAGGAGAAAGTCAGCGTGATGGTGCCGGGGTCGCCCGCCGGCACCACCCAGCCCTGCTGCCAGCCGTTGACGGCCACCGGCGTCAGCCGGGTCCCGTCGCCGGTGCGCGCCACCCAGCCCGGGTTGATGCTTTCCGGGATGACCAGCAGCCGCGGCGTGGCGGAGGCGGGGGCCCGCACCTCGCGCCGGCTCGGGCCCCAGGCCCCGGCGTCGGCGGGAACCGGCCGGGCGCCGGGGGATCCGGCGGCGCCGGCGGTCCACAGCTGGGCGCCGTCCACGACGAACTGGGCGCCGGGGCTGATCAGCAGCTCCTGCTGGCCGGCGGGCAGCGCGATCGGGTCGCGCTCGCAGGGAAGGGCGGCCACCGGTCCGCCGTCGAGCAGGGCGCCCGCGGTGGTGTGGATCGAGGTGTGCACGAACCGCCCCGCGACGGCGATGACCGGCCCCTGGCCGCAGCCGACGGTGACCTCGCGGGACCGGTTGCCGGCGGCGTCCGCGGGGGCGATCGGGCCGCCGTCGCCGCCCAGCACCGCCACCTCGGCCAGCCCGGGCGGCTTGAGCTGGTCGAACCCCAGGGCGGTGCGGTCGATGACGTCTTCCCAGTCGAGCAAGCTGATGCTGACGGTGTCGGTCACCCGGGGGTGCAGCGACAGGGTCTGCGGTTGGCCGGGCTTGAGCTCCCGGACCTGAGGGCCGTCGCCCAGGTCGACGGCCACCATGGTCGGCTGCGCCGGCAGCTCCGAGCGGCTGGGCACCAGGCGCAGCCCGGCCACCTCGGCGGGGCGCGGCAGGGTCACGGTCAGCGTGGGCGGCGACTTGTGTTGCACCACCCGCTGCGGGGCCGTCCACGCGGTGGCCGGGTCGCCGTCGGTGGCCGCATAGGCCGAGCCGAGAACGTCCACCACGTCCGAATCCCCTTGGGCCCGGGCGGTATTGGGGGCGGCGATCAGGTCGGCCAGCTTCGGGCCCTGGCGCGGGCGCACCCACAGCATCGGGGTCACCGACACCGGGGCCGCGACGGTCAGCGTGCGGCTGAAGTTCACCGGCTCCTCGGGCGCGAGCGCCATCGACGCCGCGCAGCGCACGCCGTCGGGGCCCTGGGCGCAGCCGGGCCTCCCGAGCAGTTCGGAGCCGAGGTCCCAGCCCGCGATCGCCGCGCCCGGCGGCGGCCCGGGCACCCGCACGGTGTGCCGAAGGGTCACCGGGTGGGCGAACCCGGACGCGTCGTACTGGGTGATCGACAGGTCGGTGATGCCGAACTGCACACCGGCCGACCCGTCGTCGGTGCCGGCGGCGGTGACGCGCACCCAGGGGGTTTCGCCGTACGGCAGCGCGGCGGTGAGCGGCTTGCCCGGTTCGTCGAACCGCAGCGTGGTGCTTCCGGTGGCGGTCTCGATCAGGATGCGGCGGACCTGGGCGCCGACGGCGGTCGCGCTGGGGGTCAGCGTGATGGCGCCGTTGGCCACGGGATGGTCGAAATCGATCCGCAGCCATTGGCCCACGGCGGCCTGCAACGCGTTGGACACCCAGGCGGTGGCCGAGTCGCCGTCGATGGCGGCGGCGGGGTTCGTCGCCGGCGCCACGTCGGGCATCGCCGTGGAATCCGACGACGAACTCGACGCGGTGATCCGCCCGCCGGTCCAGGCGCCGAACACGGGGTCGGCGCCGGGGACCGGATAGTCGGGCACCCGGTTGTAGGTGTGCCGGGCGTCGTCGGGCGCCCGGACCGCCGACGAGTGCTGGTCGACCCGGCCGTAGTCGGTCTCCCGCGCCGCCGGGGTGTCGGTGACGGTCACCCCGGAGTCCAGGGGCAGGCCCGCCGCGCGCGCGTCCTGGGTCAGCAGCACCGGTCCAAGCGGCGGCTGGCCCAGCAGCCGGCGCCGCTCGTCAAGGCGCAGCAGCGCCTCCGGGCCGCCGTCGACGCGGGCCAGCCGGTCGGCGTCGACGAGATAGGGCGCGCCCGGATCGCCCGGATCGCCCGGCGCGGCGACGCGATAGATCTCCACTGCGGGGTAGCGCGGGCGCAGCCCGCTGTCGGCGACGAAGCCCGCCAGCGTCCCGGGGCCCACCGGCGCGCCGAACTGCGCCACCTTCTGCAGCCCCGGCGAGCCGTCGACGGCGCGGTGCACCAGGATGGGCCGCGCCGATCGCGAGTTCTCCGGGTCCAGGTCGTTGCGCAGCACCACGTACGAAATCCCTTGGCGGGCAAGGGTATCGGCCAGGCCAGCCGACGGGCGCCCCGCGGCGAGCAGGCGCTGCACCGAATCCAGCGCCCGGATGGTCTGCGGGGGGGTCAACGGGATGGAGTCGCGCACCCCCCACGGGCTGTCGCCGAGCACCTGCAGCGGCTCGTCGTGGCTGGTCCCCCAGACCTGGGTGGCGAACGGCGCGCCGGGCACCACCAGGACCCGGCCGGGTACCGGGGTGCCCTTGTTGTGCTCGCTGAGCCAGTCGGCGGCCTGGTGCCAGTACCAAGGGATCGCCGCGAACGTGCCCGGCGGGGCGAGCCGGCCCGTCCAGGCCAGCGAGGTGCTGACCAGCAGCGCCGTCAGCACCACCACCGCCACCGCCACCCGCTTGTCACGCTCGGGGTGGGCGAACGCCCGCAGCCACACCGGCGGCGGCGCGCTGCCCGGCCCCCAAGAGGGAAGGGGGATCCGGCCCAGCAGCTGCGCGACGCCCAACACCAGCGGGAGCCGGATCACCGACCCGAGCTTGTGCACGTTGCGCAGCGGCGCGCCGGCGGCATCCAGGAACGCCTGCACCTCGTGGGCGAAGGGCGAGCCCAGGCCGCCGCTGTAGCCGGCCGCCATCAACACGATCCCGACCAACAGCATCGTGACCAGCCGGCCCCGCGCCGGCATCCCGGGGCCGGCCAGTCCGGCCAGCCCGGCGGCCGCGACCAGGCAGGTGGCCAGCACGGCCGCCGAGCCGGTCACCAGCGGCGCGCCGGCGGTCGCCGTCGGCGCGACGAACGGCGTCCAGGCGTCGGTGCCGCGCAGGATCTCGGTGAGCGACGACCACTGGGTCGTCACACCGGAGGATTCGATGAAGTCCAAAAATGGGGGGCTGACGCCGCGCAGCAGGGCCAGCGCCACCACCCACCACAGCACCGCCAGCGTCAGCGACAGCGCCCACCACGCCGTGTAGCGCCACCACAACCGGTTCGGCCGGTGGCAGGCCCACCAGATCACCGCGGGCAGGCACCCGGCCAGCGTCGCGATGGCGTTCACCGCGCCCATCAGGGCCACGGCCACCCCGGCCTGGGCCGCCAGCGCCCGCACCGACCGGGTGCCGGCGCCGCGCAGGGCCAGGATCGTCGGCAGCAACACCCACGGCGCCAGCATCATCGGCAGCGTTTCCGACGAAATCGACCCCAGCGTGGTCAGCACCCGCGGCGCCAGGGCGAACGCCGCCGCGCCGATCACACGCGACGCCGGGCTGCCGATGCCCAGCGCCTCGGCGACGCGCAGCACCCCCCAAAAGCCCACCGTCAGCAGCAGCGCCCACCACAGCCGCTGGGTGACCCACCCGGGCACGCCCAGCAGGTGGCCGACCAGAAAGAAGGTGCCGTGCGGGAACAGGTAGCCGTAGGCCTGGTTCTGCGCCTGCCCGAACGGCAGCTCGCTGTTCCACAGGTTGGTCGCGCGGGCCAGGAAGCGCAGGGGGTTGGCGGTGAGGTCGAGCTTGGTGTCGGGGGAGACCCGCCCGGGCGACTGCGCGAACGTCAGCAGCAGCGCCAGCGCGCCGACCAACACCAGCCACCGGCGCGACGCGGCCGGCGGTGTCAGGGACGTCGCCGCGGGCTCTAGCCGCCCGGGCCCCGCCACGCCGGGAGTCGACGGCGGCGACCCGCTGCGCCCGGCTTCGCCGCGCTTGCGATCGCCGGGAGTCGACGGCGGCGACCCGCTGCGCCCGGCTTCGCCGCGCTTGCGATCGCCGCTAGCTACGGTTTCCGTACTCCACCCGGTTGAGCACTGACGACTGCGGATCGCCCCCGGGGAGTGGCGGCTTCGTGTCCTGTTGCACCATCAAGGTGATCCCGAAGATCGCGGCCGCCCCCAGCAATAGGCCAACCACCACGCTCGCGGCGGCGGGCGCAATGATCCGGTTCAACGTGGCTCCTTGCGGGCTATTCGGGCTGTGCGGTCGCGACTTCCAACCTAGCGTCAACCTAGCAGAAGCGCCGTCGCGGGCCCGGACGGCTCAGAGATGCAAACAGTGCCCGTGAAAGCAGCGGTCGCCGTAGCCCACCAGGCGCGGCCCCGGCGGGGGTGCGGTCGCCGGCGCCGGCGCCACGACGTGGTCTTGGCAGGCCAGCGTGATCCCGACGGTCGCCGCGGCGCCGATCGACAAACCCGCCGCGATGCTGGCCGCGGCCAGGGTAAACCCGGTCATGGCTGGCTCCTCCCTGCCAGGCAAAGGGGTGCCCCGGCCCCTTGCTGGCCCCCTCACTGGCACGGTACCGCCGACGCCCCCTGCGGCCCGGGACGAAACGCCCGCCATGACAACATGACCGGATGACATTGCCCCGCACCCTGGCCGTGCTCGCCGCCGCAACCGCGTTGCTGGCCGGCTGCGGCCACCATGCCGCACACCCGGCCGCGTCGTCGTCGAACAAGCCCGCCGCTGTTCCGGCGCCGATGTGCGGCGACCCGACCACGCTGCCGCCGCGCGACAAACTGGCGCAGCTGCTGATGGTGGGTGTGAGGAACGGGGACGAGGCCCGGGCCGTCGTCAACGACCACCACGTCGGCGGGATCATCATCGGCGGCTGGACGGACCTGTCGATCTTCAAGGGCCCGCTGACCGATGTCGCCCGCAGCGCGGGGCCGCTCCCGCTGGCGGTCGGGGTCGACGAGGAGGGCGGCCGCGTGTCCCGGTTGAAGTCGCTGATCGGGACGGCCCCGTCGGCTCGGGAGCTGGCACAGACCCAGACGCCCCAGCAGGTCCACGACTTGGAGGCCGACCGCGGCAAGAAGATGCGCGAGCTGGGCATCACCATCGACTTCGCCCCGGTGGTCGACGTCACCGATGCCCCGGACGGCGTCATCGGTGACCGCTCGTTCAGCGCCGATCCCAACACGGTCACCGCCTACGCCGGAGCCTACGCGCAGGGCCTGCGCGACGCCGGCCTGCTGCCGGTGCTCAAGCACTTCCCCGGCCACGGGCACGGCTCAGGCGACTCGCACAAGGGCGGGGTCGTCACGCCGCCGCTAAGCCAGCTGCAGACCGACGACCTGGTGCCTTACCGGACACTACTGACCCAGCTCCCGGTCGCCGTCATGGTCGGTCACCTGCAGGTTCCGGGCTTGACCCCCGACGACTTACCGGCCAGCCTGAGCCGCGAGGCCGTGCAATTGCTGCGCGACGGCACCGGTTACGGCGCCCCGCCCTTCAGCGGCCCGGTGTTCAGCGACGATCTGTCCAGCATGGCCGCGATCTCCGATCGTTACGGCGTGTCCGACGCCGTACTGCGCACCCTGCAGGCGGGTACCGACGTCGCGCTGTGGGTCAGCACCGAAGAGGTGCCCGCCGTCCTGGACCGGTTGCAAAAAGCGGTGGCATCCGGCGAATTGACGACACAGCGGGTCGACGAATCGCTGGCACGGGTGGCCGCGATGAAGGGCCGGAACGCCGCTTGTGGACACTAAGGCGCCGCCTCCTCGTTACGCTGGAGTCGGATAACGGTGCCCGACAGGGCTTGAAAGGGCGAAGCGATGGCCGGTGGTACCAAGCGGCTACCCCGCGCCGTCCGCGAACAGCAGATGCTGGACGCCGCGGTGCAGATGTTTTCGGTCAACGGCTACCACGAGACCTCGATGGATGCCATCGCCGCCGCGGCGCAGATCTCCAAGCCGATGCTCTACCTGTACTACGGCTCCAAGGAGGACCTGTTCGGGGCCTGCCTGAACCGGGAGTTGGGCCGGTTCATCGACGCGGTGCGCGCCGACATCAACTTTTCGCAGAGCCCAAAGGACTTGCTGCGCAACGCGATCGGGTCATTTCTGCGCTACATCGACGCCAACCGCGCGTCGTGGATCGTGATGTACACCCAGGCCATCAGCTCGCAGGCGTTCGCGCACACCGTGCGCGAGGGCCGCGAGCAGATCATCGAGCTGGTGGCCGGGCTGGTGCGCACCGGCAGCCGCCATCCGCGGCCCGACGCCGAGCAGCAGATGATGGCGGTGGCGCTGGTGGGTGCGGGCGAGGCGATCGCCAACCGGCTGTCCACGGGCGACGTCGACGTCGACGATGCGGCCGAGCTGATGATCGAGTTGTTCTGGCACGGCCTCCGCGGCACCCCGGAGGACCGGGAAGCCGCCTCACAAGCCGGATAAGCCGGCCAGACCTACCTTCGTCAAGGCGGCCGAACCGCCCCGCCGCGACAACCTCGAGTTCTTGTGCGCCGTGGCCGGCGGCGGGGCGCAAGGGCTAGAGGGCCCGGACGCGCCCCGTCAGGTAGGGGTATCCCTTGGAGACGTTGCGCAGCGAAATGTCCCAGCCACCGTCATCGCCCCCGTCGACGTAGAGCCCCGCGGTGCCCGGCAAAACCAACGGCTTGCCGAACCGCACGTCGTACTCCACCGCGTCCGGCAGCCGGCCCTCGATGTTGGCCAATACGGCCGCGGCGCTGAACATTCCGTGCGCGATCACCGTGGGGAAGCCGAACAGCTTGGCCGCGATCGGGTTGGTGTGGATCGGGTTGTGGTCGCCGCCCACGACGGCGTAACGGCGGATCTGCCCGGGCGTGACGCGCAGCACCGTGCTGGGCGGCGGCAGCTTGGGCTGCTTCTGCGGCGGCGGCTTGGGCTCGTCGGACAGGCTGGTGCGCTGCTGGTGCAAGAAGGTCGTCACCTGATGCCAGGCCAGATCGTTGCCGACGCTGACGTCGGTCACCAGGTCCACCAGCAGGCCCTTGCGGTGCTCGCGCAGGTTCTCGGCGTGCACCCGCACCGCGACCGTGTCGGTGACCGCGATCGGGCGGTACTGAATGATCTTGTTCTCGGTGTGCACCGAACCCATTGCCGCGAAAGGGAAGTCGAATCCGGTCACCAGCGACATCATCGACGGAAAGGTCAGGGCGAAAGGGTAGGTGAGCGGCACGTGGTTGCCGAAGCGCAGCCCGGTGACCCCCGCGTAGTCGGCCACGTTGGCCGGGTCGATGGGCAGCTCCTCGACCGTCACGGTGCGGCTGGGCAGCCGGTCGCCGCGGGGCACCAGCGGCAGCGCCCCGGCCGCCGCGCGCAGCATGTTCTTCAGGCCGCTTGGCTGATTCATCACGTTCTCCCGAAACCTAGGCGCCCAGCATGGCCTGGCCGCAGACCCGAATCACGTTGCCGGTCACCGCGTTTGACGCCGGGCTGGCGAAGTAGGCGATGGTCTCGGCGACGTCGACGGGCTGCCCGCCCTGCAGCAGCGAGTTCATCCGGCGGCCGACCTCGCGGGTGGCCAGCGGGATGGCGGCGGTCATCTGGGTCTCGATGAACCCCGGTGCGACGGCGTTGATCGTGATGCCCTTGTCGTACAGCTGCGGGGCCAGCGCCTGGGTCAGGCCGATCATCCCGGCCTTTGTGGTGGCGTAGTTGGTCTGCCCGCGGTTGCCCGCGATGCCGGCCATCGACGAAAGTCCGATCACCCGGCCCCCCTCGCCGATGGTGCCGTTGCCGATCAGACCCTCGGTAAGGCGTTGCGGCGCAAGCAGATTGACGGCCAGCACGGCGTCCCAGCGCGCGTCGTCCATGTTGACCAACAGCTTGTCGCGGGTGATGCCGGCGTTGTTGACCAAGATGTCGGCGCGCCCGGCGTAATGGTCGCGCAGGTGCTCGGTGATCTTGTCGACGGCGTCCTCGGCGGTGACGTCGAGCCACAGCGCGGTGCCGCCCACCCTGCTGGCGGTTTCGGCCAGGCCCTCGGCGGCGGACTCCACGTCGATCGCCACCACGCGGGCGCCGTCGCGAGCGAACACCTCGGCGATCGTCGCGCCGATCCCCCGGGCCGCGCCGGTCACGATCGCCACCTTGCCGTCCAGCGGCCGGTCCCAGTCGGCCGGCGGCGTGGAGTCGGCCTCCCCGACGTAGAACACCTGGCCGTCGACGTAGGCCGACTTCCCCGACAGGATGAACCGCATCGTGGATTCCAACCCGGTGGCCGCGGGCTTGGCGGCCGGCGACAGGTACACCAGCGCCACGGTGGAGCCGTTGCGCAGTTCCTTGCCCAGCGAGCGGGTGAACCCCTCCAGCGCGCGCTGCGCGACTCGCTCGTCGGTGCTGCCGGCGGCGTCGGGGGTGGTGCCGACGACCACGACGCGCCCGCTGTGGCCCAGGTTGCGCAGGACCGGTGTGAAGAACTCGTGCAACGCCTTGAGCCCGGCCGGCGTCGTGATGCCGGTGGCGTCGAACACCAGGCCCCCGAACTGGTCGGCCCAGCGGCCGCCCAGGTTGGCGCCGACCACGTCGTAGTCGGAGTTCAGCGCCGCGCGCAGCGGTTCGACGACCCTGCCGTCACCGCCGATCAGCAGGGACCCGGCCAGGGGCGGATCGCCGGGCCGGTAGCGGCGCAGTGCCGGGGGCTGCGGGATGCCGAGTTGCTTTGCCAGAAACGATCCGGGGCCGGAGTTGACCACCTGCGAGAACAGATCGGACGAGCCTTTGGGAGCCACTGAGCTGCCTTCCATTGTGTTCGGGTGTGTTCGGGTGGTGGAGTGCCCGTTATATGGCAACCGTATCGGGACCAAACTTACTTCAGAGTAAGAACAGTGAGTAGTATGGCTGGTACCGGCCCATCCGAAACCGACACCCCCGGAGAACATCGTGGCTTCTGCCGATTCGAAGACGAGGCGCCCCGTCGCCGTACTGGGCGGCAACCGCATCCCGTTCGCCCGGTCGGACGGCGCTTACGCCGAGGCGTCCAACCAAGACATGCTCACCGCGGCCCTCGACGGGCTGGTGGACCGCTTCGGGCTGGCCGGCGAGCGCCTCGGCGCGGTGGTCGGCGGCGCGGTGCTCAAGCACAGCCGCGACTTCAACCTGACCCGGGAATGCGTGCTGGGCTCGGAGCTGTCGTCGTACACGCCGGCCTTCGACATCCAGCAGGCCTGCGGCACGGGGCTGCAGGCGGCGATCGCCGCGGCCGACGGCATCGCATCCGGTCGCTACGAGGTGGCCGCCGCCGGAGGCGTCGACACCACTTCCGACCCGCCGATCGGCCTCGGCGACAACCTGCGCCGCCAGCTGCTCAAGCTGCGCCGGTCCAAATCCAACCTGCAACGGCTGAAGCTGGTGGGCACGCTGCCGGCCACCCTGGGCATCGAGATCCCGGCCAACAGCGAACCGCGCACCGGGCTGTCGATGGGCGAGCACGCCGCCATCACCACCAAGCAGATGGGCATCAAGCGCGTCGACCAGGACGAGCTGGCAGTCGCCAGCCACCGCAACATGGCCGCCGCCTACGACCGCGGCTTCTTCGACGACCTGGTGACGCCGTTCCTCGGCCTGTACCGCGACGACAACCTGCGGCCCAACGCCAGCGCCGAGAAGCTGGCGACGCTGCGGCCGGTCTTCGGGGTGAAGAACGGCGACGCGACGATGACGGCCGGCAACTCCACGCCGCTGACCGACGGCGCGTCCGTCGCGCTGCTGGCCAGCGAGGACTGGGCGGCCGCCCACTCGCTGACCCCGCTGGCCTACCTGGTGGACGCCGAAACGGCCGCCGTCGACTACGTCAACGGGCGCGACGGCCTGCTGATGGCGCCCACCTACGCGGTGCCCCGGCTGCTGGCCCGCAACGGGCTGAGCTTGCAGGACTTCGATTTCTACGAGATCCACGAGGCGTTCGCGTCGGTGGTGCTCGCGCACCTGCAAGCGTTTGAGTCCGAGGAGTACTGCAAGGAGCGGCTGGGCCTGGATGCCGCGCTCGGCTCGATCGACCGGTCCAAGCTCAACGTCAACGGGTCGTCGCTGGCCGCGGGCCACCCCTTCGCCGCCACCGGCGGGCGCATCCTGGCGCAGGCGGCCAAGCAGCTGGCCGAGAAGAAGGCGAGCGGCGGCGGAACGGTCCGCGCGCTGATCTCCATCTGCGCCGCCGGCGGGCAGGGCGTGGCGGCGATCCTGGAGGCGTGACGCGCCCCGGCCGATGAATGCGTCACAATGGGTTACTAACCCGACCGGTTGGGTATCCCTCGTCCGGATAGCCCCGTGTTGCGGTCTGACCCGACCCCGACGGCAATACGGGGCATCCCCAAATCGACCGCCCGTCGGCGGAAGACCACGCCGGGCGTACGAAAAGGGCCGCCGCTGGAGTGAGGGGATCCAGCGGCGGCCTTTTTGGTATCTCCCCCCGTTTTTGCTCTCTGCCGCCCCCACAGACACAAGGTCCCCCGCTTTAACGTGGAAGCGGGGGACCTTGGTGTCTGACTCGCGAGGTTAGAAGGCGGCCTCGTCGAGCTCCATGATGTCGTTGTCCAGGGTCTCGATCACCTCACGGGTGCCGGCCAGCAGCGGCAAAAAGTTCTTCGCGAAGAACGACGCCACCGCGACCTTGCCCTCGTAGAACGACCGCTCGGAGCCGCTGGCGCCGGCGTCCAGCGCGGCCACGGCGACCGCGGCCTGACGCTGCAGCAACCAGCCGATGACCAGGTCACCGACGCTCATCAGGAACCGCACCGAGCCCAGGCCGACCTTGTAGAGGCTGGTGACGTCCTCCTGGGCGGCCATCAGGTAGCCGGTCAGCGTGGCGGCCATCGCCTGGACGTCCGCCAGCGCCTTGCCCAGCAGCTCGCGCTCGGTCTTGAGGCGGCCGTTGCCGGACTCGCTGTTGACGAACTCCTGGATCTGCTCGGACACGTGGGCCAGGGCCACACCCTTGTCGCGGACGATCTTGCGGAAGAAGAAGTCCTGCGCCTGGATGGCCGTGGTGCCCTCGTAGAGCGAGTCGATCTTGGCGTCACGGATGTACTGCTCGATCGGGTAGTCCTGCAGGAAGCCCGAACCGCCAAACGTCTGCAGGCTCTCGGTCAGCTTGGCGTAGGCCTGCTCGGAGCCGACGCCCTTGACCACCGGCAACAGCAGGTCGTTGACCTTGACGGCCAGGTTGGCGTCCACGCCGTGGACCGCCTCGGCCACCGCGGCGTCCTGGTACGTCGACGTGTAGAGGTACAACGCGCGCAGACCCTCGGCGTAGGCCTTCTGGGTCATCAGCGAGCGGCGCACGTCGGGGTGGTGTGTGATGGTCACCCGCGGGGCGGTCTTGTCGGTCATCTGGGTCATGTCGGCGCCCTGCACGCGCTCCTTGGCGTAGGCCAGGGCGTTGAGGTAGCCGGTGGACAGCGTCGCGATCGCCTTGGTGCCGACCATCATGCGGGCCTGCTCGATGACCTCGAACATCTGCGCGATGCCGTTGTGCACCTCGCCGACCAGCCAGCCCTTGGCGGGCACGCCGTGCTGCCCGAACGACAGCTCGCAGGTCGCGGAGACCTTCAGGCCCATCTTGTGCTCGACGTTGGTGACGAACACTCCGTTGCGCTCGCCCAGCTCGCCGGTGGAGAAGTCGAAGAGAAACTTCGGCACGAAGAACAGCGACAGCCCCTTGGTGCCCGGGCCGGCGCCCTCGGGGCGGGCCAGCACCAGGTGGAAGATGTTTTCGAACAGGTCGCCGGAGTCACCGGAGGTGATGAACCGCTTGACGCCGTCGATGTGCCAGGATCCGTCCTCCTGCCGAACCGCCTTGGTCCGGCCGGCGCCGACGTCCGAACCGGCGTCCGGCTCGGTCAGCACCATGGTCGAGCCCCAGCCGCGCTCGGCGGCGATGACGGCCCACTTCTTTTGTTCCTCGGTGCCGAGGTGGTAGAGGATGTTGGCGAATCCGGCGCCGCCGCCGTACATCCACACGGCGGGGTTGGCGCCGAGGATGTGCTCGTGCAGGGCCCACACCAGCGCCTTGGGCATCGGCACGCCGCCGAGGGCCTCGTCGATGCCTACCTTGTCCCAGCCGGCCTCCTGGACCGCCTGGACCGACTTCTTGAAGCTGTCCGGCAGCGTCACCGAGTGGGTCTCGGGGTCGAAAACCGGCGGGTTGCGGTCACCTTCGACGAAAGACTCCGCGACCGGCCCCTCGGCCAGCCGGCTGATCTCGGAAAGCATCTCCTGGGCGGTGTCGACGTCGAGGTCGGCGTACTCGCCCTGGCCTAACGCCTTGTCAACGCCGAAGACCTCGAACAGGTTGAATACCTGGTCACGGACGTTGCTCTTGTAGTGGCTCACTGAGTTTCCTCCTCGTTGAGAATGCCACTCGTGGTTGGGTACTAGGTCTAAGTTACCCACCAGTAACTACCCTAAAATATATCCGTGGCCTAGCCGCACGCAAGCGAGTGTGAGCTAGATTTCACCATCTAATTAACCAACCGGTTGGGAAGGCGCCGGTAAGTTCGCCAATCGGCCGTTTACCTGCGAAGATGATGCGTCATGAACGACGTGGGGAGCGTCACCGCCCTGCCCGTGGTGGACCTTCGGTCACACCCGGAGCAACTGCGGGAGGGCCTGCGGGAGGCCGCGCACGAGGCCGGCTTCTTCTACCTGACGGGCCACGGCGTGCCGGCCGAGCTCGCCGGCCGGGTGCTCGAGGCGGCCCGCCGGCTGTTCGCGCTGCCGCAGGCCGACAAGGACGCCGTCGCAATGGTGCGCAGCCCGCACTTCCGCGGCTACACCCGGCTGGGCGGCGAGCTGACGCAGGGTCGGGTGGACTGGCGCGAGCAGATCGACATCGGCCCCGAACGCCCCCCGATCGGCGGCCCGGGCCGGCCGGACTACCTGTGGCTGCAGGGCCCCAACCAGTGGCCGGCGGCCCTGCCCGAACTGCCGGGCATCGTCGAGGCGTGGGACGCCGCGCTGTCGTCGGTAGCCCGGACCCTGCTTCGGCACTGGGCGGCCTCACTCGGCAGCCCGCCTGACATCTTCGAACCGGCCTTCGCCGGGACCCCGGCCACGTTGATCAAGATCATCCGCTACCCGGCCCGCGCGGCCAGCCCGCAGGGCGTGGGAGCCCACCGCGACGCGGGCGTGCTCACGTTGCTGCTGGCCGAGCCGGGTAGCCGCGGACTGCAGGTGCGGCGGGCCACCGGCGGACCGGCGGACGGCTGGGTCGACGTGCCGCCGCTCGACGGCGCGTTCATCGTCAATATCGGCGAGCTGCTCGAGGTGGCGACCGGCGGCTACCTGCGGGCCACCGAGCACCGGGTCAACCTGGACGGTCCGGAACGCATTTCGGTGCCGTACTTCTTCAATCCCCGCCTGGACGGCCAGATCCCGGTGCTGTCGCTGCCCGAGTCGTTGCGGGCGCGGGCGTCCCCGAGGCATGACCCGTCGGACCCGATCTTCTCGGTCTACGGCCGCAACGCCTGGAAGAGCAGGCTGCGGGCCCACCCCGATGTGGCTTCAGCTCACGGGTATTCGGCAGGTAGGGTCGGGGACGAGAATTCCGTTCTCGGCGCGAGGGGCGAATGACCGCGGTGAACTCGAACAAAAACCTGACACCGTCCACGCTTCGTGAGGCCTTCGGCCATTTTCCGTCCGGCGTGGTGGCCATCGCCGCAGAGGTCGGGGGTGTCCGGGAGGGTCTGGCGGCCAGCACGTTCGTCCCCGTTTCGCTGGAGCCGCCGCTGGTGTCGTTCTGCGTGCAGAACACCTCGACGACGTGGCCCAAACTCAAGCGCGTTCCGATGCTGGGGATCAGCGTGCTCGGCGAGGCCCACGACGAGGCCGCGCGCACGCTGGCGGCCAAGACCGGCGACCGGTTCGCGGGCCTCGAGACGGTATCGCGCGACAGCGGCGCGGTCTTCATCAAGGGCACCGGGCTGTGGCTGGAGAGCGCGATCGAGCAGTTGATTCCCGCGGGCGATCACACCATCGTGGTCTTGCGGGTCAACGAGGTGACCGTGGACGCCGAGGTGGCGCCCATCGTGTTTCACCGCAGCACGTTCCGCCGCCTGGGCGCCTAGCTGGACCCGGTGCGGCGAACGCGGCGGGCCGCCCCTAGGGGCGGTGGCTGAGCTCTTCGCGATAGCCGGCGACGCGCCGCTCGATCTCGGCGGCGTCCTCGTGCCGGCCCTCCTTGTGCGCAAGCTCGGCACGCACCGACAACTCGCGGATCGCGGTGCGAATCTCGTTGACGCTGGTGATTCCTCGCATGGGGACCGGGTACCCGAAGCCGCCGGCGGTTAACGGTGGAACATCTTGTTGCGCAGCCGCACCACGGGGCCCATTTCGCGATCGGCGATTCGCCCCTATTCGGCCTTCGCGGGACGGGCCGCGCACCCCTGACGCCTTGCCGATTGGTTTGCACCGCAGCGGTTTTCGTCGAATAGAGCCTGATGGGGGTCCGCCGGCCGGGTCAACCGTTATCGTGCCGGCCGTGGTGGGCGGCGAGCACCGCGAGCACTCGGGCTGTTCGGCTCCGGAGGTGCCGGCGGCACCGGCGGCAACGGCGGTGTTCCCGGGGTGAACGGCAACAACCTCAACGGCCTCGCCGGTATCGGCGGCGCCAGTGGCCTGCTGTTCGGCCTACCCGGGTTTTAACGGGGAATGAGTTTCAGCGGCGGAACAGCTTGTTGCCCAGCCACACCACGGGGTCGTACTTGCGGTCGACGACCCGCTCTTTCATCGGGATCAGCGCGTTGTCGGTGATCTTGATGTTCTCCGGGCAGACCTCGGTGCAGCACTTGGTGATGTTGCAGTAGCCCAGGCCGTGTTCCTGCTGTGCCTGGTTGCGCCGGTCCAGGGTGTCCAGGGGGTGCATCTCCAGTTCGGCGATCCGCATCAGGTAGCGCGGCCCGGCGAACGCCTTCTTGTTCTCCTCGTGGTCGCGCACCACGTGGCAGACGTTCTGGCACAGGAAGCACTCGATGCACTTGCGGAACTCCTGCGAGCGCTGCACGTCGACCTGCGCCATCCGGTACTCGCCCGGCTGCAGCTCCTTGGGCGGCGCGAACGACGGTATCTCGCGGGCCTTTTCGTAGTTGAACGAGACGTCGGTGACCAGGTCGCGGATCACCGGGAACGTCCGCAGCGGCGTCACGGTCACGACCTCGTCCTCGGCGAACGTCGACATCCGCGTCATGCACATCAGCCGCGGGTAGCCGTTGATCTCCGCCGAGCACGACCCGCACTTGCCCGCCTTGCAGTTCCACCGCACGGCGAGGTCGGGCGTCTGGGTCTGCTGCAGGCGGTGGATGACGTCGAGCACCACCTCGCCCTCGTTGACCTCGACCGTGAAGTCCTGCAGCGCGCCACCGGCTTCGTCGCCGCGCCACACCCGCATGGTCGCGTTGTAGGCCATTTACTTCTCCGTCCTCGGGGTCCGTCCGGGGTGGCCGGCGAGTTCCTCGTCGGTGTAATACTTCTCCAGCTCGGAGATGTCGAAGAGCTCCAGCAGGTCGGGCCGCATCGGCACCTGCTCCTTGCGGGTGATCGAGATGTCCGGGATCACGTCGTCGCCGCCGGCGGCCTGGCAGACCAGCAACTGCTTGCGCCACGACGAGTCCATCGCCGGGTGGTCGTCGCGGGTGTGCCCGCCGCGGCTCTCGGTGCGCTCCAGCGCGGCCTTGGCCACGCACTCGCTGACCATCAGCATGTTGCGCAGGTCGATGGCCAGGTTCCAGCCCGGGTTGTACTGGCGATCCCCCTCGACGTGAATGTTCTTGAACCGCTGGCGAAGCTTCTCCAGCCGGCCAAGTGCCTCGGTGATTTCATCCGCCTTGCGGATGATGCCGACCAGCTCGTTCATCGAGTCCTGCAGCTCGAGCTGCAGGGTGTAGGGGTTCTCGGCGGCGGACCCGTCGGTCGGCCCCTCGAAGGGGGCGAGCGCCCGCCTGGCCGCCGTGTCGATCGCGTTTGAGGTGACCGACGGGCGGCTGCTCAGCGCCCGCACGTAGTCGGCGGCGCCCAGGCCGGCGCGCCGGCCGAACACCAGCAGGTCCGACAGCGAGTTGCCGCCGAGCCGGTTGGACCCGTGCATGCCGCCCGAGCACTCCCCGGCGGCGAACAGGCCGGGGACGATGGCCGCGCCGGTGTCTGCGTCGACCTCCACCCCGCCCATCACGTAGTGGCAGGTGGGCCCGACTTCCATCGGCTCCTTGGTGATGTCGACCCCCGCCAGCTCCTTGAACTGGTGATACATCGACGGCAGCCGGCGCTTGATCTCCTCGGGCGTCAACCGCGACGCGATGTCGAGGAAGACGCCGCCGTGCGGGCTGCCGCGACCGGCCTTGACCTCCGAGTTGATCGCGCGCGCGACCTCGTCACGGGGCAGCAGGTCCGGCGTGCGGCGGGCCGAGTCGTTGTCCTTGAGCCACTGGTCGGCCTCGTCGGCGGTCTCGGCGTACTGGCCCTTGAACACCGCGGGGATGTAGTCGAACATGAACCGCTTGCCGTCGGAGTTCTTCAGCACGCCGCCGTCGCCGCGGACACCCTCGGTGACCAGGATCCCCTTCACGCTCGGCGGCCACACCATGCCCGTCGGGTGGAACTGGACGAACTCCATGTTGATCAGCGACGCCCCCGCGCGCAGCGCCAGCGCGTGCCCGTCGCCGGTGTACTCCCAGGAGTTGGAGGTCACCTTGAACGACTTGCCGATGCCGCCGGTGGCCAACACCACCGCGGGCGCCTCGAAGACGACGAACCGGCCGCTTTGACGCCAATAGCCGAACGCCCCGGCGATCGCGTCACCGTCCTTGAGCAGCTCGGTGATCGTGCATTCGGCGAACACCCTGATCCGCGCCTCGTAGTCGCCGAGCTCGGCGTGGTCCTCCTGCTGCAGCGACACGATCTTCTGCTGCATGGTGCGGATCAGCTCCAGGCCGGTGCGGTCGCCGACGTGCGCCAGCCGCGGGTAGGTGTGCCCACCGAAGTTGCGCTGGCTGATCTTGCCGTCCTTGAGGCGGTCGAACAGCGCGCCGTAGGTCTCGAGCTCCCAGACCCGGTCCGGGGCCTCCTTGGCGTGCAGCTCGGCCATCCGCCAGTTGTTCAGGAACTTCCCGCCGCGCATGGTGTCGCCGAAGTGGGTCTTCCAGTTGTCCTTCGGGTTGGTGTTGCCCATCGACGCCGCGCAGCCGCCCTCGGCCATCACCGTATGTGCCTTGCCGAACAGGGATTTGCACACCACCGCGACCCGCAGGCCACGCTCGCGCGCCTCGATGACCGCACGCAACCCCGCGCCGCCGGCACCAATCACGACCACGTCGTAGGAGTGCCGTTCGACCTCGACCATGAATCCTCGCTATTTCTCGATGATTGGCGTTAAAGGCCTTGTCAGCCAATGAATCTCAAGTCGGGAATGGTTCCGCTGGCCACCAGCATGATGTAGAAGTCGGTGAGCGCCAGGGTCCCCAACGTGATCCAGGCGAACATCATGTGCCGGGTGTTCAGCTTGCTGACCTGTGTCCAGATCCAATAGCGCACAGGGTGTTTGGAAAAGTGCTTGAGGCGCCCGCCGGTGACGTGCCGGCACGAATGGCACGAGACGGTGTAGGCCCACAGCAGCAGCACGTTGGCGACCAAAATGACGTTGCCCAAACCGAATCCGAAGCCCGACGGCGAATGGAACGCCATGATCGCGTCGTAGGTGTTGATGAGCGAGACGACTACCGCGATGTAGAAGAAGTAGCGGTGGCTGTTTTGGATGATCAGCGGGAGCCGGGTCTCACCGGTGTAGTGCTCGCGCGGTTCGGGGACCGCGCAGCCGGTCGGCGATTGCCACACCGAGCGGTAGTAGGCCTTGCGGTAGTAGTAACAGGTGATCCGGAAACCAAGCAGGAAGGGTAACACCAGCATTCCCAACGGAATCCACCACGGGAAGTGCCCGAACCACACGCCCAGGTGGCTGGCGCCCGGCTCGCACGAGGCGCTGACGCACGGCGAATAGAACGGCGTCAGGTAGTGGTATTTGTCAACCCAGTAGCTGCTGCCCCAGAACGCGCGGGTGGTGGCGTAGACGATGAACGCCAACAGGCCGAGGTTGGTCACCAGCGGCGGTACCCACCAGCGGTCCGTGCGGAGTGTCCGTTCGGGTATTTGCGCGCGGGTGGCCGAGAAAACGCCGGACGCAGGACGGTTCGCCGTGGGTGCGCTCATCTAGTGTTCCTCTTCGAACGGGCTGTCAGCTCGAAGGGTACACAGAGTAGGGACCCCCCTTTTGTGGGGGTCTCGATTGTCAGTACCGGTTGTGACCCCCGACACCTTCGTCGTCGACATCACGCCAGAAGTCGCTGTCGTACGGGGTGTCGGGAATGGCGATCTTCTCGCCGGACTGCTGCACGGTGGCGCGGGCCAGGTCCAGTTCGGAGACGTCGGTGTCGAGCAATTCGACGTCGGACAGGATCCGGTCGGCGTCGATGACGATGCGGCGCATCGCCGGGCTGTCGCCGTAGCGGGCCCGCAAGGAGTTCACGCACCGCCGCAGGCCGCCGATGAGGTCGTGCAGCTCGGCGATTTCAGTGGTGCCAGTCGGGCTCGACAACGGATCTCCTAGGGCTCACGGTGTTACGGATCACAGTACGCCCCCGATACTATCGGCCGCACGGGCCCGATGTCGGGCACGTCACACCCGCGACTTACGGAGCAAACACCTCATGGCCGGTCAATCCCTCGCCGAACGCGCCGCGGCGCTGCTCGCGCTGCACCGCCCGGGCGACCCCGTGATCCTGCCGACCGTGTGGGACGCGTGGTCGGCCCGGCTCGCGGCGGACGCCGGATTCGCCGGGCTCACCGTCGGCAGCCACCCGATGGCGGATTCGGTGGGCAAACCCGACGGCGAGGGCATGTCGTTCGACGACGCGCTGGCCCGCGTCGCGCAGATCACCGCCGCGGTCGAGGTCCCGGTGTCGGTGGACATCGAATCGGGGTATGGGCAGCCGGCGGCGCGCCTGATCGACGGCCTGCTGGGCGCGGGCGCGGTCGGGCTCAACATCGAGGACACCGTGCATTCGGAGGGCAAGCGGCTGCGGTCGGCGGCCGAGCACGCCGAGCTGGTCGGCGCGCTGCGCTCGGCCGCCGACGCGGCCGGGGTGCACGTGGTGATCAATGCGCGGACCGACCTTTTCCTGCGGGAGGACGGCGACGAGTCCGATCGGGTCCAGCGGGCCGTCGCGCGCCTCACCGAGGCCGCCGCGGCCGGGGCCGACGTCCTGTATCCGGTTGGGCGCCACGACCCGGAAACGTTGCGGCGCTTGGCAACCGAGCTGCCGCTGCCGGTCAACGCGATAGCGCTGCCGGACCAGGACGACCCCGCGTCGTTCGGCCCGCTGGGCGTCGCGCGGATCAGCTTCGGGCCGTTTTTGCAGTCCACCCTGGCGGCGCGGGCCAGAGAGCTGCTGGCCCGCTGGGGCTAGATGTGCTGGGCGTCACAGCGTTTGGACGCCAGCGATCCGGCGGGGCCGGTGGCCCCGCCGGATTCGTCGCGGCGCGAATTACTTCGTGATCGCGATGCGCTGCGGCTGGCTCCCGGCGTACGCGCCGGCGACGCGCACCGTCAATACGCCGGCGTCATAGCTGGCCGTGATCGCGTCGGCGGTGACGTGCGTGGGCAGCTGGAACGACCGGCGGAACGCTCCGTACCGGATCTCGCGCAGGGTGCGGCCGTTCTGCTCCTCGGCGTGCTCGTCGCGGTGTTCGCCGTGGACGACCAGCCGACCGTTCTCGATCTCGACGTTCACGTCCTTCTCCACGTCGACGCCGGGCAGCTCCAGGCGGACCACCGCGTCGTCGCCGTCCTTGACGATCTCGGCGGCCGGGCTGAAACCGCTGCTCACCGGCTTGAACCAGTCGGTCGCGGCGGCGGGGCCGAAGAAGTCGCGCAACCACCGTTCGGTGTCCCAGGCCGGTCGCGACCACAATGCGAGGTTGCTCATGGATATCTCCTTACGCTTCCTTGTGAGTTTGCTGTGACCGACGGCTTGCCGGCCCGCTACTCCTACAAACATGAGTCGACCACGCTAAAGTTCCACCTGGCTGTTCGCCCCGAGCGAAACGCTTTGACGTCACCTTCACGGTGGCCGCTGTGAGGTGTGAGGCCGCCGTCATGTGGGCGTCACATTCCGCGATTCCACGGTAATTTCGGGCCCCTACCCTCGTGGCATGGCTCCAGCCGGAATTGCGCGCGCGCACTGTGCCGCCCGCCACCTCGTCGTGGTCGGGCACGGCATGGTCGGCCACCGACTGGTCGAGGCGCTGCGTGCCCGTGACACCGAAGGGGTTTGGTGCATCACGGTTTTGGCCGAGGAGGCCGACGCCGCCTATGACCGCGTGGGGCTGACGTCCTACACCGAGAGCTGGGACCGGACGCTGCTGGCGCTGCCCGGCAACGACTACGCCGGCGACGACCGGGTCCGGCTGATGCTCAACACGCGGG
Source organism: Mycobacterium palustre (assembly GCF_002101785.1). Lineage (GTDB taxonomy): Bacteria > Actinomycetota > Actinomycetes > Mycobacteriales > Mycobacteriaceae > Mycobacterium > Mycobacterium palustre. Next base: position 130,857 of record NZ_LQPJ01000098.1, read on the forward strand.
TCACCGAAATCGACCGCGCGACAAAGTCGGTGGTGACCGCCGACGGCCAGCGGCACGGTTACGACGCCCTGGTGCTGGCCACCGGTTCCTACGCCTTCGTCCCGCCGGTCCCGGGCCACGACCTGCCGCAGTGCCACGTCTACCGCACCCTCGACGACCTCGACGCCATCCGCGCCGACGCCTCGCACGCGGTGGCCGCCGGCCACGCCACCCAAGCGGTGGTGATCGGCGGCGGCCTGCTCGGCCTGGAGGCGGCTAATGCGTTGCGCCAGTTCGGGTTACACACGCACGTCGTCGAGATGATGCCGCGGCTGATGGCCCAGCAGATCGACGAGGCCGGCGGCGCGCTGCTGGCCAGGATGATCGGCGACCTGGGCATCGCGGTGCACGTCGGGACGGGCACCGAAGCGATCGAACCCGTCGGGCATGCCGACGGCTCGACGTCGGTGCGCGTGCGCCTGACCAACGGGGACGTCATCGACGCCGGCCTGGTGATCTTCGCGGCCGGCATCCGGCCGCGTGACGAGCTCGCCGCGGCCGCCGGGTTGGCCCGCGCCGAGCGCGGCGGCGTGCTGACCGACCTGTCCTGCCGGACAAGCGATCCCGACATCTACGCCGTCGGCGAGGTGGCGGCGATCGAGGGGCGGTGCTACGGCCTGGTCGGACCGGGCTACACCTCCGCCGAGGTGGTGGCCGATCGGCTGCTGGACGGCGCCGCGGAGTTCCCCGAGGCGGACCTGTCGACCAAGCTCAAGCTGTTGGGAGTCGACGTCGCGAGCTTCGGCGACGCGATGGGCACCACCGAGAACTGCCTCGAGGTCGCCATCAACGACGCGGTCAACCGGACCTACGCCAAGCTGGTGCTGTCCGACGACGCCAAGACCCTGCTGGGCGGGGTGCTGGTGGGCGACGCGTCGTCGTACGGGGTGTTGCGGCCGATGGTCGGCAGCGAGCTGCCGGGCGATCCGCTCGCGCTGATCGCGCCGGCGCCCTCCGGCGGCGGTTCGGCCCTGGGCATTGGGGCGCTGCCGGATTCGGCGCAGATCTGCTCGTGCAACAACGTCACCAAGGGCGACCTCAAGGGCGCGATCGCCGGCGGCTGCGCCGACGTGCCGGCGCTCAAGTCGTGCACGGCGGCCGGCACCTCGTGCGGTTCCTGCGTTCCGCTGCTCAAGCAGCTGCTGGAAGCCGAGGGCGTGGCGCAGTCCAAGGCGCTGTGCGAGCACTTCAGCCAGTCGCGGGCGGAGCTGTTCGAGATCATCACGGCCACCGAGATCCGCACCTTTTCCGGCCTGCTGGCCCGGTTCGGACGCGGAAAGGGTTGCGACATCTGCAAACCCGTGGTCGCCTCCATCCTCGCGTCCACCGGCTCCGACCACATCCTCGACGGCGAGCAGGCCTCGCTGCAGGATTCCAACGACCACTTTTTGGCCAACATCCAACGCAACGGCAGCTATTCGGTGGTTCCGCGGGTCCCCGGCGGTGACATCAAGCCGGAGCACCTGATCCTGATCGGCCAGATCGCCCAGGACTTCGGGCTTTACACCAAGATCACCGGCGGTCAGCGGATCGACATGTTCGGCGCCCGGGTGGACCAGCTGCCCGCGATTTGGAAGCGGCTGATCGACGGCGGGATGGAATCCGGCCACGCCTACGGCAAGGCGTTGCGCACCGTGAAGAGCTGCGTGGGCAGCGACTGGTGCCGCTACGGCCGGCAGGACTCGGTGCAGTTGGCGATCGATTTGGAGCTGCGGTACCGCGGACTGCGCGCGCCGCACAAGATCAAGCTGGGCGTCTCGGGCTGCGCCCGCGAGTGCGCCGAGGCGCGCAGCAAGGACGTCGGCGTCATCGCCACCGAAAAGGGTTGGAACCTCTACGTCGGCGGCAACGGCGGCATGACGCCCAGGCATGCCCAGCTGCTGGCCGGCGACCTGGACACCGAGACGCTAATCCGCTACGTCGACCGGTTCCTGATGTACTACATCCGCACCGCCGACCGGCTGCAGCGCACCGCGCCGTGGGTCGAATCGCTAGACGGCGGGCTGGATCACGTGCGCGAGGTGGTGTGCGAAGACTCGCTGGGCCTGGCCGCGGAATTCGAGGCCGCGATGGAGCGGCACGTGCGCAACTACAAGTGCGAATGGAAGGGCGTGCTGGACGATCCCGACAAGCTGTCGCGGTTCGTCTCGTTCGTCAACGCCCCGGACGCGATCGACTCCACGGTGGCCTTCACCGAACGCGCCGGGCGCAAAGTGCCTGTGCCCATTGGCATGCCGCGGGTCCGTGATAACGACCCCGAAGGAATTGGGAGGTAAGCGTGACAATTGTCAACGACATCCAGGTGTGGACGACGGCCTGCGCGTACGACCGCCTGATCCCGGGCCGCGGCGTGGGGGTGCTGCTGGACGACGGCACCCAGGCCGCGCTGTTCCGGCTGGACGACGGGTCGGTGCACGCCATCGGGAACGTCGATCCCTTCTCGGGGGCGGCCGTGCTCTCGCGCGGCATCGTCGGGGACCGGCGCGGGCGGGTCGTTGTCCAATCCCCAATCCTGAAGCAGGCTTTCGCGCTCGACGACGGCTCGTGCCTGGACGACCCGCGGTACGCGGTGCCGGTCTACCAGGTGCGGGTCACCCGGGAGGGCGACGTCGAGATCGGGCGGATCGCGGCGCCGCTGGCGATCAGCGCGTGATGTCACCGACCAGATAGCGCTGCAGCGTCGGGCCGATTGCGTCGACGATCGCGTCCACCGACATGGAATGCAGCGGCTCGGAGCGTATCCCGTAGCGCATGATGCCCAGCCCCACCAGCTGAGATGCGCACAGCGACGCCCGCACCGCGACCTTGTCGGCGCCCAGCACCTTCAAAATCGGCCCGAAGACCGGGCCGATGAACATGCCCTCGACGATCTCGGCGGTCTTGGCCATCCCCGTGGACGCCACCGCGCTGGCCGCGAACGGGCCGCCGCCGGCCGCGTCCCACGTGGTGATCAGCATGTGCAGCGTCCGGCGGCCCACCTGGTTGGCGCCCCCGGTGACGATCCGGTCGATGAACTCCGGTGTGCCAAAGGGCAACCGCAGCATCTTGGCCACCGGATCGAGCAGCCCGCGCGAGGGCTCTTGGCGACGCGGCATCCTGCCAGGATTGCCGCAATGGGATCAAAGATCAAGCGTCGCGGGCGTCGGCGTGTGATGTCCGTGCGCCCGAAGCGATCTGGGCCGGCTCGACGCGAGCCGTGTCGAAACCGGCACCAAGCCGGCCGCGGCCCGGCGAAAGCGGTTCGCGACGAGCCGCGCCAGCCCGGGATGGGTGCCCAGCGGCCGGGTGATTAGGTCGGCGGCGCTGGCCTGCAGGCGCTCCTGAAACAGGCCGTCGGCCAGCAGGTACGAGGCGACCACGACACGGCGCGCGCCGTCGCGGCGGGCGGCCGCGACCGCGTCGTCGACGTGGGGCTCGCCGGTGGCTGCGAAGGCCAGCCGCACCCGCGATCCGACCAGCGCGGACAGCGTCGTCGCGGTAACGTGCAGGTCGGCGCGGGCGTGCGGGTCGGTGGTTCCCGCGGCGGCCAGAACGACCGAATCGCCCAGGCGCCAGCCGCATTTCGTCAACTGGTCGGCGACGATGCGCGAGATCTCACCGCTGGGTCCCAGCGCGGGGGTGGCGACGACACGGGGGTGCCCGCTGGCCGCGATGTGGGCGGGCAGGTCGCTGCGGACGTGGTAGCCGCGCGACAGGAACGCCGGCACCACGATCGCGGGCCGACCGCCGCCCGCCGCCCGCGACAGCACTTCGCTCGGCGTCGGCCCCAGCACGTCGACGAACGCGACCTGCACCCGCCGGCCGAGCAGCGCCCCCACCCGCTGCGCGAGGTCTCCGATCATCGCGACGCCGCCCGGCCTGCGGGTGCCGTGCGCGGCCAGGATCAGGTCCATCGGCCACCCGCCCGGTCGTCGACGGCCAGCCGGTAACCGCGCTTGACCACGGTCGCGATGATGTTCTTGTCGCCCAGGGCGGTTCGCAGCCGCAGCACGGCGGTGTCGACGGCGTGCGGATCGTTGCTGTTGCCGGGCAGCACCCGCAACAGGTCGTTGCGCGCCACCACGTCGCCGGGCCGCTGCGCCAGCGCGCGCAGCATCGCCATGCCGGACGGCGACACCAGCTTGATCCCCCCGTCCACCAGCACGCAGGTGCCGCGGATGTCGACCGTGTGGCCGGCCGCGCGCACCATGCGCGACCCGAGTAGCGGCAGCTCCTCGGCGACGTGTCGGGCCAACGCGCCCAACCGCATTCGTTCCGGTGACGACGTCGGAACGCCCTTGCGGATCAACGGTTTAGAGGTCACCGGGCCCACGCACATCGCGTGCACGTCGGTGCGCAGCGCCTCGAGCACCTGGCCCTCGATGCCGAGCTCGCGGCTGCGCTCCAGCACCGCCGCCGCGGCGGGGGCGGACGTGAAGGTCACCGCGTCGAATTGGCGCCGGGCGATGCCGGTGATCACCTGGTCGAAATCGCCACCCAGCGGGGTCGGCTTCCACCGATACACCCGGATCGGCACCACTTCGGCGCCGGCGAAACGCAGGCCGCCGATGAACTCGGGGAACGGGTCCCAGGCGTCGGCGGCGCCATGCAGCTGGATCGCGACGCGCTTGCCGGACACGCCGGAATCGAGCAGGTACTCCAGGACCTCTTGTGAGGATTCGGACTCAGGGGACCACTCCTCGTGTAGCCCGGCGGCGCGCACGGCGCCGGTGCCCTTCGGTCCGCGCGAGACGATCCGCGCCTTCGACAGCGCCGCCACCAGCTGGCCGGCCAGCCCCCACCCCTCGGCCGCCGCCAGCCAGCCGCGGAAGCCGATGCCGGTGTGAACGACCAGAATGTCGGGCGGCTCGGCGATCAAAGCCTCTGTGTTGCAGTGCAATTCGTCGTCGTCGGGCAGCGCGATCATGTTGATGGCCGGGGCGCTGCACACCTCGGCGCCCTGCCGGCTCAGCAGGGCGCACAGCTCTTCGGCGCGCCGCGCGGAGGTGACCGCAACCCGGTAGCCGGTCAGCGGCGCCGATTTGGGTTGGGCCATATGACCTGTGTATGCCTGTGACGTTTCGGCGGCGTTACCGCGCAATTGCTGACGCATTGCCCATGTTGCGACGGCCATCACACCCGCGCGGGCTCGGCGGCGGGGACGGGTTCGGGGGCGCTCGGGACCGGTGGCCGCGGGCGCACGTACCAGGCCCACGTCATCGCCGCGGCCGCCACGTAGCAGGCCAGAAAGATCCAATACGCCGGCGTCTCGCTGCCGCTGTGCAGGTAGGACTCGCGCAGGGCCAGGTCGATGCCCACGCCGCCGAGCGCGCCGACCGCCGAGCAGAGCCCGATCAGCGATCCCGACATCGCCAGGGACCAGGCGCGGCGCCGCGCCTCATCGGCATCCAGGCGGCGGCTGCGCGCCTCGAAGATCGACGGGATCATTTTGAACACCGACCCGTTGCCCATTCCGGAAAGCACGAACAGGGCGACGAAGCCGGCGACGTAGCCGATCAGCGCGGCCGGGCCGCCGACGTCGCGGTCGTCGAGGCTGCCGACGGCCACCAGCGACCCGGCGCCCAAAACCATGCCGCCCAAAACGCCCAGGGTGACGCGGCTGCCGCCGACGCGATCGGCCAGCCGCCCGCCGTAGATGCGGGCCAACGAACCCAATAGCGGTCCCACGAAAGCGATTTGGGCCGCGTGCAGCGAGGCGTGCCGCGCCGACTCGCCGCCGGCGGCGAAGTGGACCGCCAGCACCTGGCCGAAGGCGAAGGCGAACCCGATCCAGGAGCCGAAGGTGCAGATGTAGAGGAGCGAGATCGCATAGGTGTCGCCCTCGCGGAGCACCGAGCGCATGGTGTTCACCTCGACCCCGTGGTCGAGGTTGTCCATGCACAACACCGCCGCGATGCCGACGAGGGCCAGCAGCAGCAGGTAGACGGCGCAGACCCAGTACGGCGCCTCGTGTCCCGCCGTCGACAGCACCAGCAGGCCGACCAGCTGGATGACCGCCACGCCGAGGTTGCCGACGCCGGCGTTGACGGCCAGCGCCGCGCCCTTGAGCCGTTGCGGGTAAAAGGCGTTGACGTTGGCCAGCGATGCCGCGTAGTTGCCGCCGCCCAGCCCGGTGAGCGCCGCGCACAGCACGTACGGCCACAGCGGCAGGCCGGGGTTGGCGAGCAGCGCGATGGTGCCGGCGGTCGGGACCAGCAAAACGAATGCCGAAAACGCCGTCCAGTTGCGGCCGCCGAAGCGCGCGATGCCGAGGGTGTAGGGGATGCGCGCGCAGCCACCGACGAGGGTGGCGACCGCGCCGAGGAGCAGCTTGTCGCCGGCGGAGAAGCCGTAGACGGATGCGGGCATGAACAGCGCCATCACCGACCACAGCGACCAGATCGAAAAGGCGACGTGGTCGCCCGCCACCGTGCACAGCAGGTTGCGGCGCGCGATGCGCTTGTTACCGGCGTCCCAGGCCGCCGCGTCTTCCGGATCCCAGTCGGCGATTCGGTGGTTGCGGCGCATGCGGTCGACACCTTTCGGGGGATGCGAGTGGCGAAATCGGTTGAGCGCGTTAAGGCGGCGAACTGGCGCCGGTCGCGGGCGCGCCGGCGGCGACATGCCCGGCCCGTCCGGATTCGATGCTCACATCAAGAACCGAAGTCAGTCAACTCGATTCGCGCGATATCGCCTGTAAGTTGAATCCCAGTTATCTGGCAAATCCCTGAAGGGCAACGCGCCCAGGCAAAATGGCCGGCCCCCGCGAAGTGATTTTGGCGGCTGTGGAATTTACTGTGAGCTGCAATACATTTCGTGGCATGCGATCTTGTTATCCAATTGGTATGTCGGCCAATGGCTTACGCGAATCACCACACGTTCCCGCCGCGCCAGTCGCACATCAGCCCCGCCGAGGTGTCCAGCGTGATCCCGACGGGCAGCACGAACACGGCGTCGTCGTCCTCGGGGGTGCGGGTGGGGCCGGTGGGCGCCAGCACGGACGTCGGGCCGCGCCACGGCAGCCAGCCGCGCGCCGACCACACCCGGCGCGCCTGGGCCGACGAACTGACGGCGCCAATTTGATAGGCGCCGCGGATCACCTGCTCGCAGCCGTCGAGCAGGGCGTGCACCAGCCCCTGGCCGCGCCAGTCCTCGCGCACGGCGACGGCCTCGATGTAGCCGCACCGCAGGGCGCTGCCGCGGTAGAGCAGCCGCCGCTGGACCACGGCGGCGTGGGCGATGATCGCGCCGTGCCGCCAGATCACGGCGTGCATGCCGCCCAGCGCGTGCTCCCAGTCGTCGTCGCTGAAGTTCCCGGCGAACGCGGCGCCGACCATCTGGCAGACGCGCTGCCGCGTCTCGCCGTCGAGATCGGAGGTGTGGACCAGGCGGGCGGTGTGGACCTGGGTGTGCACAGTCCCTGTTTACCAGCCGTGTCCAGCGGCCGGCACTAGGAGAACGGCCAGCCCGCCGCGCCCGACAGCGGCCGTGTTCCCGACGCGGCGCGGGGCCGGGACCAATGCAGGCGGACCCGCTGGCCGGGCCGCACCTGGGCGATCTTGTCGACGTCCTCGTCGACCACCACGCCGACCACCGGATAGCCGCCGGTGACCGGGTGATCGGGACCCAGGATCACCGGTAAACCGTTGGGCGGCACCTGGATTGCGCCGCGGGTGGTGCCCTCGCTGGGCAGCTGGCGGTCGGGGTAGCGGTATTGCAACGGGCGCCCGACCAGCCGCATGCCCACCCGGTCGCTGCGGTCGGAGACCAGCCACTCGCTGTGCACCAGGGCGTCGGGATCGACGAACCAGTCGTCGCGCGGGCCGGGCACCACCGACAGCTCCACCACGTCGGCGGTGATGGCGGCGACCGGGGCCTGGTCGAGCTGGGGGTAGTCGTCGGTGTGCTTGCCGATCGGTAACCGGTCTCCGCCGCGCAGCGGCGCCGGTCCGATCGCCGACATCACGTCGTAGCTGCGCGAGCCCAGCACGGGGTCGACGCAGATGCCGCCGCGCACCGCCAGGTACGTCCGCAGCCCGGCGCGCGGGGCGCCCAGCGAGATCACCTGGCCGTCGCGCACGTGGTGAACGCTGTTGGTGCCGAACTTGATTCCGTTGACGGTGGGGTCGGTGTCGGCGCCCGTCACCGCGATGTCGACGTCGCCGCCGCGCACCCGCGCCGCCAGGCCGCCGAACGTCACCTCGATGGTGGCGCGGTCGTCGGGGTTGGCGACGAGCCGGTTGGCCAGCGTGTGCGCGCGGCGGTCGGCCGCCCCCGAGCGCCCGACGCCGAGGTGGGCCAGGCCCGGCCGGCCGAGGTCCTCGACCACCGCGAGCGGCCCGGTGCGCAGGATTTCCAGGCTGATGCCCATAACCCTCTCCTCGCTCACACGGCCCGGAACCGGACCCACATGCCCTGCGTTAACAGCGCCGGATTCGGCCGGTCGAGATCCCACAGGACCGCGTCGGTGTGGCCGATGAGCTGCCAGCCGCCGGGCGATTGCCGCGGGTAGATCGCGCTGAACTCCCCGGCCAGCGCGACCGACCCGGCCGGCACCGAGGTGCGCGGCTCGGACCGGCGCGGCACCCGCAGCCGCGGGTCGCCGTCGACCAGATACGCGAAACCCGGTGCGAAGCCGCTGAATCCGACGCGCCACAGGCGACCGGCGTGCGCCTCGATCACCTCCGCCGCGGTCAGCCCCGTGCGGTCGGCCACCTCGGCGAGGTCCGGGCCGTCGTAGACCACGTCGATCACCACGTCGGCGCCCCGGCCCGGCGGGGCCTCGCCCCCGGCGGTGACCCGCATCTTGCGCAGCCGGTGTCGGATGACCCCCTGCAGGCGGGGGCTGTCCAGCTTTACCAGCACCGTGCGGGCCGCCGGGACGATGTCGAGCACCCCGGGCAGCGCCGCCTCACGCAGCGCGTCCACCCACGCCAACACCTCCGCGGTGCTTCCACATTGCAGCATCAGGGCCCGGTTGCCGTAGTCGAAAACGGTGTTGCCGACCAGCTCGGTCGACAGCTCCTGCGATAGGTCCGTCACGCTCATTACTCGACGGTAACCCCGCGGTCGGGGCTGGCGGAGGGAGTTTCGACGGATTTTCGAGCACTGCCAGAGGTGCCTTAGCGAACGCTCAATCAACCGGCGCTAGCCCAGGATCTTGCCGATCAGCGGGGGCAGCTGGTCGGCGATCACCGGGTAGCTCAGCGGCGACGCGAAGGCGATCGCGCCGGCCTGGTCCTTGGTGGTGAAGATGTGGCGGTTCTGCGCGGTGGCGGCCGATCCGGCGATCTCGGGGTCGGCCAGCAGCGCCTTCTGCTCGTCGGGGCTCTCGGTCGTCCAGATCACCACGTCGGCGGAATCGAGCACCCCCTTGATCTGATCGCGGGGGATGACGGCGCGGTTGTCGCCGCCGAACGGCTTGATGCTGTCGGCGATTACCAGGCCCATCTGGTTGAGGAAGTCGGTGCGCCAGCCGGCCAGGGTCGCCACCACGGTGCCCTGGAAGAACGTGCCCTGCATCAGCAACGCCTTCTTGCCCTTCCACCGGGGATTCTTCTGGCCGACGTCGGTGAACCGCTGGTCCACGGCGGCGATCAGCGATTTCATCCGATCCGCCTGGAACACCGCCTGCCCGACCGCGGTGGCCTGGTCCTTCCACGGCTCGAAGAACGCGTCGCCGCCGGACTGCGGGACGGTCGGGGCGATCTCCGACAGCTTTTGATAAGTGTCGGCGTCCACACCGGCATTGATGGCGACGATCAGGTCCGGCTTGAGCCCGGCGATCTGCTCGATCGGAATCCCGTTGTCCAGGTTCAGCACCACCGGCTGGGCCCCGCCGAGCTTGGGCTGGGCCCACGGCCACACCGCGAACGGCTGGTCGCCGAACCAGTTGGTCACCGCGACGGGGACCACGCCCACCGCCAGCAGGTCGTCCTGCTCGGTGTAGCCGGCGCTGACCACGCGCTTGGGCGGCTCCTTGATGACGGTCTGACCGAAAAGGTGGGTGATCGTCACCGAACCCGCGGCGGCGCCGGCCGCCGACTTGCGTGACGAGCAGCCCACCGCTGCTGCCGAGGTCCCGGCGATCGCGGTGACCCCTGCGAACTGCAAGAATCCGCGACGACTCCATCCCTGCCGCATCGCGTGAGATTATCGCGAAAAAGTTCTGACAGCGGGCCACGCGCCGTTGCCATCATTGCGTAGCCCGGGCGTAACTGCGCACGAAGAGGCCGGTAACAGGGCGTCCCTACCGTCGGTGCGTGACTACCACCAGCTCGGACACCAGCCCGGACACCAGCCCGGCCATCACTCCTGTCCTGGCGCCGGCGCCCGCGCCCGAGCGCCACCGCAAACGGCATTGGATCGACGACTGGCGGCCCGAGGACCCCGCCTTCTGGGAGACGACCGGCAAGCCCATCGCCCGTCGCAACCTGATCTTCTCCATCTTCGCCGAGCACATCGGGTTTTCGGTGTGGATGCTGTGGAGCATCGTCGTCGTCCAGATGATGGCCGGCCCGCACGGGCACCCCGCCGCCTCGGGCTGGGCGCTGACCGCCAGCCAGGCCTTGTGCCTGGTCGCGGTGCCCAGCGGCGTCGGCGCCTTCCTGCGGCTGCCCTACACCTTCGCGGTGCCAATCTTCGGCGGCCGCAACTGGACCATCGTCTCGGCGTTGCTGCTGCTGGTCCCGTGCCTGCTGCTGGCCTGGGTGGTGAGCCATCCGCACACCCCGTTCGCGGCGCTGGTGGTTATCGCGGCGACCGCGGGCTTCGGCGGCGGCAACTTCGCGTCGTCGATGGCCAACATCTCGTTCTTCTACCCCGAGAAGGACAAGGGCTGGGCGCTGGGCCTCAACGCGGCCGGCGGCAACCTCGGCGTGGCCGTCGTGCAGAAGATCATCCCGCCGATCGTGGTCGCCGGCGGCGGGGTGGGCCTGTCACGGGCCGGGCTGTTCTACGTGCCGCTGGCCGTGGTCGCCGCGGTGTGCGCGGCGCTGTTCATGGACAACCTCTCGGAGGCGTCCAAAGCAGGGGGCGTCGCCGACGTGAAGCCGGTCGTGCAGTCGCTGCGGCACGCCGACACGTGGATCATGTCGCTGCTGTACATCGGCACGTTCGGGTCGTTCATCGGGTACTCCGCGGCGTTTCCGACCCTGCTCAAGACCGTCTTCGGGCGCGGTGACATCGCGTTGGCGTGGGCCTTCCTCGGCGCGGGCATCGGATCGATCATCCGGCCGCTGGGCGGCAAGCTCGCCGACCGGGTCGGCGGCGCCCGGATCACCGCCGCCAGCTTCGTCATGCTGGCCGTGGGCGCCGCGGCGGCGCTGTGGTCGGTCGATGCCAAGAACCTGCCGGTGTTCTTCGCCAGCTTCATGTTTTTGTTCGTGGCCACCGGCATCGGCAACGGCTCGACCTACCGGATGATCTCGCGGATCTTCAAGGTCAAGGGCGAGCTCGCCGGCGGCGACCCCGCCACGATGGTGCACATGCGCCGCCAGGCCGCCGGGGCGCTGGGGGTCATCTCGTCGGTCGGCGCCTTCGGCGGCTTCGTGGTGCCGCTGGCCTACGCGTGGTCGAAGTCGCACTTCGGCGGCATCGAGCCGGCGCTGCGGTTCTACGTCGGGTTCTTCCTCGCGTTGCTCGTCGTCACCTGGGCCGCGTACCTGCGCAAAAACACGCGGATGGGGCGGCTGGGCGTCTAGCGCTCCTGCCGTTTGGGTCGGTATTTGTCCCACGGGCTGTAGTCGGCGATGAGCCCCTCCTGGGGTGGGCGCCGGTCGGCGGGCACGTGCTGCAGGTTGATCCGGATGCGGTACCAGATCGAGCTCGGCCCGCGCATGCCGTCGACCAGGACGTCGGCCGGCCGCAGCAGGGCGGCCGCGGCGGGGTAGCGGTCCCGCCAGGTGTCCAGGGCCGCCAGCGCCTCGTTTCTGGTTTTGGTGCGGGCGATCTCGATGAGCGGCTTCGACGAGGCGCGCCGGCCCGCGGCGCGCTTGGTGGCGCCCGCCGGGGCCTTCTCCGGCGGTCCCATCTCCTCGGCCAGGATCAGCAGCCGGTCGAGTTCGCCCACCGCGTCGTCCATTTCCGCCCACGGGTCGCCGAGTTCGGCGAAGCGGGCGGGCACGGTTTCGATCGTGAACGCCTCGGGTTTGCAGCCGGGCACCTCGTCCCAATGCAGGGGCGTGGACACCCGGGCGTCCGGGGTGGCGCGCACCGAGTAGGCCGAGGCGACGGTGCGGTCCTTGGCGTTCTGGTTGAAGTCGACGAACACGCCTTCGCGCTCTTCCTTCCACCACCGGCTGGTCGCCGCGTCGGGCAACCGCCGCTCCACCTCGCGGGCCACGGTCTGGGCGGCCAGCCGCACCTGGCGAAAACCCCAGCGCGGCGCGATCCGTGCGTAGATGTGAAAGCCCCGCGACCCCGACGTCTTCGGCCACGCCACCAACCCGTAGTCCTCCAGCACCTCGCGGGCCACCAGCGCGACGTCGACGATGCGACGCCACGTCACGCCGGGCATCGGGTCCAGGTCGACGCGCAGCTCGTCGGGGTGATCGAGGTCGCCGGCCAGCACCGGGTGCGGGTTGAGGTCGACGCACCCCAGGTTGATCGCCCACGCCAGCCCGGCCGCGTCATGGATGACGGCTTCGGCCGCGGAAGTACCTCGCGCGTAACGCAATTCGGCCACGTCGACCCACTCGGGCCGGTTGGCCGGAGCCCGCTTCTGAAACACCGCCTCTTCGGCGATGCCCTTGACGAAGCGCTTGAGGATCATCGGTCGGCCCGCCACGCCGCGCAGCGCCCCGTCGGCGACGGACAGGTAATAGCGGACCAAATCGAGCTTTGTGTAGGGGCCCGCGCCGCCGTGTCGGGAGAACACCACCTTGTCTGGATGGGTGATCGTCACCTCGTGCCCGGCCACCTGCAGCGCCACCGGACCGGCCATGTTCATCATCGTAAGTCGCCGGGTACAAACCGGTTGTAATGCGACCGACGTCACATATGGTGGGTGCCATGCCAGATCTCCTTGGCCTGCCGGGGCAGGCTGTTGCGAAGGTTCAGCAGTACCTCGACCGCGGCACGGCCGAGCTGCACTACGTCCGCAAGATCTTCGAGGCCGGCGGTTTTCCGCTGGAGCCGCCGCAACACCTCGCCGCGATGGTCAACGACATCCGCAAGTGGGGCGAGATAGGCATGCTTCCCGCGCTGCACGCCCGGCGCAGCCCCGACAAGGTGGCCATCATCGACGACGACGGCGAGATGACGTGGAAGGAACTCGACGACGCCGCCAACGCCGTCGCCCACGGGTTGCTCGAGAAGGGCGTCAAGGGTGGGGACGGGGTCGCGATCCTGGCGCGCAACAGCCGCTGGTTTTCCGTCGCCGAGTTCGGGTGCGCGCGCGTCGGCGCCCGCATCATCCTGCTCAACAGCTCGTTTTCCGGCCCGCAGATCAAGGAGGTGTCCGAGCGCGAGGACGCCAAACTGATCATCTACGACGACGAGTACTGCGAGGACGTCAGCAAGGCCGATCCGCCGCTGGGCAAGCTGCGGGCGCTGGGCACCAACCCCGACTCCGACAAGAAGTCGGGCAGCAAAGACGAAACGCTGGCCGATTTGATCGGGCGCAGCAGCGGCAGCCCGGCCCCCAAGGCGAGCAAGCACTCGTCGATCATCATCCTGACCAGCGGCACCACCGGCACCCCCAAGGGCGCCAACCGCAGCACCCCACCGACGCTCGCGCCGATCGGGGGCATCTTGTCGCATGTCCCGTTCAAGGCCGGCGAGGTGACGGCGCTCCCGGCCCCGATGTTCCACGCCCTCGGGTTCTTGCACGCCACCATCGGAGCGTTTTTGGGCTCGACGCTGGTGCTGCACCGCAAGTTCAAACCCGACGTGGTGTTGAACGACATCGCGAAGTACCGGACGACCGCGATCGTCGTCGTCCCCGTGATGTTGTCGCGGATGCTGGACGCCCTGGACAAGATGGACGAAAAGCCCGACCTGTCGTGCCTGCGGATCGTGTTCGTCTCCGGTTCCGCGTTGAACGCCGACGTGGCCGAACGGGGTCTGAAAGAGCTCGGGCCCGTCATCTACAACATGTACGGCTCCACCGAGATCGCGTTCGCGACCATCGCCGAGCCCAAACACCTGCAATACAACCCGAACACGGCCGGGCCGGTCGTCAAGGGCGTCAAGGTCAAGATCTTCGACGAAAACGGCAAGGAGTTGCCCCAGGGCGAGGTCGGTCGGATCTTCGTCGGCAACGCCTTCCCCTTCGAGGGCTACACCGGCGGCGGCAACAAACAAATCATCGACGGCCTGTTGTCCTCCGGCGATGTCGGCTACTTCGACGAAAAGGGCCTGCTCTACATCAGCGGCCGCGACGACGAGATGATCGTTTCCGGCGGCGAGAACGTCTTCCCCGCCGAAGTCGAGGACTGCCTCAGCGGGCACCCCGAGGTGGTGGAGGCCACCGCGATCGGCGTCGAGGACAAGGAGTGGGGCCAGCGCCTGCGCGCCTTCGTGGTCAAGAAGGAGGGCTCCGACGTCGACGAGGACACCCTCAAGAAGCACGTCCGGGACCAACTGGCCAAATACAAGGTGCCGCGGGAAGTGATCTTCCTCGACGAGTTGCCCCGCAATCCCACCGGCAAGATCCTCAAGCGCGAGCTGCGCGAGATGGAGGTCGACTAACCCCGGTGGGTCACCTGCGCGCCTGAATGGCGCGCGTGATCTGGGCCGAGAGCTTGGGGTCGGTCAGCAGCTGGTCGATCAGCGCGGTCAAAACCTCCTGCCCGGTCACTCGCGCGACCCCGATCCGGTCGGCGGCCTCGCGCTGCCAGACGTCGAGCGCGCGGTGCGTGGCCAACGGCAGGTCGACGGTCCGCCGGGTGCGGCGGTCTCGCGCCGGAGGGGTGGGCACCGGACCCAGCTGGGTGAGGCGCTGGGTCGGCCCGGTCTGCCCGGGCCGGGGCGGCGTGGCGCCCGCGGTGTAGCGGGAGAACCGGTTGGAACCGGAATCGCTCCGGCCAGAGTTGATACTCATCGCGGCGACCCTCTCTGGGTGCGATCAGTAGATCCGCGTGTCAGTATGCGCGTCGTCGAGCACCCTCCTATTCAATCACCGCCGGGCGCCCGTGGCGCGCCGCCGCCGCGCCGTGTTCGCGCGGCGGCCGCCCGCGGCGGCGCCGCCGCCCGCGGCGCCGCAGGCCGTTGAATTCCCGGCGCTTTTACTGTTTGCTGGCAACGGTGGATAAAAAATCTGTTGTCAGGCGTCGCGAATTTAATGAAAGCAGGTTCTACTTACTTATGCGGATACTCACTTGCGGGAACGCGTATCTCAGTAGATCGCTTCTAAGCTGCGAATATGATCTTGCCTGAGGTACTGATCTCAGTAAACGCGGAAATCCTGGGAAGGCGCGCGGCAATAAAATAGTTGCTCGATGGTGACGTTTATCTCTCGACCATAATGGGTAGCTAGAGTTGCAGATAACTCGTAAATATGGATACCGTTTCTTGTGACACCCGAGACGTCCTTAAACCAAAGGAGCTCACCGATGATGACTGCACTGGCTTCCCTGCGACGGGCTGGCGTCGGCGTGGCGGGCGCCGGCCTGCTGGCCGGAGCGCTGCTGTTCGGCGGCGCCCCGGCCGCGCACGCCGCCCCGCCGGCCGCGCCCGGCACCACCTTCGAGGCGTCCGGCCCGCACGGCGCCCCCGACCTGCCGCTCAGGCCGGGCGGCGGAGGCCATGGCTGGGGTGGCGGCGGCCACGGCTGGGGCGGCCATGGCGGCTGGGCCGGCCACGGCGGCTGGGGTGGCCACCCGGGCGGTTGGGGTTGGGGCCACCCCGGTAGGGGTTGGGGTCACCCCGGTTGGGGTTGGGGCCACCCCGGCTGGGGTCGGCCATGGTGGAACTGGTGGTGGTGAGCCAGCGGGCCGCCTAACGGCTAGCGTCGCCGGCTAGGTGGCGCAAGAGCCGTGCCGACCTGGGACCGGCCCCCGGGTCGGCACGGTTTGTCTAGGGGTCCCTCGGGAGGCCCAGCAGCCGTTCGGCGATGATGTTGAGCTGCACTTCGGAAGTGCCGCCGTAGATCGTCGTGGCCCGGCTGGCGAGCAGGTACTCGCCCCACTTGCCCGGTAGCTCGTCGGTGTCGCCGATGGCGGCGTCGGTGCCGAACGACGAGACCGCAAACTCGGCGTAGCCCTGGCCGGTGCGCATCGACAGCAGCTTGGAGATCGCCGCCGACGGCATGGAGTCGCCGCCGGCCAGCGTCAACAGCGTCGAGCGCAGGTTCAGCACCTTGGCCGCGTGGCCCTCGGCGATCAACTGCCCGGCCCGGTGCTGGGCGACCTGGTCAAGCTGCCCGTCGCGGACGAACTCGACGAACTCGGGAAGCGTCGCCAGGAAGTTGGCGTCGCTGCTGCCGATCGACACCCGCTCGGCCGTCAGGGTGTTGCGGCTGACCTCCCAGCCCCGGTTGACCTCGCCGAGCACGCAGTCGTCTGGCACGAAGACGTCGTCGATGTAGACCGTGTTGAACATGGCGTTGCCGGTCAGCTCGCGCAGCGGCTTGACCGTGACGCCGTCGCTCTTCATGTCCAGCAAGAAGTAGGTGATCCCGTTGTGCTTCGGGGCGTTCGGGTCGGTGCGGGCCAGCAGCGCGCCCCAGTGCGAAAACTGCGCGGCGGTGGTCCAGATCTTCTGCCCGGTGATGCGCCAGCCGCCGTCGGCGCGGGTGGCCTTGGTGGTCAGCCCCGCCAGGTCGGACCCGGCGCCCGGTTCGGAGAACAGCTGGCACCAGATCATGTCGCCGCGGAAGGTCGGCGGCAGGAACCGTTGCTTTTGCTCCTCGGTGCCGAACGCGACGATCGACGGGATGATCCACGCCGCGATGCCGACCTGCGGCCGCTTGACGCGCCCGGCGCTGAACTCCTGGGCGATGATGACCTGCTCCACGGGGCTGGCGGCCCGGCCCCACGGCTTGGGCAGGTACGGCAGCACCCAGCCGGCCTCGGCGATCGCGACCCGGCGCGGCTCGCGCTCCATCGCCTTGAGCGCCGCGACCTCCGCGCGGATCTCGGCGCGCAGCTTTTCGGTGTCGGGATCCAGGTCGATGGTCACCGCGCGCATCCCGGTGGTGGTCGCGGTGTCCACCACCTTCTGCGGGTATTCCGAGGCGCGGCCGAAGGACGCGGCCAGCATCAGCGCCCGGCGGTAGTACACGCCCGCGTCGTGTTCCCAGGTGAAGCCGATCCCGCCGTGCACCTGGATGCAGTCCTGCGCGCACCGCTGCGCCGCGGCCGGTGCCAGCGTCGCCGCCACGGCCGCGGCGAACTCGACGCCGGCGGCCGCGATGTCCCAGCCTTTTTCGGCGTCCCCGTGCCTCGCCTCGTCGAGCGCGCGGGCGGCGTCCCACACCGCCGCGGTGGCCCGCTCGGTGTCGGCGATCATCTCCGCGCACTTGTGCTTGATGGCCTGGAACTGCCCGATCGGCCGGCCGAACTGCTCGCGGACCTTGGCGTAGTTCGACGCCGTGTCGGTCGCCCACCGCGCGACCCCGACGGCCTCGGCCGAAAGCAGGGTGGACATCAGCGCGTGCGCGGTCGCCATGGTCAGGTTGCTCAGCGCCGCGTCGGCGCCGACCTCGACGGCGTTGGCCCGCACGTGGGCGATCGGGCGCAACGGGTCGAGGCTTTTGACCGGCTCGATCTCGAGCTGTTCGGCGCGCAGCACCACCCACTCCTCGCCGCTGTCGATCGCGACGGGCAGCACCAGCACGGACGCCTGCGCGGCGGCGGGAACCGCGCGCGCCTCGCCGCGAATCACCAGCGCCTCGTTGTCGGGTCCGTGCCGGGTCGCGGTGAGGCCGGAGTCGCGCGCGTAGGCGGCGATGGCCGCGCCGGTCGCCAGTTCGGAGAGCACCTTGGCCTCCGGGTCGTGCGCGGCGATCAGCGCGCTGGCGATGGTCGACGGCACAAACGGCCCGGGCACCGCGCCGTAGCCGAATTCGGCCAGCACGATCGCCAACTCGAGGATGCCGAAGCCCTGGCCGCCGACGGACTCGGCCAAATGGACGCCCTGCAGCCCCTGCTCGGCGGCCGCCTGCCAGTACGGCGGCGGGTTTTCGATCGGGGTTTCCATCGCGGCGTGCAGCATCTCCGAGGGCGCCACCCGCGCCACCAGGGATCGCACGGAATCGGCGAGGTCTTGATGCTCAGGATTGATCGCGATAGGCATTGGCCGCCTTCCCATGGCTTTCGTGCTCCGCGTCGGCGAAGCACTTCCAAGCTAACAACCGGTCGGTTGGTTGACTACCGGGTTCACGACGTGGGCCAGCGGCTGCCCGTCGCGCAGCCGGCGGCAATTGGCGACCGCCTCGGCCAGATACCGCCGCATGGTGTCGGCGGTGTACCACGTGACGTGCGGCGTCAGCACGACGTTGCCCAGGCCCAGCAGCCGGTTGTCCGGCGTCACCGGCTCCACCTCGAACACGTCGAGCCCCGCCGCGGCCAGCCGCCCGGCGCGCAGCGCGTCGACCAGCGCGTCCTCGTCGACGACGGCGCCACGCGACGTGTTGACCAGCACCGCGGCCGGTTTCATCCGGGCCAGCGCGTGGCGGTCGAGTAAATGGTGGGTTTGTGCCGTCAGCGGCAGGTGCAGCGAGACGATGTCGCTGGCGGCCAGCAACTCGGCCAGCGGCCGCCAGCCGGGCCGCCCGTCGTCGCGGGTGCTGGTGTGCAGGACGGTCGCGCCCATCGCCTCGACGATCGCGCTCACCCGCTTGGCGATGTTGCCGTAGCCGACCAGCCCGACGGTGCAGCCGCCGACGTCGCGCACGGTCTCGCCCAGCTCGGGGTCGGCCGGCCAGCCGCGGCCCCCGCGCACCGCGCGATCCAGCTCCGGCAGCCGCCGCAGGGCGGCCAGCATCAGCAGCACCGTGCCCTCGGCGACCGACGGCGCGTTCGCGCCGGGCATGTTGGCCACCGCGACGCCGCATTCCGTCGCGGTCGCGACGTCGATGGTGTTCACGCCGGCCCCGAGCTTGTGCACCAGCCGCAGCCGGTCACCGCGCCGCAGGTCGGCGCCCGACAGCGGCCGAAGCACGTGCCAGATCACCTCGGCGTCCGGAAGCTCGGCGTAAAAGCTTTCGTCGTCGTCCTCGGCGCACCATCGGACATCGAGCCAATCCGATTCGCGGGCAACCAAATCGAGCACCTTGGCGCCCGGAACGAAGTGAGCGAGAACCCTTACCGCCACCGCCTGGTGATCCACCCGGCGATGGTATCGGCCTGCCGGTCGCGGGCGCCCGGGGTGGTGAAGTAGTGGTCGCTGTCGATAACGACCTGGGCCTTGTCGGTGCCGGCCAGGGCCTCGTAGATGCGGCGGGCGTCGGAGGGGAAGACGCCGGTGTCGGCCTCGGCGTTGATCACCAGCGCCGGGCAGGTGATGCGGGCCAGGTGCGGCTCGGCCCGGGTCTGCGCGGTCCGCAGGCTCCACATGCCCAGCCAGTTGCGCAGCGTGCAGGCCGCGGCGATGCCCCGCGCGGAGCGGTTCGCCTTGACCGGCACGCCCGCATAGCACTGGTTCGGCCGGCGCTTGGTGGGCTCGATGCTCGGGTCGACCATGCGCGGATCGGCCCAGGTTCGCATCACGGTGAACGGTCGATCGGAAAAGCCCGCGGAGCGAACGCGTTTCAGCTCGCGTTCGGCCCAGTCGGTGATGGCGTGGTTGCGCGCGGTCTGCGCGCGCCGGTAGCGGGCGAGGAACTCCGGCGAGTACGGCGGGCCGTTGCGCTCGTTGAACAGGTCCAGGCCGTCGTCGGTGGCCACCGGGTCGGTTTCGTCGATGACGGCGGCGTCCATCCACGCCGTGAGCACGTCCGGGCGGCCGGGATGGGCGGCGGTGGCGACGTAGCCGTCGCCGGGGATCAGCTCGGTGAGCCCGGCCGCGGGCCGCATGCCCTCCAGCGGCGTCACGTTCGGGTCGACCGCCTGCGACTGGTAAGCGGCCATCAGCGAACCGCCTCCCGAATTGCCCAGCAGCACAATCGTTTCCACGCCCTGAACCTCGCGCAGCCAGCGCAACCCGACGCCGATGTCGACCAGGGCGTGGTCGAGCAAAAAGCGGCTTTCGAAGCCGCGGAACCGGGTGTTCCAGCCCAAAAAGCCGATGCCGCGGGCGGCCATGTAGTCGGCGAGATAGTGCTCGGAGAAGTCGATCTGGTAATGCGCGGCGATCATCGCCACCTTCGGCTTGCGCCCCGCGGCCCGGTGATACAGGCCCTGGCAGGGATGCCCGCCGGCCCCGGCGCGCCCGGCGGTGGGCGACGGCAGGCCGACGAATTCGCGGACCACCTCCGCGCCGCCCCCGTGGCGACTCAATTCGTCTCCCCTCCGCACGCGTAGATGGCTCGGTAGTAGATGTTGGCCAGCGTCCGGATGCAGGCCTCGTCGTCGGGCTGACGTTGCCCGGTGAGCTGGACGTAGCAGAACTGGTTGAACATGGCCACGATCGCCTCGGCGATCAGCTGTGGGTCGTCGTCGGGGCAAAAGCCCTCGGCCTGCGCGCGCCGGACCATTTCGGCGATGAACGATGTTGGGACTGAGCAGATTTCGGCCCAGTATCGTGCGAAGTCTTCGTTGACCATCGCCAGCTGCGAAACGCTGATCACCTCGGCGAGCCGATTGCGGTAGGTGTGCCAATGGGCGGCGGCGGCCCGGCGCGCGCGCTCCCGGTGGGACAGGCCGTGCCCGGTCACCGAGCGCGCGCGCTCGTTGGCCTCGTCGCGGAACCGCAACGCCCATTGGCGGACCATCGCCTCTTTGGAGTCGTAGTAGTTGTAGAACGACGCCGCCGAGCGCCCCGCCTCGGCGGCGATGTCGGCGATCGTGGTGTTCAGGATTCCCTTGCGGGCGATGACCGTTCGCGCGGCCTGGTCGATCGCGGCCCGCGTCCGGCGGCCGCGATGGGTCGGGTACACCATGGCCCGGCCGTCCTGTGCTGCCGCCGTCGACACCTGCGCGTACCTCCCTGGATCGAAACTGAACCTGATGTTAGATTCAGATCCAGTCCTTGGCCAGCATTGGCGCCGGCGACCGAGAGGGGCCACACGATGATCAAGCCGCACAACACCAACACCGAATTCGAGCTCGGCGGCATCAATCACGTCGCGCTGGTGTGCTCGGACATGGCGCGCACCGTGGACTTCTATTCGGGCATCCTGGGCATGCCGCTGATCAAGTCGCTCGACCTGCCCGGCGGCGCGGGGCAGCATTTCTTCTTCGACGCCGGCAACGGCGATTGCGTGGCGTTTTTCTGGTTCGCCGACGCCCCCGACCGGGTGCCGGGCCTCTCGTCGCCGGGCGCCATCCCGGGCATCGGGGACATCACCAGCGCGGTGAGCACCATGAACCACCTGGCCTTCCACGTGCCGGCCGACAAGTTCGACGCCTACCGGCAGCGGCTCAAGGAAAAGGGCGTGCGGGTGGGTCCGGTGCTCAACCACGACGAGAGCGAGATGCAGGTCTCGGCCACGGTGCATCCCGGCGTCTACGTGCGGTCGTTCTACTTTCACGACCCCGACGGGATTACGCTCGAATTCGCTTGCTGGGTTAAAGAATTCGGCCCCAATGACGCCCAAGCCATCCCCAAGACCGCCGCCGAGCGGCGCCCCCGGGAGCACGCCGTACGCTGAACGCATAACCGGGGCTCGAGGGGGACGCCCATGATGACCGATGATGTGTTGACCGACGCGCAGATCGAGGCGCTGACGCCCGCGCAGCGGCGGGAGCTGGTGCAGCGGCTCGAGCAACCCCTCGGCGACTTGATCGACCCGGTGTTTTTGCACCGGATCCGGCGCATCCGACTGGGTTTGATGGTTGGCGGTGCGATCGCCCTGATCCCCTGGATCGGGTATCTGTCCCTGACGCTGCCCGAGCGCTACCTCGCCCACAACTGGCGGGCCACCTGGGTGGGCTTCGACATGCTGCTGGTCGTGTTCATGCTGGCGACGGCCGTGCTGGGATACCTGCGCCGCCAGCTGCTGGTGCCTGCGGCCTTCACTTCGGGAATCCTGTTGATCTGCGACGCCTGGTTCGACCTGATGACCGCCGGGCCCCGCGACGTCTGGCTGTCGATGATCACAGCGCTGGGCATCGAGGTGCCGCTGGCGACGTTCATGATCATCGGCGCGCAGCGCATCATGCGGCTCACGATGATGCGTCTGTGGCTTATGGATCCCGGGATGCGGTTGTGGCAGGTGCCGCTGTTCCCTTGAGCCCGTAGAGGTTTGGGTCGGTCAGCTTGTCGAGCAGCGTGGCCAGCTGGTCGACGAGCTGGCCGGGCTCGAGCCGGACGTCGCCGGCCAGCCAGGCGCTGAGGGTCTGTGCCACGCCGCCGACGGCGAAGTGGGCGCCGGCCTTGATGCGGTCGTTTGCCGGCACGCGCAGCGCCTCCCCGGCGTACTGGCCCGACAGCATGGCGAACAGCGCGCTCGATTCGGCGCGCTTGCGCACCACCACGGCGTTGGCCAGTTGCGTGCTGAACAGCAGCCGCCCGATCCGGGCATCCTCGGCGACGGTCCGCACGATGTTCGCGATCCCCGCGCGGCTCTGCTCGTGCGCCGGCACCGCGGCCACCGCCGCCTGGGTGGTGGCGGCCAGCTCCGCCACCACCCAGTCGAACACGCCGCCGACGAATTCGTCCTTGTCGGTGAAGCTTTCGTAGAAGTAGCGGGCCGCGAGCCCGGCGCGGCCGCAGATGCCGCGGACGGTCAAGTCGGAAGGGTCCGGCCGCTCGGCGCCCAGCAGGTCCAGCCCCGCGGCCAGCAGCCGGCGCCGACGCCCGGCAAGGCGCTCGGCGGCCTTGATGCCCCGGTAGGGCCGCGCGCTGGAGGCTTCCGGCATGACGACCATCTTGACACCGGCCACGTCGCGCGACAACATCAGGAAACGGACGTTCGCACATTTGGCGGGTCGGCGGTCAGGAAGGACGCATTATGGCAATTCACGAGCCGATCCGGCATGTGGAGCGTGCCGTCGCCGACCCACCGCGCCCGCGTCGCACCCGGCGGCGCGGGCTGGGCATCGACGAGGGCTTGATGGGCGTGGCGCTGCTGGCCGGCCCGGCGAACGTGATCATGCAGCTGGCGCGGCCCGGTGTCGGTTACGGGGTGCTGGAGAGCCGCGTCGAAAGCGGTCGGGTGGACCTGCATCCGATCAAGCGGGCGCGCACCACCTTCACCTACCTCGCCGTGGCCACCGCGGGCAGCGAGGCGCAGAAGGAGGCCTTCCGCCGGGCGGTGAACCGGGCCCACGCGCAGGTGTATTCCACCCCGGAAAGCCCGGTGTCCTACAACGCCTTCGACGTGGACCTGCAGCTGCGGGTGGGCGCCTGCCTGTACAAGGGCGGGGTCGACGTCTACCGGATGTTCGTCGGCGAGCTCGACGGCGAGGACGCCGACCGCCATTACCGCGAGGGCATGGCGCTGGGCACCACCCTGCAGGTGCCGGCCGAGCGCTGGCCGGCCGACCGGGCCGCCTTCGACCGCTACTGGCAGGAGTCGCTGGCGAAGGTGCACATCGACGACGCCGTCCGCGAATACCTGTATCCGATTGCGGCGGGCCGCATTCCGGGGCTGCGGCTGCCCGGGCGCCTGCAGCGCCTGCTGGACGACTTCGGCTTGCTGATCACCACGGGCTTTCTGCCGCAGCGATTCCGGGACGAGATGCGGTTGCCGTGGGACGACGCACGGCAGCGGCGCTTCGACCGGCTGATCGCCGTCCTGCGCGTCGCCAACCGCGCGATGCCGCGGTTCGTCCGGCGGTTCCCGTTCAACGTCCTGCTCGCCGACGTCGACCGCCGCATCAGGACGGGGCGTCCCCTGGTTTAGCCCGTTACCGCCGCCGCGGCAGTGCGCGGTCGGCGCCACAGGCCACGGCCCAGCCGAGAAGCCCGGCCGCCAGCCCGAAGCCCAGATGAAACAGCGCCTTTTCGGTCATCCCGACCGTCACGGACGCCGACCAGTACCGGCCGCCGATCGCCGCGGCGGCCGGGCCGGCCAGCGCGACCAGGTGGGTCGGGGCGGCCGCAACCACCACGGGCCATCGCCGCCGGCCCGCCGCCGCCGATACCGCATACAGCAGGACGGCCGCGGCCAGGTACCGCGAACCGTCCCACGGTCCGGGCACCAGGTGCCACCCCAGTGTCGTCCACGTCGCGGCCGCCCCGACCGCAAGGACCGCCGCGCGCGTGCGGGCGGTCAGGACGACGGCCACCAGCAGGCTCAGCCATACCAGGCCGCGATGGCCGGGCAGTCCCATCGGCATGCGCAGGTCGGCCGCGGCGACGATTCCGGCGACGGCGAGCGCGGGGAAGACGACGTCGCGCGCAACCGGCCAGCCGGCCGCCGCGCGGCGCGCCCGTGGTAGCGGCACGGTCACCGCTTCACGGTAGAGCCGCGGCGCGCGTGCCGACAAGCTCGGTTGCGGAAGCGGGGGGCGGATATCCTCCTTGAATGCGTACCGATGCGGCCCATAAGGACCGCTGATGCGGTCGATCGGTGCGCGCGTTCGCGTGGCGGTGCTGGCGGCGCAGCTGTCCGCGGCCGCCCTGGGCGGTTGCGCGGGCCGTGAGGCCAGCGCCGCCCTCGTCGCCGTCCGCGAGAACGGCGCCGTCCTCGCCACCTTCGCGCTGCCGCGGTTGAGGGACCTGCCGCAGCTCGAGATCGCGACGCCGCAGTCGCGCGGGGCGCAGGTCCAGCGGGGACCGTCGGTGCGGTCCGTTCTCGAGGCGGGGGGCGCCACCGCTGTCGAACGGGTGCGCGTCGAGGGGCGCGACCCGGCCCAGACGCTGATCGCCGCCGAGATCGGACAACGCGTGATCCTGGACATCACCAAACGCGAGACGCTCAAGCTCGCCGGGCCGCAGCTGCCCGTCGACCGCTGGGTGCGCGACGTCACCGCCCTGGTCGTCAACCCGTGACCGCGTTGGCGGGCGTCGATCTGCTGATCGGCATCGACGACACCGATGACCTTTCCAGCCCGGGCACGGGTCGACGCGCCAGGGCGCTGCTGCGCGAGTTAGAAGCCGCGGGGCTCGGGGCGGCCGCCGCGGCGACGCGCCACCAGCTGCTGGTCGACGATCGGATCCCTTATACGTCGCACAATTCCAGTGCCTGCCTGGCGCTGCGCAGCCCGCGGAAAGATCCCGGCGCCGTGCGCCATCGCGTCATCGAACTGGCGGCAAGATTTCTCGAACGGGTCTGTCCGCCCGATGCCGACCCCGGCCTGGCCGTGGCCACCCCGGGCGAGATCGCGGACGCGGTGTTGATGGATTTCGGTCGCCGGGCCAAACGAGAAGTGCTGTGCGCCAAGCAAGCTCGTCAATGCGCCGCCGCCGCCGGTATCCACCTGTCCGGGCACGGCGGGACGGAAGGCGGCGTCATCGGGGCGTTGGCCGCCGTCGGGCTGCACCTTTCCGGCGACGACGGGCTCTTCATCACCCTGCCCGGCCTCGAGGCGCTTCCCCATGTGGCCACGCTCGAGAGTTTGCGCGCGCTTGTCCCCATCGACGACGCGCGCGATGGCCGAAATCGCCGGCCCCACCCCGCAGAGCCGATCGAGCTGGGTGACTGGGTGCGGCCGGTGCTCTTGGGCGGTCGCGCCGTTTTGCTCCTCGAGGCACCCCGCCGGCAACCGGACGGGCGCCGGCGCTGGCGAACCGCCCCCCGGGCGGTCGTCAAACGGCATTGACTTCCGCAGCATTCGGAAATAATCGGCTCTTTATTCCGCAGATGCGAACTAATATCGTCTATGTCGTCGCATAGCGGGATTTGGCTCGCCCGCTGGCCTGGCGGACAGGTCCGGAAAGGGGGTCGGCGCCGTGGTCTTGCGTGTTCTTCCCGAGGGGCTCATGGCGACCAGCGCCGCCGTGGAGGCGATCGCCGCCCGGCTGGGGGCCGCGCATGCGGCGGCGGCCCCGGCGATCGCGGCGGTGGTGCCCCCGGCGATCGACCCGGTGTCGCTGCAGGCGGCCGCGGAGTTCAGCGAGCAGGGTGCGCAGCACACCGAAGCGGTTGCCAAAGGCGTCGAGGTGTTGGGTCGCGCCGGCATCGGGGTCGGTGCGGCCGCAACCAACTACGCCACCGGGGACGCGGCGGCCGCGGCGGCGTATCTGCCCACAGTGGGCTAACGATGGTCTGGCCGGTGTGGATGGCGTTCCCGCCCGAGGTGCACTCCGCGCTGCTCAGCACGGGGCCCGGGCCGGGGCCGCTGCTGGCGGCGGCCCAAACATGGATCGGACTGAGCGCCGAATACGATTCGGCCGCAACGGAATTGACCGCCGCACTGGCGGGCGCCCAGTCGGTGTGGGACGGCCCCACCGCCGAAACCTACGTCGCCGCCCACGGGCCGTACCTGGCGTGGCTGATGCTGGCCAGCACGCTCAGCGCGCAAGCCGCCGCGCAACACCAGGCGGTGGCGGCGGCCTACAGCGCGGCGCTGGCCGAGATGCCCACGCTGGCCGAGCTGGCGCTCAACCACGCGACCCACGCGGCGTTGGTGGCCACGAACTTCTTTGGCGTCAACACCATTCCGATCGCGGCGAACGAAGCCGACTATGCACGGATGTGGACCCAGGCCGCGACCACCATGAACACCTACCAGCTGACGGCGGCCGCGAACACCGGCAAAGCCGGCGGGGGAAGCGGCGGCGGCACGGGCACGGGCACCGGCGGGAAAGGCGGCGGGAAAGGCGGCGGGAAAGGCGGCGGAGGCGGTGGTGGCGGCGGCGGGAACGGCTCGTTTCAGCTGCCGACGCCCGAGGAGATCTGGCAGATGCTGTTCGGCCCCGACGGTGAGCGGATCCCCGGCCAGGGCCAGCCCAACTGGGACGCCCTGCAATACCTGCAGAACGTGTCCAACTTCATCCAGGGCAACCAGCAGGCCATCGCCTACCTGCAAACCAACCTCCCGAATGCCCTCAACAACCCGGCCCAGCTCTCCGCCCTGGCCGGCTACTTCGTCGCGTGGCAGACCTTCCGGGCGGTCAACTGGACGCTGCGGACGCTGCGGTTTTTGATCCAGACGTCGCCGTTGCTGCTGTCGGTGGGTCTCAACATGGCCATCACCAGCCTGGGCTCGGTGGCGGGGCTGGCGGGCCTGGCCGGTTTGGCCGGCGTGCCGCTGCCGGTGACCGCCGGCGCGCCGGCGCCGATCCCCGCGGGGGGCGGGCCACAACCCTGGCTTCTGCCCGCGATCGCGCCGGTGATCGCCGCGCCCGCGGCGCCGGTGGCGGCGCCCGCGGCGCCCGCCCCCGCGTCGCCGGCCGCTACGGTCACCGCGCCGCAACCGGTGAGTGGCGCCGAGGGTTTCGGCTACCTGGTGGGCCCCGGTCCCGACCTCGGGCCCTCGGTCTATGCCGGCGCCACGCTCGCGGCGCCGGCGCGGGAGGCCAGCGAGGCAACGGCGCCGGCGGTAGCCGCAGGGCGGGAAGAGGGCCGGCAGCACCGTCGGCGCTCGGCGGTGATCGACCGCGGCTACCGCTACGAATACCTCGACGCCGACGCTGACGACGGCGCCTGCGCCCCGGAGCCGTACGGGCGTGCGGCCTCGCAACGGGGTGCCGGAGCGCTGGGGTTTGCCGGCACGCTGCCCGCGGCGGGGCTGCGGCCGGCGGGGCTGACCACGATGCCCGGCGACGCCTTCGGCGCGGGCCCGCGGATGCCGATGGTGCCGCGCGGCCGCGATACCGCCTCCGACGCCTGAACCGCGCCGCCGAGGCGGGGCTGACAACCCTTCCAGCCACTCCGGCAACGAGTTGCAAACCGGCGCGCCCTAGCGATAATGAAAACCATGTTCATTAGTGCTGGCGGCGGCGAAGCATGACCGCGCCCGTCTGGATGGCGTCGCCACCGGAGGTGCACTCGGCCCTCCTCAGCGGCGGTCCGGGGCCGGGGTCCCTGTTGAGCGCGGCGGGCGCCTGGAACTCGCTGAGCGCCGAATACGCCTCGGCGGCGGACGAACTCGTCGCCGTGCTCGCCGCGGTGCGGGCCGGCGCGTGGGAGGGCCCGAGCGCCGAGTCGTATGTGGCCGCGCACGCCCCCTTCGTGGCATGGTTGGCCCGGGCCAGCGCCGACAGCGCGGCCGCCGCCGCCGCCCACGAGGCCATGGCGGCGGCCTACGCCGCGGCCCTGGCGGCGATGCCGACGCTGGCCGAACTGGCCGCCAACCACGTCGTCCACGGGGTGCTGGTCGCGACCAACTTCTTCGGCGTCAACACCGTCCCGATCGCGCTCAACGAGGCCGACTACGCGCGGATGTGGGTCCAGGCCGCCACCACGATGGCCACCTATCAAGCGGTATCGAGCGCCACGGTGGCGTCGACGCCGCAGACCGGCCCGGCGCCGCAGATCCTGAAGTCCGACGCGCCCGCCCGGTCGTCGGCGGCGCCCAATCCCCTGCTGGGGCTCCGGCAGCAGATCTCGCAGGACCTCGAAGCGCTGTCGCAGGGCGACAACCCACTGAACCTCCCGCAGTGGCTCGTCGACTTCCTGCAGAACGACCTGGGCATCGGGAACGTCCAACTCGCGCACGACCCCTTGGTCGACAACCCGCTCAACCAGCTCATCGCGCAGATCCTGCAGAGGTTCGGCGTGACGTGGGACCCGGCCGAGGGCACCGTCAACGGGCTCGAATACGACGCCTACGCGGACCCGAGCCAATCGATCTTCTATGTGGTCCGGTCCCTGGAAGTCCTCGAGGACATCGAACAGTTCGGCGTGTATCTGACGCAGAACCCGGTGCAGGCCTTTCAATACCTGGTCAGCCTGGAGCTGTTCGACTGGCCCCTGCACATCGAAGAAGTCGCCGCCTACGCTGCCACGCAGCCGGCCGCGGTCGCGCTCGCGGCCCCCGCGGTCGCCCCCGTGGGTGCGCTCGGCGGGTTAGGGGGACTGGCGGGACTGGCCGCGCTGCCCCAACCCGTCGTCGCACCGGCGCCTGCCCCCGCCGCGGTGCCGTCGCTGCCGCCGGTCGCCGCTATCGCTCCGACCACTGCGGCGCCGGCCGCGACGGTCGCCTCGGCGTCGCCCCCGGCGCCGGCGCCTGCCGGCCCGGCGGCCCCCGCGGGTCCGGCGCCGGCACCGCCGCCCGCCGCCGGGGCTTCGACGGCGTTTGTCCCCCCGTACGTGGCGGGGCCTCCGGGCATCGGGTTCGGCTCTGGAATGCCTGCCAGCGCGAGCTCTAGCGCAAAACGCAAGGCGCCGGAACCGGATGGCGCCGCCGCGGCGGCCGCGGCGAGCGCACGCGAGGCGGCCCGGGCGCGGCGGCGCCAGCGCCGGCGCCAAGCGCGGCGCGGCCACGGCGACGAATACCTGGACATGAACGTCGACGTCGATCCCGATTGGGCTACACCGGCGGACGACGCCCTGGCCTCGGATCGGGGTGCGGAAAATCTGGGATTCGCCGGCACCGCACGCAAACAGACCGCGGCCCAGGCGGCCGGATTGGCCACGCTGGCCGGGGACGAATTCGGCGGCGGCCCAACGGCGCCGATGCTGCCGGGCACCTGGGACGCGGCGGACCCGGGGTGATCATCCGCGCGCGGGCCGCCGGTACTGTCGTCTGTGTGCGCGCTGAAGGTGATACCTGGGACATCACAACGAGTGTCGGATCGACCGCCCTCTTCGTAGCGACCGCGCGGGCGCTGGAGGCGCAAAAGCCCGACCCGCTGGCGGTCGATCCGTACGCGGAGCTGTTCTGCCGCGCGGTGGGCGGGCCCGCCGCCTACGTCCTCGACGGCAAGGCCCCCGACCATCCCCTCAAGACCGACGACTTCGGCGAGCACTTCGTCAACTTTCAGGGCGCTCGCACCAAGTACTTCGACGAATACTTCCGCCGGGCCGCCGGCGCCGGCGTGCGGCAGGTGGTCGTCCTGGCCGCCGGCCTGGACTCCCGCGCCTACCGCCTGGACTGGCCCGCCGGCACGACGATCTTCGAGCTGGACCGCCCGCAGGTGCTCGACTTCAAGCGCGAGGTGCTCGCGGGCCACGGCGCCCGGCCGCGCGCCGAGCGTCGCGAGATCGCCGTCGACCTTCGCGACGACTGGCCACAAGCTCTGCGCGACAACGGGTTCCAACCGGCCGAGCCGTCCGCGTGGATCGCCGAGGGCCGGCTGATCTACCTGCCCGCCGCCGCCCAGGAGCAGCTGTTCACCGGCATCGACGGCCTGGCCGGCCGCGGCAGCCACGCCGCGATCGAAGACGGCGCGCCGCTGCCGGCGGACGAGTTCGAGGCCAAGCTCGAAGAGGAACGCGCCGCGATGGCCGCCGGCGCCGAAGAGCGCCCGTTCTTCCAGCTCGTATACAACGAGCAGTGCGCCCCGGCCACCGAGTGGTTCGGCCGGCGCGGCTGGACGGCCGGCGGCACCCCCCTCGCCGACTACCTGCGGCAGGTCGGCCGCCCCGTGCCGGGCCCCGACACCGAGGCCGGGCCGATGATCGCCCGCAACACGCTGGTCAGCGCGGTCAGGGCCTGATCGGCGGCCCGGTCGGGGGCGCCGAAAACCCAAACGCGGGAACTTTCTAAGCCCGGCCGCCGACTACTACCCTGCGCGCTCGCGACGCCGCCCGACAGCCCCGGCGGACGCCAGGTGCGGCGCGCTCGGGTAAGGAGTCGCAGCTATGACCGCGCCGGTGTGGATGGCGTCGCCCCCCGAGGTCCATTCGGCTCAGCTGAGCAGCGGCCCCGGGCCGGGGGGCCTGTTGGCCGCCGCCGCCGGGTGGGATTCCCTCAGCGCCGCCTACGCCGAGACCGCCGACGAACTCACCGCGATCCTGGCCGCCGTGCAGGCCGGCGCGTGGGAAGGGCCCAGCGCCGAGCAGTACGTCGCCGCGCATGGTCCCTATTTGGCGTGGCTGACGAGGGCCAGCGCCGACAGCGCGGCGGCCGCCGCCAGCCACCAGACCGCCGCCGCCGCCTACACCGCGGCGCTGGCGGCGATGCCGACGCTGTTCGAGCTGGCCGCCAACCACGCGATCCACGCGGTCCTGCTGGCGACGAACTTCTTCGGGATCAACACCATCCCGATCGCGTTGAACGAGGCCGACTACGCGCGGATGTGGATCCAGGCGGCCACCACGATGGCCACCTACCAGACCGTCTCCGGCACCGCGGTGGCCTCGGCGCCGCAGACCGATCCCGCGCCGCAGATCCTGCACGCCGCCGACGACGACAGCGGCGGCGACGACGACAGCGGCGACATCATCGATAACGACGGCGGCGACCCGACGCAGTGGAGTTGGTGGGTGAACCGGGTCACCGAGATCACCCAGACCCTGGGCCGGGACATCGAGGAGTTCCCCGAGAACCCCGCCGGGTCGATATCGGAGGTCGAGACCGACGTCCCGTTGCTGGTCGCCGACGAGGTCGGCCACGCCGGCGAAGTCCTCAGCACCTTCCCGCAGCTGCAGACGCTGGTGCCGCTCGCGATCGCCTCGGCGGCCGCCTCCGCCGGCGCGGGCGGCTTCGCCGGGATGGCCGGCCTGGCCGGGCTGGCCGGCATCCAGCCGCCGCCGGTCCCCGCCGCGGCCGCGCCGCCCGCGCCGCCGGCCGCGCCGGTATCCATGGGCCCGACCGTCGCGACCGCGGCCGCCCCCGGCCCGGCCCCGTCCTCGGCGCCGGCGACCGCCCCCGGCACCGCGGCTTCCGTCGCGCCCGCGGCCGGAGCCCCGCCCCCGCCGCCCGGAGGCACCGCAGCGGGCCCCTTCCCGTATCTGGTGGGCGGCCCGACCGCGGGATCCAGCATGGGAATCGGCAGCGGCGCGAGGCGCAAGGCCCCCGAACCCGAGGGCGCCGCGGCCCCGGCGGCGGCGGTGGCCGCGCGCCAGGAGGAACGGGCGCGCCGGCGCCGGCGGGCCGCGATGCACGACCACCACCGCGGTTATCGCTACGAGTTCGTGGACCCGGAGTGGGACGCGGGCGCGGAGCCGAGCCTCGACGCGGCGGCGACGACCGCGTCCGGGCGCGGCGCGGGGGTCGTCGGTTTCGCGGGCACGGCGCCGCGGGAGGCCGCCCCGGCGGCCGGGCTGGCGACGCTGCCCGGCGACGATTTCGGCGGCGGCCCCGCGATGCCGATGCTGCCGGGCACGTGCGCGCGCCCGCCGTTTGATAATGAAAATGATTTTCAGTAAGCTCCCTTGCGCCGAAGCTGAGAGGGCGCTGTCAATTGATCGGATGGGGGACGCAAACCCGAAAGTGCGGCCAATGATGGGTCGTAGTTCCCGCAAATGCGGTGCTCAAAGCGAGCTGATGCGCCCGTCGCGGGTGGCCGGGCACGCCTCGACAACAAGCTTAGGCAATGCTAACTTCAGGCGATTAGGTAAGGGGAGGCTACATAGATGAGAAGAAGCAGCCTTGGAACGCGGTGACGCCGGCGTGCTCGCGGCGCGCCCTGTGAATTCTGGCTCCGGCGGCAGGGTGGACGACGACGTCGTCAGCCGGTTCGCCACCTGCTGCCGCGCGCTCGGCATCGCGGTCTACGAGCGGCAGCGCCCGGCCGACCTGGCCGCCGCCCGTTCGGGTTTCACCGCGCTCACCCGCGTCGCCCACGACCAGTGCGACGCCTGGACCGGGCTGGCCGCCGCCGGCGAGGTCTCCCCGCGGGTGCTCGAGGCCGTTTCGCGGACGGCCGCCACGGCGGGCACGCTGCAGCGCCAGGTCGAACTGGCGCCCGGCGCGTTGGGCTTCCGCTACGACACCGGCCTGTACTTGCAGTTCCGCGCCACCGGCCCCGACGACTTCCACCTCGCCTATGCCGCGGCGCTGGCAACCGCGGGCCGGTTTGCCGAAGCCCACGACATCGTTTCCGGCCTCCTCGAACGCCGCCCGGGCTGGCGCGAGGCGCGCTGGGTCGCCGTCGTCGTCAACTACCGCGCCGAACGCTGGTCGGACGTGGTCAAGCTGCTCACCCCGGTCGTCACCGATGCGGACCTCGACGACACCTTCGCCCACGCGGCCAAGATCGCCCTGGGCACCGCGCTGGCCCGGCTGGGCATGTTCGCCCCGTCGCTGTCCTACTTGGAGGAGCCCGACGGCCCGGTCCCGGTGGCGGCCGTCGACGGCGCGCTGGCCAAGGCGCTCGTGCTGCGCGCGCACGTCGACGAGGAATCGGCGAGCGAGGTGCTGCAGGACCTGTACGCGGCCCACCCGGAGAACGAACAGGTCGAACACGCCTTGTCCGACACCAGCTTTGGGATCGTGACCACCACGGCGGCACGCATCGAGGCCCGCACCGATCCGTGGGACCCCGCAACCGAACCCAGCGCCGAGGACTTTGTCGACCCCGCCGCCCACGAGCGCAAGGCCTCGCTGCTGGCCGAGGCCGAACGCCAGCTCGCCGAGTTCATCGGGCTGGAAGAGGTCAAGAACCAGGTGTCGCGGCTGAAGAGCTCGGTGGCCATGGAGCTGGTGCGCAAGCAGCGCGGGCTCGCGGTGGCCCAGCGCACCCACCACCTCGTCTTCGCCGGGCCGCCCGGCACCGGTAAGACCACCATCGCCCGCGTCGTCGCCAAAATCTATTGCGGGCTGGGGCTTTTGAAGCGGGAAAACATCAGGGAGGTGCACCGCGCCGACCTGATCGGTCAGCACATCGGCGAGACCGAGGCCAAGACGAACGCGATCATCGACAGCGCGCTGGACGGGGTGCTGTTCCTCGACGAGGCCTACGCCCTGGTGGCCACCGGCGCCAAGAACGACTTCGGCCTGGTGGCCATCGACACCCTGCTGGCCCGGATGGAAAACGACCGCGACCGGCTGGTCGTCATCATCGCCGGATACCGGGCGGACCTGGACAAGTTCCTCGACACCAACGAAGGGTTGCGGTCGCGGTTCACCCGCAACATCGACTTCCCGTCCTACACGCCGACCGAGCTGGTCGAGATCGCGCACAAGATGGCCGAGCAACGCGACAGCGTCTTCGAACCCGCCGCGCTGCAACACATGGAGGCCCTGTTCTCGAAACTGGCCGCCGAGTCGACCCCCGACTCCAACGGGATCTCGCGGCGCAGCCTCGACATCGCCGGCAACGGCCGGTTCGTCCGCAACATCGTCGAACGTTCCGAAGAGGAGCGCGAATTCCGGCTCGACCATTCCGAACACGCCGGAAGCGGCGAATTCACCGACGAGGAGCTGATGACGATCACCGACCAGGACGTGGCGAATTCGGTGGAGCCGTTGCTGCGCGGTCTCGGGCTGTCGGTGCCGGCATGAGCAACACCAACGGCCATGAGCCCCAGGAGGATCGGCGCTCGTTCACCTCCCGGACCCCGGTCAACGACAACCCCGACAAGGTGGTCTACCGCCGCGGCTTCGTGACCCGGCATCAGGTGAGCGGCTGGCGCTTCGTGATGCGCCGCATCGCCTCGGGCATCGCCCTGCACGACACCCGGATGCTCGTCGACCCGCTGCGCACCCAGTCGCGCGCGGTGCTGATGGGTGCGCTGATCCTGATCACCGGCCTGGCGGGCTGTTTCGTGTTCTCGCTCATCCGGCCCGCCGGCTCGGCCGGCAACAACCCGGTGCTCGCCGACCGGTCCACCTCCGCGCTGTACGTGCGCGTCGGCGACAACCTGCACCCGGTGCTCAACCTGACCTCGGCGCGGCTGATCGTGGGGCGGCCGGTCGACCCCACCACGGTGAAAAGCTCTGAGCTGGACAAGTTTCCGCGCGGGAACCTGATCGGCATCCCGGGCGCACCCGAACGCATGGTGCAAAACGCCTCGCGCGACGCGAACTGGACGGTGTGTGACTCGGTCAGCGGCACTCCCCAGCTTCGCGGGGGCCCCACGCGCGGCGCCCACAGCACCGGGGTGACGGTGATCGCCGGCCGGCCCGACGGCACCGGCGCGCGGGCGGTCGCGATGCGCGCCAACCAGGCGATCCTGGTCGACTTCCCCAGCGACAGGGGTGAGGGCACCTGGCTGCTGTGGGACGGCAAGCGCAGCCGGATCGACCTGGCCAACCACGCGGTGACCAGCGCGCTCGGGCTGGGCGTGAACAATTCCGACGTGCCCGCGCCGCGGCCGATCGCGCAGGGGTTGTTCAACGCGATCCCCGAGTCCCCGCCGCTGGCGGCGCCGCCGATCCCCAACGCCGGTGCGCCCGCGGGCTTTTCGGTGCCGGCCCCGATCGGCGCGGTGGTGGTCTCCTACGGCCTGGAGCAGAATTCGTCGCGCTACTACGCGGTGCTGCCGGACGGCCTGCAGCCGGTGTCGCCGGTGCTCGCCGCGATCCTGCGCAACACCAATTCCTATGGCCTGGACCAACCGCCGCGGCTGGCCGCGGACGAGGTGGCCAGGCTGCCGGTGTCGCGGATGCTGGACACCACCCGCTACCCCGACCAGCAGCTCGGCATCGTCGACGCGGCCAAGAACCCCGTCACCTGTGCGTACTGGAGCAAGCCGGCCGGGGCCGCCACCAGCTCGCTGACCATCCTGTCCGGCTCGGCGCTGCCGGTGCCCGACGGCATACGCACCGTCGACCTGGTCGGGGGCTCGCCGGGCGTGGCCACCCGCGTCGCGCTGGCGCCGGGCACGGGTTTTTTCGCCCAGACCGTCGGCGGCGGGGCGGACGCGCCGGCCGCCGGATCGATGTTCTGGGTCTCCGACACCGGCGTGCGCTACGGCATCGACACCGAGACCGGCGGCGCCGGGCAGGGGAAAACCGTTGAGGCCCTTGGCCTGAGCGCACCGCCGGTCCCCATCCCCTGGTCGGCGCTGACGCTGTTCGCGCCCGGCCCCACGCTATCGCGCGCCGACGCGCTGCTGGCCCACGACGGGCTGGCACCCGACGCCCGGCCGGGCCGGCCCGTGTCGGCCGAAGGAGGACCCCGATGAGCCGACTGATCTTCGAAGCCCGCCGGCGGCTGCCCCCGCCAACCACCCGCAAGGGCACCATCACCATCGAGGCGCCGCCCGAGCTGCCCCGGGTGATTCCGCCGTCGCTGCTGCGGCGCGCGATGCCGTACCTGATCGTGATCCTGATCGTCGGCATGGTGGTCGCGCTGGTGGCCACCGGGATGCGGGTGATCTCGCCGCAGACGCTGTTCTTCCCGTTCGTGCTGTTGCTGGCGGCGACGGCGCTGTATCGGGGCAACGACAACAAGATGCGCACCGAGGAGGTCGAC
The DNA here is from genome assembly GCF_002101785.1 of Mycobacterium palustre. Lineage (GTDB taxonomy): Bacteria > Actinomycetota > Actinomycetes > Mycobacteriales > Mycobacteriaceae > Mycobacterium > Mycobacterium palustre. Next base: position 167,055 of record NZ_LQPJ01000098.1, read on the forward strand.
GCCGAACGCGCCGACTACCTGCGCTACCTGTCGGTGGTCCGCGACAACATCCGCACCCAGGCCGCCCAGCAGCGCGCGGCCGCGCTGTGGTCGCACCCCGACCCGGCGACGCTCTCGACGGTGCCGGGGTCGCGGCGCCAGTGGGAGCGCGACCCGCACGACGCCGACTTTTTGGTGCTGCGGGCCGGCCGGCACGAGGTGCCGCTGGCGACCCCGCTGCGGGTCAACGACGCCGCCGACGAGATCGACCTGGAGCCGGTGTGCCACAGCGCATTACGCAGCCTGCTGGACACCCAGCGCATCGTGCGCGACGTCCCGACCGGAATAGACCTGACCAAGGTCTCGCGGATCACCGTGCTCGGTGAGGCGGCGGACGCGCGGGCGGCGATGCGCGCCTGGATCGCCCAGGCGGTGACGTGGCACGACCCGACGGTGCTCGGGGTGGCCCTGGTCGCCCGCGACCTGGAGGACCCGGACTGGTCGTGGCTGAAGTGGTTGCCGCACGTCGACATTCCCGGCGAGCTGGACGGTGTGGGACCCGCCCGGTTCCTGTGCACCAGCGCCGACGAGCTCGCCGCGATGCTCGGGCCCGCGCTGGCCGACCGCCCCGCGTTCACCGGGCAGCCCGCCGACGCGCTGCGGCACCTGCTCATCGTCGTCGACGACCCCCACCTCGACCTGAACGCCTCGGCGCTGGCCGTGGGCCGTGCGGGGGTCACCGTCGTGCACCGCAGCGCCACACCGCCGCACCGCGAGCAGTATTCGGATCCGGAAAAGCCGATCCTGCGCGTCGCGCACGGCGCCCTCGAGCGCTGGCAGACGGGCGGCTGGCAGCCCTACATCGACCACGCCGACCGGCTCGGCGCCGCCGAGGCCGCCCACCTGGCCCGCCAGCTGTCGCGGTGGGACTCCAACCCGACCCACGCCGGGCTGCGCTCGGCGGCCACCCGCGGCGCGACTTTCACCACGCTGCTGGGCATTCCGGACGCGTCGCAGCTCGACGTGCCCGCGCTGTGGGCGCCGCGGCCGCGCGACGAGGAGCTGCGCGTCCCGATCGGTGTCACGGCGACCGGCGAGCCGCTGATCTTCGACCTCAAGGACGAGGCCGAGGGCGGGATGGGTCCGCACGGCCTGATGATCGGGATGACCGGTTCGGGCAAGTCGCAGACGCTGATGTCGATCCTGTTGGCGCTGTTGACAACCCACTCGGCGGACCGGCTGATCGTGATCTACGCCGACTTCAAGGGCGAGGCGGGCGCCGACAGCTTCCGCAATTTCCCGCAGGTCGTCGCCGTGATCTCGAACATGGCCGAAAAGAAGTCGCTGGCCGACCGGTTCGCCGACACGCTGCGCGGCGAGGTCGCCCGCCGCGAGACGCTGCTGCGCGAGGCCGGCCGCCGCGTCCAGGGCAGCGCGTTCAACTCGGTGACCGAATACGAGAACGCTCGGGAATCCGGGGCGCCGGCCGCCGCCGATCTGCCGCCGCTGCCAACCCTTTTCGTGGTCGCCGACGAGTTCACCCTGATGCTGGCCGATCACCCGGAATACGCCGAGCTGTTCGACTACGTCGCGCGCAAGGGCCGCTCGTTCCGCATCCACATCCTGTTCGCGTCGCAGACGCTGGACGTGGGCAAGATCAAGGACATCGACAAGAACACCTCCTACCGCATCGGGCTGAAGGTGGCCAGCCCCAGCGTTTCCCGCCAGATCATCGGCGTGGAGGACGCCTACCACATCGAATCGGGCAAGGAGCACAAGGGCGTCGGCTTTTTGGTGCCCGCCCCGGGCGCGACCCCGATCAAGTTCCGCAGCACCTACGTCGACGGCATCTATGAGCCGCCGCAGACCGCCAAAGCGCTTGTGGTGCATGCCAATTCGGAGCCCAAGCTGTTCACGGCCGACCGGGTGGAGCCCGACCCGGGCACCGTGATCAGCGGCGGCGAGGAGGAGGAAGCGGCCGGCCCGCCGCGCAAGCTGATCGCCACCATCGGCGAGCAGCTGGCGCGCTACGGGCCGCGCGCGCCGCAGCTGTGGCTGCCGCCGCTGGACGAGCCGATCCCGTTGCCGGAGGTGCTGGCCCGCGCCGGGGTGCCGCAGGGGCAATGGCGCTGGCCGCTCGGCGAGGTCGACAAGCCCTTCGAGATGCGCCGCGACCCGCTGGTGTTCGACGCGACGTCGTCGGCCGCGAACCTGGTCATCCACGGCGGCGCGAAGTCCGGGAAATCGACGGCCCTGCAGACGTTCATCATGTCGGCGGCCAGCCTGCACTCGCCGCGCCAGGTGACCTTCTACTGCCTGGACTACGGCGGCGGCCAGCTGCGGGCGCTCGAGGATTTGGCGCACGTGGGCGGCGTCGCGTCGCCGCTGGAACCCGAACGCATCCGCCGCACCTTCGGCGAGCTGGAGCAGCTGCTGCTGTCCCGCCAGCAGCGGGAGCTGTTCCGGGAGAAGCACGGCGCCGCCCCCGACGACGGCTACGGCGAGGTGTTTTTGGTCATCGACAACCTGTACGCGTTCGGCCGGGACAACACCGACCAGTTCAACACCCGAAACCCGTTGCTGGCCAAGGTGACCGAGCTGGTCAACGTCGGCCTGGCCTACGGCATCCACGTCGTCATCACCACGCCCAGCTGGCTGGAGGTGCCGCTGGCGATGCGCGACGGCCTCGGGCTACGCCTCGAGCTCAAGCTGCACGACGCGCGCGACAGCAACGTGCGGGTGGTCGGCGCGCTGCGCCGCCCGGCCGAGGCCGTCCCGCACGACCAGCCGGGTCGCGGATTGACCATGGCCGCCGAGCATTTCCTGTTCGCGGCCCCCGAACTGGACCAGATCCCCGCGATCAACGCCCGCTACCCGGGGATGTCGGCGCCGCCGGTCCGGCTGCTGCCCACCAACCTCGCGCCCGACGCGGTGGGCCCGCTGCATCGCGGCGGGGAAAGGGTCGTCATCGGGCAGCGCGAGGAGGACCTCGCCCCGGTCGTCCTGGACTTCGCCGAGAACCCCTTGCTGATGGTGTTCGGCGACAGCAAGTCCGGTAAGACCACGCTGCTGCGCCACATCATCCGGACCGTCCGCGAGCACTTTAGCGCCGACCAGGTGGCGTTCACCGTGCTGGACCGGCGGCTGCACCTCGTCGACGAGCCGCTGTTTTCCGACAACGAGTACACCGCCAACATCGACCGGGTCATCCCGGCGATGCAGGGGCTGGCCAACCTGATCGAATCGCGGCGGCCGCCGGTGGGCCTGTCGGCGGCCGAGCTGTCCGGCTGGGCCTACCGGGGGCAAACCCACTACCTGATCATCGACGACGTCGACCAGATCCCGGACGCCCCGGCGGCGAGCGGCCCCTACATCGGGCAGCGGCCCTGGACCCCGCTCATCGGCCTGCTGGCGCAGGCGGTCGACCTGGGGCTGCGGGTGATCGTCACCGCGCGCGCCAGCGGATCGGGCCACTCGCTGATGACCAGCCCGCTGCTGCGCCGCCTCAACGACCTGCAGGCGAGGACGTTGATGCTCTCGGGCAACCCCCAGGACAGCGGCAAGATCCGGGGCCAGCGGTTCGCCCGGTTGCCCGCGGGCAGGGCGATCCTGTTGGGCGACAGCGACATTCCGACCTTTGTGCAATTGGTCAACCCGCTCGTCGGGGAGGCCGCGATGTTTGGTGATACGCAACAGAAGGGGAGTTAGTCATGACGTTGCGCGTGGTTCCCGAGGGCCTGGCCGCGACCAGCGCGGCCGTGGAGGCGCTGACGGCGCGGCTGGCGGCCGCGCACGCGGCGGCCGCCCCGGCCATCACCGCGGTGGTGCCGCCGGCCGCGGACCCGGTGTCGCTGCAGACGGCCGCCGGGTTCAGCGCCCAGGGCCAGGAGCACACCGCCGTCGCCGCCCAGGGCGTGGAGCAGCTGGGCCGCGCCGGCGTCGGAGTCGGCCAGGCCGGCGCGGGCTATCTCGCCGGTGACGCCGCGGCGGCCGCCAGCTACGGGATGGCGGGCAGCTAGCAGTGTCGGCGCCCATCTGGATGGCCGCACCGCCGGAAGTGCATTCGGCGATGCTGAGCGCCGGTCCGGGACCGGGGTCGCTGCTGGCGGCCGCCGGGGCTTGGTCGTCGCTCAGCGCCGAATACGCTTCGGCGGCGGCCGAACTCGGTGGGCTGCTGGGGGCGGTACAGGCGGGGGCGTGGCAGGGCCCGAGCGCCGAGCAGTACGTCGCGGCCCACGCGCCGTACCTGGCGTGGTTGCAGCGGGCCAGCGCCGACAGCGCCGGGGTGGCCGCCCAGCACGAGGCCGCGGCGACGGCATACACCACCGCCCTGGCGGCGATGCCGACGCTGGTGGAGCTGGCCGCCAACCACATCGTCCACGGCGTGCTGGTGGCGACGAATTTCTTTGGCATCAACACGATTCCGATCACCCTGAACGAGGCCGACTACGTGCGGATGTGGATCCAGGCGGCCACCACGATGGGCGCCTACCAGGCGGCCTCGGGCGCGGCGCTGGCCTCCGCGCCACGCACGGCCCCGGCGCCCAACATCGTCAATCCCGGTGGCGGCGAGGCGAACAGCGCGGCGAGCGCCGCCCCGACCGCCGTCGACCCCGGGTCGTTGATCTCTCAGCTGCTGCAGACCTACACCAACTTCTACGGAAACATGTTCCAGGAGCTCGCCACGTTCTTCCAGGATCCGATCGGGAACTCGGTGAAGATCGTCGAGGCCTTCATGACGAATCCGTCCGAGGCGCTGGTGCTTTACGGTCCGTTGTTGTTCGCGATCGCCTACCAGGCTTTCTCCTGGGTCGGCGCCTCGATCACCTACCCGTCGCTGTTGCTGAGTCCTTTTCTCGGGCTCATCCTTCCGGTGACGCTGCAACCGGCGCTGGCGATAGCGGCCGCGGCGTCTCCGGCGCTGGCCGCGCCGGTCGCCGCGGGGGTGGCGGCCGCGCCGATCCTCGCCTCAACCGCTTCCCCGGTGTGGCCGGTGGCCGGCATGGCGCCGACGGTCGCGACCCCCGCGGGCGCCCCGGCGCCGTCCGGCGCGGCGGGTGCCGGCGCGCCCGCCCACCGTCGGAC
>NZ_LQPJ01000099.1 GCF_002101785.1 Mycobacterium palustre
ATCTTGCGGGCCTCGTCCTCAACAGTCTGAGCGTGGACCTCAAAACGGCCCGCCATCGCCCGCATCTCGTGCGGGTCGGTCATAAAGCGTGTAGTCATGTCAATGTCTCCTTCACTCGGGTGTATCTGGAAATGACGTTTCGTCGCGATCTGAACGAATCGGGCCTACCCATCACACGTTGGCCGGCGCGTGCCCGTTGGTCGGCACGTAGATGACCGCCGCCTGGTAGCCGGGGGGCGCGTTTCCGTTCGTCGGCAACCCGGCGGGCACAGGGTATTTCGGCACGGGCGCGGCTTCGGGCTCAGCGGAGTATCCGGCGGCGGGAGAGCGCGCCACGACGCTGAGGCGCGGCAGGTACTTGGCCCCGGCAGCGCCCGCGATGGCGCCGGCGACGCCTGCCGCCGCGGTCCGCCCCAACCCGCCGGGGGGAAACATGAATGGGAAACCGAACCCGGCTCCCATGTTGGCGTCCGCCGCCGCCAGCGGGGCCACCATCGGGACCCCACCCAGCGTCGGCGTCAGGCCCGCCGCGGCCCACCCCCAGCTGGGCGGTACCGACAAGCCGCCGAGCGAGGCCGCTTGACCAAGGCCCGCCAAATCGCCGAGGCCGGCCAGGTCGCCGACACCGGCGGCAGCGCCCGCACCCAGCGCGGCGTCGGCGGCCCCCGCCGCGCCCTCGGCGGCACCTGCGACGTCGGCCGCAGGTGCCGTCGCCGCCGCCGTCAACGCATTGGATATCGGCGTGCCCATCAGGGGGTTCAGCACGCCTTCTGCCATGAAGATGCCGAAAAATCCTGGGAGATAACCGTAGTCCGCAATCAAACTCGGCATGACGCCGCTGAGCGTGCTTCCTCCGAGCCCCGGGATTCCGGCCGTGGACGACCCGCTCGCGAGATCAGAAAGTCCCGATGCCAGCGAACCGGGCGACGCGAGGCCCTGCAGCGCCCCGGCCAGCGTGGAGATCAGCTGGGACAGCGCCGACTGCACGCCCGTGCCCACCGAGGACCCGGCCGCCTGGGCGCTCGCCGCCCCCTGGGCAGCCAGCCCGCCGATGTTGGTGGTCTCCGGGGCCGCGGTGAACGGCGTCACTTGCGCGGTCGCCGCCGCCGAACTCGCGGCGTAGCCGTACATCGCCATGGCGTCTTGCGCCCACATTTCCGCGTATTGGGCCTCGGTCGCCGCAATCGCCGGCGTGTTCTGACCGAAGAAGTTGGTCGCCACCAACATCATCAGCAGCGCGCGGTTGGCGGCGATCTCCGGCGGCGGCACCGTCATCGCAAACGCGGTCGCGTAGGCGGCCGCGGCGGCCAAGGCCTGGGTCGCCGCCAGTTCGGCCCGCTGAGCGGTCGTGCCCATCCACGCCACGTAGGGTCCGGCCGCCGCGGCCATCGCCGTTGACGACGGCCCTATCCACGGCCCGCTGGTGAGCGCCAGGACCACCGACCCGAAAGAGGATGCCGCGGACTCCAATTCGGCGGCCAACGAGTTCCAGGCCGCCGCGGCGGCCAGCATCGACCCGGCTCCCGGACCGGCATACATCCGCGCGGAGTTGATCTCCGGCGGTAACGCCCCGTAATCCATGGCGCGGCCCCCGCGGCCTCAGAGGACCGCGGCCGCGTTGGCGGCCTCGGTCGCCGCGTACGAGCCCGCGCTGGCCGCCAGGGTGCTGACGAACAATTCATGGATCGCGGTGGCCTGGGCGCTCAGTTCCTGGTACATGACGCCGTGAGCGGCGAATTGCGCCGCGGTCAGCGCCGACACTTCGTCGGCGGCTGCGGGAACCACACCGGTCGTCGGGGCGGCGGCCGCCGCATTACCGGCGGCCACGGCGGCGCCGATGCTTTGCAGTTCGCCGGCTGCGGACGCCAACATCGCCGGCAGCGTGGTGACGAAAGACATGTGCTCCTCCTCACGGAAGCAGGCCAAGCCATCGGCCGGCCGCGGTCACCGCGGCGCCTGGGGTGCGACCATGTATACCGACAATGCACCTTATCTGGCCGAATGCATACTAATGGAACCACTAACACGCGTATCGGTCAACTTGTAGTCTTTGGGAATTTCCGCGCCGCATCGCCAGGGAGGCGGGCGAGCCCGGGCGGCCAGCGCGTCCGCCGCGCTGGCATCTGAAGGGGCGCCGGACAGGCTCGACGACCGCGGAACTCGCGCGATCAGGGCGAAGAGAGGGCTTCCGATCGCGCGGGGTCGGCTGCGCCCGACCCGAGGTGGCGACCACCGAAGTTCGGTGACCTACCGCTCGTCCATCCAGAGTCTCTCGGTCAGGTTGTCGAACGTCACCAGCACGACCGGGTCGTCCCGCCGCGCCGTGGCCGATCCGCTCATCCTGGCCCGCACCGTCCAACCTTCGCAGCGCCGCAGCTCCACCACCAGGTTCGCGACCGCATCGACGCCCGAAAGGGAGCACAACACGGCCGGCACGGTACGGAACATCTTGGGAAACGACGATCCCACAACCAGTTCCAGCTGGTAGCCGACCATGTCGGCAAACGCGGTGTTGGCGAACAAGATGATGCCGTCGTCCGTCATCGCGAGGAATGGAACCGGGAGCCGCTCCAGCGCCACCACGGCGGGCAGCCGCATCAGGATGTCCCTGGGTGTCTCGCCTGACCGACTGCGGCGCCGCCGCTCGACCCGCCGCTCCACCCCCGGATCGCCGTCCATGTCGCCGTCGCGCGGGTGGTCCGGTAGCTCCGGCGCGGGCGGCGGAGCGCTGCTCGACTCGGAGGAAACGGACTCAGCCTTCACCGGTTGCCTGGTCACGACCGACATGTGGCTCCTCCTTAAGGAAGCAAGCCGACCTGGAAGCGAGCGTGTTACCGCGGCGCCCAGATGCAGTCGGCGTAGAAACCGAGGATGCACCTGACCAGCCAGTTTACATACTCCTTGGCATGGTGTTGCAAAATTATCACACTTCTGGTCTTTCGGCGCGGTGAAGTGTGAATTAAAGTCAGACTGTCAGCGCCAGAATCAGACCAGGGCCAGGCCAACGGGAGACTTCGATGCACTGACTCGGTCGCGGAGCTGGTTGGCCGCGCGGAGATCGCGTGTTGCGCGGCAACCGCGACGAGACAGGCGGGGCTATGACTGGGGACGGCGAACGGCGAGCCGACATCACGCGTCAGCGGCTCATCGCCGCCGCCGCTCGCCAGTTCGCCCACCGTCCGTACAGCGTGGTGAGCCTCGACGACATCCTGGAAGAGGCCCAACTCACCAAAGGGGCGATGTATTTTCACTTCCCCTCAAAGCAAGCGCTCGCCTTGACCATCATCGAGCACCTCACCGAGATGAGCCGCTCGGCAATCGTCCATCTGCTCGACCGCAGCATGTCGGGACTGGAAACCCTGATCGAGTTCGTTTTCGTCCGTGCCGTTCAAGACACGCAGCACGACATGGCGCGAGCCGGCGTCCGACTGCTCGACACTCTGGAAAACCCAACCTCCCTACCCGCCACGGTGTGGGATTCGTGGATCGAGTTCGTCACCACGCTCATCGAGAAAGCAGTCGCCGAGGGCGATGTCAGCGACCAGCACGATCCCGCAGACATCGCCAAAATGTTGGTGGCGCTGTGGGTGGGTATTCGCCGGACCAGCAATCTCGACGAAGCCGAGGACTACCTCGACACCCTTCAAAGGATCTGGATATTGGCGCTACCCGGCTTCGTCAATCCCGATCGAATCGACTATTTCACCGCATTCATCCAGCGACGCCACGCGCTGGCTTGAAAAGGCTTCTGCAACAGGCGCGCTCACACTGTTCAATGCGATGCCGACGCAAGGCGACCTTGCGAGCGTCGAAGGCGGTGCGGCGATGCCGTGGATTGCTATCAGGCCGGCCGAATCCGTTCTGAATGCCCTTGGGGGGCTTAACTGTTCGCCGACCAGCAAACGCCACCATCACATCACGGCACCAATGCGATCTTGAGGATTCCTCGCCCTGGCACTTGGCGCCCACCCATCACCTACCGATTCACCGAGGTGGTGCGGGCATCCGCGGTGTCGGCTCCAGGGAAAGCCGCGGAATGCTTCGACGGGCGCGGCGACGGGCGGGTCTGCGACCCTGGGTGTCATCGGGGCCTATCATCGAAGGCACTGATACGGCGGCGAATCGTCCTCGGGCTAAGCGATGGCTTGCTGCGCGACGATCACGACGGGACGGGTGGGGCAATGACTGAGGACAGCGAACGGCGGCCCGACTCCACCCGCCAGCGACTCATCGCCGCCGCGGCACGCCAGTTCGCCCACCGTTTGTACAGCGCGGTGAGCCTCGACGACATCCTGGATGAGGCCCAGCTCACCAAAGGCGCGATGTATTTTCACTTCTCCTCGAAGCAAGCGCTGGCCGTGAAGATCATCGACGACCTCGCCGAGATGACCCGTTCAGCCGTCATCGAGTTGCTCGGCCGCAACATGTCGGGGCTGGAAACCCTGATCGAATACATTTTCGTCCGAGCCGTCCAGGACATCCAGTACGACGTGGCCCGGGCCGGCGTCCGACTGCTAGACGCCCTGGAAAACGTGTCGCCCCTGCCCCGTACGCTGTGGCAAGCAAGGAGCGAATTCGTCACCACCCTCATCCAGAAAGCGGCCGCCGAGGGCGACGTCACCGACCAACAGGACCCCGCAGACATCGCCAAAATGCTGGTGGCGCTGTGGGAGGGGGTCCGCCGCATCAGCAATCTGGACCAGCCCGAGGACTACCTCGACAACTTCAACAAGGCGTGGGCACTGGCGCTACCCAGCTTCACCAATCCCGATCGACTCGACTACTTCATCACGTTCATGAGACGACGCCATGCGATCGCGGTGAAAGCGGTGTCCGCGGACGCGCTCACATCCGAGCTGGACGTCATCGCTTCGGCGCATACCGAGGCCTAGCAAACCAAACGCAGGCCAGGGTCGGTCACAACCGGCGCTCCGCCCCCCTACGAATGCGGCCGTGCCGGATCGAGGACGCCGCGCAGCCAGTCGATGGTGCGCTCGATGCCCTCTGTGAGGTCGATGTCGGGTTTCCAGCCGAGCATCCGTGCCGCCCGGGTCGGGTCCAACGCACTCGCCGGAACCTCGCCGGTCCGCGCCTCGGCGTAATGGGGAGAACTCGAGACGCCGACCGCCCCGGCGATCCGCCGATGCAGATCGTTGACCGTGGTCTGCACGCCGGTGCCGATGTTGAAGATGCCGGTCGTGGTGACCGGCGCCTCCGCCGCGCACAGAAAGGCAGCGACGACGTCGTCGACGTAGATGTAGTCGCGGGTGGCGCTGCCGTCGCCGTAGATGGCCGTTGGGCGACCGGAGATCATCCCACTGCCGAAGATGGTCACCACGCCGGCTTCCCCGTGCGGGTCTTGGCGTGGCCCATAGACATTCGCCAGGGCCAGGCAGATGGGTGCCAGACCGTACATGCCGGCATAGGCGCGCATGTACAGCTCTCCGGCGACCTTGGCCGCCGCATAGGGGGAAAGCGGGTCGACGGGGGTGTCCTCGGTCGCCGGCAACGTTGCCGGCGCACCGTACCGGGCGCCACCCGACGAGGCGTAGACAACCCTCCGAACTCGCCCCCGCCGGCACGCCTCCAGCACGTTGATGGTTCCCAGCACGTTGTTGCTGGCGTCGTGTTGCGGATCGTCAACGGAGCAACGGACGTCGATCTGTGCGGCCAGATGGAACACCACGTCGGGGTTCGAGCCCGCGACGATGCCGGACAGCTCGGGGTGCCGAACGTCGACCGCGACAAGGCCGAAGCGACCGGGGCCGTGGCGGCGGGCCGACTCGAGGTTGGCCATCGACCCGGTGCTGAAATTGTCGACTGCTGTGACCTGATGTCCTTCCTCCAGCAGGCGGTCGACAAGGGTGGAACCGATGAATCCGGCTGCGCCGGTGACGAGCGTGCGCATTATCTATCTCCAGTTCGACGGTGGATATGGACGGCGGCGCGCTGCATGGCCCAGCGGCTGACCGGACAGTGGGCCTAACGCGGGGCCAGACGAGCCGGCCGGCGACACCCGGATCGCCGGCCGGCATCTCAAGAAGGGCGGCCGGGCTCCGCTCGTCGAACACCACCGACGGGTTCCGGCGCGCCGGGGCTACATGATGTTCTGCTGGCGCTCGTTCCGAAGTTTGCATGGTTAGCCATCGGGCCGGTTTCGGTGGCCCTGCGTCGTCACCGGTGCGACGATTTCGGCGGCGCCGGCCCGCACGCTGGAAGCACGGGGTCCTTGCCACGCCGCGGCGGCGTCGAGCACCGGAGCCACATTGGCGTCCCACCAGGCATGGTGATTCGGATGGGTGGCGCACTTGCGCCACAAGTCCGCAGCGTGGTGCAGCCACGTCAATAGGATCGCGACGCGCTCGTCGATGCGCTCACGGTGCCCGACGTCGGGGTCCGGCAGGTCGTGTGCGGCGAGCAGGGCGGAACGCTCGTAGCTTGAGAGGCCGCCCGCGCGTAGCCGGTCAGCCACGAGTGTGCCCAGCTCAGTTCGCGTCACCTGGCAGCTCGCGGTCAGGATCATGAGGTACTCATCGACGAACGCGGGCTGCCCCGGCCGCGCCCCGCCCCAATCCACGATGCCGGTGACCGGGCCCCGAGCGCCCGCCACCCGAACGTTGGTAGGGGTGTAGGCGCCGTGCGTCCAGCTGACCGGCATGCGCCACCCGACCAGCGCCTGCCGCAGCACCGTTCCGAGCCGGTTCATCTCGGGCACGAGACCGGGATCCAGCCGCCGACACATGTCGGTCAGGCTCGTCAGTGGTTCGACGACCCAGCGGCGCAATAAGCAGACGTTGTCGACCACGACGTGCGTGGCGCTCCCCCGGTGCAGGGGGGCGATGGCTCTCAGGGCGGCCGCGGTCAGCTCCTCGACTCGGTTGGGGCGGCGCTCCAGCACGATCGCCAGGTCGGTTCCCGGTCGATAGGACTCCACGGACACGGCCGCGTCTGCGCGCTCGTCGAATGCCAGGATCCGCGGCAGCAGTTGGCGCCATCCCTCATCAAGTCCTTGGTGGACGGCCAGTTCGGCCAGTACGCGCCGCTGCGTGCGCAATTTCGCGGCTCTCAGCGGGCCGCGCGCCACCTTCAAAACCGCCGCCGGCGGTCCCGTCTCGGGGCGCAGCAGAAACATCGCCGTCTCGTTGACCAGTTCGGCGGGCGGCATGCGGAGCGCCACGTCGATAAAGCCGATCGGGAGATCATTGACATCGATTAGCCGGTCGGAGGGCCCGGCGGTGCTGGTCACGGGGTCACTTCAGCCACTGCTGGTCGCCCAGCCGCCTGTCGCACCGCCTGGTAGAGGTGCCCTGAGACACCCGAGCGGTGATGGCGCAGCACCGTTCGCAAGACACGGATGCCGTCACGGATGGCATGCAGGTTCGACGCCCCGCTGCGGCGGGGCAGTTCTACGCTGGGAACTTCTGCGATGCGCAGCCCCGCCTGCATCGCCCGCACCGTCATCTCGGCCTCGATCTCGAAGCCGGTCGCCGAGAGGTGGAGGTGCTCGAGATAGCGGCGGTCGAAAGCGCAGAATCCGTAGCACAGGTCGGTCAGGTGGCTGTGGTACAGCCAGTTGAACACCCCGAGCAGGAACCGGTTGCCGAGGCGCCGGAACCAGGTGATGTCCAACGACGATCCGCCGCTGATGAACCGCGAACCTTTGACGAAGTCGTAGCCGTTCGCGAGGAAATGCACATAGTGGGGGATCTCGCTGGGCGACATGCTGCCGTCGGCGTCCATCATGATGACGATGTCGCCCGTGGCGGCCAGGAAGCCCGTGCGCAGAGCGCTTCCTTTGCCCGGACCTTGCTGCGGCACGACACGGATGTCGGGTCGGGATCGGCGCGCGGTGACGATCGTGACGTCGGTCGAATCACCGTCGACGATGATGATTTCGGTCGCCTCATCGGTGATCTGCTCGAGTACCCAGCCGATGTTGCGTGCCTCGTTCCGGACCGGAATCACCAGGCTGACGGTCGGAGCCGTGTTGCTGGATTCCGGGCGGTAGGAGGGACGCCGAGAGAGCGATTTTTGGACTGACTCTAGGGAGGAAACGCTGGTCATCTTCGGCCGCCAATCTCTAGGTGAAGCGCTGTGCGACAACCCCCTGTGCGTCCGCGGTAGATACCGCCGATGCACTTGACCGCGTACTTTACATACCTCTGGGTTCGTTCGCAAAGGAAACCCGAAACTCTTAGTCTCTAGGCTTGGCCGGGGACGAGGACTCTGGGAACTCAGGTGGCCGCGGGCAGCGGCTCCGACGCGGGAACGCTTTCGGTGAGCCCCGTCGCGAGGTTCACGCGCGTCCACGCGTCCGTATGGTTCCATGCTTAATCCGTGTAGGACCAACACGGTTTGCCGGCGGGGGCCACACCGCACGACGGAAGCCCCGCGGCGGTGGTGAACCCTTCTTTGTCGCCCACCGGCACGGTGGTGGCCACGCCATCGACGACAATCTCGAAGTCGATCTTCCATCGGTAGGTTGCCCTCGTGCCGAATGCCGAGACGACAAACGACTCGGTCTGGCCGTTAGCCAGGGTGAATCCGAAGGGTGCCTTCGACGGTCCAGATATGTATTCGACCCCCGGCGGGGCGGCGTCCAGGTTGACCGCCAGCTGACGCGGTTCGGCGGCGGCCGGGCGCCGGTCCGTGCATGAAACGGCGATCCCGGTCAACGGCGGCGATCCGTCGACGATGGTGACCCGCATTCTCTGCACAAGGACGGGCTTGTCGGTCCTGTTTTGAGCGACGATCTGCACAACGGTCCGCTCCCGGTCAGCGCCATGGTTGTCGGCCACCCAGGAGTGAAAACCACGACAACCCGCGCCCGGTGTGCCGTGGGTGCGGATGTCGGAAGGGATGATCGCGCTGCCCTGCGAGTAATTCCCGCCCGCGGTGTCGGCGGGGTCGGTTTCAACGGAAAGCTTGACCGCGTCGTCGGGCTGGATCTCGACGTGTCGGAGGTAGAGGACCGACCAGGTGACTCCAGCGCCCACCAGCGCCGTCAGGACAGCCGTCACAATCGCGCCGGGCACTGTGAGCAGCTTTCGCCACCACCCTGGTTTCATACGGCATCCCTGTTCGCCCGTGTCTAGCGGGTTGTCGCCTGCCGGCGACAAATGATTCCCTTATACCGGATTTCGACACCGATACCCGCGACGCCAAATCCGGTCCGCGACTCGGCTCCGGCAGGGATCAGGCGTCGGGCCGCAGCAAAAATTCCACGACGATCGTGGCCACCGAGTCGATCGCGCTGCGGGCCATCACCTCGAAACCGTGGGTGCTCAGCGTCGGCAGGCAGAGCAGGCCGGCGCGCGGCGTCAGCCCGCTGGCCTTGGCGTGGGAGGCGTCCGACTCGAAGGCGCCCAAGACGGCCGCCTGGGGCTCCAGCCCGCGGTCGGCGGCGATCCTCATCAGGCGGTCGGCGACGTCCTTGTCGTAGACGCACTGGGCGTCGCTATAGCCGACGATCGGGCCGCCGGCGACGCTGGTGGCGTACTCCTGCTCCGTCGGGCCGACCTCGAGCGCGAGGGTGAGCGTGCCCGGGAGCGACGCGCTGGCGTAGGAGCCGCCGACGCCCCCGATCTCCTCGTTGGTGGTGAACACGAAGTAGGTGTCCTTGGCGGGCCGTTGCCCGCGATCCCGCAGCAGGGCCGCGGCTCGCAACAGGGCGGTCACCGCGGCGCGGTCGTCCAGGAAGTAACAGCCCATGTAGTCGCCGACGTCGACCAGCGTCCTTTTGCTGCGCTCGACGCACACCCGGGTGCCGGCGCGGACTCCCGCGCTGTCGAGGTCCTTGGGGCCGCGGCCGGTGAAGACGTAGACGTGATTCCAGTCCAGCGCCTTGTCGCCCTGGTCGGGTTTGGTCTCCCAGATCCGCGGGCTCTCCTGGGTGGTGTGCTCGGAGCCGAGGGTGAGCACCGCGGTGAACGTCTCGTTTTCCCCGAGCACGGCGACCGGGCCGAGTCCGAAGTTGCCCGGGTACATGGTGCCCAGCTGGGTGACGTGCAGCGAGCCGTCGGGTTCGATGCGCTTGACGAGCATGGACAGCTCGTCCATGTGCGCCATGACGCGGGTCGCGTCGCTGCCCGCGGCGCTCGCGGCCGAACGGTGGGCGGTGTCGTCGAGGTGCGTCTCCGTGGCCCCGAGATAGCCCACCAAGTTGCCGGCGTCGTCGGTCCACATGTCGTCGACGACGGGCTGCAGTTCGCGCGCGCACACCGCGCGCACCGCTTCCTCCTGCCCGCACGGCCCGTAGGCCCACAGGAGTTCCTGCAGCAGGCCGTCGGTGGAGTCGCCCGCGGGGCTGGCCATCAAATCCCTTTCGCCGGTGGCGTCACGTCGCCGCCAAGCCGAAAACGGCCGGACGGCTCGACAACTGCATCCATACCCAAATCGGTGGACGGCGACTCAGACCGACGGCTTCCGCGAGTCGCAGCTGTGTCGATGAGTTGTGCCCTTCCGTGCAGTCTGATCTCCATGGGCAAACTGATCTATGGCCTCAACGTGTCGGTGGACGGGTACATCGCCGACGCGCAGGGCAGCATCGACTGGGCCGATCCGAGCGAGGAACTGCACCGGTACTGGAACGACTTCGAGCGGGAGACCGCGCTGGCGTTCTACGGACGGCGGCTTTACGAATTGATGTCCGCGTACTGGCCGACCGCCGACAAGGCCCCGGACGCCACCCCTTTGATCGTCGACTTCGCCCACATCTGGCGCGACATGCCCAAGGTGGTGTTCTCGCGCACCCTGGAGGCCGTCGACTGGAACTCCCGCCTGGAACGCGGCGACCCGGTCGAAGTCGTAGCGAAGCTCAAAGCCGAAACCGACGGCAGGCTGGAGGTGGCCGGCGCGACGCTGGCCGCACCGATCGTGCGGGCCGGACTGGTGGACGAGTACCGGATCGTGGTCGCGCCCACCGCGGTGGGCGGCGGCACGCCGTTCTTCCCCACACTGCCGTCATGGATTTCGCTGCGACTGTCGGAGAACCGCACCTTTCCGGGCGGCACGGTCCTGCTGCGGTACGAGGCCAAACACGACTGATTGAACGACGCTTTGCGGGCGCACTGCCACTCACTCGGCTCGAGCAGCACGCCGTCTGCTTCGGCGAGGCCACTTTCGCGAGGGCGATGACGACCACCGGGTCGTCCGGTCAAGCGACCGGGCTCACGGTCGGTCGAAGTCACTAATCGACAAACGCTGGTGGAGCTAAGGGGATTCGAACCCCTGACCTACTCGATGCGAACGAGTCGCGCTACCAACTGCGCCATAGCCCCTGATCGCTAGCAGGCTACCAGCCGCGGCCCGAACCGCCGAACTGCCAGCCCTACTCGCCGACGGCGCGCGGCAGATCCCTGGGCCAACCGAACGTCGGCATCGGCATCGCGTTGTCCAGGTGCTCGAAGATCGGGTCCTCGTCGTCGATCTCCAGCACCACCGCGCCGGGCCGCCGCAGCCGCGACGGCACCACGTCGTAGTCGCGGTCGTAGGCGTTCTCCACGCCGAGCCGCGCCCGGGCCATCCGCTGCATCCGGCGGCGACGCACCCGCTCCTCGATCCGCGTCTGCCGACGCAGGTAGATCAGGTACAGCATGGTCACCGCGGTGGCCGTGCCGCACACCCACCACGCCGAAGGCGTCACCTCGAACGCGGCGACCGCCGAGCCGATCAAGACTGCCGCCATCACCATCAGCACCCGCTTGCGGAACGCGTACTTGCGGGCGCTGACCGCCGCGGCGGTCGTGGTGTCGAAGCGGCGCCGCCGCGAGCTGCCCGGCGCCACGTACCTGCGCGGGTCGGCGTCCTCGGGTTCCTCGGCGTCGCGTTCGGGCTCCAAACCCGAAGAGTCCTCGACGTATTCGTAACGGTCGTCGTCGCGCTCGTCCTCCGAGGTGTCGTCTTCCTCGGCCTCGGCGACCGGCTCGGGCTCGGACTCGGCCGGGGCGTCCTGGGCGGTCGGCTCGGCCACCTCGGCGCCGGTCCCAGCCGGCAGGGCCGCGGAATCCTCGATGGCGTCGACGTCCAGGACCTCCGGTGCGGCCGGCTCGACGTCCTCAGCGGGCACCCTCATGACCACCGGGCGCGCCGAGAGGTCGACGGTGTCGTCCTCGGCGTGCTCGGCGTCGTCGAGGTCGTCTTCGGCCGAGTCCTTGGGCTTCCAGTGCGGATCGCTGCGATGGCCGGCGGCCGGGCCACCGCGCCGGAGCAGCCGCGAACCGGCGCCGTTGAGCACCCGCGTCGCCAGGGCCACGTCGCTGGTGCGCCGCACGGCCTCGCGTTTGCTGACGAGCATCGGCACCAACACGAACAGCCACAGCACCACGAGCGAGATCCACAACAACGACTGCGGGATGCTTGGCATGATGAGCTGCTCCTTCTGGTCCGGACCCCCGCGAGGCTCGTCGGCGGCCCACGCGACCAAATCTCCGTGACCAGGACAATTACACACCTGTAATTTGCCTCTCACAAGCACCAAGCGTCACTCGTGTCGCGCTAGCCACAACCGGCCTGGATTGAAGCCTCGCACCGAGCCCGACGGGGCTACGCCCAACTCGCGTGGCCGGCGCGGACCAGGGTCGATGCCACCGATCCCTGCACCTCTTCGACCGTGATGGCCATCAGCAGATGATCGCGCCAGGCCCGGTCCACCTCGAGGTAGCGGCGCAGCAGGCCCTCCTCCCGGAAGCCCACCTTTGCCAGCACGGCCCGGCTCGCCGCGTTCTCCGGACGCACGGTGGCCTCGACGCGGTGCAGCATCACCGGGCCGAAGCAGTGATCGAGCCCCAGCGCCAGCGCCGCGGTGGCCACCCCGCCGCCGGTCGCCGAGCGCGGCACCCAGTAGCCGATCCACGCCGACCGCAACGCCCCGTGGGTGACGTTGCCGATGGTCAGCTGACCGCAGAACCGCCCGTCGAGCTCGATGACGTACGGCAGCATGCGGCCCTTGCGGGCCTCGGCGCGCAGTCCGGAACACAGCGCCGGCCAGGCGGCGACCGTGTGCCGGATCGTCCAGTCGCCGTCGCTGCTGGGCTCCCACGGCTCGAGGTGCGCGCGGTCGGCCAACCGGATCCGGCTCCACTGCGCGCCGTCGCGCATCCGCACCGCGCGCAACCGGACGACACCCGCCGGGACGCGCAGCGGCCCCACAGCCAGGGGCCACCCCGGATGCCGAGAATTCGAGCGCAACAGGTTCACGAGCGTGTGCGGTGGTTCCGTCTAGCCGCGCTGGGCCAGGAAAGCGACGTCGACGATTTCGCCGGTGCGGATCTGCTCGGCGCCGGTGGGAACCACCACCAGGCAGTTCGCCTCGGCCAGGGTCGCGAGCAAGTGCGACGACGCCCCGGGGGCCCCGCCGAGTGCCTGCACCAAGTACTCACCGCTTTCCTGGTCACGCATCAACTGACCGCGAAGATACCCCTTACGCCCGGCGACCGACGTGATGGGCGACAGGGTGCGCGCCCGCACGATCCGGCGCATCGGCTGGCGCTTGCCCAGCGACAGCCGGATCAGCGGGCGGACCATCACCTCGAACACCACCAGCGCGCTGACCGGGTTTGCCGGCAGCAGAAACGTCGGCACGCCCTCGCGGCCCAGCTGGCCGAAGCCCTGAACCGATCCGGGATGCATGGCGACCCGCACCACCTCCATCTCGCCGAGCTCGGAGAGCACCGAGCGCACCCGCTCGGCGGCCGCTCCCCCGACGGCGCCCGCGATCACCACGACCTCGGCGCGATTGATCTGGCCTTCCACGACCTCGCGGAGCTCCTTGGGGTCGTTGCTGACGATGCCGATGCGGTTGACCTCGGCGCCGGCGTCGCGGGCCGCCGCGGCCAGCGCGTAGGAGTTGACGTCGTAGACCTGCCCGTTGCCGGGGGTGCGGGAGATGTCGACCAGCTCGCCCCCCACGGCCATCACCGACACCCGCGGCCGGGGATGCACCAACACCCGCTCGCGGCCCACCGCCGCCAACAACCCGACCTGCGCGGCGCCGATGATGCTCCCGGCGCGCACCGCCACGTCGCCGGGTTGCACGTCGTCGCCGGCCCGGCGGACATAGGCTCCCGACGGCGCCCCGCGCAGGATGCGCACGCGCGACGACCCGCCGTCGGTCCACCGCAGCGGCAGCACCGCGTCGGCCAGGGTGGGCAGCGGGGCGCCGGTCTGCACCCGGACGGCCTGCCGCGGCTGAAGCCGGCTCGGCGCGCGGGACCCCGCTTCGATCGTTCCCATCACCGGCAGCACCAGCCCGTCGCGCCGGTCTTCGTCGCCGGTGCCGTCGTCGGGGGGTTCACCGAGGGCCTCGATGCCCACCTCGCCGACGCCCAGGACGTCCACGCTGCGCACGGCGTAGCCGTCGATCGCGGCCTGATCGAAGCCGGGCATGGGTCGCTCGGTCACGACCTCCTCGGCGCACATCAATCCTTGCGCCTCGGCGATGGCCACCCGTATCGGTCGCGGGGCCACCGCGGCTGCCGTTATCCGGGCCTGCTGTTCCTCCACAGAACGCACAAGCGCGCCTCTCTGCCATCGGCGTCGAGCCGTCTCGGGCGGGCCCGCCGTGTGCGGCCGGGCCGGGTCAATTCCCGGCTACTGCTCGGTCAGGCCCAATCGCGCCACCAACCACCGCCGCAACTCCGGGCCGTAGTCGTCACGATCCAATGCAAAGTCAACCGCAGCTTTCAGGTAGCCGCCGGGATTTCCCAAGTCGTGTCGGGATCCCCGGTGCACCACCACGTGCACGGGATGGCCCTCCTCGATCAGCAGGGCGATCGCGTCGGTGAGCTGCACCTCGCCGCCGGCCCCACGGTCGATGCGGCGCAGCGCGTCGAAGATGGCCCGGTCGAGCACGTAGCGGCCCGCCGCGGCATACATCGACGGGGCTTCGGAGGCCTTGGGCTTTTCGACCATGCCGTTGACCTTCAGCACGTCGGGGTTGTCGCCGTCGATGACGGGCTCGACGTCGAAAACGCCGTAGGCGCTGATCTCCTCGGGGGTCACCTCGATGGCGCACAACACCGTGCCGCCGCGCTGGGCCCGCACCCTGGCCATCGTCTCGAGGACGCCGGTCGGCAGCACCAGGTCGTCGGGGAGCAGCACCATGACGGCGTCCTCGTCGGCGGCCAGGGTGGGTTCCACGCTGCTGATGGCGTGCCCCAGCCCGAGCGGCTCGGCCTGCACGACCGATTCCACCTTGATCAGCTGCGGCGCCCGGCGCACCTTGTCGAGCATCGCCTTCTTGCCCCGCGCCTCCAGCGTGCCCTCCAAAACCAGGTCCTCGACGAAGTGCGCGACGACGCCGTCCTTGCCCTCGGAGGTGATGATGACCAGCCGCTCGGCACCGGCGGAGGCCGCCTCTTCGGCGACGAGCTCGATGCCGGGGGTGTCGACGACGGGCAGCAGCTCCTTGGGCACCGTCTTGGTGGCCGGCAGGAATCGCGTGCCCAGGCCGGCCGCGGGGACGATCGCCGTGTAGGGGATCGGGACTTCATCTGGCCGTGACATCGTTCACACCATAGCGCTCAGAGGGTTTGCCGCCGCAGCATGGCAGGGCGAATACCCGTGCTGGCATCGTTGACGCATGACGGCCGCGAGCAAAACCGCGTTGCGTGACCGGCTGCTCGGGTCCCGCGCCGGCGTAGCCGACGCCGTCCGGGCCGCCGAGGCCCGCATGCTCAGCGATCACCTCGGGCGCACGGTGAGCAGCGGCACCACGGTGTGCGCCTACGTGCCGGTGGGCACGGAGCCGGGGTCGATCGAGATGCTCGACGTGTTGCTGGACCGGGCGGGACGGGTGCTGCTGCCGGTGGCGCGTACCGGTGCCGACGGCGCGCCAGTGCCGCTGCGGTGGGGCGAATACCGGCCGGGCGGCCTCGTGCCCGGCCGCTGGGGGTTGCTCGAGCCACCCGAGCCGTGGCTGCCCGAGTCCGCGCTCGCCGGGGCTGACCTGGTGATCGTCCCGGCGCTGGCCGTCGACCACCGGGGGGTGCGCCTGGGTCGGGGCCGCGGGTTTTACGACCGCTCGCTGGGCGCCCGCGACCCCCGCGCGCGCCTGGTCGCCGTCGTGCGCGACGAGGAGTTCGTCGACGAGCTGCCCGCCGAGCCGCATGACGTGCCGATGACCCATGTGCTCACCCCCCGGGGCGGGCTGGTCGCGGTGTTTTCCGCCCGCCACGGCGGGGAATGACAAAGTTCACGCAGCGGTTCTAGCACTAGACACGGTAGAGTGCTAACAGACTTTTCATCACCGGAGGTTTCCCAGTGCCGACCTACAGCTACGAATGCACCGAGTGCGGCAACCGCTTCGACGTGGTGCAGGCCTTCACCGACGACGCGCTGACCAGCTGCGAGAAGTGCTCCGGCCGGCTGCGCAAGCTCTTCAACTCCGTCGGCATCGTGTTCAAGGGCAGCGGTTTCTACCGCACCGACAGCCGAGAGGACGGCAAGAAGTCCAAGGCCTCGACCAACGGTTCTTCGACCAGCGACGCGGCCTCGAGCTCCGGGTCGAGCGAAAAGAACGGGTCCAGCAACGGGTCGAGCGAGAAGTCGACCAGCCCGGCCGCGTCCACCGCCGGCGCCTCGACCTAGCGGCGATCGCAAGCGCGGCGAAGCCGGGCGCTGGGGCCACCCCCGCGGAGCGGGGGACGGGTCGACGCCATCGGGCCCGTTATCCACAACCGGCCTCCCGACCGGCCGCGCGGCGGCCGCGCCGCGCCTACCGTTGCGGCGTGCGGGAACCGTCACTGAACCCGACGCTGGTACGCCGGATATCGGCGTCGCTGCGCCCCGATTGGACCAGAACCGTACGGGCGCGGCGCGCGGCCGCCGCCGGACTCGTCGTGTTGGCCGGCGTCGCGGCGCTACGGTCCGACCCGGACGGCGACAGCGCCCAGGTGCTGGTCGCCGCCCACGACCTCCGTCCCGGTGCCACGTTGACACCCGACGATGTCCGGCTCGAAAAGCGTTCGGCCGCAACGATTCCCGACGGCTCACAGACCGATCCTGGGGCGGTGGCCGGTGCGACGTTGGCCAGCCCAACCAGGCGCGGAGAGGTTCTCACCGATGTCCGGTTGCTGGGCAGCCGGCTGGCCGAGGCCGCGATCGCCTCGAAGGCCGGGGCCGGGGCCCGCATCGTGCCGCTGCACCTGGCCGACGGCGCCCTGCTGGATCTGGTCCGCGTCGGCGACGTCGTCGACGTGCTGGCCGCGCCGGCCGACACGCCGGGGGGAACCCCGGCCGTGACCAAAGTGGTAGCAACCGACGCCGTCGTCGTGCTTGTGTCGGCCAAGCAGAAGGTTCAGGCTGCCGATAGCGACCGCGTAGTGCTGGTCGCGCTGCCGGCTCGCGTGGCGAACGCGGTGGCAGGCTCGGTGCTGGGTCAGACGGTGACGCTCACCCTGCACTAAGTGCCTGGCCCGAGCCCGCCGGGTGTCCGACAGCACCGGGTCCGGACACAGAAGGGACAGCGCATGCTCAAAGGGTTCAAAGAGTTCCTGTCGCGCGGCAACATCATCGACCTGTCCGTGGCGGTGGTCATCGGTACCGCGTTCACCGCGCTGGTCACGCAGTTCACCGACAACGTCATCAAGCCGCTAATCAATCGGGTCGGCGTCAACCAGCACTCCAACTACGGCATCCTGCGGATCAGCATCGGCGGCGGCCAGGCGATCGACCTCAACAACGTCATATCCGCCGCGATCAACTTCATCATCGTCGCCGCCGTGGTGTACTTCCTAGTTGTCTTGCCCTACAACACATTTCGCAAGCGCGGCGAGGTGGAGCAGGCCGACGACGCGGAGATCGTGCTGCTGACCGAGATCCGTGACCTGCTCGCCCACACCGACGGGGACTCGTCGGGTCGCCACGGCGGCGCGGCGGCCAAGACACCGCCCCCGGACCACGGACCCCGGGCCGAGGCCGAGTCGCGGTGACGGGCTGCTGCTAGATCTCCAGGCTGGACAGCTGGCCGATGATCTGGGCCGCAAGCGGGTTCAGCGTCGCCATGCCGTCGCGCACCGCATAGCGGGAGCCGGCGAGGTTGACCACCAGCGTGCTCCCGGACACCCCCGCCAGGCCCCGCGACAGGCCGGCGTCGATGATCCCCGCGGACAGCCCCGAGGCCCGGATGGCCTCCGCGATGCCCAGGATCTCTCGGTCCAGGATGTCGCGAGTGGCCTCGGGCGCCACGTCACGCGGGGTGACCCCGGTGCCGCCGACCGAGACCACCAGGTCCACCCCGCCGATCACCGCGGTGTTCAGCGCGTTGCGGATCTCGACCTCGTCGGCCGCCACCGCCACCACCCCGTCGACCACGAAACCCGCCTCGGTGAGCAGCTCGGTGACCAGGGGCCCGCTGTGGTCCTCCTCGTCCCCGTGGGCGGTGCGGTCGTCGACCACCACGACCAGCGCCCGGCCGACTACCAATTCCGCACCCGTTTCCATGGCTGCCACCGTATATCCGAGTTCCGACAGTGACTCGTTCAAGGGCTCATCGACTCTCATTACTGGTCCGCCTTGCCGAGCGTGACCTGCACGGTGCGGCTGGCGCCGCCGGGATCCTGGTAGGTCAGCGACACCTTGTCACCCGGCGCCTTGGAGCGCACGGCCGCGACCAGCGCGTCGGCGTTGTTGATCGGACGGTCGTCGACCTTGGTGACGACGACGCCCTTGGGGACGCCGGCGGCCGCGGCCGCGCCGTTGGGCACGACGTCGACGACCTTGGCCCCGGGGGCGGTCTTGTCGCTGGTCACCTGCACGCCCAGCGAGGCGTGCGTCGCCTTGCCGGTGCTGATCAGCTCGTCGGCGATGCGCTTGGCCTGGTCGACCGGGATCGCGAAGCCCAGCCCGATCGAGCCGCTCTGCGCATCCGGTGAATCGGCGCCCAGCGTGGCGATCGCCGAGTTGACGCCGACCAACTGGCCGCTCATGTTGACCAGCGCACCGCCGGAGTTCCCGGGGTTGATCGCGGCGTCGGTCTGGATCGCGTCCAGCACGGTGTTCTGGTTGCCCGCCTCCCCGGTGGTGGACACCGGCCGGTTGAGGGCGCTGATGATCCCGGTGGTCACCGTGCCCGACAGGCCCAGGGGCGAGCCGATCGCCACCACCGGCTGCCCGACCCGCAGGTCCGCCGAGGAGCCCATCGTGACGGGGGTGAGGTTGGGTACGCCCTGCACGCGGATCACGGCGATGTCGCTGGTGGGGTCGGCGCCGACGACCGTGAACGGCGCGGTGCGGCCGTCGGAGAAGGTCACCGTCGTTTTCGGCGGCGGGCCGCCGGGGGGCGCGCCGGGCGGGCCGCCGGGCTTGGCCGCGGCCGCGACGACGTGGTTGTTGGTCAGGATCAGCCCGTCCGCCGACAGCACGATGCCCGAGCCCTCTTCGGACTGGCGACCCATGTCGGTCTCGAGCATGACGACGCTGGGCACCACCTTGGAGGCGACCTGCTCGACGCTGCCCGGCGGCATGTTCGCGGCCGGGACGCTGGGCGCGGCGCCCGGGATTATCCCGTGCCCGTTGCCGCCCGCGGAGTGCGTGCCCATCTCGACGGCCGTCGCGGCGGCGCCGCCGATGCCGGCCGAGACGATCGCGATCGCGAAGGCTCCGGCAACCAATGCGCCTGCGCGAGAACGCTTTTGGGGTGGCGGAGCCATCGGCGGGTACATCCCGGGTATCGGGCCCGTGCCGGTCGCCCCGGACAGCGGAATCGACCCGGTGCCGCCGGGGATGGGGCCGGGACCCGTTCCCCCCGGCAACCGGCCGGCCCCGGTGTTGCCGAACGGCTCGTAGGGCCGGCGGTACTGGTCCGTCGGCGTCGGCTGCTGCTGCGGCCGGTAGCGCCAGTCGTACTGCTGGGTGTACGGCTGTTGCCCCCGCGCGTAGGCGGGCGGCACGGGCTGATTCTGGCCGGTGGGGTAACCCTGCTGCTGCGGCGGTGGCGAATACCTCGGGTCATTCGTCATGTCGCTACGTCGCTCTTCCTCTATATCGGAGATATCGGATCTCTGTCGGATCTATGCCAAATCGACTTCGCTCGAGTCCAACAGTAACTGCAGACCTACCGTGCCCGCGCAGACTGAGAGTCCACTGAGATAACGCTCGCCGAATCCCGAGAGTTCACCGCGTCGCCCGCCACCGGTGCGGCGGGGTCGGTCTCGCCTTCGGTCTTGTCGATCTCAGTGTCGCCCGGCGGCGCCGAAGACGTCGCGATCGGCAACGGGCGGCC
The DNA here is from genome assembly GCF_002101785.1 of Mycobacterium palustre. Classification (GTDB taxonomy): domain Bacteria; phylum Actinomycetota; class Actinomycetes; order Mycobacteriales; family Mycobacteriaceae; genus Mycobacterium; species Mycobacterium palustre. The sequence goes on from NZ_LQPJ01000099.1 coordinate 20,222, forward strand.
GGGCAGCAGCACGTAGATGGACGTTCCGGGGGGCTGGCCGCCCGGAACGGTGTCCTCGACCCGCAACAGGCCCCCGTGGTTGAGCACCACCTTCTTGACGATCGCGAGCCCGAGGCCCGAACCGGGCAGCGCGCGCGCCGACGCGGATCGGTAGAACCGTTCGAACACCAGTCGCCGCTCGTGCGGCGGAATTCCCGGGCCCTGGTCGGAGACGACCAGCTCGGCGTGCGACGGGTCAAGTTGGCTCAGCCGGATTGCGACGTGGCCGCCCGGCGGGCTCCACTTGGCGGCGTTGTCCATCAGGTTCAGCACCGCGCGTGACAGGCCGGCCGCGTCACCGTAGACCTGCCAGGGGCTCACCTCGACGTCGAAGTGAATGTCGTTGCGGCGCCGGCGGACTCGCTCCAGGCTGCGATCGATCACGTCGGACATGTCGACCGTCTCGTGCACCACCTGACCGGCATCGTCGCGGGTGAGGTCCACCAAATCGCCTACCAGCGTTGACAATTCCTCGATCTGCGCCAGCACGTCTTCGCGCAGGCCAGCCATCTCCTGCTCGGGCAGCCGCGGCGCCCCCGGCTCCATCGAGGCCATCAGCAGCTCGACGTTGGTGCGCAGCGACGTCAGCGGGGTGCGCAATTCGTGCCCGGCGTCGGTGACCAGCCGCGCCTGCCGCTCCCGCGACTCGGCCAAGGCACGCAGCATCAGGTTGAAAGCCTCGGTGAGCCTGGCCAATTCGTCGCTGCCGAACACCGGGATGGGCCGCAGATCGTCGGTGCGCGCCACCCGTTCGGCGGCTTCGGTGAGCCGGGCGACCGGACGCAGGCCCGCCCGGGTGACCATACCCCCGGCCACCGCGGCGACCGCGACGCCGATGCCGCCGACCATGAGCAGCACCCAGCGCAGTTTGGTCATCACCGCCTCGGTCGGCTTGAGGCTCTTGGAGATCAAAAGTGAGCTGCCGTTGGGCAAATGGATGGCAAGGATCCGCTGATCGGCCGCGGTGCGGCGCGACATGAACAACTCGCCGCGGATCACGGCCTTCTCGGTGGAGCCGACGGGCAGGGTTTGGCCGGGCTGGTTGGCGGTGTAGACGGAGTGGCCCGGGTTCACCAGCATCGCGTTGACGTCGGAGTAGGCGGTGCCCTCGATGGCCTTGCCGGGGTCGGCGGCCAGGGATCCGCTGGCGATCAGCAGCTGGGCCCGGCTTTGCAGTTGGTTGTCGATATCGCTGTACAGCGCGGCCGAAATCACGGCGTAGACGGCGAACGCCATCAGCACGACCACCATGGCCACCATCGACATCGCCAACAGCATCACCCGCCACCGCAGCGACAGCGAGCTGGTGGCCGGCAGCGGTGGCCGCCGGCGCCGGCGGAACCGGATCATTACGGCGGTGTCTCCCGCAGGACGTAGCCCACCCCGCGCACCGTGTGGATGAGGCGCGGCTCGCCGTCGGCTTCCGTCTTGCGGCGCAGGTAGCCGACGTAGACCTCCAGCGCGTTGCCCGAGGTGGGGAAGTCGAATCCCCACACCTCTTCGAGGATGCGGCTGCGCGTGAGCACCCGGCGCGGGTTGGCGATCAACATTTCCAGCAAGGAAAACTCGGTGCGGGTCAAGCTGATTCGGCGCTCCCCCCGGGTGACCTCCCGGGTGACCGGGTCCAGGGTCAGGTCGGAGAACTTCATCGCCACCGAATCGGCGTCGTCGTCCGGCTTGGTGCGGCGCAGCAGCGCCCGCATCCGCGCCAGCAGCTCTTCGAGGGCGAAGGGCTTCGGCAGGTAGTCGTCGGCGCCGGCGTCCAGGCCCGCGACCCGCTCGGACACCGAATCGCGGGCGGTGAGCACCAATATCGGCAAATCGTCGCCGGTGCTGCGCAGCTGGCGGCACACCTCGAGGCCGTCCAGCCGAGGCATCATCACGTCCAGGACGAGCGCGTCGGGCCGGTCGCTGGCGATCATGTCGAGGGCCTCGACCCCGTCGTGGGCCAGCTCGACCGAATAGCCGTTGAAGGAAAGCGACCTGCGCAGCGACTCGCGCACCGCGCGATCGTCGTCGACGACAAGTATCCGCACGGCCATCAGTTTCGTCCTAGCGCCTGAGAGCGGGCTGAGAGGCGCGCCGTGTGTTTGCCGAGATTCGGCTAGCGGCGGTCGAGGTCGATCAGGCCCAGGCGGGCGGCCTTGAGCAGCCGCCGCGGCACCTTGTGCTTCTGGCCGGCGACGGTGACACCGACGAGCTCGGTCTTCGTGGCCTTCCACTGCGCGCGACGGCTTCGGGTGTTCGCGCGCGACATCCTGCGCTTGGGTACGGCCATGGTCGGGCCTAACTCCTCGGGTCGGGGGTATGTCGCCGGGGGTGGCCGGTCGGGCCTAACGTGCGACGATTGCGTACCAGGATAGTCGGTGACCTGCTGGCGGCCAAAACGGCGTGCTCGGCGGGACCGCCGCGCGAGACTGAAGCGAGGGCGGTCCGTCCGCGGCGTGTCGTGTACCTGGTGTCAGGGTCGCGGCCGTCGGGAGCAACCGAGCTCCTTGACGGGCGTCAGGCGGCACCCGCTAGCCTACCGGGTGGTTGGTTGATTGGAGGGCCATGGCGTCTGCTGGCGGTCCCGCGGCTGTTCGGATCGCGAACTGCTCCGGGTTCTACGGCGACCGGCTGTCGGCGATGCGCGAAATGCTCACCGGCGACTCCAACGACCCAGTGGACTACCTGACCGGGGACTATCTGGCCGAGCTCACGATGCTCATCCTCGGCCGCGACCGGATGAAGCACCCCGAGCGCGGCTACGCCAAGACCTTCCTGACCCAGCTCGAGGACTGCCTCGGCGAGGCCCGCGACCGCGGCGTCCGGATCGTCGCCAACGCCGGCGGCCTCAACCCCGCCGGGCTGGCCGACGCCATCCGCGCCCTGGCCGAGCGCCTCGGCGTCCCCGTCCGCGTCGCGCACGTCGAGGGCGACGACCTGCAACCGCGCGCCGCCGAGCTGGGCCTGGGCACGCCGCTGACGGCGAACGCCTACCTGGGAGCGTGGGGCATCGTCGAGTGCCTGGGCGGCGGCGCCGACGTCGTCGTCACCGGGCGGGTCACCGACGCCTCGGTGATCGTGGGGGCCGCGGCGGCGCACTTCGGCTGGGGACGCACCGACTACGACGCACTGGCCGGGGCGGTGGTGGCCGGACACGTCATCGAATGCGGCGTGCAGGCCACCGGCGGCAACTACGCGTTTTTCACCGAGGTGGCAGACCTGACCCACGCTGGTTTCCCACTGGCCGAGGTCCGCGCCGACGGCTCCTCGGTGATCACCAAGCACCCCGGCACCGGCGGGCTGGTCAGCGTCGACACCGTCACCGCGCAGTTGCTCTACGAGATCGCCGGCGCCCGCTACGCCAATCCTGACGTGACCGCCCGCATGGACACCGTCGAGCTGGCGTCCGACGGCCGCGACCGGGTGCGCATCAGCGGGGTGCGCGGCGAGCCGCCGCCGCCCACGCTGAAGGTGTCGCTGAACAGCGTCGGTGGGTTCCGCAACGCCATGACGTTCGTGCTGACCGGCCTGGACATCGAGGCCAAGGCCGACCTGGTGCGCCGGCAGCTCGAGGCCGCGCTCACCGTCAAGCCCGCCGAGCTGCAGTGGTCTCTGGCCCGCACCGACCACGCCGACGCCGACACCGAGGAAGCCGCCAGCGCGCTGCTTCATTGCGTCGTCCGCGACCCCGACCCTTCGAATGTCGGACGCCAGTTCTCTTCGGCCGCAGTGGAATTGGCGCTGGCCAGCTATCCGGGCTTTCACGTGACCGCCCCGCCCGGCGACGGCCAGGTCTACGGAGTGTTCACCGCCGGCTACGTCGACGCCAAGCAGGTGCCCCACATCGCGGTGCAGGCCGACGGCACTCGCATCGAAATCCCCTGCGCCACCGAGACTTTGGAGCTCGCACCCGTCGCACCCCCGCCGTTGCCCGAGCCACTGCCGGCCGGGCCGACGCGGCGGGTGCCGCTCGGCCGCATCGCGGGGGCGCGCAGCGGCGACAAGGGCGGTTCGGCCAACGTGGGCGTGTGGGTGCGCACCGACGAACAATGGCGCTGGCTTGCCCACACGCTGACCGTCGAGCTGCTCAAGGAGTTGCTCCCCGAAGCGGCCGACTTCGAGGTCACCCGCCACCTGCTGCCGAACCTGCGGGCGGTGAACTTCGTCATCGACGGCATCCTGGGCCAGGGCGTGGCCTACAACGCGCGCTTCGATCCCCAGGCAAAGGGCCTGGGCGAGTGGCTGCGCGGCCGCTACCTCGACATCCCGGAGAGGCTGCTATGAGCGTCTGGACCACGCCCGAGCGCGAACAGTTGCGAAAGACGGTGCGCGCGTTCGCCGAACGCGAGATCCTGCCCCACGTAGACGAGTGGGAACGCTGCGGGGAGCTGCCGCGCGACCTGCACCGGCGCGCCGGGGCGGCCGGCCTGCTGGGCGCCGGGTTTCCCGAAGCGGCCGGCGGAAGCGGCGGCGACGCCGCGGACCCGGTGATCGTCTGCGAGGAGCTGCATCAGGCCGGCGCCCCCGGCGGCGTCTACGCCTCGCTGTTCACCTGCGGCATCGCGGTGCCGCACATGATCGCCTCGGGCGACGAGCGGCTCATCGAGGAGTTCGTCCGCCCGACGCTGGCCGGTGACAAGATCGGCGCGCTGGCCATCACCGAGCCGGGCGGTGGTTCGGACGTCGGGCACCTGCGCACCGCCGCGGTGTTGGATGGCGACCACTACGTCGTCAACGGCGCCAAGACCTACATCACCTCCGGGGTGCGCGCCGACTACGTCGTCACCGCCGTGCGCACCGGAGGCCCCGGGGCGGCGGGGGTTTCGCTGCTGGTGATCGAGAAGGGCACGCCCGGCTTCGAGGTCTCCCGCAAGCTGGACAAGATGGGGTGGCGGTCCTCGGACACCGCGGAGCTGTCCTTCACCGACGCGCGGGTGCCGGCCGCCAACCTGGTCGGCGCCGAAAACAGTGGCTTCGCCCAGATCGCCCAGGCCTTCGTCTCGGAGCGCATCGGCCTTGCCGCGCAAGCCTATTCGAGCGCGCAGCGATGCCTGGACATCACCGCCCAATGGTGTCGCGACCGGGAGACGTTCGGCCGCCCGCTGATCTCGCGCCAGTCGGTGCAGAACACGCTGGCCGAGATGGCCCGGCGCACCGACGTGGCGCGGGTGTACTCGCGCCACGTGGTGGAACGCCAGCTCGCCGGGGAGACCAACCTGATCGCGCAGGTCTGCTTCGCCAAGAACACCGCCGTCGAAGCCGGCGAATGGGTGGCCAACCAGGCCGTCCAGCTGTTCGGCGGGATGGGTTACATGGCCGAGTCCGAAGTCGAACGCCAATACCGGGACATGCGGATCCTGGGCATCGGCGGCGGCACCACCGAAATCCTGACCGCACTGGCCGCGAAAACCCTGGGGTATCAATCATGATCGCACCGCCTCCCCCACATCCCTGCGCCCTGCGTCGCCGGCGGTGGTCGTGACCGTACTTCAGTCCGCCCTCGATCCGACGTCCCCCGCCTACGCCGACGCCGCGTCGACGGCGACCGCGCGGCTCGAGGAGATCGGCGCCGAACTCGCCAAAGCCCTTGCGGGCGGGGGCCCCAAGTATGTCGAGCGCCACCACGCGCGCGGCAAGCTGACCGCGCGGGAACGCATCGAGCTGCTCGTCGATCCGGATTCGCCGTTTTTGGAGCTGAGCCCGTTGGCCGCCTACGGCAGCCCCTTCACGCTGGGTGCGAGCGTGGTGGTGGGCATCGGCGCGGTCGAGGGGGTGGAGTGCCTGATCGTGGCCAACGACCCCACCGTCAAGGGCGGCACCAGCAACCCGTGGACGTTGAAAAAGATCCTGCGCGCCAACCAAATCGCCTTCGAGAACCGGCTTCCCGTCATTTCCCTGGTGGAATCCGGTGGGGCCGACCTGCCGACCCAAAAGGAAATCTTCATCCCGGGCGGGCGGATGTTCCGCGACCTGACGCGCCTGTCGGCGGCCGGCATCCCGACCATCGCGCTGGTGTTCGGCAACTCCACCGCGGGCGGGGCCTACGTGCCCGGGATGTCGGACCACGTCGTGATGATCAAGGAACGCTCCAAGGTGTTTTTGGCCGGCCCCCCGCTGGTGAAGATGGCCACCGGCGAGGAATCCGACGACGAATCCCTTGGCGGCGCCGAAATGCACTCTCGCGTCTCGGGTTTGGGCGACTACTTCGCCGTCGACGAGCTGGACGCCATCCGCATCGGGCGTCGCATCGTCGCCCGCCTCAACTGGGTCAAGCAGGGGCCGGCCCCCGGACCGGTCACCGAGCCGCTGTTCGACGCCGAGGAGCTGATCGGCATCGTGCCCGCTGACCTGCGCATCCCGTTCGACCCGCGCGAGGTGATCGCCCGCATCGTGGACGGCTCCGAGTTCGACGAATTCAAGGCCCTGTACGGCTCGTCCCTGGTGACCGGGTGGGCCCGCCTGCACGGCTACCCGCTGGGCATCCTGGCCAACGCCCGCGGCGTACTGTTCAGCGAGGAGTCGCAGAAGGCGACCCAGTTCATTCAGCTGGCCAACCGCTCCAACACGCCCTTGCTGTTCCTGCACAACACCACCGGCTACATGGTGGGCAAGGACTACGAAGAGGGCGGGATGATCAAGCACGGTTCGATGATGATCAACGCCGTGTCCAACTCGACCGTCCCGCACATCTCGCTGCTCATCGGTGCGTCCTACGGCGCCGGGCATTACGGGATGTGCGGGCGGGCCTACGACCCGCGTTTCCTGTTCGCCTGGCCCAGCGCCAAGGCCGCGGTGATGGGCGGCGCCCAGCTCTCGGGCGTGTTGTCGATCGTGGCGCGCGCGGCCGCCGAGGCCCGCGGGCAGGAATACGACGACGCGGCTGACGCTGCCATGCGCGCGGCGATAGAGGGCCAGATCGAGGCCGAGTCACTGCCGTTGGTGCTGTCTGGGATGCTCTACGACGACGGGGTGATCGACCCCCGCGACACCCGCACCGTGCTGGGAATGTGCTTGTCCGCCATCGCCAATGGCCCGATCAAGGGGACGTCGAACTTCGGCGTCTTCCGGATGTGAGCGACATGGGAATCACCCGAGTGCTGGTCGCCAACCGCGGCGAGATCGCCCGGCGGGTGTTCGCGACCTGCCGGCGGCTTGGCCTTTCCACCGTCGCCGTCTACACCGACCCCGATGCCGCCGCGCCGCACGTCGCCGAGGCCGACGCCCGGGTCCGGCTCCCCAACACCGACGACTACCTCAACGCGGAGGCGATCATCGCGGCCGCCCGCGCCGCCGACGCCGACGCGGTGCACCCCGGATACGGGTTCCTCTCGGAGAACGCCGATTTCGCGGCGGCCGTGCAGGCCGCGGGCCTGACATGGGTCGGGCCGCCCGTGGACGCGGTGCGCGCGATGGGTTCCAAGATCGAATCCAAGAAGCTGATGGCCGCCGCCGGGGTGCCGGTGCTCGACGAGCTCGACCCCGACACCGTCACCGAGGCGCAGCTGCCGGTGCTGGTGAAGGCGTCCGCGGGCGGCGGCGGCCGCGGGATGCGGGTGGTGCGCGAATTAGCCGCCCTGCCAGGCGAAGTCGAGGCGGCGCGCCGGGAGGCTCAGTCGGCGTTCGGCGACCCGACCGTGTTTTGTGAGCGCTACCTGCCCACCGGACACCACATCGAGGTCCAGGTCATGGCCGACGGCCACGGCACGGTGTGGGCCGTCGGCGAACGGGAGTGCTCGATCCAGCGCCGGCACCAGAAGATCATCGAGGAGGCGCCGTCGCCGCTGGTCGAGCGCACACCGGGCATGCGCGCCAGGCTGTTCGACGCCGCCCGGCTGGCGGCCGGCGCGATCGGCTACACCGGGGCGGGCACGGTGGAGTTCCTGGCCGACCCAAATTCCCAAGAAGGCGAGTTCTACTTCCTGGAAATGAACACCCGCCTGCAGGTCGAGCACCCGGTCACCGAGGAGACGACCGGCCTCGACCTCGTCGAGCTGCAGCTCGCGGTCGCCGACGGCGAGCGGCTGGCCCCCGAACCGCCTGCCTCCCAAGGGCATTCGATCGAGGCCCGCCTCTACGCCGAGGACCCCGCGCATGGCTGGCAGCCGCAGGCCGGGCTGGTGCACGCGATCGACGTGCCGGGAGTGCGCGCCGAGTTCGGCACGCTGGGCCACCGCACCGGCATCCGGCTGGACTCCGGAATCGTCGACGGCTCGGTGGTGTCGATCCATTACGACCCGATGCTGGCCAAGGTCGTCTCCTACGCCCCGACGCGCCGCCGGGCCGCGCTGGTGCTGGCCGACGCGCTGACCCGCGCGCGCCTGCACGGCCTGCGCACCAACCGCGAGCTGCTGGTGAACGTGCTGCGCCACCGGGCGTTCCTCGACGGCGCCACCGACACCGCGTTTTTCGACACCCACGGCTTGGCCGAGCTGTCGGCGCCGCTGGCCGACGCCGCCACCGTCCGGCTGTCGGCCGTCGCCGCCGCGCTCGCCGACGCCGCGCACAACCGCGCCCATGCCGCGGTGCTGGGCTCGATCCCCAGCGGCTGGCGCAACCTGCCGTCGGGCTACCAGGTCAAAACCTTCCGCGACGACGGGGGAACCGAGCACCGCGTCGAATATCGGTTCGGCAGAACCGGTTTGGAACTTGCCGGTGACGCGACGGTGCGGCTCGTCGCGTCCGCGCCGGACCAGGTGGTGCTGGCCGATGCCGGCGTCGACCGCGGCTTCACCGTGCACCGCTACGGCCCCGACGTCTACGTCGATTCCGCGCGCGGACCGGTCCACCTGATCGCCCTGCCCCGCTTCCCAGAGCCGGGATCGACCCTCGAAAAGGGCTCCCTGGTGGCGCCCATGCCCGGCAACGTCATCCGCCTCGGCGCCGCCGTCGGCGACACCGTCACCGCCGGGCAGCCGCTGATCTGGCTCGAGGCGATGAAGATGGAACACACCATCGCCGCGCCGGTCGACGGCGTGCTCGCCGAGCTCCACGTCGATACCGGTCAGCAAGTCGAGGTGGGCACCGTCCTCGCAGTGATCGCAAGCGCGGCGCAGCCGGGCGCGGCGGATCACGACCAGCCAAACCTCGCACGCGTGGAAGCGCCGCAAGCAGAAGGAGATTCGCCGTGACCGACACCAGCTTCATCGAGAACGAGGAACGCCGGGCCCTGCGCAAGGCGGTGGCCGAGTGGGCGTCCAACTACGGCAGCGAGTACTACCTGAAGAAGGCCCGCGCCCACGAGCACACCACCGAACTGTGGGCGGAGGCGGGCAAACTCGGCTTCCTCGGCGTCAACCTGCCCGAGGAGTACGGCGGCGGCGGCGCCGGCATTTACGAACTGTCGCTGGTGATGGAGGAAATGGCGGCCGCCGGCAGCGCGCTGCTGCTGATGGTGGTCTCCCCCGCCATCAACGGCACCATCATCAGCAAGTTCGGCACCGAAGAACAAAAGAAGCGCTGGATCCCGGCCATCGCCGACGGCTCGCTCACGATGGCGTTCGCCATCACCGAGCCGGACGCCGGATCCAACTCGCACAAGATCATCACGACCGCCCGCCGCGACGGGGGCGACTGGATCCTCAAGGGCCAGAAGGTTTTCATCTCGGGCGTCGACCAGGCGCAGGCGGTGCTGGTGGTGGCCCGGACCGAGGAGGCGAAGACGGGCAAGCTCCGGCCGGCGCTGTTCGTCGTGCCCACGGACGCGCCCGGATTCGCCTACACGCCGATCGAAATGGAGCTTATCAGCCCGGAGCGTCAGTTCCAGGTGTTCCTCGACGACGTCCGGCTGCCCAGCGACGCGCTGGTGGGCGCCGAGGACGCCGCCATCGCCCAGCTTTTCGCCGGCTTGAACCCCGAGCGGATCATGGGCGCGGCGAGCTCGGTGGGCATGGGGCGGTTCGCGCTGGAAAAGGCCGTCGACTACGTCAAGACCCGCCAGGTGTGGGGCACGCCCATCGGCGCCCACCAGGGGCTGTCACATCCGTTGGCGCAGTGCCACATCGAGGTCCAGCTGGCCAAGCTGATGATGCAGAAGGCGGCGACGCTCTACGACAGCGGCGACGACATGGGCGCCGCCGAGGCCGCCAACATGGCCAAGTACGCCGCCGCCGAGGCGGCCACCCGTTCGGTGGACCAGGCCGTGCAGTCCATGGGCGGCAACGGGTTGACCAAGGAGTACGGCGTCGCCGCGATGCTGGCCTCGGCCCGGCTGGGCCGGATCGCCCCGATCAGCCGCGAGATGGTCCTGAACTTCGTCGCGCAGACGTCGCTGGGCCTGCCCCGAAGCTACTGATGGACAGCCTCGTCGAATACGCCGGCCCGGCCGACGCCGGTGGGCCGTTCGCGCGGCTGACGCTGAACTCGCCGCACAATCGCAACGCGCTTTCGACCGCGCTCGTCGAGCAGCTGCACCAGGGGCTGCGGGACGCCGCCGCCGATCCCGGCGTGCGGGCGGTGGTGCTGGGCCACACCGGCGGCACGTTCTGCGCCGGGGCGGACCTCGGCGAGGCCAGCGGGGGCGACCCTCTTTCGCTGGCGGAGGCCCGGGCCCGGGAACTGACGGCGCTGCTGCGCGCCATCGTCTCCGCCCCGCTGCCGGTGATCGCCGCCGTCGACGGGCACGTCCGGGCCGGCGGCTTCGGCCTGGTCGGCGCCTGCGACATCGCCGTCGCCGGCCCGCGCAGCACCTTCGCGCTGACCGAAGCCCGCATCGGCGTGGCCCCGGCGATCATCTCGCTGACGCTGCTGCCGAAACTGGCGCCGCGCGCGGCGGCCCGCTACTACCTCACCGGCGAGACCTTCGACGCGGCGACGGCCGCGGACATCGGCCTGGTGACGATGGCGGTCGACGACGTCGAGGCCGCGGTGCGGCAGCTGGTCGCCGACGTGAGCCGCGGTTCGCCGCAGGGCCTTGCGGCGTCGAAGGCGCTGACGACGGCCGCCGTGCTGGCGGGCTTCGACCGGGACGCCGAGCGGCTCACCGAGGAGTCGGCGCGGCTGTTCGTATCCGACGAGGCCCGCGAAGGCATGCTGGCATTCCTGCAAAAGCGCCCGCCCAGTTGGGCGCCCGCTGAGGGGGCCGCCGATTAAGCCGGCGCCGGACGGAAGGTTGCAGTTTAGCCAACCCTCTTGCAGCGAAACCTGGACGTCGTACGCTCATGGATGATGAGCAACCCAGCACAGCGCGATGCGAAGGACACGCGCGACCAAACGTCGCGCGCGGCCGACACCGATCGCATCCAGCTGGCGCAGTTGCTGGCGTACGCGGCCGAGCAGGGCCGGCTGCAGCTCAAGGACTACGAAGACCGCCTGACCAAGGCGTACGCGGCCACCACGTATGAGGAGCTGGACGAGCTCCGGGCCGACCTGCCGGGCACCGCGTTGAGCCCGCGCAGGGGCGGCAAACCCAATCCGGCGCCGTCGATGTTGTTGCTCGCGCTGATGAGCGGGTTCGAGCGCCGCGGCCGGTGGAACGTCCCCAAGAAGCTGACCACCTTCACGTTCTGGGGCAGCGGGGTGGTGGACCTGCGCTACGCCGACTTCACCTCGACCGAGGTCGAGATCCACGCGATCTCGATCATGGGCGCCCAGAGCATCCTGCTGCCGCCCGAAGTCAACGTTGAGATCCGCGGCCGCGGCGTGATGGGCGGCTTCGACCACGAAGTCCTGGGCCAGGGCACACCCGGCGCGCCGAAGGTGAAGATTCGCGGCTTTTCGCTATGGGGCGGCGTGGGCATCCGGCGCAAGGCCCGCAGGCATCGCCCCTAGCGGCACCTCTCAGCGCAGAAGCGTTGTGCCCACGGTCATTTGGGCACGTAGTCGAATTCGTCCGGGTGGGGGCCCGTCCTGCCCGATTCGCCCTTGTCCAGCGCCGAGATGGCGTCCATGTCGGGATCGTCCAGCTCGAAGTCGAACAGCTCGAAGTTGGCTTTGATCCGTTCCGGCGTAACGGATTTCGGGAACACGATGTCGCCCCGCTGGATGTGCCAGCGCAGCACCACCTGTGCGGGTGATTTGCCACGCGCGTCGGCGATGCGGGTGATCACCGGGTCGTCGAGCACCTTGCCCTGGGCGATCGGCGACCACGCCTCGGTGGCGATGCCGTGGTCGCGTCCGTAGGCGCGGACCTGCTCGTTGCCGAAGTAGGGGTGGACCTCGATCTGGTTGACCGAGGGGACGGTGTCGGTGTCGCCGGCGAGCCGATCGAGGTGTGCCGGTTGGAAGTTCGAGACGCCGATGCTGCGCGCGCGCCCGTCCTTGGCGAACTCCTCGAGCACCTTCCACGTCGACACGAAGTCCCCGCCATACAGGGTGGGCAGCGGCCAGTGGATGAGGAACAGGTCGACGTAGTCCGAACCGAGGGCCTCCAGTGTCTTGTCGAACGCGCGGCGCGCGTCGTCGGGCTTGTGAAATCCGTTGTTGAGCTTGCTGGTGATGAACACGTCGGCGCGGTCGAGGCCGGCGTCACGCACCCCTTGCCCGACTTCCTTTTCGTTGCCGTACATTTCGGCGGTGTCGATATGGCGGTAGCCGATGTCGAGGGCGCGCTTGACCGCCTCGGCGGTCTCGTCGGGCTTGATCTGAAACACGCCGAAGCCAAGCTGCGGAATGCGCACACCGTCGTTGAGTTCGATCGTTGGAACGCTGGTCATGGGGTCTCCTCCTTCGTCGTCCGTCTGCCCGGTCGAAAGAAAGTCATGCGTGGTGACGCGCTCAGCGACGGCGTCGCGACCGCAGGTAGTCGCCCACCACCGCGGCCCCCAGGCCGTCCAGATCGGGCACCACCACGCGGCCCTCGACGCGCCGCGCGACCTGGTCGATGAACCGCGCCAGGCCCGGGTCGCTGCCGAGCCGGAAGATCGTCACCTGCGCGCCGAGGCGCGCCATGTCGTCGAACCCGCGCACGGTGTGGGCGATGGTCCGCGGGTGCGGCGGGTAATCGAAAAACACCGCCGAGCCCTCGCCGTCGAAGTCCTCGAGGTGCGCGGTCGGCTCGCCGTCGGTCACCACCAGCACGACGGGCTGCGCGTTGGGATGGCGCCGCAGGTGACGCCCCGCCAGCGCCAGCGCGTGATGCAGGTTGGTGCCCTGCTCGTAGACACCCTCCAGACCGGTGAGCTCCGCGGCCGTCACCGTGCGGGCGTAACGGCCGAACGCGATGATCTGCAACGCATCCGAGCGAAATCGCGTGCACACCAGGTGGTTGAGCGCCAGGGCCGTCTGCTTCATCGGCAGCCACCGGTTCTCCATCACCATCGAAAACGAGGTGTCCACCAACAGCGCGACCGCGGCCTGCGTGCGGGTCTCCGTCTCGGACACCTCGACGTCGTCGACGGTGATCCGCAGGGGCCATTCGGCGGTGGCGGTTCCCGCCTGGCGCAGCACCGCGTTGGTCAGCGTGCGGGAGATGTTCCACGGCTCGGTGTCACCGAACTGCCAGGGCCGCGTCGCACCGGTCAGCTCGCCGGCCGCCCCCGCCCGGCGGTGGTCCCGCTCGCCGCGGCGGCCCGAAAGCTGTTGCGCCACATCGCGCAACGCCGTCTCGCCGAGCCGCCGCATGGCCTTCGGGGACAGCCGCCACTGGCCGTCGGAGCCGCGATCCAAAAACCCTTGATTGACCAGCGCGCGTTCCAGCTCGGCCAGCGTGCGCGCGTCGACGGCCGCGTCGTCGCCGAGCTGGCGGGCCAGCGCGTCGAGGTCGACGTCGTCCATCGTGGCGCCCGGATAGCTCTGGGACAGCTGCTCGGCGAGCTGCTCGAGCTCGGCGATGTCCGACAGCGCCTGCGTGCCCTCGCCCATGCCGAACGGGTTGTCGCCGGAGAACTGCTCGGAGCCCGTCCAGTCCTCACCCGGCCGGGCGGCCTGCAGGTGCGCGTCGAGCCGGTTCAACGCCTGCATCAGCGCGGGGGAGCCAAACGCCTGCTGCGCCAACGCATCCAGCTCGGCGCGCTGCTCGGGGCTCAGGCTGTTGCGGAAGCGCTGCGCGGCGGCGGCGCGCTTGGCCAGCGAGTCCAGCAGTTCCTCGACGTTGCGGGGGTTCTCCGGGAAGAACTCCCCGTGCTTGTCCATGAAGTCGTCGAAGTCCTGCTGGGTGTCCTCGCCGCGGGCGTGCTTGTCCAGCAGCCCGTTGAGGTCGTCCAGCATCTCGTTGACGCGCTGGCGATCCTCGTCGGTGGCCCCCTCCAGCGCCTGCTTCATGCCCGCGAAGCGCTGGTCGAGCATCTCGCGGCCCAGCAAATCCCTGATCTGCTCGTACTTTTCGCGCGCCTCGGCGCTGCGCCAGTTGTAGTCGGAGAGCTCCTGCACGGCCTTGGCCGGCGACGCCGGCAGCGCGTCCAGTTGCAGCTCGCCGAAGCGGGCGTCGTCGTCCAGGGCGCGCGCCAGCTCCTTGCGTTCGGCCAGCACCGCCTCGTCGAGCAGTTTCTTGATCTCCTGCAGGGTGCCGTCTAAATTGTTGCGCCGCAACAGGTCCCGCCGGCGGCGATTCGCCTCGGCCGCGAGCTGGTCGGCCCCGCGCATGTTCTGGGTGCCGCGGCGCAGCAACTCGGAGAGCGCGCGGCGCGGCGAGGTGCCGGCCATGACGTCCTGGCCGATCTGTTCGAGCGCCTCGCGCAGGTCCACCGGCGGCGCCAGCGGGTCGGGCCCGCCGGTGTACGCCGAGTATCGCGACGAATGGCCTTTCGAAAAAGGTTTAGCCATAGACCGTCTGGCCCTCCCCGGAAACCTTGTCGATGCGCTTGGCCAGATACAGCGCCTCGAGCGCCAGTTCCAGCGCCGCGGCGCGTTCGCCCTCGGACTCGGCGTGGAGTTTGGCCGCGATGCGGTCGACGACGGGCAGGCCGGGAACCGCGGCCAGCACGTCCTTGGCCGACACCCGCTCGCCCGTCGTCACCGCGGCACCGCCCTCGACCGCGGACACCAGCGCGCCGACGTCGACGCCGCCCAGTACCCGGGCCGCGGTGTCGGCGGTCGCCCGGCGCAGCAGGTGCTCGAGCACCGCCTGCTCGCGGCCCTCCTCGCCGGACTCGAATTCCAGCTTGCCGCGCAGCACGTCGATCACGGTGCCCAGGTCGACCACCCGGGCCACCGGGTCGGTCTCCCCCAGCACCGCGCCGCGATGGCGGGCGGCGGCGGCCACGGTCTCGGCCGCGGCGATCGCGAACCGCGCCGACACCCCGGAGCGCTGGTCGACCGAGTTGGACTCCCGCAGGTAGCGGGCGAACCGCGCGATCACCTGCAAGAGGTAGTCGGGCACCTGGGCGCTCAGGTGCGCCTCCTGCGCGATCACGCCTACCTCTGCCTGAAGCTCCAGCGGGTAGTGCGTGCGGATCTCGGCGCCGAACCGGTCCTTGAGCGGGGTGATGATGCGGCCCCGGTTGGTGTAGTCCTCGGGGTTGGCGCTGGCCACCACGAGCACGTCCAGCGGCAGGCGCAGCGTGTACCCGCGGACCTGGATGTCGCGCTCCTCCATGACGTTGAGCATCGACACCTGGATGCGCTCGGCCAGGTCGGGCAGCTCGTTGACCGCGACGATGCCGCGGTGCGCGCGCGGGATCAGCCCGTAGGCGATGGTTTCGGGGTCGCCGAGGCTGCGGCCCTCGGCCACCTTGATCGGGTCGATGTCACCGACCAGGTCGGCGACGCTGGTGTCGGGCGTGGCCAGCTTCTCGGTGTAGCGCTCGCTGCGGTGCTTCCACGCCACGGGCAGGTCGTCGCCGAGCGTGGCGGCCCGCCGGATCGACTCCGGGGTGATCGGGGTGTACGGGTGCTCGCCGAGCTCGGCGCCGTCGATGACCGGCGTCCACTCGTCCAGCAGCCCGACCAGCGCCCGCAGCAGCCGGGTCTTGCCCTGGCCGCGTTCGCCCAGCAGCACGAAGTCGTGACCGGCGATCAGCGCGCGCTCGAGTTGCGGCAAGACGGTGTCGTCGAAGCCCAAAATGCCCGGCCAGATCGCTTCGCGTTCCGCGCCGTCGGCCAGGCGGGTCAGGAGGTTTTCACGGATTTCCTGCTTGACGCCCCGTTCGCGGTGCCCGGCGGCACGCAGTTCGCCGAGGGTGCGGGGCAGATTGGTCGATGATGGCACCACTCCACGCTACGCGCTGCCCGCACGGCCCACCCGCCGAACGTTCAGTGCGCGAAGTGGCGGGCTCCGGTGAGGTACACCGTGACGCCGGCCTTGGCCGCCGCCGCGGTCACCTCGTCGTCGCGTACCGATCCGCCCGGATGCACGACGGCCTTCACCCCGGCGGCCGTCAGCGTCTCGAGCCCGTCGGGGAACGGGAAGAACGCGTCGGAGGCCGCGACCGCGCCCTTGACCCGGTCGCCGCCCCTCTCGACGGCCAGCCGGGCGGCGTCCACCCGGTTGACCTGCCCCATGCCTACGCCGATGGTGGCGCCGTCCGCGGCGATCACGATCGCGTTCGACTTGACCGCGCGGCAGGCGCGCCACGCAAAGACCAGGTCGGTCAACGTCTTCGGGTCCGCCGGTGATCCGGTGGCCAGCGTCCAGTTGGCCGGGTTGTCGCCGTGCGCGTCGAGCTGGTCGCGTTGCTGCACCAGGAGCCCGCCGCTGACCGGTCGCAGCTCGGTGCCGCCGGCCAGCGGCTCGGAGGCCAGCAGCACCCTGATGTTCTTCTTGCGGGTCAGCGCCTCGACGGCGCCCGGCGCGTAGGCGGGCGCCACGATCACCTCGGTGAAGATGGTGCTCACGTACTCCGCCATCTCGACGCTGACCTCGGTGTTCGCCGCGATCACCCCGCCGTAGGCGCTCAGCGGATCGCATTCGTGCGCCTTGCGGTGCGCGTCGGCGACCGACACCGACGAGATCGCGATCCCACAGGGGTTGGCGTGCTTGATAATCGCCACGCACATCTCTTCGTGGTCGAAGGCGGCCCGCCACGCGGCGTCGGCGTCGGTGAAGTTGTTGTAGGACATCTCTTTTCCGTGCAGCTGCTCGGCCTGCGCCAGGCCGGGCCAGGCGGCGGGGTCGCTGTAGAGGGCCGCCTGCTGATGCGGGTTCTCGCCGTAGCGCAGCATCGTCGTGCGCCGCCAGCTGCCGGCCAGCCACTGCGGAAACGCCGTGGGCGGATGTTCGGGCGCCAGCGTCGACTCCATCCAGGCGGCGACGGCGATGTCGTATTCCGCGGTGTGCCGAAAGGCCAGCGCCGCCAGCCTTTTGCGCTCGGCGAGGGTAAACCCGCCACCGCGGACCGCGGCGAGCACGCCGTCGTAGCCGAGCGGATCGGTGACCACCGCGACGCTGGGATGGTTCTTGGCGGCGGCGCGCACCATCGAGGGGCCGCCGATGTCGATCTGCTCGACGCACTCGTCGATGCTCGCGCCAGAGTCGACGGTTTCGCTGAACGGATACAGGTTGACGACCACCAGCTCGAACGCCGCGATGCCGAGTTTTTCGAGCGCCGCGGCGTGCTCGGGTTTGCGCAGATCGGCCAGCAGCCCCGCATGCACCCGGGGGTGCAGCGTCTTGACGCGGCCGTCGAGCACCTCGGGGAAGCCGGTCAGTTCCTCCACCCGGGTGACCGGGATGCCTTTGTCGGCGATGGTTTTCGCCGTCGATCCGGTCGAGACGATCTCGACGCCCGACTCGGCGAGCCCGCGGGCGAGGTCGACGAGCCCGGTCTTGTCGTAAACGCTGATCAGCGCGCGGCGGATGGGCCGCTTGGTGGCGCCCAGGCCGTCGTCGGTGCTCATGTTGTGCTCATCCCAGGGTTGCCTTTCGTCCGTTCACGGTGACGCCGCGGGTCGCGATCGCGGCCACCACATCCACCAACAGCTGCCGTTCGGTGATTTTGATGCGTTCATGCAGTGTCTCTTCGTCGTCGCCGTCGAGCACCGGGACGGATTGCTGAGCCACGATCGGCCCGGTGTCCGTGCCCGCATCCACCAGGTGCACCGTACAGCCTGTGACCTTCACCCCGTAGGCCAACGCGTCGGCCACCCCGTGCGCGCCCGGGAACGCGGGCAGCAGCGCGGGGTGGGTGTTGAGGATGCGCCCGTAGAATCGTGAAAGAAATTGGGGACCAAGGATTCTCATGAAACCCGCGGATACGATCAGGTCGGGCGCGTGCGCGGCGGCGGCGGCGGTGATCGCCGCGTCCCAGGCGTCGCGGTCGGAATGGTCGCCCACCCGGACGGTGAACGTGGGCAGCGACGCCGCGGCGGCGATCTCGGTGGCCCGGCAGTCACGATCGGCCCCCACGGCCACCACGCGGGCGGGGTAGTCGCCGACGGCGGCGCCGATCAGCGAGGCCAGCAGTGAACCGGTGCCGGACGCCAACACCACCACCCGCGCCGGCGCGCTGGGGGGCACGTGGAGCGGCTCGGACACATCGGCGAGCCTACTGGTCCGCCCCAGGCGCCGAGCCTGCGTCCAGCGCTACTCTGCCGGGCGTGTCGACGCGCTGGACGCAGGCTCGATCACGCGTGCGGCGGCGCCTCGTCATCGGCCGGTTCGTCGGCGGGCTCGTCGGCGGGCTCGTCGCCGGGCTTGTCTTCGGGCTCCTCGAAAAGCACCCCGAAGTCGGCCGGCTCCCCGGCGGCGGGCGCCGGCGCGCGTTTGCGCCGCCTGGGCCTCCCGAGCCCGACGGGCCGGATCCCGCCGGCCATCACGACGGTGGCGCAGCCGACGACCGCGAACCAGAAGAACACGCCGGCCACGAACGTCCCCTGGTCGACGCCGACGTGCCCGAAGTTACCGAGCCGGCCGCTGCCGCCGTAGGCGAGCAACGACATCGCCAGCGCGCCGGCGGCCGCGGC
Source organism: Mycobacterium palustre (assembly GCF_002101785.1). Lineage (GTDB taxonomy): Bacteria > Actinomycetota > Actinomycetes > Mycobacteriales > Mycobacteriaceae > Mycobacterium > Mycobacterium palustre. The sequence goes on from NZ_LQPJ01000099.1 coordinate 39,023, forward strand.
GACCAGCAGTTTGGCCATCGCCGGAAGCAGCGGCAGCGCGCGCCGGGCGCATTGCTGGCCGACCGCCACACCCGACGACGCGCCCACGATGAGCAGCGCGACCCACACCGGCCCCAGCGGCGGCGTCGGCGCCGCGGCCAGAATCGGCAGCGCCGGGATGTCGCCGCCGAACACGGTGAACGAGCTGAACGTCGCGAAGCCCAAATGGGCGCTGGACCCGACGGCGACGGCCGACGTGCCGACGATGACGTTGGGCGCGTAGAGCACCGACAGCATGGTGAGGCTGAACTGGCCGAAGATCGACTCGGTGATGCCGTACAGCTCCTGCATCTTCGCCCAGTGCACGACCAGCGACCCGGCGGTCACCAGCCCCGACAGGCCGAACAAGGCCAGCACGCCGGCCGCGGCCGCGCGCAGGGAATCGCCGAGCCAACCGGGCAGCGGCGAGGCCGCCAACGCGCGTCGTCCCACCCGCGATCCCACGCCGATCGCGGCGCCGACGGCGTGCACCACCAGGACGCTGGCGAACGCCCGCAGGGCGCTGGGCGTCTGCAACTCGGTGATCACCGACGACGCGTCGTGGATGACCGCCAGCGCGATCGCGGCCATCAGCAGCGGCCCGCCCAGCGCCGACGCGATCACCCAGCGCACCACCAGCCACGACGAATGCGGGGAGGTGGCGCGGGCGCTGCTGCGCGCGGTGCCCCAGACCATGAAAATGACTGGCAGCAGCGGCATTGCGCCGAGTTCGCGGCCACCGATCGAGACCGGCACCTGGTGCACCGCGAGCCACATGCTGGCGATGGCGCCCAACGCCCCGGTCATGTCGCTGTTGGCGATCAACAGCTGCAGCAGCGTGACCGCGGCGACGATACCCAGGGCCACCACGGCCGGACCGAACGCCACCCGGACGAGGTCACGCGCCTGGCGAGCGCCCGCTGCCCGGTTGTCTGCGCTCTCCGACACCCTTTTCACGCTTGGCGCACGTGCCCGGTTACGCGCGAGAGCGCATCGTTACGAAGGAGCCGGCCCAGACGGTGACTGCTGCTGCTGCTCCTGGCCGTGCTGGTTCCCGGTCTGGCCCGAGTGGTCGACGGGGCCCGAACCGCCCTGCGACTCGCCACCGGCCGACGGCGGCGGGCCGAAGCTGGGGAACCCGGTGGGCGGAGTCGACGGTCCGTGCTGCTGCGCCGCCGGCTGGGGCCCCGACTGCGGCCCCGGCTGCTGGGCACCGAATCCCGCGGTAGAGGTGGGGATGGCGGCCTGGGTCGGGGCCTGGCTCTGGCTCGACGGGTAGCCGCCGTACTGCGCCCCATAGCCCGAGGACTGCGGGGTCTGCGACTGGTGTCCGCCGTGTTGCTGGGCGCCCGGCTGACCGTAGTAAGGCTGCTGCCCGTATTGGCCGTACTGCCCGTACTGGCCGTAGCCCGCGTAGGGGTCGTACTTGGGGCGCGGTGCCGGGGCGGTGATGACGCCGGCGTCGAGCAGCAGGGCGTAGATGGCCGCGATCGACTGGAAGACGCTGCAGCCCACCAACGGCCACATCGCCCAGCCGACGGAGAACCCGGCGGGCGTGTTGACGACTTCGGTGATGGCCAGCAAGGTGCCCAGCACCGCGATGACCGCGACGATGCCGACGTAGCTCCTGGCCTTCGGCAGCAAGCCCAATCCGGCGAGCAGCGCGGCCAGCACGGCCACGATGACGGCGGTGCCGGCGTCGCCGGCGCGCCCGCCACCCGGGCCGAGGTCGGCGCTGATGGTGAAGGTGGGCCCGAAGTTCAGCAGGTATACGGCGAGGCCCAGCGCCAGCACGGCGATGTTGAGGATCAGCGGAAGCTTGCTTTCGCCGTCGTCGGTCTTGGCGAACGACGGGGTGGCACCGGCATAGGAGCCGCCGGGTTGCGCGGGTTGATATCCGGGACTGCCGGGCGAGTAGGTCATTACTCCTCCTGTTGCTTCCTGTGCCTCGAAGGGCCTTGGGGCGCCCCATCGTGCTGCGACGCTGTGCTTTCAGGCGCGCCGCGGTCGAAACACCCCCGGGGATCTTGCGTGCGACGCGATCGACCAACCACGCTAGCGCACGTTGCGGTGGCAGTGGGGCTGCGACCGGCCCACGGGCGCGACCAGCGCCGATCGGGGTGACGGATCGCCATCCGGGGAGCGCGCTTGCCCGGCCGAGGTAGAACACGTTCTAATTCTGTGCATGGATTACGGCCTCGTGCTTTTCACCAGCGACCGCGGCATCTCCCCGGCGGCAGCCGCCAAGCTTGCCGACGACCACGGCTTCCAGACGTTCTACGTGCCCGAACACACCCACATCCCGGTCAAGCGTGAGGCGGCCCATCCCACGACCGGCGACGCGTCGCTGCCGGACGACCGCTACATGCGCACGCTGGACCCCTGGGTGAGCCTGGGCGCGGCCTGCGCGGTGACCTCGCGGGTGCGGTTGTCCACCGCGGTGGCACTGCCCGTCGAGCACGACCCGATCACCCTGGCCAAAAGCATCGCGACCCTCGATCACCTGTCCGGGGGCCGGGTCAGCCTCGGCGTCGGATTCGGCTGGAACACCGACGAACTCGCCGACCACGGCGTGCCGCCGGCGCGGCGCCGCACCATGCTGCGCGAGTACATCGAGGCGATGCGCGCCCTGTGGACGCAGGAAGAAGCCGCCTACGACGGCGAGTTCGTCAAGTTCGGGCCGAGCTGGGCGTGGCCCAAGCCGGTGCAGTCTCAGATTCCGGTGCTGGTGGGCGCTGCCGGCAACGAGAAGAACTTCAAGTGGATCGCCCGCAGCGCCGACGGCTGGATCACCACCCCACGCGACTTCGACATCGACGAGCCGGTGAGGTTGCTGCAGGACACCTGGGCGGCGGCGGGCCGCGACGGCGCGCCCCAGATCGTCGCCCTCGACTTCAAGCCGGTGCCCGAGAAGCTGGCGCGCTGGGCCGAGCTGGGGGTCACCGAGGTGCTGTTCGGCCTGCCGGACCGCTCCGACGACGAGGTCGCCGCATACGTGGAGCGGCTGGCCGGAAAGCTGGCCGCCGCGGTCTAGGACGCCGCCTAACCCCCGAGCTGAACGGGTTACAGGCTGGTAAGGATCTTGCGCGCCAGCGCCGCCGTCTCCGAGGGCGTCTTGCCGACCTTCACGCCGGCCGCCTCCAGGGCCTCCTTCTTGGCGGCCGCGGTGCCCGACGAGCCGGACACGATCGCGCCGGCGTGGCCCATGGTCTTGCCCTCGGGCGCGGTGAACCCCGCGACGTAGCCGACGACCGGCTTGGACACGTGCGCCTTGATGTAGTCGGCCGCGCGCTCCTCGGCGTCCCCGCCGATTTCGCCGATCATCACGATGACCTTGGTGTCGGGGTCCTTCTCGAAGGCCTCGATGGCGTCGATGTGGGTGGTCCCGATCACCGGGTCGCCGCCGATGCCGATCGACGTCGAGAAGCCGAAGTCGCGCAGCTCGTACATCATCTGGTAGGTCAGCGTGCCAGACTTCGAGACCAGCCCGACCGGTCCCGGGCCGGTGATGTTGGCGGGCGTGATGCCCACCAGCGCCTGGCCGGGGGTGATGATGCCGGGACAGTTCGGCCCGATGATGCGCGTCTTACCGCCCTTGTCCAAGTTGTAGGCCCACGCGAATGCGGTGTCCTGCACCGGGATTCCCTCGGTGATCACCACGAGCAGCGGGATCTCGGCGTCGACGGCCTCGATGATGGCGTCCTTGGCGAACTTCGGCGGGACGAAGATGATCGACACGTCGGCGCCGGTCTTTTCCATCGCCTCGGCGACGCCGCCGAACACCGGCAGCTTCACGATCCGGCCGCCCTTGTCCTCGTGCGTGACGGTGGTGCCCGCCTTACGCGCGTTGACCCCGCCCACGATCTGCGTGCCGGCCTTGAGCATGCGCGCGGTGTGGACGGTGGCCTCGCTGCCGGTGATGCCCTGGACGATGACCTTGTTTTCGGAGGTCAGGAATATTGCCATGAGTCATTGGTCCTTTCTTCAGGCGCTCGCCAGCTCGGCGGCCTTGTCGGCGGCCTCGTCCATCGTCGGAACCAGCGTCACCAGCGGGTGGTTGGCCTCGGTCAGGATGCGGCGACCCTCCTCGACGTTGTTGCCGTCGAGCCGCACCACCAGCGGCTTGTTGGCCTCGTCGCCGAGAATTTCCAGCGCCTTGACGATCCCGGTCGCGACCGCGTCGCAGGCGGTGATGCCGCCGAAGACGTTGACGAACACGGCCTTGACCTGCTCGTCGCCCAGGACCACGTCCAGGCCGGCGGCCATCACCTCGGCGGAGGCACCGCCACCGATGTCGAGGAAGTTGGCCGGCTTGACGCCGCCGTGCTTCTCGCCGGCGTAGGCGACGACGTCGAGCGTCGACATCACCAGCCCCGCGCCGTTGCCGATGATGCCCACCTGGCCATCGAGCTTGACGTAGTTGAGGTGGTTCTCCTTGGCCTTGAGCTCGAGCGGGTCGGTGGCGTCGCGGTCCTCGAATTCGGCGTGGTCGGGGTGGCGGAAGTCGGCGTTGGCGTCGAGCGTGATCTTGCCGTCCAGCGCCAGGATCCGGTCGTCGGGGGTGCGCACCAGCGGGTTGACCTCCACCAGCGTCGCGTCCTCGGCGACGAAAAGCTCCCACAGCTTGGAGATGGTCACAGCCGCGGCGTCGAGCACCTCGGCCGGCAGGTGGCCCTGCTCGGCGATCGACCGGGCGGTCGCCTCGTCGACGCCCTTGACGGCGTCCACCGCGACCTTGGCCAGCCGATCGGGCTTGGTGGCTGCAACTTCCTCGATCTCCATGCCGCCCTCGACCGAGCACATCGCCAGGTAGGTGCGGTTGGCGCGGTCCAGCAGGAAGGAGATGTAGTACTCCTCGGCGATGTCGCTGGCCTCGGCCACCAGCAGCTTCTTGACGATGTGGCCCTTGATGTCCAGCCCGAGAATGTTCTTGGCGTGTTCGTAGGCGTCCGCGGGCGTCGCCGCGTACTTGACGCCGCCGGCCTTGCCGCGGCCCCCCACTTTGACCTGCGCCTTCACCATCACAGGGCGACCGATCTCCTCGGCGATCGCCCGCGCGCCCTCGGCGGTGTCGGTCACCCGGCCCGGCGTACTCGGTACGTTGTGTTTGGCGAACAATTCTTTGGCTTGATACTCGAAAAGGTCCATGGACTCACTGTCTTCGGTCGACGTACTGCTTGGCCTATACGTAGCGGTGCCGCGGCCGGCAACTCGCACGGTGGCACTGTATCGACCCGCCCAACGGCTGCTACCGGCGCGTCCACCGATGTGGCAGAGCTCACGGCATACCGGCGAACCTGAAACGTGATGCGAATCACAATATTGGTCGGGGTTTGGACCCGAGGTTGCCAGTCCCGTCGGTTAGCGGATACCTTCCTTAGGTCCAGATAACGTTATGGTCACGATACGAGGACATTTCAGCTTGTCCCAGCACGGTTTCGCTCGATCTGCTGCCGAAACAGGCGTGATGAGAGTTGGTCGCGCGGCCGGCGCCCGGCGGACGGAGCCGCACCCCAACGAGGTCACCGAGATCTTGCCGCTTGATGGGTTCGACTTCGCCGACCTCGACCTTGCCGACGACTTCGGCGACCTCAAGGACCTGGACTTCAGCAACGACTCGACCTTCGACAACGAGGTCCAGGTCTTGCTCGCACCCGAGCTCGACGACCTGCACGAAGTGGACGACCTGCGCCCGCGCGTGCTGGCCGCCCCGACCGCCGTGGCAATCCCGGCGAGGTTCTCGTTCGACGCGCCGGCCGTCGACGCCGATCGCCGCAACCACTCCGACATCACCGACGTCATCCCGGTGGTCCGCCGCGGGGGCCAGCACCGGAAGCAACCGACCAGCGCGGCCAAGGGACGGCTGCTGATCTCGGCGATGGCCGCCGGCGCCGCCGCCGCGGCGGCCCACACCGCGACCAGCCACGCCGACACCCCGAAGACCGAGGCCGTGCTGACGGCCAACGCCTCCGCGCTCACCGGCGGGTCCGGCATCAGCACCACCCGGGGCGCCCAGGTGATCGCGGTGCAGCCCGCCGCCAACGCCGCGATCCACAACGAGGAGCTCGCCAAGGGCGTGGCCTTCGCAAACGATCGCGCCCAGCGTGAGGCGCGGCTGCAACAGCCGCTGTACGTGATGCCGACGCACGGCATCTTCACCTCCAACTTCGGCTACCGCTGGGGTGTGCTGCACGCCGGCATCGACCTCGCCAACTCGATAGGGACCCCGATCTACGCCGTGTCCGACGGTGTGGTCATCGAGGCGGGCCCCGCCGCCGGCTACGGCGCGCTGGTCAAGCTGCGCCACGCCGACGGCACCGTCACGCTCTACGGCCACGTCAACACCACGCTGGTCAGCGCCGGCCAGCGGGTGATGGCCGGCGACCAGATCGCCACCATGGGCAACCGGGGCAATTCGACGGGCCCCCACCTGCACTTCGAGGTGTTGCAGGGCGGCACCGAAAGAATCGACCCCGTCCCATGGTTGGCTAAGCGAGGACTTAACGTCGGCAACTACGCTGGCTGAGGTGACCGCGCCGACCGACCCTCCCGCCCCGTCGCAACCCGCCGAGCCGCCCTCGGAATCGCGAACGCGGATCATCCGTCGGGCGCCTACCGGCCCGATGCCCGTCGTGCCCGAGTCGCCGACCACCCAGATTCCACGCCAGCCGCCGCCCTATCAGGGTCCGGCCCGGCGCGGTGTTTCGGTTCTGCCGACCGATGAGCCGAGCGGCCGGACGGCCGTCGCCACCTGCGCGGTCAGCATCGTCAGCGGCTGGGCCACGTCGGTGGTGGCCACCGACCTCATCGCCGGCTGGTGGCGCACCGACCGCCTGTTCTGCATCGCGGTGGCCTTCCTCGCGCTGGTGTTCGCGATCACCACCGTGTCGGGCGTGATCCTGCTGCTACAGCGCCGGGCGTTCGGGCGCTACCTCATCGTGGCGGGCGCGGTGGTCGCGGTGCTCACCTACGGCGGGGTGTTCATCGCGGGCGCCCGGGTCGCGTGGATCGTGCACGCGCTTCCGCTGTTGCCGATCGCCAGCGTGGTGCTGGCGATGCACCCGCGGACCAAACGCTGGATGCAGGCATAACCGCGCCGAACGTGCTGTGGTGGCGATGATTTCGCGAATTTCCCGCCCTGACAACACGTTCGGCGTGGCGTTTAGAGCTTGCTGACCGGGGCGTGGTTGTGCATCAGCTTCACCCTTCCCGAGCTGCCGAAGTCGATCAGCGACATCGCCGATTCGCCGACGCCGGAGACCTCCTCGACCCGGCCCAGGCCGTACTTGTCGTGCGTCACCCGGTCGCCGGGCGCCAGCACCAGCAGCGGGCGTTTGCCCGCACCGGAGCGGGTGGGCGAGGGCCGCGGCGCGCCGAACCGGCCCGCGCCGCTAACCGGCGCGCTGAACGACGGCGGGGGCGCGCTGCGCCGCCAGTCGATGAGCTCCTGCGGGATCTCGCGCAGGAACCGCGATTCCGGATTCAGCATGGGCTGCCCCCACGAGGACCGGACGATCGCCCGGGTCACATACAGCCGCTGGCGGGCCCGCGTGATGCCGACATAGGCCAGCCGCCGCTCTTCGCACAGTTCGGTGGGATCGTCTAGCGACCGCATGTGCGGGAACATGCCGTCCTCCCAGCCGGTGACGAACACCACCGGAAATTCCAGGCCTTTCGCGGTGTGCAGCGTCATCAGCGTGACCACGCCGGCGCCGTGTTCGGGGATCTCGTCGGCGTCGGCGACCAGCGACACCCGTTCCAAAAAAGCGGCCAGCACGCCTGTGTCGGGCACGTCCTCGTCCTCGGGAACCGCGGCCTCGTCCAGCGCCGCCGCGTTGGCCTGGTCGATGCTGAATTCGTGTGCGACGCTGACCAATTCGTTGAGGTTGTCCAGCCGGGCCAGCTCCTGCGGATCGGTCGAGGATTCCAACTCGCTGCGGTAGCCGGTGCGTTCGAGCACCAGCTCCACCAGGTCGCCGAGGTCGTCGTCGAGGTGGCCCCGCAGGTCGTCGAGCAGTTCCACAAAACCGGCGATCGCCTTTTCGGCCCGGGTGTTCAGCATTGGCACCTTGCCCTCGGCCGCGGCGACCAGCGCGTCGGCGAAGCCGGCTCCGGTGTTTTCGGCATACACCGCCACACACGCCTCGGCCCGGTCGCCGATGCCGCGGCGCGGCGTGTTGAGGATGCGCCGCATGCTGACCGTGTCGCCGGGGTTGTCCAGCACCCGCAGATAGGCGACGATGTCGCGGATCTCCTTGCGCTCGTAGAACCGCACTCCCCCAACGACTTTGTACGGAATGCCGGCGCGGATGAACACCTCCTCCAACGACCGCGACGAGTTATTGGTGCGGTAGAACACGGCCACGTCGTTGTAGGTGATCTCGCCCCGCTCGGCGAGCGCGTCGATCTCCTCCGCGACGAACCTGGCCTCGTCGTGCTCGTTGTCGGCGACGTAGCCGACGATCAACTCCCCGGCGCCGGCGTCGGTCCACAACCGCTTGTCGCGACGGCCGGTGTTGCGGGCGATCACGGAGTTGGCGGCCGACAGGATGTTCTGCGTCGAGCGGTAATTCTGTTCCAGCAGAATGGTTGTCGCGTCGGGATAGTCCCGCTCGAAGTCCTCGATGTTGCGGATGGTGGCGCCGCGGAACGCGTAGATCGACTGGTCGGCGTCGCCGACCACACACAGTTCGGCCGGCGCCACGTCGTCCTGGTTGTCCGTGCCCACCAGTTCGCGCACCAGCACGTACTGGGCGTGGTTGGTGTCCTGGTATTCGTCCACCAGCACGTGCCGGAAGCGGCGCCGGTAGTACTGGGCGATCTGCGGAAAGGCTCGCAGCACCACCACCGTTTCGCCGATCAGGTCGTCGAAGTCCAGCGCGTTGGCCGCCCGCAGCCGCCGTTGGTATTCGCCGTAGACCGACGCGACGGTGCGGCTCAACTCGTCCGAGGCATCGGACAGGTTGGCCACGGCCTGGTCGGGATCGATCAACTCGTTCTTCAGGTTCGAGATGGCGTTGGCCAGCAGACGCGGCGAGTAGCGCTTGATGTCGAGCCCCATGTCGCGGCCGATCATCTGCAGCAGGCGGCGCGAATCGTCGGCGTCATAGATGGAAAAGTTGGAGTTGAGGCCCTCGATCAGGGACGCCTGATTGCGCAAAATGCGCACGCAGGTGGAGTGAAACGTCGAGACCCACATGGCGCGGGCCCGCGGGCCCACCAGCCGCACCACGCGTTCACGCATCTCGGCGGCGGCCTTGTTGGTGAAGGTGATGGCCAGGATCTGGCCGACGCCGACGCCCCGGGCGGCGATCAGGTAGGCGATGCGCCGGGTCAGCACCGCCGTCTTGCCCGAGCCGGCGCCGGCCACGATCAGCAGCGGCGAGCCCTCGTGGACGACCGCCTGGCGCTGTTGCGGGTTGAGGTCGTCGAGCAGTCGATCCACTTCGGCGTCGGCACTGGCTGGATCTCCAGTGGATGCGTGCACAGTCATGTCGGTCCAAATTTACCGCCGCCGACCGACGTCACCCGTTTGGCGGTGCCCGGGGGGTTTCGCCTGGTGACGCCGCGTCGTTTTTGCGCTGGTGTGCCCCTTGGTGGCACACTCGGTGGGTGCTCAACGCGCAGTGCAATCGGCGGCTCTTCACCCGAGGGTCGATCGGCCGATTTTTCTACGGGTACCGGCCAGCGGTGCCCGTGGTTTAGCTGCTATCGCAGAGCCCCGTGGTCCGCTTCCGGATACGGGGCTCGTCTCTTTTGTGAGGCCCTACACCGGATGAGACCAGAATCCCCACATCACGAGAACGCGGAGTCAGCAGACATGAACACCGAAACGATCGATACCGAACCGGCCGCCGACATCGACGAGTTGCGGCGCGAGATCGACAGGTTGGACGCCGAAATCCTGGCCGCGGTGAAGCGCCGCGCCGAGGTGTCGCGGGCGATCGGCAAGGTCCGGATGGCCTCCGGCGGCACCCGGCTGGTCCACAGCCGCGAGATGAAGGTCATCGAACGCTACAGCGAGCTCGGCCCGGACGGTAAAGACCTGGCCATGCTGCTGTTGAGGCTGGGCCGGGGTCGCCTCGGCCACTGAGGCCGCCGCCACACCTGGCCGCGCCGCGTGGGGCCGCATAGGGTCGGACTCATGACCTCCGCGACCTCCGCACATTCCATCCCCGACATCACCGCCACCCCGGCGTGGGACGCGCTGCGCAGGCATCACGAACAAATCGGCCGGACCCATCTGCGGCAGTTCTTCGCCGAGGATCCCGACCGCGGCCGCGACCTCACTGTTACGGTCGGGGACCTCTACATCGACTACAGCAAACACCGCATCACCCGAGAGACGCTGCGGTTGCTGGTCGACTTGGCGCGCGCGGCTAACCTCGAGGAGCGCCGTGATCAGATGTTCTCCGGCGCGCACATCAACACCTCCGAGGATCGCGCCGTGCTGCACACCGCGCTGCGGCTGCCCCGGGACGCCGAGTTGATCGTGTACGGCCGAAACGTGGTCGAGGACGTCCATTCCGTGCTCGACGCCATGGGCGACTTCACCGATCGGCTGCGCAGCGGCGAGTGGACCGGGGCCACGGGAAAGCGGATCAGCACCGTGGTCAACATCGGCATCGGCGGATCGGATTTGGGCCCGGTGATGGTCTATCAGGCGCTGCGCCACTACGCGGACGCCGGCATTTCGGCGCGCTTCGTCTCCAACGTCGATCCCGCCGACCTGATCGCCAAGATCGCCGACTTAGATCCCGCCACAACGCTTTTCATCGTCGCGTCGAAGACCTTCTCGACGCTGGAGACGCTGACCAACGCGACGGCCGCGCGCCGCTGGTTGACCGACGCGCTCGGCGACTCCGCGGTGGCCAAGCACTTCGTGGCCGTCTCCACCAACAAGCGCCTGGTCGACGACTTCGGCATCAACACCGACAACATGTTCGGGTTCTGGGACTGGGTCGGCGGCAGGTACTCGGTCGATTCGGCGATCGGGCTGTCGTTGATGGCCGCCATCGGGCGGGAAGGCTTCGCCGACTTCCTGTCCGGGTTCCACCTCGTCGACGAGCACTTCAAAACGGCCCCGCTGGAGTCCAATGCGCCGGCGCTGCTGGGCCTTATCGGGCTGTGGTACTCCAACTTCATGGGCGCCCAATCGCGCGCCGTGCTGCCGTATTCCAACGACCTGGCCCGCTTTGCGGCCTACCTGCAGCAGCTGACCATGGAATCCAACGGCAAGTCGACGCGCGCCGACGGCACGCCGGTCACCACCGACACCGGCGAAATCTTCTGGGGCGAACCGGGAACCAACGGCCAGCACGCCTTCTACCAGTTGCTGCACCAGGGCACCAGGCTGGTGCCCGCCGACTTCATCGGGTTCAGCCAGCCGCTGGACGACCTGGCCACCGTCGAGGGCACCGGCAGCATGCACGACCTGCTGATGAGCAATTTCTTCGCCCAGACCCAGGTGCTGGCGTTCGGCAAGACGGCCGAGGAGATCGCGGCCGAGGGCACTCCGCCGGAAGTGGTGCCGCACAAGGTGATGCCGGGCAACCGGCCGTCGACCTCGATCCTGGCCGACCGGCTCACCCCGTCGGTACTGGGCCAGCTGATCGCGCTCTACGAGCACCAGGTCTTCACCGAGGGAGTGATCTGGGGCATCGACTCCTTCGACCAATGGGGCGTGGAACTGGGCAAGACGCAGGCCAAGGCGCTGCTTCCGGTCATCACGGCCGACGCCTCTCCCGAGCCCCAGTCCGACAGCTCCACCGATGCGCTGATCCGCCGCTACCGCACCGAAAGAGGCCGCACCAGCTAGGCGAACGGCTTGGTCAGCGGCGGCGGCAGCACCCGCATCAGCTGCACCAGCGGCGCCCATGGCCACCACGGCACCACGGCCCGGCCCGGCTCGCGTTCGATCGCGCCGACCAGCGCCTTGACGCCAGTTTCGTTGTCCACCATGAACATTGTGCTCGCCGACTTGGCCGTCATCTCCGACTCGATGTAGCCGGGCTCGATCACCGAAACCCTGATCGGGCCCTTGGCGTATTCGGCGCGCAGCGATTCGCCCAGCGAGCGTAACCCGGCTTTGCTTGCGGCGTAGGACGCCTTGACGCCGGGGACGCCCTTGTTGCCGAGCACCGACGAGATGAGGACCAGGTGGCCCGAGCCGCTCTTGTTGAACATCTCGAGGGCGGTTTCGATCTGGACCAGCGCGGCGATCAAATTGGTCTCGAGGGTGGCCTTGTTCGCCCACAGCTTGCCCGAGCCGAGCGTGGCGCCCTTGCCGATGCCGGCGTTGACGACGACGCGGTCGATGCCGCCGAGCTCGTCGGCGAGTTCGGAGAACACCTTGGGGACCTGCTCGTGGTCATTGACGTCCAGGGCGGCCACCGCGATGTCGACGCCCGGATGCCGTTGCGACAGCTCGTCTTTGAGTTCGTCGAGCCTGTCGGTGCGGCGGGCGCACAGCGCCAAATCGCGGCCCCTGGCGGCGAAGGCGCGGGCCATCCCGGCGCCCAGGCCGGAGCTGGCGCCCGTGATCAGGATCTTCTGACGGGTCATCCGGGCAGCATAGCGACCGGCGCCGCCGACTACTTGAGCAGCCGTGACATGCGCCGGTCGGCCAGCACCTTCCCGCCCGTCTGGCACGTCGGGCAGTACTGAAAAGACTTGTCCGCGAACGACACTTCGCGCACGGTGTCCCCGCACACCGGGCAGGGCAGCCCGGTGCGGGCGTGCACCCGCAGCCCGGAGCGCTTCTCCCCCTTGAGCATCGCGGCGCCCTGGCCCACCGAGCGGCCCACCGCGTCGGTCAGCACCGAAATCATCGCGTCGTGCAGGGCGGTGAGCTGTTCGTCGGACAACTTGCCGGCCGTGGCGAACGGCGAAATCTTTGCCACGTGCAGGATTTCGTCGCTGTAGGCGTTGCCGATCCCGGCGATCACCTTCTGGTCGGTGATGACGGTCTTGATCCTGCCGGTGTTGCCGGCCAGCACCCCGGCCAGGTCTTGAGGACCGAGTTCCAGCGCGTCGGGGCCCAGGGTCGCGATGCCGGGCACCAGCTTCGGGTCGTCGACCAGCCACACCGCCAGCCGCTTCTGGGTGCCGGCCTCGGTCAGGTCGAAGCCGGGCGCCTCCCCCGGCTTTCCCAGGTGCACGCGCAACGCGATCGGGCCCTTGCCGGGCCGCAGCGGCGCCGCGGCGAGCTTGTCGGACCAGCGCAACCAGCCCGCCCGCGACAGGTGCGCGATCAAAAACAGCCGCCCGGCTTGCAGCCCCAGGTACTTGCCCCAGCGCTGGGCCCCCATGACCTGGCCGTGCAGGGCGGTGACGGGCGGATCGAAGGTTTTCAGGACCGACAGCGCGCCGACGTCGACGCGGCCGATCGTCGAACCGACGGCGTGGCGCCGCAGATGATCGACCAACGCTTCGATCTCGGGAAGTTCGGGCACGCCTCTCAGTCTGCCGCTCGTAGCAAATAGGTGTCCATGATCCAGCCGTGCCGGGCGCGCGCTTCGGCCCGCAGCGCCGCGATGCGCCCGCCGACCTCGCCGACGGTGCCGGCCACCAGCAGCTCGTCGGCGGTGCCCAGATAGGCCCCCCACCAGATCCGGGTGTCGGGCGGGCATCCCTGAAACGAGCACTCGGCGTCGAGCATCACGACGGCAGAACCCGTCAGCCCGTTGGCGCGCAGCTGCCTGCCGGTGGTGATCAGCACCGGTTCGCCGACGTCGTTGAGCGGGATGGCGTGCCGGGCGGTCAGCGCCTGCACCGCGGTGATTCCGGGAATGACGTCGAAGCTGAACTCGAGTTCGGCCGCTTCGGTTTTGACGGCCTCGAGGATGCGCAACGTGCTGTCGTACAACGACGGATCGCCCCAGGCCAAAAAGGCGCCCACACCGTCGGGCCCGAGCTCGGTGGAGATCGCCCGCGCCCAGACCCGCGCCCGCTCGGCGTGCCAGTCCGCGACCGCGCCGCGGTAATCACCGTCGGCCGATCGCTGGGGGTCGGGCAGTTCGACGAAGCGATACCCGGGATTTCGGATGAACCGGGCGCAGATGTCTCGGCGCAGGGCCACCAGGTCGCTTGTCGCCTCCCCCTTGTCCATGGCGAAAAACACCTGGGTGTCGTTGAGCGCCTCGACCGCCTGCACCGTCAGGTACTCGGGGTTTCCCGCCCCGATGCCGATGACATGAATGTGCCGACCCACGGGGCCAGTCAACCGAATCGAAACCTGGAGGGCCTAGTCGGCACCCCCAAGTACCCAGTACCATGGGTACCGCCTGAAGTACCCGAGGAAGGGAACGTCGCGCCATGACCGCTCCGGTGAAGCCAGGTGGGCCGAGTCGTGAGGAGTTCTCGGATCGCCTGCTGAAGGGCTCGGTCAAAAAGTCCTACGAGCCCGTTGTGGACATCGACTGGGACGCCCCGCTCGATCCTGACAAGTTCTATCTGCCGCCGCGGCTGGTGTCGCTCTACGACACGCCGATGTGGGACGAGATGACCCGCGAGCAGCAGATCGAGCTGTCCAAGCAGGAGCTGGTCAACACGCTGTCGGCCGGGATCTGGTTTGAGAACATGCTGAACCAGTCGCTGCTGCGCACCATCCTGCACGAGGACCCGACCAGCCGGTCGACGCACTACAAGCTGACCGAGCTCGGCGACGAAACCCGCCACATGGTGATGTTCGGCAAGGTCATCGAGCGCATCGGCGCCAAGCCGGTGCGCCCGCGGCTGTTCCACCGGTGGATTATCAACGCCCTGCCGCTCGCGTTCCAGCGCGGCTCGATGCTGTGGATCGCCGCCCTCATCGGGGAAGAGATCTTCGACTCGCTGCAACGCCAGATGATGGACGACCCGGAGCTGCAGCCAATCATCCAGCGGCTCATGCGGATTCACGTCACCGAGGAGGCCCGCCACATCCAGTTCGCCCGCGACGGCGCCCGCAAGCGCGCCGCCGAGATGCCGCGGTTCAACCGCTGGTTCATGGCCAACATCAACGGGCTCGGCGGGTATTTCTTCAACTACCTGTTCAGCAACCCGATCCCCTACGCGCGGGCGGGGCTGGACGCCAAGCGCGCCCGACGGATCGCTCGCACCAGCCCGCACCGCCGCGAGATGCAGGTCGCTGGCTTCGCCCCGCTGGCGGCCTTTCTGACCGAAATCGGCCTGTTGGGCCCGATCGCTCGCCGCGGCTGGAAGCGCAGCAGGTTCCTGTGAGCCACACGCCGGTCGTCGTCATCGGCGTGGGCGACGGCGGCCGGAGCGCACAGGACGCGCTGCGGTCCGCCGGCGTCTCCGACGTCGTAACGCTCGACGACGCTCCCGGCCGCGAGCTCCTCACCTCAAGGTTCGACGACGACACCGACACCTGGCTGCTGACGACGGCCGACGGCGCGACGGTCAGAGCGGGTGTCGTTGTCGCCGCCGGCAGGCCGCCGCAGGTGCCGTGGCTGCCGGACATCGCCGGGCGAGACGACTTCCTGGGCGAGTCGTTTCACGCCGCCGCGTGGGACCGGCATTTCGCGGCGGCCGGTAAGCGTGTCGCGGTCGTCGGCACCGACGCCACCGCCGGTCACTGGGTTCCGCGGCTGACGCAGTCGGCGGCGTCGGTCACCGTTTTCGCGCACCCGCCGCGCCGGTTCGTCGCGGAGCTGCCGCTGCCGGCCACCCGGGCCAAACGCTGGCTGGCTCGCCGCCTGCGGCCCGCACCGGACAACGCACCCGGGCGGGCCGCGTCGCCGATCGAGGCCATCACCCCGACCGGCATCCGGACCGCCGACGGCGCCGAGCATGACGCCGACGTCATCGTCTACGGCACCGGGTTCGCCATTCCCCCGCACCTCCCCGACGAGGCGCTGGTCGGTGCCCGCGGCCTGACGATCCGGCGGGCCTGGCGCGACGGCATGGAGCCGTACTTCGGGGTCGCCTGCCACGGATTCCCGAACTACTTCTTCGTTACGGGGCCCGACGCCGGCGCGCAGGCCCGTTACATCGCCTCGTGCGTGGGCCTGATGAGACGCACCGGCAGCACCCGCATCGAGGTGCGGCGCAGCAGCCAGCAGGTGTTCAACGAACGGGCCAACGTGCGGCCCGCCCAAGCCCATCGGGTGTCGTCGGCCTTCGACCTGTCGTCCGCCGCGCCTGAAGACGACGACACCTACGACGGCGCCGCGACGCTGGCCTTAGCCGGCGCCGAACACCCCGTGCGCGTTCGACTGACCGGCCACCTGAACCCGATTGACGGCCAGTACCACTGGCAGGGAACGATTTTTTGCTCGCTTCCGGACGAGGCGTTCAAGCGGGCCAGGACCGCCACGCTGACGGTCGGCGCGCGGACGGTCCCGGCCCGCATCGTCGAACAAACCCCGTGGGGCACCCATACGGTCACCGGAGTGGGCGCCCCGCCGTACGCGCCGAGCTGATTCGACGCAAGCTGCTGACCGTCA
Organism: Mycobacterium palustre; assembly: GCF_002101785.1. Taxonomy (GTDB): domain Bacteria; phylum Actinomycetota; class Actinomycetes; order Mycobacteriales; family Mycobacteriaceae; genus Mycobacterium; species Mycobacterium palustre. The sequence goes on from NZ_LQPJ01000099.1 coordinate 55,492, forward strand.
TGGACGCTGGTTTGCCCGCTGTGGCCTTCGGGTAACCCAAGTAATCTCACACCCCACACCGGCGGTTGGCCACAAAAAGGCGAAGGGGGTACCCCGGTGCGTGTACGCGTGCGGCACAACGCCAGATCTCGTCATCTGTCCAGAGCCCGCACGGTTTCCTGGCGGGCCGGCGCCCGAATGCCGGTCGCGACACCCCGGTTACCAAACTATTGGTTTGCGGTTCCCGATCGGCGAGGATGAAGCCCTGTGGAGAAAGGGGTCACTGCGGTGAGCGCGTTAGCTGAGTCGCCAAGCTCGCTGGCGGTTGCGAGTCGGACCGATGAATCGGTCGTCGTGCTGACCGTCCAGGGCGTGCTCAACAACAGCAACTCCGCGGCGCTGCGCGACATCATCATGCAGGCCACCCACGGCGAGCCGTCCGCCGTCATCGTCAACGTCAACGCGCTCCAAGTGCCCGCGAAAACGGCCTGGTCGACCCTCATCGGGGCGCGCTGGCAGGCGGGCACCCAGCCCAACGTCCCGATCACCTTGGTTTGCGCCGATCGCGCCACCCGCGACGCCATCGACGACAGCGACGTCGCGCGTTTCATGCCGGTGTACGCGAGCGAAAAGGCGGCGATTAAGGCGCTCGACCGGCTCACCCGTCGCACCCTCCGGCACGCCGACGCCGAGCTGCCCGCGAACCTGACCAGCCTGCGAGAGTCACGCCGCCTGGTGCGAGAGTGGCTGACCGCATGGTCGCAGTCGGCGCTGATTCCGGTCGCGCTGGTGGTGGTCAACGTGTTCATCGAAAACGTGCTGGAACACACCGGCAGCGTCCCGCTGATGCGGGTGGAAACCGACGGCGCGAGCGCGACCATCGCGGTGTCCGACGACAGCACGACCCCGGCCGTGCGGCTGCCGTCACCCGAGAAGGGCATCGACGTGTCCGGCCTGGCGATCGTCGACGCGCTGTCGCGCGCGTGGGGCAGCGCGCCCACGTCGTCGGGCAAGACCGTGTGGGCGGTCATCGGCCCCGAGAATCAGCTCTGAGGGGCCCTCGCCGCGCCTTGTTCGCGGACCCGGGCGCGGGTAAAACTAGAACACGTTCTAGTGTCGGGTGACGGCCCCCAAGGAAGGCGGATGACGTGCGGTTCAGCTACGCCGAGGCAATGACGGACTTTACGTACTACGTCCCGCTGGCCAAGGCGGCCGAGGCGGCCGGCTACCACAGCATGACGATCGCCGACAGCATCGCCTACCCGTTCGAGTCCAACTCCAAATATCCGTATACGCCCGACGGCAACCGCGAATTCCTCGACGGCAAGGCGTTTATCGAAACGTTCGTCCTCACAGCGGCATTGGGCGCGGTGACGTCCACGCTGCGGTTCAACTTCTTCGTCCTCAAGCTGCCGATCCGGCCGCCGGCGCTGGTGGCCAAGCAGGCCGGCTCGCTGGCCGCGTTGATCGGCAACCGGGTGGGGCTGGGTGTGGGCACGAGCCCCTGGCCCGAAGACTACGAGCTGATGGGCGTCCCGTTCGCCAAGCGCGGCAAGCGGATGGACGAATGCATCGAAATAATCAGGGGCCTCACGACCGGTGAGTACTTCGAATTTCACGGCGAGTTCTACGACATTCCCAAGACGAAGATGACGCCGGCCCCCAGCCAGCCGATCCCGATCCTGATCGGCGGCCACGCCGACGCGGCGCTGCGCCGCGCCGCGCGTGCCGACGGATGGATGCACGGTGGCGGCGACCCCGAGGAACTCGACCGGTTGCTGGCCCGGCTCAAGCAGTTTCGCGAGGAAGAGGGCAAGACGGGCCCGTTCGAGATCCACGTCATCTCGGCCGATGCCTATACCTTGGACGGCATCAAGCGACTCGAGGACAAAGGCGTGACCGACGTCATCGTCGGGTTCCGCATCCCCTACATCAAGGGCAACGACACCGAGCCGCTCGACAAGAAGATCCGCAACCTGGAGATGTTCGCCGAGAACGTGATCGCGAAACTCTAACTCACAGCGGATCCCACTTCGGTGCCCGCTTCTCGCGGTGCGCCATGGCGGCCTCGATCGGATTGTTGGTGAACCCGCTGAGGATCTGGGTGCGATTCTCCAACTCGATCGCGTGCCGCAGGCTCGGCGCGTCCAGCGCCGCGTTGAGCCCAATCTTGGTCTGCCACACGCCATATGCGTTGTTCTCCGCGATCGATCGGGCCACCTTGAGCGCCGCGGGCATCAGCTCGTCGGCGGCGACCACCTCGTGCACCAGCTTGATCCGGTAGGCCTCGGCGGCGTCGATGATGCGGCCGGTCAGCATGAGTTCGCGCGCCACCCCGGCGCCGACGATCTTCGGCAGCAGGTAGCTGGTGCCCATGTCCATCGAGGAGAAGCCGGCCTTGATGAACGCCGACCCGAACCGGGCGTGTTCGGACGCGACGCGGATGTCGCTGACGAGCGTGAAGGCCAGCCCGCCGCCGACCGCGACGCCGTTGACCGCGGCGACCACCGGGATGGGCAGCTCGTAGATCCGGGTGAACAAGTCGGCCAGCCGAACTTGCGCGTCGTAGTTGACCTTGAACGGCGGGCTGGTCGGCTTGGGCTTGGTCCAGGGCTCGCCGGTGCCGCTCAGGTCCGCGCCGGCGCAAAAGCCGCGCCCGGCCCCGGTCAGGATCGCCACGCGGAACTCCCCCGCGCCGAGCGCGTCCAGGGCGTCGTCCACGCCGTCGATCAGCGCCCCGTCGATCGCGTTGAGCCGCTCCGGACGGTTCAGCGTGATGCGGGCGATGTTGTCCTCGAGGGTGTCCAGTTCCACTGCGGGCATACGGGAACCGTAGGCGACGTCGGTGTTCACTCGCCGCGCCTACGGTGGATTTCCTGACAACAGATCAAGGAGCAGACATGGCACGCACCGAGGGCGACACCTGGGACCTGGCCCACAGCGTCGGAGCCTCCGCGACGATGGTCGCCGCGGCACGGGCGGCCGCGAGCAGGCGCGCCGGATCCGTCGTCGACGACCCGTTCGCCGAACCGCTGGTGCGCGCGGTCGGGATCGACCTGTTCACCCGGATCGCCGCCGGCGAACTGGACCCCGTCGAGGGCGACGGCGGCGTGGGATTCCCGAGAATGATCGACACGTTCGCCGCCCGCGCCCGGTTCTACGACGACTACTTCGCCGCGGCCGGCAAGGCGGGGGTGCGCCAGGTCGTCATCGTCGCGTCGGGCTTGGACGCGCGCCCTTACCGGCTTCCCTGGCCCGCCGGGAAGACCGTGTACGAGATCGACCAGCCGGAGGTGATCGCGTTCAAGACGGCGACGCTGTCCGAACTCGGCGCCGCCCCGACCGCCGAACTGCGCACGGTCGGCATCGATCTGCGGGAGGACTGGCCGGCCGCGCTTCAGGAGGCGGGTTTCGACCCGACCAAACCGACGGCGTGGCTCGCCGAGGGTGTGCTCATCGGGTTCCTTCCGCCTTCGGCCGAGGTGCGGTTGCTCGACGCCATCACGCCGCTGTCCAGCGAGGGCAGCCAGTTCGCCGCCGACTACGGGCAGGTCGCCGGACAATCCGAGGACGAGCGGCAGCAGGCGCAGCGCGTCACCGACCGCTGGCGTGAACTCGGGCTGGACCTGGACATTTCGGAGCTGACCTAACCCGGCGAGCACACCGAGGTCGCCGCGCACCTGGCGGCGAGCGGCTGGGAGACGACGACCTTCGAGCTCCCCGACCTCTTCACCGCCGCCGGCCTGCCGGAGCTGGCCGAGGCGGAACAGGCCCCGGCGAGCACGATCAGGTTTGTCCGGGCGGTACGCCGATAGCTCGTCGCGCGGGTCAAGACCGCTTGGCCAGCCACTCGGCCTGCATGACCAGCAGGGCCAGCACGTCCAGCTTCGGGGTGTCCGGGTCGAGTTCGCGGTACCGCTGGTAGACGTTGACGACGACGCGCTCGGCGTCCAGCCAGGCCGCGTACTCGCCGAGGTCGATCGTGTCGGCGGCCTCCGACCACGACAGTCCCCTGCGGTAGGCGGCCTCGGCCTGTTCGGCCACATGCGTGAGATAGCCGCGCACGGCGCGGATCCCGTCGGGATCGGTGACCGGGCCGTGGCCGGGCACCACGGTGGGCGCGTCCAGCGCGATCATCGCGTCGCACGCCGCGACCCAGTTGGCGATCGGGCCGGCCCACACGATGGGGGTGCACCCGATGAACAGCAGGTCGCCCCCGAACAGCACCCCGGCGTCGGGCACGTGCACCACGGAATCCGCGGCGGTGTGGGCGGGACCGAGGTTCAGCAGGTCGACACGGCGGCCGCCGACCTCGATGGTGAGTTCGCGGTCAAACGTCTGGTCGGCGTTGCGCAGCGTGATGCCGCTGAAGTCGAAGGGGCCGAAGCGATCTCGCGCGTACGGCGTGGCCACCGGGCCGAGGTTGGCGGTCTGCACCATGGCCAGCATCTCCGGGGCCATGCCGTGCGCGATCTCGTCGGCGGTGCCCCGCGCGGCGATGATGCGCACCGAAGCGTCGAGCAGCTGGTTGCCATGGGTGTGGTCGCCGTTGGAGTGGGTGATCAAAGCGTCGGTGATGGGCGCGCCGTCGGTGATGGGCCGCAGCGCGGCGAGCATCTCGCGGGTCAGCGCGAGGTCGAACAGGGTGTCGACCAGCAGGGCGGCGCCCTCACCGGCGATTAGGCCGGCGTTGCTCCACCCGTAGCCCCCGTCCGGCAGCGTCCACGCCCACACCCGGTCGGCGACCTCGTGCAGGCCGCGGGTGTAGGGCACCTTGGCCCGCGCCCGGTTCACCCGGGCCGGGGCGGGCGCGGCGTCGGGGTTGGGCCGCGGCGCCAACCGCTGCGGCGCCGCGCTGCAGCGGACGGTCTGGCGGGTCTCGCCGAGCCCCTGCACCCGAAGCGTGACGACGTCGCCGTCGCGCAGCCAGCCGGGAAACGACTCCAGCGCGGCCGGATTGAGATGCTCGACGAGGGTGCAGGTGGGCACCGTTCCGGAGCCGATGACCTCGCCGGGGAGCAGCGTCACCCCGCGGGAGGCATAGGAGATGACTTCGCCGAAGGTCCAGTCCATTTGGGCGGTCGACCCCGACCCGATCACGGTGTCGTTGACCAGCGCGGTCACCTGCAGGTCGAGCCGGCCGCCGCGCCGGTGGGGCTCCAGCTCGTCGGGGGTGACCAGGTAGGGCCCCAGCGTGACGCCGCTGTCCTTGCCCTTGCCCTGGCCGATCCCGAGCTGGCTCTCCATCTGCTGCAGGTCGCGCGCGGACCAGTCGTTGAAGATGGTGTATCCGATGATGGCCCGTTCGGCCTCCTCGACCGTCAAGTCCCTGCCCCCCGCGCCGATCACCGCGGCGATCTCCAATTCGAAGTCCTGCCAAGCACTTCCGGGGGCGGTAGGGGCGTCGTCATAGGGCCCCAAAACCGTTGCGGGGCAGGCGAAGTAGAACGCCGGGATGCGGTACCAGGTGTCGGCGAGCACCCGGCCGGCGCCCAGCGCCGCCTGGCAGTTGCGCATGTGGTCCAAAAAGCACAGCGAGTCGCGGATCGACGGCGGGCGCGGTATCGGCGCCGTCAACCTCACCTCGCCGAGCGGCGCCGTCGCCGAGGGCGAACGCAGCACCTCCTCGCCGGCCTGGCGGAGGCCGTGGTGGCCCCGCCCGATCAGGTCGAGCAGCGTCACCCCCGCCGGCATCGCGTGAATGGTGTCACCGGAAAGCACGCCGGTGCGCTCGCCCTCCGGGCCGCGGTAGGTCACCCACTTCACTCGCGCACCACCTCGCTCGGTTCCTTGTCCGGTCGCAGCCCGCGCCAACTCGATTGGCGCAACCGGTTGTCCGGGGTCCACTCGCTGTAGCGCACCTCCCCCACCAGAACCGGCTTGACGTACGTCACCCCCCTGGCCTCGCTCCTGGGAAGCGGAGGGTCGAAGGGCGATCGGTCGGTGTGCAGCGGCGCCAGCGTCTTCTTCAGGTTGGCCAGGTCGCGTTCGGTGAACCCGGTTCCGACGCGCCCCGCGAACCGCAGGCCGCCGTCGCCGGGGATGCCCATCAGCAGCGACCCGATGCCGCTGGTCCGCCCGCCTTCACCGGCCCTCCACCCGCCGATCACGACTTCCTGGGTGTGCCAGTTCTTGTCCTTGATCCACGAGGCCGACCGGCGGCCGGGCTGATAGGTGGAGTCGCGTTTCTTGGCGACCACGCCCTCCCAGCCGTGTTTGCGGGAGTGCTCCAGCGCCTGCGCGCCGTCGCCGGGCAGCAGATCGGGGACGATCAGGCTGCTCCCAATCGCCAGCGTTTCCAGCAGCTTTCGCCGGTCCCGGTGTCGCGCCCGCAGCAGCGATCGGCCGTCGAGGTAGAGCAGGTCGAACGCCCAGTACTCGACGCGGGTGCCGCGGCCCCGGTTTTGCATCGCGTTGAAGCTGGGCACGCCGGACTTGTCGAGGACGACGGCCTCGCCGTCGAGCACGACGTGATGATCGGCCAGATCTGCTGCCAGGGAACGAAGTTCGGGATATTCACCGGTGACCTCGCGGCCGCGGCGGGACCGCACCCGCAGGGCGCCATGGTCGGCCTCCACCAGCACCCGGTAGCCGTCCCACTTGCCCTCGAAGACCCACGGGCCGGCCTTGAGTGCCGACACGGAGCCCTCCGATGCGAGCATGGGGGCGAGGGTGTCGAACTCGAAGACGTTCTGGTCTTTCATCCGGTGCGCCAGCCACTGGTCGCCGTTGGTTTGAATCAGCGCGTAGCGCCCGGAGATCCGGCTGCCGTGCAAATTGACGATGACCTCGTCATCGAGGAATTTTTCGGCCTCGTAGGTGCCGGAATCCCAGATGACCACCTTGCCGGCGCCGTATTCGCCCTTGGGGATGTTGCCCTCGAAGGTGCCGTAATCCAGCGGATGGTCCTCGGTGTGCACCGCCAGGTGGTTCACCGACGTGGTTTCGGGCAGGTTCTTCGGCACCGCCCACGACACCAGCACACCGTCGCGCTCCAGCCGGAAGTCGTAGTGCAGCCGGCGCGCGTGATGCTCTTGGATGACGAAGGTGTTACCTTGCCCGACAACGGGTTTGGAAGCGGGCACCGGTTCGGGGGTTTTCGAGGCGTCCCGCATGCTGCGGTACTTGGTCAGCCGGTCGCGGATCGGCATGTCCGCGTCCAGCGCCGCCAGCAGATCCCCGTCGCGTTCGACCCGCTCGAGCACCTCGTCGTAGCGCAGCTGTCGCACCTTCGGGTCCTCGAGCTCCTCCCACGCGCGCGGCGCCGCCACCGTCGGATGTTCGCGTCCGCGCAGCGAATACGGCGCGATGGTGGTCTTCGAGCCGTTGTTCTGGCTCCAGTCCAAAAACACCTTGCCCGCCCGCAGGCTCTTGGTCATGGTCGAGGTGACCAGTTTGGGCATGGCCTTCTCCAGTTGCTGCGCAACGCGTTTGGCCAATACCGTGGCACCCTGGCTGCTCACCGCCTCGTCCAGCGGGGTGTACAGGTGCACGCCCTTGCTGCCGCTGGTGAGCGGGAAGGTGGTCAACCCGATGTCGGTGATCAGCTCGCGCACGGCGTGCGCCACCTTGCACAGTTGGGCCATCGTGACGCCCTCGCCCGGGTCCAGGTCGAACACCAATCGCGTTGCCGGGCCGGGCTTGAGCTCCTCGGCGTTGCTTCGGGTCCACTCGGCGACGAACCGCCACTGCGGCACGTGCACCTCGAGCGCGGCCTGCTGCGCGATCCAGGCCAGCCCTTCGGGGCTGTCGATGATCGGGTACGTCGTCGTTCCCGACCGGTGGGCGACGCTGGCCCGCGGCAGCCAGTCGGGCGCCGAGGAGGCGAGCTGCTTTTCGAAGAACGACTCCTGTTCGACGCCATTGGGCCAACGTTTGCGGGTGACCGCGCGCCCGGCGATGTGCGGCAGCATCACCTCGGCGATGCGGGTGTAGTAGTCGAAGATGTCGCCCTTGGTGGTGCCGGTTGCCGGATATAGCACCTTGTCGGCGTTGGTCAGCCTGACCCGCTGCTCCGCCTTGGTGGACGCAGTGCCCATGGTGCCAACCTACGTGGTTTCGCACCGGCGCCGGTACCGTCAACACCGTGGTCCGGCTGAACAGCGCCACCCTGCGGCGGCTCCCGGTCGCCACGCCGAGCTATGACCGCGACGGCATCGGCGTGGGCATCGCGCATGTCGGTGTCGGCGGGTTTCACCGCGCGCATCAGGCGATGTACCTCGACCGGTTGCTCGAGCGCGGCCGGGCGCGCGACTGGGGCATCTGCGGCATCGGGGTGATGCCGGCCGATCGCCGGATGCGCGACGTGCTGCGCGCCCAGGACGGGCTGTACACGCTGGTCCTCGAGCACCCCGACGGCGACCGCGACGCCCGGGTGATCGGCTCGATCGTCGACTACCGCTACGCGCCCGACGACCCCGCCGCGACGATCGAGGTGCTGGCCGCCCCGACGACCCGCATGGTGTCGATGACCATCACCGAGGGCGGTTACCGGGCCATCGACCCGGGATCCGTTTTCGGTCTGATCGTCGAGGCCCTGGCGCGACGCCGCGACCGCGGCATGGCCGCGCCGACGATCGTGTCCTGCGACAACATCGAGCACAACGGCGAGGCCGCGCGCCGGGCCGTGATGGCGCACGCCGAGCTGCTGCGTCCCGGACTGTCCGGCTGGATCGCCGAACGGGTGCGGTTCCCGAGCTCGATGGTCGACCGGATCACGCCGGTCACCACCCCGGACGTCGTGGCGGCCGTGGAGCGCGACTTCGGCGTCGCCGACGAGTGGCCCGTGGTGGCCGAGGCGTTCGCGGCGTGGGTGCTCGAGGACGACTTCGCCGACGGCAGGCCGCCGCTCGAGGAGGCCGGTGTCCTGATGGTCGACGACGTCGGCCCGTACGAGGCGATGAAGCTGCGGCTGCTCAACGCCGGCCATCAATGCCTGTGTTATTTCGCCGCGCTGTGCGGCTACCGCATGGTCCACGACGCGGTGCGCGACCCGCTGCTGGCCGAATTCCTGCTCGCCTATTTCGATTCCGAAGCGATCCCGACGCTGCGGCCGGTCCCGGGCATCGATTTGCACGCCTACACCCGGGGCCTGATCGAGCGCTTCGCCAACCCCGGTGTGCGCGACACCGTGGCCCGGCTGTGCGCGTACTCCTCGGACCGCATCCCGAAATGGCTTCTCCCGGTGATCCGCGACAACCTGGACGCCGGCGGGCCGATCCGGCTGGCGTCGGCGACGGTCGCGGCCTGGGCCCGCTACGCCGAGGCGGTGGACGAGCGCGGCGAGCCGATCGAGATCGTGGACAATGGGGCCGACTCGCTGGTGGCGCTGGCCCGCGAGCAGCGCCGCCGCCCCACCGCCTTCATCGAAAACGCAGCGCTATTCGGCGATCTCGCGCGGGTCCCCCGCTTCGTCCAGGCCTACAGCTGGGCGCTGGAATCGTTGCACGCCCGGGGGGCGCGGGCGACGCTGGAGGCGGTGCTGCGCAACGAGGGGGCCACCCCGTGACCCGCGGGCTGGTGATCGGCGAAGCGCTCATCGACATCATCGGCGGCACGGCCGAGCACGTCGGCGGCAGCCCCCTCAACGTCGCCGTCGGGCTCGCCAGGCTAGGCCGCGGCGTCGACTTCTTGACCCACATCGGCGACGACGAACACGGCCGCCGCATCGCCGAACACGTCGAATCGTCTGGGGCGCAATTGGTTTCGGGAAGTGTGTCCGCGCGCCGGACGCCCACGGCCGTCGCAACGATCGCCGCCGACGGCTCGGCGGCCTATCGCTTCGACCTGGAATGGCGGCTCTCCGGCACGCCCGAGGTCGGGCCGCCGCTGTTCGTGCACACCGGCTCGATCGCCGCCGTGCGGGAGCCCGGCTGCCTGGCCGTCGCGGCCCTGCTCGACACCTATCGCACCTCGGCCACCGTCACCTTCGACCCCAACGTGCGTCCGTCGCTCATCGCCGACCGGGAGCTGGCCACCGAACGCATAGCGCGCCTCGTCGAGCGCAGCGACGTCGTCAAGGCCAGCGACGAGGACCTGAGGTGGATCGGCCCCGACCGCGAGCCCGAGTCGACGGCCCGCGCGTGGTTGGCGTCGGGACCCTCGATCGTCGTCGTGACCAGGGGTGATCGCGGCGCGTCGGGATACTGCGCGGCCGGCGAGGCCCGGGTTGCCGCCCGGCCGGTTCGGGTGGTGGACACCGTCGGGGCCGGCGACGCGTTCATGGTCGGCCTGCTCGACGCGCTGTGGGCGCGAGACCTGCTGGGCGCCGGCCGGCGCGCCGATTTGGCCGGGATCGGGCTGGATGCGCTGACGGGCGTGCTCGAGACCGCCGGCGCGTCCGCGGCGCTGACCGTCGGCCGCGCCGGTGCCGACCTACCCGACCGCGCCGCCCTCGACCGTCAATCCCACTGGCGGCCATAGCCTTCCGCCCGGCGCCAGTGGTCGCCGGCGTGACCGCACCGCAAAACGCTCAACCGAAATTCGCAGGGCCGCCACGCTCGTAAGTATCCGGTCGGGCGCGCCGCGCTGTTATGTGGCCGAAAACTATGGGCATACTGACTTACATGCGCTCCATTTGGAAGGGCTCGATCGCGTTCGGGCTGGTCAACGTCCCGGTCAAGGTGTACAGCGCCACCGAGGACCACGACATCAAGTTCCATCAGGTGCACGCCAAGGACAACGGCCGCATCCGGTACCAACGCGTGTGTGAGGTCGACGGCGAGGTGGTCGAATACCGCGACATCGCCCGCGCCTACGAGTCGCCCGACGGGCAGATGGTGATCATCACCGACGACGACATCGCCACCCTGCCCGAGGAACGCAGCCGCGAGATCGAGGTGCTCGAGTTCGTGCCGGCCGGCGAGGTCGACCCCATGATGTTCGACCGCAGCTACTTTTTGGAGCCGGACTCGAAGTCGTCGAAATCCTATGTGCTGCTGGCCAAGACACTCGCGGAGGCCGACCGGATGGCGATCGTCCACTTCACGCTGCGCAACAAGACGCGGCTGGCCGCGTTGCGCGTCAAGGACTTTGGCAAGCGCGACGTGATGGTGGTGCACACATTGTTGTGGCCCGACGAGATCCGTGATCCCGACTTTCCCGTGCTGGACAAGAAGGTCGACATCAAGCCGGCCGAGCTCAAGATGGCCGGGCAGGTGGTGGAGTCGATGGCCGAAGACTTCAACCCCGACCGCTACCACGACACCTACCAGGAGCAGCTGCAGGAGCTCATCGAGGCGAAACTCGAAGGCGGCGAGGCGTTTACCACCGAGGAGCAGCCGAAGGAGCTGGACGAGACCGAGGACGTCTCCGACCTGCTGGCCAAGCTGGAGGCGAGCGTGAAGGCGCGCTCGGGCGACGGCAAGGCCCCGGCGACAAAGGCGCCCGCCAAGAAGGCCGCGACTGGTTCGGCGGCCAAGAAGACCCCCGCCAAAAAGGCTGCGACTGGCGCCAAGAAGGCGCCCGCGAAGAAGGCCCGTTCCAAAGCCGCGTCGAAGTCCTGACCGCCGGTCTAGACGGTCAACGCCGCCGCGTCGCCAAGAACCGGAACGCCCCGGCCAGCAGGTTGATCACGGCCACGATGATGATCAGGCTCAGCGCCGCGCCCCAGATCCGCAGGAACCCGGCGCGCTCCGGGTTGGTCAATTCGGTGTAGATCAGCAGCGGCAGCGACGCCATGTTGCCGTGGAAGATGTCCAAATTGATGCCGCGGCTGTAGCCCACCAGCACCAGCACCGGAGCGGTTTCGCCGATGACGCGCGCGACCGCCAGCAAGACCCCGGAGACGATGCCCGGCGCCGCGATCGGAAAGACGATCCGCACGATCGTCTTCCACTTGGTCACCCCCAGCGCGTAGCTGGCCTCGCGCAGATCGTCGGGCACCAACCGGAGCATCTCCTCGGTGGAGCGCACCACCACCGGCAACATCAGCAGCACCAGCGCCAGCGACACGGCGAACGCGCTCTGCTTGAATCCCAGCGTGGCGATCCACAGGCTGAAGATGAACAGCGCCGCAACGATCGAGGGCACCCCGGCGAGGACGTCGACCATGAACGTCGTCACCCGCACCAACCGGCCGGAGCCGTATTCGACCAAAAACACCGCGGTCATCAATCCCAGCGGCACGGACAGCACGGCGGCCACCCCGGCCTGGGTCAAGGTGCCATAGACCGCGTGGTACACCCCGCCGGCGAACTGCTCGGGCAGCACGCCGCGCAGCGAGTGGGTCCACCAGCCCGAGCGCGTGACGGCATACCAGCCGCGCTGCACCACCACCCACAGCACCCAGACCAACGGCACCAGCGCCACCAGGAACGAGGCGAGGAAAAACGTTGTGGCGGCGCTGTTTGCGATCCGCCGGCGAGGGCTCAGATGGCTGAAGAGTTCCGGCTTGACCGGCCGGTCGAACGCGTCGGCGCCGGCGGAGGCGGTCATCCGTTGACCTTTCCGCCGGCGACCGCGCGGGCGGCGGCATTGACGACGAAGGTCAAGACGAACAGCGCGAAGCCGGCGGCGATGTAGGCGCCGGTCGGCAGCGGCTCGCTGAATTCCGAGGCGGCCGAGGCGATCTTGGACGCGAAGGTGTAGCCGCCGTCGAACAGCGACCAATTGCCCGGGCGGGCCGCCGAGCGCAGGATGATCAGCACCGCCACGGTTTCCCCGAGCGCGCGGCCCAGCCCCAGCATCGACGCCGCGATGACGCCGCTGCGGCCGAACGGCAGCACGGTCATGCGTACCACCTCCCACTTGGTGGCGCCCAAGGCCTGCGCCGCTTCCATCTGCATGGGCGGCGTCTGCCGGAAGACCTCCCGCGAGACCGAGGTGATGATCGGCAGGATCATCACCGAAAGCACGATGCCGGCGGTGAAAATGGTGCCGCCGCCGGCCAGGGAAACGTTGCCCTGCTTGAACAAGAACAACCAGCCCAGGTTCCGATTCAGGAATTCCGCGACCGGCTCGAGTTTCGGGGCCAGCACGAAAATTCCCCACAAGCCGAAGATGATCGACGGCACCGCGGCGAGCAGGTCAATTATCGCGCCGAACGGACGGGCCAGCCGTTTGGGCGCGTATTGGGTGAGGAACACCGCGATGCCCACCGCGACCGGCAGGGCCAGCGTTAGCGCGGTGATCGAGCTCAGCACCGTGACCATGAACAGGTCGCGGACACCGAACGCCAAATGCTCGGCCTTGGTGGTGTTGAATTCGGCGCTGGTGAAGAAATTCGCGTGATTGGCGCGCAATGACGGCACGGCACGAACCAGCAGGAATATCGCGATCAGCACGATCGCGATCACGATGGTGCAACCGGCCGCGGCGGCGACCGCCTTGAACAGTCGGTCGCCCCGCCGCGCCCTCTGCGGATTGGTCGCCTTCAGCGCAGGCTGGATTCCGGTCGACGGATTGGCGAGTGCTCCGCGCGTCATGACATCCCGGATCACGCGATCGCGTTGACCGAAGTCGACAATCTCGACTTGAACGAGTCAGGAATGGGGATGTATCCGTTGTCCGCCAAGCCATTCTGGCCGGCACCGATGGTGCTCTGCAGGAATGCCTTGACGGCGGTGCCGACCTGAGGGTCGGGGTATTTCGAGCAGACGATCTCGTAGGTGGCCAGCACGATCGGGTAGGAGCCGGCCTGCGTGGGCTTGTAGAACGAATTGGTGTCGAGCACCAAGTCGTTGCCCTGCCCCTTGATGGTGGCGCCGGAGATGGTCTTGCCGACCGAGTCGGCGCTGATCGCCACGGCGTCGGGACCGGCCGACGTGATGACCTTGGCCATGTTCAGGTTCTGCGCCTTGGCGAACGACCACTCGTTGTAGGTGATCGACCCTTCGGTGGCCTTGATCGCCGCCGAGGTGCCGTCGTTGCCCTTGGCGCCCTCACCCACGCCGCCGTTGAAGGTCTTCCCGGCGCCCTTGCCCCAGGCGCCGTTGGAGGCCGCATCGAGGTAGTGCTGGAAGTTATCCGTGGTCCCGGACTGGTCGTTGCGGAAGACGACGTGAATGGGCTCCGCGGGCAGCGTCACACCGGCGTTGAGGTTTGCTATCGCCGGGTCGTTCCACGTGGTGATGGCGCCGTTGAAGATCTTGGCCGCGGTCGGACCATCCAGGCTGAGCGAGCTGACGCCCTTGATGTTGTAGGTGATCGCGATCGGGCCGAACACCACCGGCAGGTTCCACGCCGGCGACCCGCACCGCTGCTGAGCGGCCGCCGCCTCGTTCGGGGCCAGCGGCGAGTCAGAGCCACCGAAATCGGTTTGGTTGCCGTTGAATTCGCTGATTCCCGCGCCCGAACCGTTGGCCGTGTAGTTCAGCGTCTGTCCGGGGCAGGCCTGCTCGAAGGCGTTGACGAAACGGGTCATCGCGTTGGCTTGCGCGGTCGACCCGCTGGCCTTCAGCGTCTTCTTGCCGCCGCAACTCACTTTGCCCGCCGAGGCGCTCGTCGACGCGCCCCCGCCCGCGGCGTTGTTGTTGTCATTTCCACATGCGGACACCATCAGCGCGGCACTGGCCACGACACCCAGCGCGGCGCCAAATCGATTGAGTCTCAATTCGGTTCCTTAACAGTAGGGATGAAACATCCGCCGCTGCCGGTGGCTGCGGCTCGCCAACCTGTCATTTCTCGCAGCCATGAAGCTAACAGTAACAAAGTTAACGTTCGGCAAATTTTGACCGGCGTTCCTCGCACATCGGCCGGCCCGCCGCGAGCGGCCATCGGGGCGTTACATCGGCACCCCGTTATGCCAAACTAGAACCTGTTTCAGAAATGCCGTGTTTCGACGCGACGAGGTTTGTTACCGTTTCGCCGACGACTCGATTAGAGAGGCCGCAAATGATCCTTGACAGGTTCCGCCTGGACGACAAAGTCGCCGTCATCACCGGTGGCGGCCGCGGCCTGGGCGCCGCAATCGCCGTCGCTTTCGCCGAGGCAGGGGCCGATGTGGTCATCGCCTCCCGCACCCAGTCGCAACTAGACGCCGTCGCAGGACAGGTCCGCGCGGCCGGCCGGCGCGCCCACGCCGTCGCCGCCGACCTGGCCCACCCCGGGGCGACCGCGGAGCTGGCCGGCCGGGCCGTCGAGGCCTTCGGGAAACTAGACATCGTCGTCAACAATGTCGGCGGCACCATGCCCAACACGCTGCTGACCACCTCGACGAAGGACCTCAAGGACGCGTTCACCTTCAACGTCGCCACCGCCCACGCGCTGACCGTCGCGGCGGTGCCGCTGATGCTCGAGCACTCCGGCGGCGGCAGCATCATCAACATCACCTCCACCATGAGCCGGCTGGCCGGACGTGGTTTTGCGGCCTACGGCACCGCCAAGGCGGCGCTGGCGCACTACACGCGGCTGTCCGCGCTGGATTTGTGCCCCCGCATTCGGGTGAACGCGATCGCCCCGGGGTCGATCCTGACCTCCGCGCTGGACGTGGTGGCCTCCAACGACGAGCTGCGGGCGCCGATGGAGAAGGTCACACCGATGCGCCGCCTCGGCGATCCGGTGGACATCGCCGCTGCCGCAGTGTATTTGGCGTCGCCCGCCGGTAGCTTTTTGACCGGCAAGACGCTGGAGGTCGACGGCGGCCTCACCTTCCCCAACCTCGACATCCCCGTCCCGGACCTGTGATCGACCGCTAAGGAGCCCCTCATGGCCATACCCGTCGTTCAGCTGGGCACCGGCAACGTCGGCGTCCACGCGCTCAAAGCGCTGATCACCAACCCGGCGTTCGAGCTCACCGGCGTGTGGGTGTCCTCGGATGCCAAAGCCGGCAAGGACGCGGCGGAGCTTGCCGGCCTAAAGGATTCGACCGGCGTGCTGGCCAGCACCGACCTGGACGCCGTGCTTGCCACCGGGCCGCAATGCGCGGTTTACAACGCCCTGGCCGACAACCGGCTGCCCGAGGCGCTGGAGGACTACCGGCGCGTCCTGTCGGCCGGGATCAACATCGTCGGCAGCGGACCGGTCTTCCTGCAGTACCCGTGGCAGGTGATCCCCGAAGAACTGATCAAACCGTTGGAAGATGCGGCGCGCGAAGGCAATTCGAGCCTCTACGTCAACGGCATCGACCCGGGCTTCGCCAACGACCTGCTGCCGCTGGCGCTGGCCGGCACCTGCCAGAACATCCAGCAGATCCGCTGCATGGAGATCGTCGACTACGCCACCTACGACAGCGCCGCGGTCATGTTCGGCGTGATGGGCTTCGGTAAGCCGATGGACGAGATCCCGATGCTGTTGCAGACCGGGGTGCTGAGCCTGGCGTGGGGGTCGGTGGTGCGGCAACTGGCGGCGGGCCTTGGCATTTCGCTGGACGCGGTCGCCGAGGAGTACGTCCGCGAGCCCGCGCCCGAGGACTTCGACATCGCATCCGGGCACATCGCCAAGGGCACCGCCGCGGCGCTGCGGTTCGAGGTGTTCGGAATGGTCGACGGCGACCCCGTCGTCGTCCTCGAGCATGTCACCCGGCTGCGCGAAGACCTGTGCCCCGATTGGGCGCAGCCGGCCCAGCCGGGCGGCTCCTACCGCATCGAGATCACCGGCGAACCGTCCTATACCGTGGACGTCTGCCTCAGCAGTCGGCTGGGCGACCACAACCACGCCGGACTGGTCGCCACCGCGATGCGGGTGGTCAACGCGATCCCGGCGGTGGTGGCGGCCCCGCCCGGCATCGTGACGACCCTCGACCTGCCCCTGGTAACCGGTCGCGGGCTCTACGTTCCGGGGTGACCGGGTCGCGATGCGGCGTCCAATCCACGGCGCAACGCACGACGTCGTGGGCACCCGCGAATGGCTGCGGGGTGCGCTGTTCGGATAACCTCACTTTTTTATTCGAGGATGTGGACAGAGGGTCGATACGTTGGCGCAGAGCACGCAGGCCTCGCTCAAGAAGAGCTGGTATTTGCTCGGGCCGGCGTTCGTCGCCGCGATCGCCTATGTGGACCCCGGAAACGTCGCGGCCAACGTCAGCGCCGGCACACAGTTCGGCTACCTGCTGTTATGGGTCATCGTCGTGGCCAACGTGGCGGCGGGCCTGGTGCAGTACCTGTCCGCGAAGCTGGGGCTGGTGACGGGACGGTCGCTGCCCGCGGCGATCGGCCGACGGATGGGCCGCCCGCTCCGGCTGACCTTCTGGGCGCAGGCCGAGATCGTGGCCATGGCGACCGACGTGGCCGAAGTGATCGGGGGCGCTATCGCCCTGCGCATTCTGTTCGGATTGCCGCTGCCGCTCGGCGGGATCATCACCGGGGTGATCTCCTTGCTGCTGCTGTCGATCAAAGACAGCCGCGGCCAGCTCCTCTTCGAGCGCGTCATCACCGGCTTGCTGCTGACCATCGCCGTCGGTTTCGCGGCGAGCTTCTTCGTCGCCACGCCACCGCCCGGCGCCGTGGTCGGCGGATTGCTGCCGCGGTTCCACGGCAGCGAAAGCGTGCTGCTGGCCGCCGCGATCCTGGGCGCCACGGTCATGCCGCATGCGGTGTACCTGCACTCGGGGCTGGTTCTCGATCGGCACGGACATCCCGCGGCGGGACAAGATCGGCGCTGGCTGCTGCGGGTCACCCGGGTGGACGTCGTGTTGGCGATGGCCGTCGCCGGGACGGTGAACGCCGCGATGCTGCTCGTCGCCGCGATCAATTTGCAAGGCCGCGGGGAAACCGCATCCATCGACGGCGCCTACACCGCGATCCACAACACCCTGGGCGCGACGATCGCGGTGCTGTTCGCGATCGGGCTGTTGGCCTCCGGGTTGGCGTCCTCGTCGGTGGGCGCCTACGCCGGAGCGATGATCATGCAGGGATTGCTGCATCGCTCGGTTCCGATGCTGGTGCGCCGCCTGGTCACGCTGTGCCCCGCGGTCGCCATCCTGGCGGTGGGTTTCGACCCGACCCGTGCGCTGGTGATATCCCAGGTGGTGCTGTCCTTCGGTATCCCGTTTGCGGTGCTTCCACTGGTGCGGCTGACCGGCAACCGCGAACTGATGGGCCGGGACGCCAACCACCCGGTCACGACGGTCATCGGCTGGACGGTCGCGGTCATGGTCAGCGTGCTCAACGTCGTGCTGATCTGCCTGACGTTCGCGGGTTGAGCACAGGCCCGCGGCTGGCCGCACCGGTCGGTCGCAAGGAATCCGCAAGGATTTCACGAAGATCCGGCAAGCGGGCCGCGCCAGCCTAGGCGTTGTCGTGCCACGCGGAGCCGCGACAAAACTTTCGAAAAATGTGTCCGACTCCCGCCGGGTGCGCCCTCCTACCTATGACAGCGCCCCATCCGGGCCGCTGCCCATGCCCAAGGAGCACCCGATGAGCACCAGCTACGACCCAGAGCGCACCACCCGCGCACCGCGCGCCGAGGGTTTCACCGAGGCCTACGCGTGGGCGTCGAGCCCGCTCGGCGACCCGACCGATTCCGCCTCAAACCTTCCGTACGAGCAAGATTTTCCCCGCCGGCCGCTCGCCCCGAAGACCCGGCGGAGGCCCGTTGACAAGACCTTCGTGGCCGGCGGCCTGATCGGCTTGCTCGGTGCCGGCGCCATGCTGGGCGTGGCGCTCCTGTCGACCTCCCCCCAACCGCAGGACCCGGCGCCCGCGCCGGCGTCCACCAGCGTGGCGCCCTCCACGACCCCGCCGGTGGTCGCACCCGCGGGCCGACCCAGGCGCCCCGGAGCAGCTACCGCCGGCGCATTCGCTGCCGTCGCCGCCGACACTGCCCCTCAAACTGGCGGCGCCGCGAAGCTGCCGCCGCTGTGCCTGCCCCCCCCCCGGCACCTCGTGCAGGGGGTGTGTGAATGAAGTCTTGCGCCGCGGCGAGGCCGGCCGTTGATCCCGGCCCCGCCGCCGACCGCCCAGCAAGCTGGGAATCTTCTCGTGCCTTTTCCCGCGGACGGGCGCACACTTATTCGCAGCGTCGGTACTCACATGACCGGCACCGGCGCCTCAGGGGTTGGGACGTGACGTGACGACCGCGCTATCCAATTGGGACATCGTCAGCGATGGCGATTTGGCCCGCGCGGCCGCGACGGGTGATCGTCGAGCGTTTGCCATGATCTACGACCGTTACGCCGACCGGCTGCACGACTTCTGCATCGGCATGGTGCGCGACCGCGACTCCGCCGCCGACTGCGTGCAGGACGTCTTCTGCGCCGCCGCGACCCAGCTGCCCAAGCTGCGCGAGCCCGACCGGCTGCGGCCCTGGCTGTATGCCATCGCCCGCAACGAAGCCCTGCGCTGCATCCGTGAACGGCGTCGCGAACAAGCCTCCGACGACCTGCCGGACGCCGCGTCGCACGACGCGGGCCCGGACACCCTGGCGGCCCGCAACGAGCTTGCCAACCTGATCGCCGAGGCCGCCGGCGGGCTCGTCGACCGCGACCGCACCGTGCTCGAGCTGGCCTACCGCCACGGCCTGGACGGGCCGGAGCTGGCCGAGGCGTTGGAGGTCAGCCCCGGCACCGCCAACAAGATGGTGTCGCGCCTGCGGGGCACCATCGAAACGTCGCTCGGCGCGCTGCTGGTGGCGCGACGCGCCCAGCAGACCGCCGACAAGTGCCCCGAGCTGGGCACCATCCTGGCGGGCTGGGACGGGCGGTTCAGCGTGCTGATGCGCAAACGCATCAGCCGCCACATCGAGTCCTGCCCCACCTGCGAAGAAGAACGGCGCCGCCTGGTCAGCCCCGTCGCGCTGCTGGGCGCGGCGCCGATCCTCATCCCGGCCCCCGCCTGGCTGCGGGATCAGACGCTGGGCGAGATCCGGCTGACCTCCGCCGGCGGCAACCTGACTTCTGGTCGTGACCCGGACGGCGACGGCCAGGCCGGCTACGACCCGCCGACGGTGACTTTTTCGTCGGCCGAGGCCGACGGCCACGACGACGATCACGCCGACGGCGGCCAATCCCGGCCTGTGCGACGGATCATCCCGTGGGTCGCGCTGTTCGCCGTCGCCTTCTTCGCCGCGCTGGGGCTGATGTTCGCCTTCCTGCGCCACGACAGGGTCGCCATCACCCCAACCGAAATACGGGGAACCGTCCCCGCGCCGATGAAGCCGGCCGCGCCGCCGATGCCCGCGGCCCCGCCCGCGCCGCCCGTCCCGCCCGCCTTCGCGCCGCCGGCCGTACCATCGCCGGCCGCCCCGGCCGTCCCGCCGCTCCCGAAGGTCGCGCCTCCCCTCGAGCCACCGCCTCCCGTGGCGCCGCCACCGGTCGTCGATCCGCCCGTGGTGCTGCCCCCGCCGATCGTCGCGCCGCCGCCGGTGGTGGTGTTACCGCCGCCCATCGTGGTGCCGCCGCCGATCGTGGTGCCCAAGCCACCCGTCGTGACGCCGCCTTCGTACCCGCAGCGGCCGCCGACGCCTCCCTCGGCTCCTCCGTCACCGGTGCCGCCGCGCCGGCCGCCGTCCCCGCCCTACAGCCCGGCGCCGCCGCCGCCGAAGCCACCCCCCTCACCCCCGCCGCCCTCGCATCCGCCGGTCATTTACTGAACCGTGGCGCGCGCGCCGCGCGGTGCGGCAATATGGTGGACGTCGTCGTCCGTGAGAGGCCAGTTTGTGCAAGATCGCAGCCCCCAGACGGTGACCGCGTAGATGCAGGCCAGCCGGCACCCCTACTTCGCCTACGGTTCGAATCTGTGCGTCAGGCAGATGGCGCTGCGCTGCCCGGACGCCGCCGATCCGCGGCCGGCGGTGCTGTGGAACCACGACTGGCTGATCAACCAACGCGGCGTGGCCACCGTCGAGCCGTTCGCCGGTAACGAGGTGCATGGCGTGCTCTGGCAGGTCTCCGACGATGACCTGGCGACGCTCGACAGCGCCGAGGGTGTGCCGGTGCGCTATCGCCGGGATCGGCTGACCGTCCACACCGGCGAAGGTCCCTCGCCGGCCTGGGTCTACATCGACCACCGCGTGACCCCGGGCCCGCCGCGGCCGGGATATCTGCCCAGGATCATCGACGGCGCCGTGCACCACGGGCTGCCCCAGCGCTGGATCGACTTCCTGCACCGCTGGGATCCCTCCCGCTGGCCCCGCCCGGCAACCGCGACCACACCAGCGCCGCAATCCCTTTCGGCGTTGTTGCGCGAACCCGGGGTGACCGAGGAGAGCCGGCTGCGGTCGCGTTTCGGCTTTCTCGCCATCCACGGCGGCGGCCTGGAACAGATGACCGACGTCATCGCCGAACGCGCCGCCGAGGCCGCCGACGCGTCGGTGTATCTGCTGCGCCACCCGGACCGCTACCCGCACCACCTGCCGTCGGCCCGCTACGATCCCGCCGAATCGCCAAGGCTCGCAGAGTTTCTCGATCATGTCGAGGTTGCCGTTTCGCTGCACGGATACGGCCGCATCGGGCGCAGCACGCAACTGCTCGCCGGTGGACGCAACCGGGCGCTCGCCGCCCACCTGGCCCGCCACATCCGGCTGACCGGCTATCAGGTCGTTACCGACATCGACCACATCCCACCAGAACTGCGCGGCCTGCATCCCGACAATCCGGTGAATCGGATCCGCCGCGGCGGCACGCAGCTCGAGCTGTCGGCCCGCGTGCGGGGCATCAGCCCGCGCAGCCCCCTGCCCGGCGCCGACGGCCTGTCGCCGGTCACCAGCGCCCTGGTGCGGGGCTTGGCGGCCGCGGCGCGCTATTGGTAAATGTTCTGGTGTCGAACGGAGGTTGTTGGTGGGCAAGGATTTTCGCTTCGGGCTGAGCATGCGCTTCTTCAAGTCCCGCGCCACGCTGGTGGACAAGGTCAAGCGGGCCGAGGATTTGGGATACGACATCCTCTGCGTCCCCGACCATCTCGGCGCGGCGGCGCCCTTCCCTACGCTGACCGCCGTCGCGATGGTCACCACCCGGATCCGCGTCAGCATGTACGTGCTCAACGCCGCCTTCTACAAGCCGGCGCTGCTCAGCCGCGACATGCAGGCCCTTGACGTGCTCAGCGACGGCCGCCTAGAGATCGGGCTGGGCACCGGCTACGTCCGGGAAGAGTTCGAGGCCGCCGAGATCCCGTACCCCAGCGCCGGCGCCCGGGTGGACTACCTCGAACACATGACGAGGTATCTAAAGGAGCGTCACCCGACGACGCCGATCCTCATCGCCGGCAACGGCGACCGGGTGCTGTCCCTGGCCGCCCGGCACGCCGACATCATCGGGCTGACCGGCGCCCGGGTGCGCGACGTCGACGACCCGCTGGCCGAACGCATCGAGTTCGTCCGCAACGCCGCCGGTGATCGGTTCGACCCGCTCGAGCTCAACATGGTGATCACGGCGATGCCGCCCCAAGGCGAGTCCGCCCCCGACCTTCGGATGACCCGTCAGTACGCGCCGGACCTGTCTGACGAGGACTTGTTGTCGACGCCCTCGGTGCTCAGCGGGTCCCCCCGAGAGATGGCGGATCAGTTGTCCGCGCTGCGTGACAAGTACGGGCTGACGTCCTTCACCGTGCAGGACAACAACCTCGAGGCCTTCGCGAAGGTCATCGCCGAACTCCGGTGATCGCCGGCGCCGCCAACGTCTTGAGGTGCCTCGGCCCGGTAAGCTCAACGCGTCCGCCCTCGTAGCTCAGGGGATAGAGCACGGCTCTCCTAAAGCCGGTGTCGCAGGTTCGAATCCTGCCGGGGGCACAGGCATGTATCGCCTGGTCAAATGCCATTTATGACATTCTTGGTCTGGCGGCTCGTGCGATCTACGTGTGATCTTCCCTAGCGGCTGCCATCGCTAGCCAGCGCCTCGGGGTTGTCCCTGCGGTCCCAGCTAATCCGACCTGACGACTCCCTGTACGGCAACCGCCGTTCACGTACCTCGCCCAGTGTTTCTAGGCAGCTGGCTTAAAATCGACCATATCAAGGAGGTCGGAAATTGCCTCTAGCGTCAGATCCGGCTCGCTGTCCAGACCGACGTTCTCCCGAATCTCTTTTTCGCGTTCGACGTCAGCCTCCGTCCAGTGCGTTACACGCACCAACCGTGCCCAAAGATCGGGATCGACCGCCGTGCCGTATCGAGCCCAAGCCGAGACGACGCCAGCAGATTTCGCCATGAACACATCTCTAACGAGACTATCGCCCAGATAAAGCGAAAAGCGGGGATCGACATCAAGACGATCACATATGTCGCGTAAAGTTTTCGGATTGGGCTTGCGATCTTCACTTGGCAAAACGGTCAAATAGTCACATTCGTGATCGGTAGATGATAGTCGCTGCGCGGGCGCGTAAAGCCGTTTGATAAACGGCCCTAGACCGAGCTTTTCAATTCTATCCGCACCGTTTACCGCCCTAGCGTCGGTATAAGCGACGATCGGGACACCTTCAGCATCAATCGCTTTAAGCGTCTCATATACGCCAGGGTAGAGTTGAAGATGCGCTTTTCGCGCCTTGTTAAAGGCATAAAAGGCCGGGTCTAGCTCTTGTTTCACCTCATCTTCACTGAGTTCAGCAAAGTGGTCCCGGATGCAGCGAGCCTCGCTCAGCGCGAAAGGATGCTCGGAACTGCCATGACGCTGATGGACTGAACGCAAGTCATCAAGGAGTACCTCTCTTGGAATAGGCCACCTCGTCACCGCGTCATCGATCATCGCATAAAATGACGGTACAAATGAACCCACCCAATCGTAGAGAGTATTGTCAAGGTCGGTAATCAGCAGCGATATGGTCCGCTTCACATCTACCTCACGAACGACCAGTCATTCAACATTAATCTCCCTTGTTCGCTGTCAATTTCTAATGATGCTTTCCATTCCTGCATAAGAGAAAATCCACCACACTGTATTGAGCGCCAAATTTGGAGAAGTAGGTCAGTCGGCGAAAAATAAAGAATATTAAAATAATTGCTTTCGCCATCGGTTTCTTTAGAGCCAGCGCTCCCGCCGCCAATGATTGATAGATCACCGAGCTTATACCGCGGGTTCGCTCGCTCCGGAAGTTCGTAAATCGAAGACCGCCAAATAAAAGAACGATGTTTATGGCCGTGAAGAGCCAATTGAACACCATGTCTCGCCGCCAGTCTCTGTACTCCTACCGCATCCACGGCTATGCCATAGCCACGCGAATAGCCATCAGCTTGCTCGGCGTCTTCCGTTAAGGCAAGGTGATGGTGGATAGCGAGAAGGCGTAATGCCAACGTTCGCGGATTCATCGTCCAACCCAGATCAGTTGCGACTTTATCAAAGCTTGCTGCGTCAATCTTGCCCATCCCTGCCAGGAAATCTTTCCCCGTACTAAGAGACGATGAATTTAACGCACAAATCTCCAAAGTTAGACCCGAGGGCAGTAAAAACCTTCTGCCCATGGATAGGTGGACACTAGGCTCGTGACGGAAGAGGTCCTTATAGAACTTTTTGTAATTCTCCTTCGCGGCAATTGGTGCATTGTTGACCTGGGCCCCATCTTTGTATGTATCGTCTGTGCTCCATACAATGTCATGGTTGCCGGGAATAATGACCAAATTATCTGGCCCTAGATTGAGTATACCGAGCAACAGCGATAAATTCTTTTTAGCTTCCTTGAACTCTTCTTCGCTACCCATAAACGTGAGGTCGCCGGTAACGACTACTAAGCCAACCGTCTTTCCACTCAGTGCTCGACTTATCGCTTCTACGAGGGTCGGCCTCGTTTCGTCGTCGACCTCGCTCTCAAGTCGCCACACATGTTGCGAGCGGTTTGTTCCGGGACCAGGAGCGACGAAGTGTGGATCTGTGATATGAAGCACGACATCGGAGTTACATCTCACGGGTTCTGCCGAGATCGCCCATGGGAGCGCAGGCACACCGAGTATCATCGACTTTCTGGAATCGGTATCGGCCGCTGGGCGTACTTTCCAAATTGTGGTGTCCATCCCTCTCAACTCTTCCGCTGAGAGAATGACTTTTCCCCTAAATTGCTCAAGCGTGACCGGAGTATAGTTCGGTAATGATGGCGCTTCCGCATAAGAATAATGGTCGAAAAATTCGATCGGATCACCGATCATTGACAGCTTCATCCATGCACGGCTGAAGGGGCTCTTTCGATAGTAAGCCGGGATCAAATGTTCTTCGCCATCCGGTACATCTACAAGAACAGCGGACCCGTGTTCTTCATGTGGCCTTACAATTTGTACAACCGTTGCGGGCCGCACATTGTTCTTGCCGGAGTCGAATAGTCCTATTTGTTGCGATCCGCTGTCGCGAATCGCGTTGTCTAACTCCGTCCATACTGATTGCCGACTATCTTCGGACGGCCGTTTCCACCACCCCCACCAGCATGTCCCGTTTCTTTGGATGACTTTCCGGTGTTCCTCTACCGTCGGGGCGACAAGATCCCTAAACCGAAATATGAAATCGATATTTCCCGGTTCTCCGACCATCGAGACCTCCATGGAACTTGCCTATTTGATTAGATTCGTTTAATTCCCATGGCCCACTATATGATTAAGCTGCACGCCGGGTTCCGAGCGCAACCTCTCCACCTAGAGGTAAGGACCGAACGGAGTCTTGACGGCCTCCCTGCCACGGTCAGCATGCTAGTGATCCACTCCGACACGCACCAGCCAATGCGGCTAGTCCCTGTGAGAGCGTCGGTCAAGCCAGGCCTCTGATGTATGGGACTCGACCAGCGATTCGCGGCTGTCAGTTGGCGCAGCCCAAAGATTCAAGCCCCGCCGAGCCTCCCCCTGACCGGGCTTCTTTTCAGTCGGCGGTCGCCCAGGTCGCTCGACGAGTTGGACGTTGCCAGCCGCTTCGAGTCCATACTTCGATTCCCAACCGCCGTCGCACTTCCTCCGAGACACGGAGAGCAGACCTTCGGGCAGAGTCGGGCGCTACAGACCAAGAATCGACGGCGCGCCGCGCCGAAGTGCCAGGGATGCGCTCGTCCTATGCGAATCTGTCGGGATGGCACCAGAAGATGATGAGGTGACTTCACCCGACATTGTCGCCAAAGCCCAAACCTTCCCCCGACTGCGCTACATGGGGTCGAAGTACCGCCTCTTGCCGCACCTCCAACGTGTCTTCGCGGAGATCGGCGGCAGCACCGCCGTCGATGCCTTCTCCGGCTCTGGTGTTGTCTCCTACTTACTCAAGGTTCAGGGCTTCGAAGTCACCGCAAACGATTTCCTCAACTTTCCCGCCGTCATTGCGGCGGCTACAGTCCAGAATTCAGCCGCTCGCCTCGAACCGGACCTGATCGACCAGATATGTGGGCCGCCAGCTGATGACCGCGACTTCATTCAATCCAAATTTGACGGGCTGTACTTCACCCCGGAGGATCGGCAGTTCCTCGACTCGGCTTGGTCGCACATCGACACGCTGCGTGGTCACCGGCAAGACCTGGCGATCGCCGCCCTGGTGCTGTCGGCGGCCCGAAAGCAACCCCGCGGAGTGTTTACCTTCACCGACGGCACTAAATACGCCGACGGACGCCGCGACCTGCGAATGACGCTTCGCGAACACTTCCGCGAGCGCGCCGCCGATTACAACGCGACCGTATTCAGCAACGGTAGACGCAGCCGAGCGCGACGGGGCGAAGTGTTCGACATCCCCACGACTACACCGGATTTGGTTTACCTCGATCCCCCGTACGCTCCGCCAAGTGACGACAACGACTACATCAAGCGGTATCACTTCCTCGAAGGCCTAAGCGTCTACTGGCGAGGGGTCAACATCATGGAACATACGAAGACCAAGAAACTCGAAAAGCGTTTCACCCCGTTCGCCTACAAACGCACTATCGAGGATGCCCTTCTACGTTCATTCGAACACTTCGAGCAGGCGGGCGCGATTGTGCTTTCGTACTCATCAAACGCGATTCCCGGTGCCGACCGAATTCTCGATCTATTGGGCAAAGTCAAGCCGTCGGTGCAAATAATCGCGATCGACCACAAGTACAGCTTCGGCACCCATGTCGCGGCGGCTCGGCGTGACGTCAGCGAGTATTTGTTCATCGGACGGGATTGATGAGTGATCCGGTTCCATTTGAAGATTACTTGGCGTCACTGGGACGACTGACAGCGCACGTAGACCCGACCGCATCGACACCCGAAGCCGAGAACATCCGCGAGGCCGTTCGAAGTCTCGATGACGTCGCCGACATTGACGTCGCGTCTATGTCGGAATGGGCCGCAGCACACCCAGATTGGGTGTCGGTGCTGGGCTTGGTCGTCGGACTGTCTCAGGAGAAACTCAAGAATGCCCTCCGAGACAAATTTGACACATCAGGTTTCGTGACCCTCGCCCGAACGCGCCCCGCCGATCTGATCAACATGCTTGACGCAGACTTCGACTTGCTGCGCCTGCTTCGTGTGCAACAGGACCGCAAATATGGATTTGCCGACGTTTTGATTGCGCGAGCGGGCAGCCGCGTTACGGCTTTTGGCGGTCAGGCATCCGGCCGGAAGGTAGAAGACGAAATCGCCGCGATTGCGGAAGACCTCGGCCTCTCATGGGTCGCCCGATCCCGCTACACCGGACGCAACAACCGCACGGCTCCTGCCGACCTCATCATCCCAACCGAACAGAACGCATTGATCGTGGTCGCGGCCAAGGGATTCGACTCCACGGGCAGCAAACTCACCGACGCCGTTCGCGAAATCGAGGAAATGGCAGAGGTGCGGCTACCGACACAGTTCGTCTTCGCAGCCATCGACGGTATCGGCTGGAAGTCCCGTCAGGCGGACCTCAGACGCATCCACACACTTTGGGTCAACAGGCAGATTGACGGCATGTACACGCTCGCGAGCCTCGACCAGTTCCGTGCCGATCTAGAAGACGCTGCCCACAGACTTAGGCTGACCTGAGCCAGTCCCCTTCGCAGGCGACCCTCGCGCTGAAGTTCCCCGATGGGCAGACAAGGAGATTCCAACCACCGGGGCGGCGAGTTCAATGAGAATCTGGCCGCCCCAGGCGGATGATTCCGGCCGCTATCAGCGTTGTCTTTGGTGTGGGGTTTCCCGCAGGAAGGTGGACCAGGGGTGCTCTACTACTCCAACGGCGGGCCAGGACCGGCTACCAAGCTGCTGCGGGTCGACGCCCCCGGCGACGGTGACCGTGACAAGTGGCTCTTCGCTCCGGCGGAACGGTGGAACGTGAAGACCGGCGAATGGAAGTCAGATAGCTTGGCGCAGTTGGACATTCTCGGCACGGGCGACTTCTTCATGGTCGACGCGTCACAGGTTGCAGGCATCCAGCGCAAGATGAAAGCGCGGTACGAGGTCTTCACCAGTTAAGGCCCCCAACCGAATTCAGGCCCCGGCTCCGGTCGGGGCTTTCTCTATGCCCGGTTATCTCGCCAACCCTGATAACTCGTGACCACCATCTGGATTGGCGTGGTAAGCCGACCTGCGTCGGCAGGGCCTTGCGCGGGTTTCCGATTTCCCCGCTCCCGCTCAGACCTCGCGGTGCCCACAGTGAGCAAGGTTGCTCAGCCCCACAGAGCCGCCGGACCCCTCGGCCGGTACCTGCCTTTATCCACCCAGGCCCCGTTAGGCCGGGAGCGTCAAGCTCCGCTGCCGGAATACAGCCCGTGAAGCTCGCTTAATGGATATGATTCGTTCCTCTCGCGCAGCTAACCCAGCGGACTGCCAGGAATGGGCCGTGAAGAAACTAATTGCGACCACGCTCGTCAGCACGGGCCTCATTGTGGGCGCCGGGGTTGTGGATGACCTATTCTTTGCGCCTCAAGCCCACGCCCAATGGTGCAACGACGGCACCTTTAGCCATAGCGGAGACTGTGACGCACACGAGGGCGATCTTGGCGGCCCAATCGTAGAGCCTTGCGGGCTGATTCAACTGGCGACGCATGATCCGTGCTGGGGCCTGCCCGACCCGCCTGCTCCGCTCTTCTTCACGGGACAGCAACTGTCTCAGGACAGCAGTGCGCAGCTATCCAATGCGGCCCACAGACAGATCGTAGTCTCATGCCCTGCCGACCTTCATAGGCTCGTCGGCCAAACAGAACGCTGCACGTTCGACGATCAAGGCCGGGGATGGTGGCTCGATGCCTCAGTGGTACCCGCTGGCCCCGGTACCGTTACAACCCACTACCAAGTACAACCAGAATGGACCCCCTAACAGGTGGCACAGGCAGGCGCTGCGTTCGTCCGGTAGGCCCGGCGTGAGCAAGATTGCTCAGCCCCGCGCAGCCGCGCAGAGCCTTCCCGGCCACTGGGACACCAGGCAAGCCGTATTCGGCCGCGAGCGGGACGCTCGGCCCCGGTGCCGGGTGCCAGGCTCAGGAGAACAGACCCTCGATTTCGTCGCGGCTCAAGTCCAGTGCCTCTGGATGGGCCAAACCGTGCTCGCGAGCGTCGCTGAAGGTTCGCGTCGGTGGTCGCTTAGGCCGTGCCTGCGGCTGCTGTAGCCGTTCGCCCACGACGCAGTTGGGTTCAGGCTCTCCTGGGCGGGCGAACATCGCGGCGCTGCCGCAGCGTTGCGGCGGCTCCGTCTGCGCGCCGCCGCCGGACTGCTCGATTGAATTCCTCTTGCCTGGAACGATCATGATGCGGTTCTCGACGTGCGTGGGACCAAAGTGATTGTGTCATCGGGTGTTACGACGAAAATGCGCTGACCACCTATCGGGAACGACTCAAACGGCGCATGCAGCCCCGAAGGCAGCTCCCACGACTGAGCGCGCACCGGCTCACCGGCCGCGAGCCGCTGATCAGCCAGCGCCGTCACCCGCGCCCGGTAACTCCGCTCATGCGCAGCCAACTCGTCGCCGTCGATGTCCGACAACGCCACATCCACGTCGAAACGCTCACGCTCGCAGCGCTTTTCAAGCACACGCCGATAAGCCCCCGGCGCGTGAATACTCAACTCGCCCTTCGCATTCGGCACGCCGTTACGTTCCATCGGCATGATCAGCCGCCCTTCGCCATACGCTCGCGATTCCATCGAGAATTGGCTGCGCGCTGCGCCTTCAGCGACGTAACCGACAGCGGCGGCGCAACCTCAGTCGAAATCTGTTTGAACAGCCGCGCAATCGCCTGCTCAGTCAGCCGCAACTCCGTTGCGATTTTCAACCGGGTAGAGATCGTCTGGCACGCCTCGTACGCCGCCGACAACTCTTCGCGCCGGTCAACCGCATCGCCAATCATGCCCAACACCTCGCGCTCAGCCGCGCTCCAAACAAGGTCGCGCCCATCACGTTTCGCCGACGCCGCAAGCTCTTCATCCAGCGCCGACAGAAGCTCCTGCGCCGCAATCGTTTTCGCCATGCCAGCAGCATAGCGCGACCAGCCCATTTGCTGTAGCGGCGCGCCGGTTTGCCACAGCCCCAGCCCGATTGGTGCGGAAATGCGTGCCGAGCCAGATCGCGTGTTTCGGCCATGTGGGCCGCCGGGGTGGGGGGAGGGGGTCTACCCCGGTGGGGGGTGGTGCTGACCTGCAGTGATGGTGACCGTCGCGGTGGGTGGCGGGAGTGGTCGTCAGCGCGTTGACCGGATGGTTCTTTGCTACGGGGGCTGCGGTCTTTGCTGTAGCGATGGTGCCCGGTGCCGGTGGATGGTGTTGTGGCCCAGAATCACTCAGCAAGTCAACTCGCGCCGAGCAGTGCGCCGGATGGTGAACCGGCCGGGGGATGGTTGGCAGTGGGGTGGATGGTGACCAGGCCAGGGATGGCCGCCCCCGTCCGGCCAAATTGGCCGGACGGGGGCAGGAGACAAGATGTCGCATCGGATGGCCGGATGGCTTGTCGATGTCGCCGGTCGCATTCACGCAGCAATGCCGGGGTGAATCATGGTGTCGCAGTACCTCACTGGGTGGCGTCGGGTGCCGTTGTGGCGCAGGGTGATTCGCCCACGCGTTGGGCAACGGCGCACACATGCTTGGCCGCGAACGCCTCCAACTCGCTGACATCACCGAATGCCTTGGCACCGCAAGCATTACAGAAGGCACCAACAGGCCCATCCGTTGTAGTGCCTGGCGGTAAGCCATGGCGGGCCTCAGCGGGCGGCATCAGCGGGCCTGTCATAGATGGTCGGCCACGAAAGAGAAGGCCTGGAAGATGCACCGGCCACGGTCAGCCCGGTCGGTGTCACCCGCCATAGCACCCGGCGGCGAAAGCAGAACCCGCACTCTTTGGCCGCCCGCACAACCTCAGTCGCCGCAAACACATTGGCCACCAACGACAGGGCCAGCACGACCGCCAGCAGCGCGCTCATCGCTTCAACCCCTGGTGAATTCAGGGCCGGAACCAGGCGGGCTGGCGACGTTGCCCTTCAGTGTGTCCAGGCCGCTCGCCGCGTCCGCCGCGCCGGTCGCAGACCGGTCCTGGTCGCTGCCAATCACCCGTGCCTCACCGGCACGCGCCTGCGTGGCAGCGTCCTGCGCGCCGGTAGGCTTCACGTTCTCTGCCATCGTCTTCTCCCATCCCTTACGTTGTCTACCAAGGCATTCCGCGCCGGTCACGCGGTGCTCTGGGCGGCGGAGCGGGCGCACCCAGCGGCGCTAGCCGACCAGAGCGCCAAGCGGTGAGCAAGTCCTGCCCTTCGATCTGCTCCGTAAGCGGCCTGTGTGAACCCGCCGCCTTCGATTCTGCTGGCGCATCAGCCATTTCGACTCCTTCCGACGTTGTGTTCTATCTTCGCCAACGTGGAGTGCGCCATGCCGGTGAACTTCGCCTTGACGCTGCGGGTCTTGCGTTCTTCCGCAGACGCTTGTGCCAAGTTGGCACAAGCGTTATCGGTGTCGTCCTTCGGCCAATTTGGCCGAAGGTGTCTGACCTGCGGGATTACGTTCATCCGGTGACCTTTTAGCGCCAGACGGGTTGGCGTTCCGCTTAGAACCTGGCAGCGGGGGGCCGGGAGCCAAGCAAAGGGCCGACACCAACGCATGGCCCTCGCCTCGACGCATCCACAGCCTCCCGCTGCCAGCACGCCCGCCCAGGCCCCCACCGGCATGTGGGTGAGGGACGCAGCCCCGGGCGGACGAAGCGGCCAGGCCCAGACCGAAGGCCAGGAGGAAACCTTCGCGGAAAGCATCTGAAACCAGGCCGTGTCAATCACGCTGTCACACGCCTCCTTTGCGCAGCAGCGGCCAGAGCCTGCGCCTCTTCAGCCTCAGCCCTTCGGGCAGCCGCGTCGAGCCTCGCAGCCCGCGCCGCCTTCCTGGCGTCAATCCTCACTTGTAGCCGCACGCTGCTCCGCCGCTGAAATTCGCACGACAGCAGGTAGCGCAGCCGCGCTGAAACCGTGTCGCAAAGCTGCGTGATCGTCTCATCCGAGAGCCGCTGCGGCACCGGCACTTCCAGCAGCAGACGTTGCGGGACGCCAGCGTTCTCGCCTGTGGCCATGAGCTATTGGGCGGTCGTGCTGTACGGCCTGCCGTCGTAATCGTCGGCAGTGATGGACGGGCTGTACGGGTCCACCAGCTCCGGCGCGGGCGTCCCAGCCGCGAAGGCCTTGACGAGCGAGTTGTGGCCCTGCCTCAGCGCGGCCACCCGCTTAGCTTTGAGGGCGGCATCAGCGCGCACGTCATCGGCACCTGGCACCCGTTGCGCGCGAGCACCATTCAACCAGCCGGTCGGAACGCCACGGCTCGTCAGGTACGCGCCCAACTCTTCAGCGATGACCGGCAGTTCCGACTCCGGCGCGTTCTTCACCAAGTCACGCGCTGCCGCACCGACTTTCGCGCCGTCACTAATCGAGTCGAGTACGCGCTGGGTGCGCGCCCACACCCGTTGCGCCGCAATCTGACTCGCCACATCATCACCGACGTGCTGATCCTCAAGCAGGTCATCGACCTTGGCCTGGGCTTCGTCTGCGTGGGCTTGCGCAGCGTCGAGGGCTTGCGGCAAAGCCGACGCCGCATCCGACAGCGCGAAGAAGTTCGCCGAGTCGCGTCGGTCCTCGGGACTCACGTTCGGACTGAACGACCGCTGCCAGGCGTGGTATTGCTCCCGTGCGGCTGCCTGCACTCGGGCAGCGTGCTGTATCGGGTCGCTACCACCGACGGCGGCCTCATCGAAGGATGGCAAAGCGGGCGGGAATGCGCGCTGGTGGGGCCTGGTCGCAGGCTGCGTCATGGTGTTCCTCCTGTGCGATAGGACTTTTCGCCAGCCTAACCCAGAACGGCGCGCATGTGGGGAGCCATTCCGGTTGTGCCGCAAAGGAATTCCTTTACGCCTATATCGTAGCGGGCCGCTGGCTGAGCCCGCCGATTCCCGGCCCTCAGTCCCGGCCCTCAGTCAACGCCGATGTCCTTTGGGTCGATGTCGATGACGTTGCTGTCGTCCTTCGCTGAGTCATTTTGACTGAGTCGCGGCGCTGGCACCACGAGCGGTTGCCGCGCAGCCCCGGCGCATGCCAAACTGCGCATATGTCGTATGAGGCAGTTCATCGGGAGGCGCGGAAACGATTGGGCGCCTGCTGTTCACGCTGCCGCTCGACGCGGCGGCTGCAAGCCGCGCTGCGGCCAGATGCACGGCCGGAGAACCTGCGCCTGGAGCCACAGCGGAATTGCTGGTACAGCATCTGCGTAGACGACTATCAAACGCTCTGTGCTCGTTGTCATTTCAATATGGACCACAGGTTACGCACCGCGCCAGCGAGATTCGCACGAAAATGCCGGAGCGCGCCCAGGTGCAGGGAATGCGGCAAGCCGCTCATGTGCGGCCAGGCCGGAGTACATCTCTCGTGTGCGATGGTCGCCGCGTCCTGAAACGGCGCCGGACTGATGTTGATGCCGGAAGCCGCAGGCGTGGGTGTGACCGGCACAGGCGTCGGGACCACGTTCGGCGTGACCGGCGAGACGTTGGGTGTGACCACCGGAGCACTGAGCCATATGGCTCAGTGACACGCCATCGCTCCGTTGTCATCGTGTCGAACGGCCCTCCCCGCTCGACGCCTCGTCAGCCCTGGCAAGTCGAATGCCGAAGACCTCGCAGCCCAGCTTTTCGAGCCCCTGGACCACCGGCACGGCATAGCGGGGGCTGACCTCCCACACCTTGCGTCGCGGCATCCAGTTGCGATGCGCCTTCGGCACTGTCTTGAGAAACGCCACCACCTCAGGGCCGTAATCGAAGCTGACCTCCCACCAGTCGTCTTCTAGCTGCTCGAAATAGACCTCAGTCATGCGATCTTTTTTCTGTGCTAATTGTGTTTGCTAGAGACCCGCTTCGCGGTGGGTGCCCCCAGGGCACTGACACAACTGGCACGACAGGCACAACTGGGCGTGACCTGCGGGTTTGTTTGGCACCACTGTGGCACCACTGGAAGGCCAGTCGTGCCAAGTGTTTTCCCAGTTCAGCCCCAGTTGTGCCAGTTGTGCCAAGGTATTGAGTGCTGGCGCGACTGGTCATTGCGGTAGCTCCCAAAAGCTTTGCCGGGGAAACCCCTTCTCGCGGACAACCACGCGCAGCTTCTCCCTTGCGCGCTGGATCGTCCGAAGCGAGTGCCCCTCCTTCTGGCCCGCAGCCTTGACATCACGGGACCGGCACGGCCCCTCCTGCATCAGGTAGTCCTCAAGCCAGCCCTGGACCTCGCTGAGCGTGCCGTCCTTATCGTCTTCACGCTCCGACAGCAACTCCGCTGCGCTGCGCAGGCTTTCACCGACCCACTGGACCCGCGCCACGTCAAACAGGTCATCCGGTACAAGCCGGTAGCTCAGTGAAGGCGGCGCTGCCGCGAGGTTGTTCTTCAGCGGCGCAAGCACCCTCAGGTCGGCGTCGTCGGGATCGGTGGCGAGCACCAGGCCGACGCGGGCCGCGCCCACGATGCCGATAGAACCGCCGCCGCGATACAGCGCATCGCCCTTGCCCTTGTTCAAGTGCCGCAGGAGCAGGATGGTGCAGCCTGTGGATTCGGCCAGCGCCGACAGCCTAGCCAGGATTTGGCGCACGTCCTGGTCGCGGTGTGAGTCCACCCCTGTCGGTATGTATGCCATCAGCACGTCGATGATGACCAGGCGAGCATTCGTGGCAATAATGGTGTCACGTAGCTGCGCGATGTCACCCAGCGTCGGCATCCGCATCACGTCCGGTTCCTGCTCGCTGATCGGAACGCCCTGCACCGCATGGATTCGGGTCACGTCGGCTCCGGCTGCGTCCAGGCGCGGCCGGATGGTGTCAGCGAGGCCGTCCTCGGCGGACATCAGGATCACGTCGCCGGGGTACTCGCAACTCGTTCTGTCAGGCCACAATCCGCCGGTCGAGACCATCGCCGCGAGCGTCAGCGCCAGCGTTGACTTTCCGACGCCAGGGTCACCGTCGAGCGTGACAAGCTTGCCCATTGGTATGCGTCCTGGCCATAGCCACGAAACAGGCTCCGGCGCAACGTCGGCCAGCGTGACCACCGAGAAGCTGCCTTGCGGTGCGAAGCCGTTGCCGGTCATACGATCACCCGCCTGGCCCAGGTGTTCGCGGCGGCGGCGAGCGTCGTGGACGCGTCGCGTGCGCTCCGCCCCATGTCGTTCGCGTCCGTGGCCGTGGCGAGCGTGGTGGTGGTCAAGTCGTGCGGGGCGTCCACGACGTTCGCGTCCGTGGCCGTGGCGAGCGTGGTGGTGGTCATGTCGTGCGGGGCGTCCACGACGTTCGCGTCCGTGGCCACTCGCCGTAGAAATGGTCGCCGCTCGTAGAACTCGGCGCGGTCGCGGTTGGCCTTCGCAATGGCCGTCCAGGCCGCGGCAGCCGCAACGGCTTTCGATGCCGCCGCTAGCTCTTCCTGTGCCGTGTCCACTCGGAGCGCCCAATGCTGAGCCGCATCGAAGACAGCGGCGATCTTTTCCGGGTGGTCGTCGTCAAGCGCGCACCAGGCCGGTGTTCCGACCATTGGGAACTGTTGCACGCCAAGCTGGGTCAGCATACGGTCGCGCCATAGATGGACCTCCCACCAGGAGACGGCCTGCGACCCTAGTCGCCACGACGTGGTGGTATCGTGGTAGTTGCGAATCGCTTTCGTGTTGTTGGGGTTGGTTGAGCGTCGGGAGTCGTGACCCGGCGCTCCTCC
Source organism: Mycobacterium palustre (assembly GCF_002101785.1). Classification (GTDB taxonomy): domain Bacteria; phylum Actinomycetota; class Actinomycetes; order Mycobacteriales; family Mycobacteriaceae; genus Mycobacterium; species Mycobacterium palustre. The sequence goes on from NZ_LQPJ01000099.1 coordinate 91,355, forward strand.
TTTTTCGGGGTCGGGTGGCACGTCTTCGAATGACATTGTCGGGGGCGACCTTTCGTGTCATTGCGCTCCGTCCTCTCTTCGGATGCGGGGTTGGGTCGGAATGTGTGTGCGCGTCCTGCCGCTTGGTCTGCCCTAGTCGCTGTGGGTGGGGACGAACAGCGCCTCTAGCTCATCGACGCGGACGAACACCTGACGGCCACCTGCCACGCGGTAGCCCTTCAGGCGTCCTTCCCGAATCCACTGGCGCACAGTCGAATAGGGAATGCCGTATCTCGGGTGGACATCTTTCAGTGGGATGGATACCGGCTTGCTGCTCACTGGGTTCCTTCTTCCTCGGTGGTGCTGACCCCTGCTGGAAAGCTGCTGGCTGGCAGCGTCCAGCGCGCCTCACCGAGGCTACATCCAGGGCTAATGCCGAAAGATGCTGCGCCATCAGGGATATTGACAATATTCGAGAAGCCGCTCCCCTGGTCTTCCCTGGTCAGAGGTCTATTGTGATCTTTGTCACACTTTGGGCTAGGGCGCGTCAGTGGCCAAAGCCGATAGGGCAGCGGCGATCTCAGCGTCCCTACCGGACACCACGGACTGATAGATCAGCGAAGCCCTGACGGTGGAGTGACCCAGCCGCGCCATCGACTCCGCGAGGTTGCCGACGCGGGCGACCTGTGTTCCAGCGAAATGTCGCAGGTCGTGGATGCGCAGGTCGTCCCGCCCAATGTCCTTGAGCGGCTTGGCAATTGCGTCTCTAAACACCTTATCGTTGAGGTGGCAGCCTCCGCGCTGCGGCGGGAACACCAAGCCCCCAGCGCCTTTCTCCGCGAACACGTCGAGATGGTGCTTCAGGTCGGTGCGGATGTGCGGGGGGACCACGATAGCGCGGGGCTTGCCGCTCTTCGGGGTGTCGATGCGGCACTCGCCCCGGTGGGTGGCTCCGCGCCCAACGTACATCACGCCGCCGTCCAGGTCGATGTCCCGGCGGCGCAGTTCGATTAACTCGCCCCACCGCACACCGCACCAAGCGCTCACCAGCACAGCCGCTTTCAGCCTCTCCGGTACAGCATCGGCCAGGGCGGCGACCTCGGCCACCGACAGGATGACCGGCTCGCGCTTGCGCTGCGGGTTCATCACGCGCTCGATCTGGCAGGGGTTCGCCTGCAACAGGCCGTCCTTGACGGCGGTAGCCAGGACGGCGTGCAGTAGCCCGTATGCGTGAGAGTTCCGGCGGGTGCGCTCGGTGCCCAGGCCCGCATACCAGGAACGCACCCGGTCGGCGGTCAGGTGGTCGATGGGCAGCGCGCCCAGCTTCGGCTTGATGTGGTGGGTCAGCAGCGACTCGTACATGAGCCGTGTGCGCGGCTTCACCGGCCGGTCCTTGATCCACTGCGCCGCGTACTCCCCGACCGTGACTACTCGGGCTGTGCGGGCCGCTGCCCGCTTGGCCGGTGGGGTCCAGGTGTCCAACTCGATCAGCTTGCGCTCGTCGGCCAGCCAACCCTCGGCGCGGGGCTTGGTGGAGAAGGTGACCGGCGCGTTGTGCCGCACTAGGTCGTGGACATACGAGGCCTGGAAGCGGCCGGACGGCAGTTTGCGGATGTGGCCCCATCCTCGACTGCCCTTGGTGCAAGCCATGTGGTTTCCCCTTCGTGCGATCCTCGTGCTATCTCCTACAGTACCTGCCAGCGATTGCCATCGGAGCTAGCGAACTATCGCAGGGGATGAAGTGCCTGGTAGATGGCTATTTTCGCAGGTGGTCGCACATGGCCAGATTCGGGCGGCCGACTAATTCGAATCCTGCCGGGGGCACTTTGCTGTGAGTGTGTATGACCTCGGTTGATGCGTGACGTTTTGTCTTCGGGTGATGCCTGACGGTGTTTTGGCTGATGGTTGACAGTTACTTCGGTTGATGCTTGACACTCCTTCGAATGAGGGAGTTAACCGTGGCCGAGCAGAGG
>NZ_LQPJ01000100.1 GCF_002101785.1 Mycobacterium palustre
CGACACGCCACACCCCACCCGGGGGTTCTCCTCACATCAAGCCGACACGCCTGCTACCAACGTCCTGGCCGAGTACATCTAGCCTCGCTGCCATGGCCATCGAATCCACCATGCTTGCCCTCGGCACCCCCGCGCCGCCGTTCTCGCTGCCCGACCCGGCCACCGGCGTCACGGTCAGCCTCGACGACCTGTCCGGCCCCGCCCTCGTCGTCACGTTCATCTGCAACCACTGCCCGTACGTCAAGCACGTCGCGGCCGGGCTCGCCGAGTTGGGCCGCGACCTTGCCGACAAGGGCGTCGCGATGGTCGGCATCTCCAGCAACGACGTCGTCACCTACCCGCAGGACGGGCCCGACGAGATGGTCGCCGAGGCCCGCCGGCACGGCTGGACGTTTCCCTACCTCTACGACGAGACCCAGGACGTCGCCCGGGCCTTCTCCGCCGCCTGCACCCCCGACACGTTCGTCTTCGACGGCGAGCGTCGGCTCGTCTATCGCGGCCAGCTCGACGACTCCCGGCCCGGCAACGAGCTGCCGGTGACCGCCGCCGACGTTCGCGCGGCCGTCGACGCGGTGCTCGCCGGGCGGCCCGTCGACTCAAACCAGCGGCCGTCGATCGGGTGCGGCATCAAGTGGCGTGAGGCCTAGCTAGACCCGTTCGACCGGTCGGCCTGGCGCTTGTGCTTCTCGGCGGTGGCCAGTTGGGCCACGCGGTCCGCCTCGGCGCGCTTGGCCGCCGCCTCGACCAGCTTCTCCTCGGCGTCGCCAACCTTGGCATCGGCGGCCTTGGCCGCGGCCTTTTCGACGGACCGCGTCGTCGCGTCGACCTGGCGTTTGGTCGATTCGACGGCGTTCTTGCGCTCGGCGGCCACCTTGTCGGCCTGCTGCTTGGCCGAGGCGCTGCGCTTCTGCGCGGACTGGGTCGCTTCCCGCTTGCGCTGCTCGGCGGTGGCGCGGGCCTCCTTGATCTCCTGCTCGGTCGCGGCCTCGGCCTCTTGCCGGTCCTCGACGGCCTGGTCGCGGGCGCGCTTGAGCCTGCTGTCGGCCTGCTCGCGCCGGGTCTCCGCCTTGGCGTCCAGCTTCGCGGCGCGGCCGAGCGCGTCGCTGCGCTCGACCAGCGCCGTCCCGCGCTCGACGAGCCTGGGGTCGCCGAGGGCATTGCCGACCGTGGTGTCGAGCATGCCCAGCGAGCGCTCGTAAAAGAGCCGCGCCGGCGCTTCGCTATCGATGCGGGTGACCACCCGCTCCTCGATCACCTGCAGCGGAAAGCGGGCGAGCTGGTAATGAAATCGCAAGAGTGCGACCCGGACTTCGGAAATTTTCATCAAACTGCTCCTGTGTTCGGCCCCGTGGTCAGGGCAGGTCGGCTTCGTTGGCGGCCTCGTCGGCCTGGCGGCGCAGGCGCTGGGCCTCCAGCTTTTCGTTCGCGGCCGCCTGCACCGAGCTCTGATGCTCGGCGGCGGCGTCGACGACTTCTGCTGTCGCGTCCCGCTTTTCCTCACGCTCCGCGGCTTTCGCCTGCTGCACCTCGCGCTGGGCGTTCGCCTCGGCCCGGACGGTCTCCCGGATCGCGCTTTGCTGAGCCGCCTGCTCGGCCGCCCGCTTCTGCGCGGTCCGCTGGGCTTCGATCGAATCTTCGGCCGCCGCGGCCTGGGCGCTGGCCGCGAGACGCTGTTGGGCGCCTTCGACTTTGGCCTCGGCCGCGTTGGCGCGCGCCTCTTCGGCCTCCGCCTCGGCAACGGCCTCGGCGCTGTTGGCCTCCTTGCGTTGGTGCGCCTGGGTCTGTTCGAGCTGGCCCTCGGCGGTCAGCGAATCATTGCCGAAAACAGCGCCGATAACCTCTTTCGCCTTGCCCTTCACCGAGTCGATGAGGCCCTTGCGGGCTTCGTCGGCCTTGTCGTGCTCACTCATACGGTCTCCTTCGGGCGTTGGCCAGCAACGCGCGAATCGATTCGGGTGTTGATTAGGAAGTGGTTCCACAGGCTGGGACCCTCAAACCTTCGTGTGGCCCGGGTCACTGCCCGGCGCGGATGCCGCCCGCGCGTTTGGGCACCGCGCGGCCGGGTACCGCCACGTCGCAACGGAGGGAGCCGGCGTGAGTTACCTGGATTCGGCCAAGGACCAAGTGCTGGGTGTGGTGAAAAAGGTCGTCGCCGCCCAGCCCCGCCGGGCGGCGGCGCAGACCGTCACCATCAAATGCCCGCTCGAACGGATCGAGCAGTTCTGGCGGGACCCCAACCAGATGTCGGTGGTGCTCGGTGACATCGCCGAAGTCAACGCGGCCGGGCAGGACCGCTACCGCTGGCGGCTGCGCAACCAGCCGGAAGTCGTCTGGGAGTCCACGCTGATCCCGGAGCCCGAGGGGCTTCGGTTCGTCGGCGCCGACGACGGCAACCACATCGCGGTCAGCTACCGGCCCGCCCCGCGCGACCTGGGCACCGAGGTCACCTTGCGGGTCAACACGCCGGCGCCCGGGCTGTTGTCGGGGGCCGCGGCGTTCAAGGTGCTGTACCGGCTGCGGGCGCTCATGCAGACCGGCGAGGTGCCGACCATCCAGTCCAACCCCAGCGCGCGGAAGTCCGCGCGGTAAGCGAGAGGCGGCACGCCATGCGCGCACTGTGCTGGAACGGCGTCAACGACTTGTCGGTGGAGACGGTCGACGACCCGAAGATCCTGAATCCCCACGACGCGATCGTCGAGGTCCGGCTGACCACCACCTGCGGCTCGGACCTGCACTTCATCGACGGCTACCTGCCGGGCATGCGCGAAGGCGACGTCTTCGGTCACGAATTCATGGGCGTCGTGGCCGAGACGGGTCGCGAGGTGCGCGACACCAAGGTGGGCGACCGGGTGGTGGTGCCGTCGTTCATCGCGTGCAACCACTGCTGGTATTGCGAGCACGAACTGTATTCGTGCTGCGACACCACCAACCCCAACGCCGAGCTGCAGCAGCCGCTGCTGGGCTACCCGTCGGGCGGAATCTACGGCTACACGCATCCGTTCGGCGGCTACGCGGGTTCGCACGCGCAATACGTCCGGGTCCCCTTCGCCGACGCGAATTGCTTTGCCGTTCCCGGTGATATCGCCGACGAGCAGGCGCTGTTCTTGTCCGACGCGGCGCCCACGGGCTTCATGGGCGCCGACTTCTGCGACATCGCCGGCGGCGACACGGTCGCGGTCTGGGGCGCCGGCGGCGTGGGCCTGATGGCCGCCCGCAGCGCCCTGCTGCTGGGCGCCGAGCGGGCCATCGTCGTCGACCGCATCCCCGAGCGATTGGCCTTGGCCCGCAACGATTTCGGGCTGGAGACGGTCGACTACTCGGCGGTCGACAGCGTGTACGAGGCGCTGCGTGAGATGACCGGCGGCCGCGGCCCGGACGCGTGCATCGACGCCGTCGGCATGGAGGGCCACGGCACCGGAGTGCAGCAGCTCTACGACCGGGCCAAGCAGCTGCTGCGGATGGAAACCGACCGCGCCACCGCGCTGCGGCAGGCCATCTTGGCGTGCCGCAAGGGCGGGGTGGTGTCGGTGCTAGGGGTCTACGGCGTTACCGACAAGTTCCCGACGGGCGTGCTCACCAACAAGGGCCTGACCCTCAAAACGGCCCAGCAGCACGGCCAGCGCTCCGTGACCCGGCTGTTCGATTACATCGAGCAGGGCGACCTCAACCCGGCCAAGCTCATCACCCATGATTTGCCGCTCGAGGACGGCGTGCGCGCCTACGACCTGTTCAAGAACAAACAAGACGGGTGCATCCGGGTGGCGATGCGCCCGGGCGTCAAAGCCCCCGCCCCGAAGCGGCAGAGCCCCGAAAGGACCAGTGTCAGCGATGACCGCGCAACCTCCCGATCCTGACCCCGTGCAGACGCCCGGCCTCGAGCCGGGCGGCGGCGTCGCCCCGGGCACTACCCCGCCGGCCGCGCCGCAGACCTCGGGTGTGGCCCAGCCGCATCCCCCCAACACCCGGCGGTTCACTCCAAGTTCCGTTCTCACCGTCGCCACCGTGTGCGTCTTCGCTGTGGTGTTCGTCGCGGTGGCGGTGCTGCTGATTCTGAAAATGGTTGGAGGGAGCTGATGTCGAACCGATTGACGGTCGGTGCCGAGGACGTTCGGCGGCTGCTGGACGCCCGGGAAGCGGACGCCGCGCTGGTTGCCATCGAGGGCCGCATCGAGGTCGTCACGCCGGCGCAGCTGGAGTCGGCCGACTACCGCGGCGCCCTGCAGATCGCGAGGCGCGACGACGTGGTGCGGCGGGCGGGCGGCCGCGAGCTGTCGGATCCTCAGCTGGCCGAGCAGGCCGAGCAGCTCGACACGGCCGTGCGCAATTTGGGCGCCTGACCCGCTACGGCGCGATTGTGACGGGGTCCCCCACGCGGATGACGCCGGCCGCCACCACCTCGAGGTAAGCCCCAGCGCACGGCTGTGCGCCGGAACCGGTTGCGTTCCAACGGTTTTCGAGCGCTGGCGTGCGCAGGGCCTGCGGGGACCGTGGCAGCGGGCCGTGTTCGAGGGTGGGCACCACGCACCGCGAAGTGGCGGGCAGGCCGCGGAGCCGCACAGTGCCGATGGTGAAACCCTTGCCGAGCCAATGGTTTTCGGTGTAGGGCGGATAGCCCGGCGGCGTCGCGACCACCACGTTGGGCCGGTAGCGCAGCGCTTCGACGCCGATGTGCTCGAGCGTTGCGGTGGTGATCGCATGCAACGGGGCGTCGTCGGTGAACGAGTCGCCAGGGGTCGCCTGGGCGATCTGCAGGATGCGCCCACCGACCTCGGCGTCCAGCCCGAGCTCCAGCAGCTTTTCCGGGTCGGGGCGCTCCACCGTGGCACCGTCGGGCCGCTTGCTGATCAGCCGAACCCGCCGCCCCACCAGGTGCGAGAGCTGTTCGTCGACGTCGGGATCGTCGGCCTCCAGCCGCGTTCCGTCGGGCAGCCCGATGCTCACCCCGCCGGTGCCGGCGTTGGCGGTGCACTTGAGCAGCCCCCGCCACAGCCGCGCCTGCTTGGCGCTGGCGACATACCCGGTCTCGGTGTCGACGAGCGCCAGGCGCCGGTCCCCCTCGGCGCCGTGCTCGTCGACGAACATGCGGTCCACGGTCTCGCCGAGCATCGACTTCACCGGGTAGCGGCGCAGGCTCTCCACCCTCATCTCGGCTTCAGCCGGACCGGCCAAGCTCGTCGGCTCCTCCACCACGCATCCCCACCAGCGGCACTGTCGTCAGAGAAACGGTACCGCCCTCACGCGTCCGGCGACGGGCCGGACAACGACTAATCCGGGCAATACACGGATTCGGCGGCGCTCACCATGCCGGTGACGTCGGCGAACGAGTAGCCTTTTGAGCTCAGGGTCGAGTGGATGTCCGAGGCGATCCCATCCGGCGTCTTGCCGGCCATGCGGTCGGCGCAGATTTGGTGCCCGATCGAGACCATGTCGGACTCGGCCCCGGAGTTCCAGGCGAATCCCAAATTTTTCAGTTTTGCCAGGTAGGTGTCGTCGGTGCTGTCGGCCGTCGCAATTGCGGCGCCGCTGGTGAGGGCGGCGCCAAGCATCACGGGGATCGCAAGTTTGGCTAGCCGGCGAGGTGCAAACATTTCATGCCTTCCTTATCCGTAGGCGTCGTAGGGCTCCGCCAGTATATGGGCGTTCGGAGGCGCAATTAATAAGACCGGTGCAAATCGGCGCCCTCCGGAGCCCTCGAATGCGCGGGTGCTAAAAAGGGTTTATTGCGTCAATTGGCAACTGTTGCCCTAATAAATTATTTGCCACGGTGTCAGTGAGCCAGCAGGCGCTTTTTCTGCTCGGTGAATTCCTCTTCGGTGAGTATTCCGGAGTCGCGCAAAGAGGCCAGCTCGCGCAACTCGGCGGCGATGCTCGTCACCGGGCCGCCCTCCGGAATCTGCGGCGGCGCCGCCGCCTCCCGCGTCGGCGCCCCGATGCGCTCGCGGCGACCCGGCGCACCGGGGCCCGGGCCGGTGCCGGCCATGGCTCGCCCGGCCAAACTCGCCAGGGCCATCTGGCTGAACAGGCTTCCGGCGCTGCCGGCCGAGGCTTCCGCGGCGGCGGTGGTCGCGGCGGGCAACGCCACCGCAAGGGGGCGTATCATCGTCGTCTCGTAGGTCCATGTGGGCGGAACCGACAGTGCCCCAATTGTTTTCGCTTCGCCAAGGCCCGCCGACATCGCCGATCCGCCGGCCAAGTTGGTGATCACCGGGAACGGCGTTGGCGGCACGGGCGCCGTGCCGGGCCAGCTTTGAATTCCCGCCCAGCCACTGACGATGTCGTCGGTGTGGAAACCGGTCAGCGCGCCGACGACGTCGTAGGGAAGAGCGGTCGCGTCGACGGCGAGTCCCCCCGCACCAAGCTCTGGGTCGACGAAAATGCCGCTCAGGCTGCCTAGGAGGTTGATCACGTCGAGCAGGTCGAGCGGCGTGGCTTGGGCCGGGGTCGCCGCGAGGCTGGTCAAGGCGGCAGGCACCGCCTGCGGGGCGCTCGACAACGTGCTCTGAACATTTCCCGCGGAGGTGGCGGTGGCTTGCCCGACGACGGCGGCTTGGGTGGCAGGCCCGCTTTCGCTGGTGGTCCGTGGCGGTGGTGAGAACGGCGTCAGAACCGTCGCGAGCGCCGACGCGGCGGCGTAGCCGTACATGGCGGCGGCGTCTTGGGCCCACATCTCGGCGTACTGCGCCTCGGTGGCGGCGATCGCCGCGGTGTTCTGGCCGAAGATGTTGGTCGCGACCAAGGCCATCAGCTGGGCCCGGTTGGCGGCGATTACCGGCGGCGGCACCGTTTCAGCGAAGGCGGTCTCGTAGGCGGCGGCCGCGGCCTTGGCCTGGTTGGCCGCCTCCTCGGCCCGCGCGGCGGACGTTCTGGTCCAGGACACATAGGGGGCGACCGCGGCGGCCATGGCCACCGCCGACGGGCCCATCCACGGCCCGGCGGTGAGCACCGTGACCTCCGACTGATACGCGCTCGCGGCCCAATGCAGCGAGGCGGCCAGTCCCTCCCAGGCCGCCCCGGCGGCCAGCATCGGTCCCGAGCCTGGGCCGGCATACATCCGCGCCGAATTGATCTCCGGGGGCAATAGCGCGTAATCCATGTCATTTCTCCGATCGGCTCCGATGGCCGCCAGGGCGCTGACGGCTTCCGTGACGGCGTACTGGGCGGCGCGGGACCAGCAAACAATCGCGTTCCTCTAGTACTACATCCCCCGCGCCCCAAATTGACCAGCACCGCGCCGACGGGGCGTCGGAGACTCCCGCGGTGCGACCCGGCACGCGGTGCGGTAGAAGGGTCTGGTGGACGAGCCGCCCCCCATATCGTTCGATTCCTCGGCGCTGCGCGAAGCGATGGTCAGGCGGCTGTACCGCCGAACGATGGCCGAGGGCCAGATCACGGTGCCCGCGGTGCCGGGCCTGCTCGACGAGTACGTGCAGCTGTGCGGCAACCTCTGCGCCAGCCTGGGCGTTTGGTACACGCCCGAAGAGTCCGTCAAGCTCAGGACGGTGCTGGAGGCCGAGCTGGCGAAGGCCTTCAAGGCCTCCCAGCGTTCCGACGTCGTCATCTCGTTCCAGGTTCCGTTCGGAACGGGGATGAACTACCGGGTCAAGGCCGAGTGGCGGACCGTCGAGGCCGACTACGATCACTGGGTCGCCACCAGGCCCCCGCCGCTGTTCGGCACCGAACCGGACGCGCGGGTGATGGCGCTCGCCGGGCAAGCGGGCGACCGGGGCGCCTATCGGGTGCTGGACATCGGCGCGGGAACCGGGCGCAACGCGCTGGCGCTGGCCCGGCTCGGCCACCCGGTGGACGCGGTGGAAATCGCGCCGAACTTCGCCGACGTGATGCGCTCGGAGGTCGAGAACGAATCGCTCGCGATGCGCGTCATCCAGAGCGACGTGTTCACCGCCATGGAAGGCGTCCGCGACGAATACCAGCTGATGATCCTGTCCGAGGTGGTGCCCGACTTCCGGACGACTCACGAGTTACGGGGCGTGTTCGAACTCGCCGTGGACTGCCTGGCCCCCGGCGGCCATCTGGTGTTCAACACCTTCCTGGCGCGCCCCGGCTATACCCCCGACAGCACTGCGCGCGAACTGGGTCAGCAGTGCAACACCATGATCTTCACTCGCGCCGAGGTGACCGCGGCGGCGGCGGGGCTGCCCCTCGAGCTGGTGGCCGACGACTCGGCCTACGAGTACGAGAAGGCGCACCTGCCCGAAGGCGCCTGGCCGCCCACCGGCTGGTTCGAGAATTGGGCCAGCGGCCTCGACGTATTCGATGTCGCGCGGGAGGAGTCGCCGATCGAGTTGCGCTGGCTGGTCTACCGGAAGTCGGGCTGAACTTTCGAATATCGTTGAGTGGGCGGTGTATCGGGAGGTGCGCGATGGGTGCGGTGGAATCGAGCCGGCGCTCGCTGTTGCTGGCGGCTCCACTGCTGCTGGCGGCGCTGGGCGCCGGCGACAAGACCGGCGAGATCGGCGACATCAAGCTTGCGCCGCCACCTGAAACGGGTCCGGATCCAGCCGAAACTTTCGTCCAGCCATACGAGCAGATCGGCTTCCAGCCGTGGGGCAACCTCCCGCCCCACAGCGGCGAAATGGCGAAGCTATACGGGGACTTCGACAAGCCCGGGCCCTACCTGGTCATGATGAAATGGAACCCCGGGTGGTTCAGCGCGCCCCATACCTATGCGACCGACCGGATTCAGGTGGTGGTTTTCGGCACCTGGTTTGTCAACAGCGGCAACGACTTTCGCCCGCAGGATGCGGTTCCGGTCGGCCCCGGCGGCTACGTCAAGCGCGCCGCTCGCACCCCCCACTACGATGGTGTCCCGGCAAACCAGCCCGACCCTGCGGTGATCGCCGTATTCGGGGTGGGTCCCGTCGACCAGAAGCTGGTCGACCCTGGTCAGCCGTCATGGCGCCAGGTCTGACCCCTCAGTACGACGCCGTCAGGTCGCGAGTGGCCGGACCCTCCAGCAGCGTGCCGTCGGGCGCGAACCGCGACCCGTGCAGCGGGCATTCCCACGCCTTGTCGGCGTCGTTCCAGTTCACGATCCCGCCCAGGTGCGGGCACACCGGCGAAACTCGGTGCTCGGCGCCGTCGACTCGGCACCGGGCTTCCAGGTGCCAGGGCGGCCCGCTCACCACGCCGCCCTCCCCGTCGACCGGGTGGCGGCGGCCGGTGCGCGTTACCGGGGTGATCCAACCCTTCGCCAGGTCGAATCCCACCTCGGCGTTGAACTGCATGGCGGTGAACAGCCCAGTCAGCTCGTGCGGGCTCCAGCTGGCGAACGCACGGGCCCAGTCCATCCGCCCGCCCAGGATCCGGCTGGAAAGCGCCAACGCGGCGGCGGGCCCGTTGGTCATCCCCCACTTGTTGAAACCCGTTGCGACAAAGATGGTTTCGCTGTTGGGCAGGATGGGCCCGACGTAGGGCAACTGATCGATCGGCGTGTAGTCCTGGGCCGACCAGAAGTGGGTCTGCTCGGCGCCCGGGTAGTGCTGGCGCGCCCACGACGCCAGTTCCTCGAGCGACTTCGACGGGCTCTTCTTGCGGCCGACGGTATGGCCGGCCCCGCCCACGATGAGCCGCTCCCCGTCGGCGACGGGTGCGTAGCGCACCGAGCGGGTCGGCGAGTCGGTGGAAATCATCATCGGCCGGGTGATGTTGCCCGGAACCTTGAACGCCAGGCAATAGGACCGGCTCGGCTTCACCCGCGCGAAATAGCCGCCGCGATCCAGGATCGGGATGCCGGTGGCGAGCACCAGCTGCCCCGCATCGAGCTCGACGTCCCGCTGTGCGGCGTCGTTGACGTGCACGCGCACCCCCTTGCCGCGGGCCGACACCCGCCGCACGCGGGTGTGTTCGACCAGGCGTCCGCCGCGGTCGAGCAGCTCCTTGGCCAACGAGTCGAGGAACGGCATCGGGTCGAACTGCGCCTGCTCGGGCAGCCGCACCCCGCCGTGGTACGGGAACGGCACGTCGGCGTCGTCGTCCCACACGGCGGGCAGGCCCACCGCCTGACACGCCTTGAGCTCGGCGCGGGCCGACGGCACCCCCTTGGCGGACTGGGCATAGGTGTAGGCGTCCTCGCGCTGCACCGCGATTCCGTGCGACCGGCAGTGGTTGATCACCCAGTCCTGGCCTTCGCGGTTGCCGTCGACGTACGCGCGAGCCAGGTCCTTGCCGTGCCTGGGCAGCACCTTTGACAGGTGGGACCCTTGCAGCAGGCTGATTTTGGCGGTGGTGTTTCCGGTGGCGCCGGCCCCCACCGTGCGCGCCTCCAGCACCAGCACGTCCTTGCCCGCGCGGGTCAACAGGACGGCGGTCATCAGCCCGGTGATCCCGGCGCCCACGACGATGACGTCGGCGGAGCGGGGACCCTGATCAAGCTGGCTTGCAGTCCAAGGCTGTTCGGCCCGATCGGCCAACCATAAAGAAGTCACGGCTGTGCTAGTACCCTCGCGGCCCGCGGGGAAACGGACCGTCAGCCGACGGCGGGGGCCTCGGATCCCGTCTACGCCCGCCTGAGCTGGGCTTTCGCCTCGTTCACCGAATCGGCGGCGGCGCGGCTGGCGCGCTTTGCCTGCTCGTATTTGTCGTCGGCGATGTTGAACTCGCGCTCGGCTTGGCGCAGCACGGCGAGCGCCTCGTCGCAGCGCTGCCGGGCCGCATCGCGTTCTGCCCGCCGCCGCTCCTGGTCGGCGTCGGCCTCGGCCTTCCGTCGCTCGGCGGCGGCCACGGCCGCGTTGAGCTTTTCGGGCCGGCGCTGCGCGGCCGTCTGGCGCGGGGCCCGCTTTTCGGGCTCTTCGGGCTTTTCGGGCGCCGGCCGCGACGGCTCGGACGCCGGCGCCGCGTCACCGAACCCGCCGAACCCCGACCATCGCTCGGGCTTGGCCAGTCGGCCGAGCCGCGCGGTGACGTCGGGGTCGGCCACCGCGGCCTGCAACGTGCTGGTCACGTCGTCGCGGACGGCCGCCGACGGCCGCGCCGACTCGGCCGCGTCGAATGCCGCCCGGGCGAGCTCGCCGATGAGCCGGTGTTGCTCGGCGGACAGCTCCCGGATGCGTTCGCCGTCCATCTCGGCGTGCGCGGCGCGCAGGCGGTCGCCCAGGTCGGCCAGGCGGCGTTTGACGTTCTTGTCCGAGAGCGCCAGCCGGTTGACGATCCAGGCCGCCGTCGTGGGTTTGCGCGCCGCGGAGATCCGGCCGGCGGCCGCGGTGTCGCCGCGTTTCTTGGCCGCGGCGACCAGCTCGGTGCGCCGCGCGGTGAACGCCTCCGGCGCGACCCAGTACAGACTGTCGAGTGCGTCGTCGGCCATGACGCCATTCTCGCCTCACGTTTCAGGTGGAACGCCCCGGGCTACATGAAGCACACCATGGGATGTGACAGCGTGATGAAGTCCGAGGCCGGTCGGCCTCGCCGGTTCCTGCTGGCGGTGTTGGTCGTCGCCGTCGTCGGCGTGGTGGGCGCGTGCTCGCGGCACGGGGTCGCTGCGAAACCGCCTGAGCCGCCGCGGATAAGCGTCACCCCCGCCTCGGGCGCGCATGGCGTCGACCCGGTGACGCCGGTGTCGGTCAAGGCCGACAGCGGCACGCTGGTCGACGTCCGCATGGTCAACGACAGCGGCAAGCCGGTCGACGGCGTCATGACGCCGGACAATTCCGTCTGGAAGCCGACCGTGCCCCTGGGCTACGGGCGCACCTATACGCTGACGATCGCCAGTCGGGGCGCCAACGGCGTTGACAGCAACCAGGTTTCGTCGTTTTCCACGCTGCAGCCGTCCAATCAGACCAAGGTGTCGCTCACGACCACGTCCGAGGCCCCGCTGCGCGACGGCGGGACCTACGGGGTGGGAACGGTGGTCGTCGCCCACTTCGACGAGAAGATCACCGACCGGGCCGCCGCCGAGCGGCAGCTGAAGGTGACCACCCAACCGTCGGTGCCGGGGTCGTGGTCCTGGGTCGACGACCAGAACGCGCACTGGCGGCCCGAGCACTATTACGCGCCGGGCACGGCGGTGACCGCCGAAGCGAAGATCTACGGAATCTCTTTGGGCGGAGGCCTGTTCGGGCAGGAAGACAGCAAGGTGTCGTTCCGGATCGGCGACGCGCACGTGTCCGTCGCCGACGACGCCACCCATCAGGTCAGCGTCTTCGACAACGGGGCCTTGGTCCGCACCATGCCCACGTCCATGGGGATGGGCGGGACCGAAAACGTCGGCGGGCGCACCATCTCGTTGTGGACTCCCCCGGGCGTCTACACCGTCCTCGACAAGGGCAACCCGGTCGTGATGGATTCCTCGACGTTCGGGTTGCCCAAGAACTCGCGCCTCGGGTACCGGGAAACCATCAACTGGGCCACCAAGATCAGCACCGACGGCATCTATCTGCACGAGCTGGACGCGACGGTGTGGGCGCAGGGCCACCGGGACACCTCGCACGGATGCCTGAACCTCAACGCCGACAACGCCAAATGGTTCTATGACTTCTCGGTGCCCGGCGACGTCGTGGAGGTCCGCAACAGCGGCGGCCCGCCGTTGACGCTGGCGCAAAACGGAGACTGGACGCTGAGCTGGGATCAGTGGCGAACGGGCAGCGCCTTGAAGCCCGCCCAGTAAGCACTTTGCCTATCGCGCAACGTTGTTCGCGCCGCCGCGGGCCCGATTCACCGCCTATTCGTGCACCGTCTTCCAAGAGAGTCTTGACTCGGTCCAGATAAGTGGCATATTGGCATTGTGGCCTCAACGGCTGAGTACGCGGAACGTCTGCGGATGGCCGATCTGCGGGTGACCCGGCCCCGGATGGCCGTTCTGGAGGCGGTCCACGACCACCCGCATGCGGACACCGAAACGATCTTTTCGGCGGTCCGAGTGAATCTGCCCGACGTGTCCCGCCAGGCCGTGTATGACGTGCTGAACGCGCTGACCGCCGTGGGACTGGTTCGCCGGATTCAGCCGTTGGGCCTGGTCGCGCGCTACGAGGCCCGGGTCGGCGACAACCACCACCACGTCGTGTGCCGCTCCTGTGGGGTCATCGCCGACGTCGACTGCGCGGTCGGCGAGGCGCCCTGCCTGACCCCTTCGGACGACAACAACGTTCTGGATGGCTTCGTCCTCGACGAGGCCGAAGTCATCTACTGGGGCCTGTGCCCCGACTGCTCCACCGCAGATTTGTAGATCACTGTCCGTGATCGCAGCCCGCATCACCCACCACGGAAAGGAACGTCGTGTCATCCGATATCTCTGAAAGCCGCCCGCCCCACGACGCCAGCAAGACCGCCAGCGTCAGCGAGAGCGAAAACCCGGCAATCCCCTCCCCCAAGCCGAAATCGCATGCGCCCCTTACCAACCGGGACTGGTGGCCGGACCAGATCGACATTTCGACGTTGCACCCGAACAACTCGCAGGCGAGCCCGTACGGCCAAGATTTCGACTACGCCGAGGAGTTCGCCAAGCTCGACGTCGAGGCGCTCAAGCGCGACGTGTTCGAGGTGATGACCACCTCGCAGGACTGGTGGCCCGCCGACTACGGTCACTACGGCGGCCTGTTCATCCGCATGAGCTGGCACGCCGCGGGCACCTACCGCATCTTCGACGGCCGCGGCGGCGGCGGGCAGGGCCTGCAGCGGTTCGCCCCCCTCAACAGCTGGCCGGACAACGTGAGCCTGGACAAGGCGCGCCGGCTGCTGTGGCCGGTCAAGAAGAAGTACGGCAACAAGATCTCGTGGGCGGACCTGATCATCTTCGCCGGCAACTGCGCCCTCGAGTCGATGGGGTTCAAGACCTTCGGGTTCGGCTTCGGCCGCGAGGACGTGTGGGCACCCGAAGAGATTCTGTGGGGCGAAGAGGACACCTGGCTCGGCACCGACAAGCGCTACTCCGGCGAGCGTGAGCTCGCCCAGCCCTACGGCGCGACCACCATGGGCCTGATCTACGTGAATCCGGAGGGGCCCGAGGGCAAGCCGGATCCGATCGCCGCGGCCATCGACATCCGGGAGACGTTCGGCCGGATGGCGATGAACGACGAGGAAACCGCCGCGCTCATCGTCGGCGGGCACAGCTTCGGCAAGACCCACGGCGCCGGCCCCGGCGACCTGGTCGGCCCGGAGCCGGAGGCCGCCCCGATCGAGCAGCAGGGGCTGGGCTGGAAGAGCTCCTACGGCACCGGTGTCGGCAAGGACGCCATCACCAGCGGCCTTGAGGTGGTCTGGACGCCGACCCCGACCAAGTGGGACAACTCCTTCCTGGAGACCCTGTACGGCTACGAGTGGGAGCTCACCAAGAGCCCCGGCGGTGCCTGGCAGTTCGTCGCCAAGGACGGCGCCGGTGCGGGCACCATCCCGGACCCGTTCGGCGGCCCGGGCCGGCAACCGACGATGCTGGTCACCGACATCGCGTTGCGGGAGTCGCCGATCTACCGCGACATCACCCGGCGCTGGCTGGATCACCCCGAAGAGCTGGCGGAGGCGTTCGCCAAGGCCTGGTACAAGCTGCTGCACCGCGACATGGGACCACTCAGCCGCTACCTGGGGCCGTGGGTCGCCGAGCCGCAGCTGTGGCAGGACCCGGTTCCCGACGTCGACCACGAGCTGGTCGACGAGAACGACGTCGCGGCCCTGAAGAGCAAGGTGCTCGAGTCCGGGCTGTCGGTCCCCCAGCTGGTGAAGACGGCGTGGGCGGCGGCGTCGAGCTACCGGCGCACCGACAAGCGCGGCGGCGCCAACGGGGCGCGGTTGCGGCTCGAGCCGCAGCGCAGCTGGGAGGTCAACGAGCCCTCCGAGCTGGACAAGGTGCTGCCCGTGCTGGAACGCATCCAGCAGGACTTCAACGCGTCGGCGTCCGGTGGCAAGAAGATCTCGCTGGCCGACCTGATCGTGCTGGCCGGGTCTGCGGCCGTGGAGAAGGCGGCCAAGGACGCCGGCTACGAGATCACCGTGCACTTCGCGCCCGGGCGCACCGACGCCTCGCAGGAGAACACCGACGTGGAGTCGTTCGCGGTGCTCGAGCCGCGGGCCGACGGGTTCCGCAACTACATCCGTGCCGATGAGAAGGCGCCGCTGGAGCAGCTGCTGCTGGAGCGCGCCTACCTGCTGGGCGTCAGCGGTCCGGAGATGACGGTGCTGCTCGGCGGGCTGCGAGCCCTCGGCGCCAACCACGGCGGCAGCAAGCATGGCGTGTTCACCGACAGGCCCGGCGCGCTGACCAACGACTTCTTCGTCAACCTGCTCGACATGGGCACGGAGTGGAAGGCGTCGGAGAACGCCGAGAACGTCTACGAGGGATTCGACCGCTCCACCGGCCAGCTGAAGTGGACGGCCACCGCCAACGACCTGGTGTTCGGGTCCAACTCGGTGCTGCGCGCGCTGTCGGAGGTCTACGCCCAGGACGACAACCAGGGCAAGTTCGTCGAGGACTTCGTCGCGGCCTGGGTCAAGGTCATGAACGCCGACCGGTTCGACCTGAAGTAGCGGCAAGTCGGGCGGTATATCGCGGGCTCATCGGCCCGCGAGGCGCCGCCCGGCCCGCGACACGTGACTCACGCACACGACTCGCCGCGGACGGTCGCAACCGTTTATGTCTCGGCGGGCGCGGGGCGCCCACGCGCCCCAGATCAGCGCGCGAAGTCCCACTGGCCGAAGTCGGGCGCCAGCACGTCGTCGACGTCGACGTTGATCCCGCCCAGCAGGGGGCCGGGGTTCGACGGGCTGTTGACCACGGCTTGGTACAGCACCGCCGCGGGTTCGCGGGCACCGTTCGACCACGCGGTGGTTTGCCATGCCCACCGGTGGCCCGGCGTGCTCGAGTTCCCGATGACGCCGTCGCGGATCGCCCAACCGCATACCTGAGCGTCCCCGTAGACACCGGTGCGGGCCACGCCGAGCACCGAGTTGATCCCGCGAAACCATTGCACGCCAACCGAATTCCAGACGTCGGCGCCGATGTTGTCGTCGATGCTGAAAAAGATCGGCGCCGACGCCGTGCCGCCGGCCGCGTTGTGCAGCCGCAGGGCCGTCTGCGCGTCCGCCACCCCGCCGTCGTAGCCGCGGGTGCAGTCCGACGGGTCCGGCCAGCCGGGCTTGCCGTACTGGAAGTTGCTCACGATCTGCAGGCCGGCGGCGCGCAACGCGTCGGCGTATTCGCGGGTGATGGGCTTCGCCTCGAAGTTGGCGCCCGGTCGGGACTCGGACACGTAGTTCACCACGCCCGCATAGCCCGCCGCCTTGATCTCGCTGGGCGCGATCCTCTTCTCGGCGAAGTCGATCAGCCGCACGTCGGCGGCCCGGGCCCGTCGTTCTCCCAGCGGCGCGGCCGCCGCCCCCAGCCCGAGCAGCGCCGGGGCCAGGGCGTATTTGAAGACGTCGCGGCGAGAAACCGAATCGCGCACCGCGCGATGGTAGCAAAGCGCTGCCGGCGGTGCGGTCCGGTCTCGTTGCGTCGATTAGGTGGGCGAACTATAGTCTGGACACATGTCCAGTTTGCTGTCGCGGGTTGCGGGCCGCCGTTGAGAGTGACGGATCGGGGGGCGGGTGTCCGTCCCGACTGCTGGACGGCTAAGAGTTGAGTATGCGAATCGCCCTGCTGTCCTACCGCAGTAAGGACCATTGCGGCGGACAGGGCGTCTACGTGCGCCATCTCAGCCGCGGCCTGGTCGAGCTCGGCCACGACGTCGAAGTGTTCTCCGGCCAGCCCTATCCCCAACTGCTCGACCCGCGGGTCCGGCTGACCAAGGTACCCAGCCTCGACCTGTACCGCGAACCCGACCCGTTCCGGGTGCCCCGCCCGAGCGAGATCCACAACTCGATCGACCTGTTGGAGCTGCTGACGGTGTGGACCGCGGGTTTTCCCGAACCGCGAACGTTCACGCTGCGCGTCGCGCGCCTATTAGCCCAGCGGACAGGCGATTTCGACCTCGTCCACGACAACCAGAGCCTGGGCACCGGCCTGCTGGCCATCGCCGACGCCGGGCTGCCGGTGGTGGCCACCGTGCACCACCCGATCACGCGCGACCGCGTGCTCGACGTCGCCGCCGCCAAGTGGTGGCGAAAGCCCTTGGTGCACCGCTGGTATGGGTTCTCCAAGATGCAGGAACAGGTGGCGCGTCGGATCCCGGACCTGTTGACGGTGTCGTCGTCGTCGGCCGCCGACATCGTGACCGACTTCGGTGTCTCGCCGGAGCAACTGCACGTGGTGCCGCTGGGGGTCAACACCGACTTGTTCAAGCCGGGACCGGAACCGCGCCAACCGGGTCGCGTCATCGCGATCGCCAGCGCCGACACCCCGCTCAAGGGCGTGCGGACGCTACTGCACGCCGTCGCCCGGCTGCGGACGCGCCGCGACCTCGAGCTGCGGCTCGTGGCCAAGGTGGAGCCCAACGGCCCCACCCACAAGCTGATCGCCGAACTGGGAATCTCCGACATCGTCCACATCACCAGCGGCCTTTCCGACGCCGAGCTCGCGGCGCTGTTCGCCTCGGCCGAGGTCGCCTGCATTCCCTCTCTCTACGAAGGGTTTTCGCTGCCGGCCGTCGAGGCCATGGCGAGCGGCACCCCGATCGTGGCCAGCCGGGTCGGAGCGCTACCGGAGGTCGTCGGCACCGACGGCGCCTGCGCCGAGCTGGTTCCCGCCGCCGACGTCGACGCGCTGACCGGCGCGCTCGGCACGCTGCTCGACTCGCCGGAAAAGCGCCGCAGCATGGGCGAGGCGGGCCGGGCCCGCGCGGTCGACGTGTTCAGCTGGGAAGCCGTGGCCGCCCAGACCGTGCGGGTCTACGAGCGGGCGATCGCGCGATGCTGACGATCGATTTCGACCGGCTCGGCATCGGGCCGTCGGTCAAGGTCATCGACGTGGGCTGCGGGGCCGGCCGGCACGCCTTCGAAGCCTACCGGCGCGGCGCCGACGTCGTCGCGTTCGACCGCGACGAGTCCGAATTGCGTTCCGTCGAAACGATCTTGCGGGCCATGGCCGAGGCCGGGGAGGCGCCCGCGGCGGCGTCGGCGACGGTGGTCCACGGCGATGCGCTGAGCCTGCCGTACGCCGACGAGACGTTCGACTGCGTCATCGCGTCGGAGATCCTCGAGCACGTCCCCCAGGACGACGCCGCGATCGCCGAACTGTTGAGGGTCCTCAAAGTCGGTGGCACACTGGCGGTCAGCGTGCCGCGCTGGCTCCCGGAGAAAGTCTGCTGGCTGCTGTCCGACGAATACCATAGCAACGAGGGCGGCCACGTCCGCATCTATCGGGCCAGCGAATTGCGGGACAAGATCCTCAGCGGCGGAATGGAATTGACCCACGCCCACCACGCGCACGCGCTGCACTCCCCGTTCTGGTGGCTCAAATGCGCCGTCGGCGTATCGAACCCGGACCATCCCGCGGTTGCCGCCTACCACAAGCTGCTGGTATGGGATCTGATGCGCCGGCCGAAGATAACCCAGCTGGCGGAGTCGCTGCTCAACCCGCTCCTGGGCAAGAGCGTCGCGATGTACTTCACCAAGTCGCGGGCGACCGAAAGCCAAGAGGCCCCGGGATATTCGGGATCTACAGTTGCGTCGGGGTAGCGCGCCGGGCGTCCCGGGCGTCCTGACGCCCGACCAATGCCGGCAGACCGCGCGGTCGATCGCCGCCGCGCAGGAGCCGTCGGGCGCCATCCCCTGGTTCGACGGCGGTCACACCGATCCGTGGGACCACATCGAGTGCGCGATGGCGCTCACCGCGGCCGGCCTGCTGGAGCCGGCGCGCGCCGCGTTCGAGTGGAGCCGCCGCACCCAGCGGCCCGACGGCTCGTGGCCCATCCAGGTCCGCGCGGGCACGGTCGAAGACGCCAACAGCGACAGCAACTTCTGCGCCTACATCGCCACCGGCGTGTGGCACCACGTGCTGATCACCGGCGACAGGTCGTTCGCCGCCCAGATGTGGCCGGTCGTGCACGCGGCGGTCGACTTCGTCATCGACCTGCAGTTCGGCTACGGCGAGATCGCCTGGGCCCGAAGCGAAGCCGGGCCCCTTCCCGAGGCGTTGCTGACCGGGTGCGCCAGCGTGTTCCACAGCCTGCGCTGCGCGCTGGCCCTGGCCGCCCTCGTCGAAGAGCCGCAGCCGGAATGGGAGCTGGCGCTGGGCCGGCTCGGCCACGCGATCGCAGCCCATCCCGAGGCGTTCACCGAGAAGGACCGGTACTCGATGGACTGGTACTACCCGATCCTCGGCGGTGCGCTGCGCGGCCCCGCTGCCGCCGAGCGAATCAAGCAGCGCTGGAACGCTTTTGTGGTCGACGGCCTGGGCATCCGGTGCGTCGACGACCGGCCCTGGGTCACCGGCGCCGAAACTTGCGAATTGGTGATGGCCCTCGACGCCGTCGGGCACCGGTCCGCCGCACATCGGCAGTTTGCCGCGATGCAGCACCTGCGCGAAGAGGACGGCTCCTACTGGACGGGCCTGGTATTCGCCGACGGGAAGCGCTGGCCGGAGGAGCGCACCACGTGGACCGGGGCGGCGATGATCCTGGCGGCCGACGCCCTCTCGGACACCACCGCGGGCGGCGCGATCTTCCGCGGCGACGGCCTGCCGATGGGATTGCAGACCGACTTCGATTGCGAGTGCGTCATCAGCGGGCCGGGGCGGTGACGATCGGCTCGCCCGGCCGGCCGCCGGTGCGCTCCAGCACCCGCAGCGAGCCCGTCGCCGACACCTCGCGGAACTCACCGGAATCCACGGCGCGGCAGTAGATGTAGTAGGGCGGTCGCCCTCCGTCGCGCGGATCGGGGAATACGTCGTGGATGACGAGCGCCCCGCCGACGCTCACCCACTTCGCCCAGCCCTCGAAGTCCTCGGTCGCGGCCTTCTCGGAATGGCCGCCGTCGATGAACAGGAACTGCAGCGGCGACCGCCACCCCCGAGCCACCACCGGCGACTTGCCGACGACGGCGACGACGTAATCGTCCAGCGCGGCGGCGTCGAGCGTGCGGCGAAACGTCGGCAGCGTGTCGAACAGCCCGGTGACCGCGTCGACCAGCGAGGTGTCGTGGTATTCCCAGCCCGGTTGGTGTTC
Organism: Mycobacterium palustre; assembly: GCF_002101785.1. Lineage (GTDB taxonomy): Bacteria > Actinomycetota > Actinomycetes > Mycobacteriales > Mycobacteriaceae > Mycobacterium > Mycobacterium palustre. Next base: position 20,043 of record NZ_LQPJ01000100.1, read on the forward strand.
TTCGGAGCCGTGATGGTGGTCGACGGTGTAGAGCACGCTGCCGGTCTGTTGTGCCGCCGCCCCGAGCAGCAACGTGGATTTGCCGCAGTAGGTGCCGATCTCGACGCCGACGCCGCCGCCCAGGTACCGCAGCGCGGCGTCGTAGAGCGCGCGTCCCTCGTCGGGCGGCATGAAACCCTGCACCTGCTCGGCCAGCGCGAAGAGGCGCTGCGGTGAACTGGTGTCGGCGCGGCTCATGAGCCGAACATATCGGTCGGCCTCGTCGCCCCGGCGGGGTGGTCGCGCCGACGGCCAGCGGGTTCGGCGCGATCGTCCTACCATCGTGCTGTGCGCGCTTGGTTTACCCGCAAGCCGGTTGATATCGCCCTGGCGACGGTCGTGGCGGCGGCCGGACTGATCGGGCTGCCCGCCGTGGCGCCGACGGCCGCGGCGAGCTGCCCGCAGGTCGAGGTCGTATTCGCCCGCGGCCGGTTCGAATCGCCGGGGCCGGGGGTCTTGGGCAACGCCTTCATCAGTGCGCTCCGGTCCAAGGCCGCCAACAAGAGCATCAACACCTACGCCGTGAAATACCCCGCCGACACCGAGGTCGACGTCGGGGCCAACGACATGAGCCACCACATCCAGAACACGGTCAGTTCCTGCCCGGACACCCGGCTGGTGCTGGGCGGCTATTCGCTGGGTGCGGCCGTCACCGACGTGGTGCTCGCGGTGCCGTTCAACGCCTTCGGTTTTGACAGCCCGCTGCCGGAGGGCACGGATCAACACATCGCCGCGGTCGCGCTGTTCGGCAACGGCAGCCAGTGGGTGGGTCCGATCACGAACTTCAACCCGGTCTACAACGACCGCACGATCGAGCTGTGCCACGGCGCCGACCCCGTCTGCAACCCGGCCGATCCCAACACCTGGAAAGAGAACTGGCCACAACACCTCGCGAGCGCCTACATCGACGCGGGAATGGCCAACCAGGCCGCCGACTTCGTCGCCGGAAAGCTCTAAGCCAGGCGACGGGCCACGGCTAGCGCAGGTTGGTCGGGTTGAGGTCCTCGGGCATCTGCTGGCCGGCGTCCTCGTAGGCCTTCTTGATCGCCGCCATCGCCGGCGGGCCGTAGTCACGCTTCTTGGCGACCACCATGTCGTAGCTGGCGCGCAGCGGGTCGAGGTGGCCACGGAACTCGGGAATCACGTAGCGGCCCATCAATTCGTAGCTGCGCAGCGTGGCCTCGCGGTCGGCCCAGTCACCGGCCAGCACGAGGAAACCGCCGAATCCGCCGGTGACCTCCTGCAGCCGGTGCAGCGCCTCGATCATGTCGTCGGGCGTGCCGACGATCGCGGCGTCCTCCTCGATTTCCTGCTCGAGGGTGTAGTCGTTCTTCAGCCCGGCGACCCGCTTGAAGTAGCCGATGCGTTCGGCCTCGCGGCCCTCCCGGACCTCGGCGATCGCCCGCTGCCTGGTGTGCGCCAGATGAGCCCGGATCACCAGTCGCCAATCCTCGCGGCGCAGCTGCTTGCCGTTGTCGGCGGCCGCCTTCTCCCCCAGCGCCCAGTGCGCCGCCAGGTCCTTCTTGCCGCCGATCAGGCCGGCACCCAACGACAGCACGCCCACGCCGTGGCGGCCGGCGGCCGTCATCCCCGACGGCGAGGTGCTCGACGCGACGGCGATCGGCATCGAGCCGTTGACCGGAAGTAGTTGCAGCCGCGCCTCGTTCAGCGTGAACCAGTCGCTGTGGTGGGTGACCGTCTCACCGGCCAGCAACCGGATGATCACCCCGAGCGCCTCGTTCATCCGCGGGCGCTGCGTTGTGGGGTCGATGCCCATCATCGTCGCGTCGGAGATCAACGCGCCGGGACCCACGCCCAGCATCGCCCGGCCGTGCGTGAGGTAGTCGAGCTGGACGAACCGGTCGGCCACCATCATCGGGTGGTGGTAGGGCAGGCTGACCACGCCCGAGCCCAGGCGGATGCGCTGGGTGCGTTGGCCGGCGACCGCCAGGAACATGGCGGGGTCGGGGATGTTCTCCCAGGCGGCCGAATGATGCTCGCCGACCCAGGCCTCGTCGAACCCCCATCGGTCGCACCATTGGATCAGCTCGAGGTCGCGCTCGTAGCTGGTCAGCGGGCTTTCCCGGACGGGGTGGTAGGGGGCGATGAAGGTTCCGAACTTCAACATGCCATCCAGCTCCTATGATCTACGTCAACGTTCACGTTGAGGAAAGGGCTCGCGCCATGCTGGATCCGGCCGCTTACCGCACCATCGACGTCGTCGTGGACGGTGCGACCGGCGTGGCGGTGCTGACCCTCAACCGGCCCGACAAGGCCAATGCCGTTGACGACGTGATGCATTCGGAGCTGTCCACCGTGTTCGCGGCCGCCCAGGACGACGCCCGGGTGCGCGCCGTCGTGCTGACCGGCGCGGGACGGACCTTTTCGGCCGGCGGTGACGAATCCGGCACCCGTGAGTACTCGACCGCGACGGGCCGCACCCCCATCGAGGAGGCGCGGCACATCGTGGAGGACATCGTCGGGTTGGCCAAACCGCTGATCGCCGCGGTCAACGGCCACGCGATCGGGCTGGGCGCGGTGTTGGCCACCCTGGCCGACGTCTCGTACATGGCCGAATCGGCCAAACTGGGCGACCTGCACGTGCACGCGGCGTTGCCGGCCGGGAACGGGGCCGCGGTGATCTGGCCGCTGCTGGTCGGGCTCAACCGCGCCAAACACCTGCTGATGACGGGCGAGATCCTCACGGCCGCCGAGGCGGAGCGCTTCGGGCTGGTCACCCGCGTGGTCGCGGCGCCCGACGTGCTGCCGATGGCGATGGCGATGGCCGAACGCCTGGCAGCGCTGGCGCCGCAGGCCGTCCAGGGCACCAAGGCGGCGGTCAACCGGCTGCTCGCACTGGCCTGCGGGACCGTGCTGCCGTTGTCCCTCGCGCTGGAGGCCGCCGCCATGGAGCACGACGCTTCCGGGCCGCCATAGCGAATCTGGGCCGCAAGTGAGGGCGAGTGGTACCGCATCAGTTCCGAACGCTACGGCGCCCCGGACCGGCTGTCAACATCAACGTTCACGTTCATAAGATGGTAATTCGCAGGTGGGTGGCGCCGGGGCGTAGGTTGACGAACCGACGCACCCCGCACGAGGGAGGTTGACGATTCCTGCTCCAGATACAGCCGCGCGCAAGCAGAGCGACAATGCGCGCCGGCGCCAAGAACGGCGCAACGCCGAACGCCGCGCCTCCGGCGAGCGGTGGCAGACCATCCTCAAGGGGGCCGCGGAGGTGTTCCGCCGCGAAGGGTACGCCCGGGCCCGCCTCGAGGACGTCGCCGTCGAAGTCGGCATCAACCGCGCTTCGCTGTATTACTACGTCGGGACGAAGGAGGAGCTGCTGGTCGCGCTGATCGAGGAGCCGGCCTACGCGATGACCCGGCACTGCCGTGAGGCGCTCGAGTCGAACGCGCCGGCCGACGAGAAGCTGCGCCGCGCGCTGCGCGCCTACGTCGACGACCTCGCCGCCTATCCCGAGGTGTTCCTGCTGTTCAACGAGAGCCAGCACCTCGCGGCCATTCCCGAAGCCCGCGACATCGTCGCCAACGCCGACGCTTACGGCAAGGCATTGCTCGCCATCGTCGAGGAGGGCGTGGCGTCCGGGGCGTTTCGCCAGGACCTCGACCCGCGGCTGGTGATGCTCGGAATTTTGGGCATGCACAACTGGATTCACCGTTGGTACGTCCCGGGCGGACGCAACACGCTCGACGAGATCGGTGATGCCTTCGCGGCGATGGTGCTGTCCGGCCTTCGCCCCTGACTTCCGCGACTGTACGCAATCCGGCCCCAATCCGAATCGGTGAGCTGCGTTGACGCGCCGCTAAAGGCTGGGATTGAATGCAATCATGCCACGTTTGACGCCAGTGCCCCGGGCTGAGGTCGCCGACGACTTCACGCTCAAGATGTACGACTTCATGTTCGGCGACCGCGATCCGGTGGCCGAGCCCGGCGCCGTCGGCGGAACCCCCGGCAACTGGTGGACGGTGATGGCGCAGTCCCCCGCCGCCCTGCGCCACGCCGTGCGCGGGTTCCGCCTCTATCGCGAAGAGGTGCGGATCCGGCCGGATCACCGCGAGCTGGGCCAGATACGGGCGGGCTGGGTGGTCGGCAGCCAGTTCGTGTTCTCCCAACACTGCAAGGCGTGCCGTTCCGCGGGGCTGTCCGAGGAGAAGATCCAGGCAATACCGTCCTGGCAGACCGCCGACTGCTTCGACCACGCCGAGCGGCTGTTGCTGGCGTACACGGATTGCCTTGCGGGCCAACAGGGTCGGGTGCCCGAGCGGCTGTTCGAACAACTCCGCGAGCAGTTCACCGACGCCGAAATCCTCGAATTCACCTACACCACCACCATGTACGTGATGCACGCCATCATGTCGCGGGCGCTGCGCCTGGAGTTCGACGACGTCGATGACCTGATCGTGGAGGTGGCCGACCCGGAGGGCGGCGGCGTGCTGGACATCGGCGCGGCGACGTCCGGGCGTGACTGACGTGACCGAGATGGACGGGCGGTCGGAGCTGGCCTACCGGCTCATCCGGCGCGCAATCGCCGAGGGCGAATTCGAGCCCGGTTCCCGGCTGATCGAACAGCGCATCGGCGAGATGTTCGACCTGTCGCGCACGCCGGTGCGGGAAGCGTTGCGCGCGTTGGCCGCCGACGGACTGGTGGTCATCGAGCGTAACCGCGGCGCCGTCGTTGCCACGATGTCGGAATCCGACATCCGCGACCAGTACGAGCTGCGCGCGCGGCTCGAGTCGCTGGCGGCCGAACGCGCCGCGACCCGCATGGGTCCCGAGGGCGTCGCGGCCCTCGACGCCGCGATCGCCGATTTCGACGCCGGGCTCGAACTGGCGTCCAGTGGTGCGCACGACGCCAGCTTGCGCCGAATCACCGCCGCCAACAGCGCCTTTCACCAGGCGGTCGTCAAAGGGGCGCAGCACCGGCGGCTTTCGGTTCTGCTCGAGCACGCCGTCGACATTCCGTTGGTGTATCAGGTCTTTCGGCACCAGACGCGGGCCGAGGGCGAGCGGTCCAACCTGTTCCACCGCATGGTGCGCGACGCGATCGCGGCCGGCGAACCGGACCGCGCCGGTGCGTTGATGGCCGAGCACATCCTGCAGGGCAGGGACTCGCTGCTGGCCCTGCGCTCGAGGCCGGTTCGCGAGACCGAGACGCACGCTTCGTGAGCGCACCGATTCTGGAACGGTTTCGTCTCGACGGCCGCGTCGCCGTGGTGACCGGGCCGACCTCGCAACTCGGCATGTCGATCGCCCGGGCGCTCGGTGCCGCCGGGGCTCGGATCGCCTTGGCGGGGCGACGAATCGGTGCAGCGGAGGCGCGGTGTGCCGCGCTGCGAGACGAGGGCATCGACGCGGCGGCGTTCGACATCGACGTCGCCGCCCCCGAGTCCTGCGCCGGCGGCGTGGCTCAGGTCATGGAACGGTTCGGCCGCGTGGACGTGTTGGTCAACAACGCCGGTGTGGGCACCGCCGCACCCGCGACCCGCGAGGACCCGGCGCAATTCCGGCGCACGGTCGAGGTCAACCTGATGGGCGCCTACTGGATGAGCCAGGCGTGCGGGCGGCTCATGGAGCGCGGGTCGGCCGTCGTGATGATCAGCAGCATCCTGGGCCTGACCACCACGGCCCTACCCCAGGCGGGCTACGTGTCGAGCAAGGCCGGATTGCTCGGCCTGACACGGGATTTGGCCCGGCAATGGACCGGCCGCAAGGGCATTCGGGTCAACGCTGTGGCGCCGGGGTTCCTGTCGACCGGCCTGACCGCACTCACCCCCGAGGGCTTCAACGACGACTTCGTCGAAACGCGGGTGCCCGCGGGGCGGCTCGGCGACCCCGACGAGGTGGCCGCGGCGGTCCTGTTCCTGGCCAGCCCGGCCGCGTCATTCGTCAGCGGCGCGGTGCTGCCCGTTGACGGCGGCGCGCTGCTCACCTGAGGCCCGGGCGAAGAGCAACCGGCGCAGGTGCTCGAGGACGGCGGGGTCGATCAGCTCCGGCTCGTACAGCAGCTCCGGCGGGAAATACAGCACGATCTCGTCGATGCCGGCCTCCCGCCAGGCCGCCACCCAGTCGTCGAACGCCGCCACCGACGACCAGATCGGGTCGGGGGTGGTCGCCGGGCTGCCCGCCAGGATCTGCCGTCGGATGCCCGACGGGTCACGCCCCAGCTCCGCGCAGAACTCGTCCAGCACCGCGGATCGCCTCCTGGTGACGGCGAGCAGCTCCTGTGACGACAGGCCCCACCCGCCGAAGGAACTCCAGATGTCGCCGAATCGGGCGGCCAGCCGCAGGCTCGAACGGTCATGCGCCGCAACGCAAATCGGCGGGCGCGGCCGCTGGACCGGTCGCGGGCGCAGCCGGACACCCGAGGCGCGGTAGTGCTTGCCGGCGTAGTCGACGGGCTCGGCGCGCAGCAGCGCGTCGATCAGTTCGATCGCCTCGGCGAACCGTTCGGCGCGCTCCCCCCGCCGCCACGGTTCGGCGCCGAGGAGCTCGTGGTCGGTCGGCGCGTAGCCGGCACCGATGCCCAGCTGCAGCCGCCCGCCCGACATGTTCTCGAGCGTGATCGCCTGCCGCGCCAGCAGCGCCGGATGCCGCAGGACGACGTTGGACACCAGCGGGCCCAACAGGATGCGCCGCGTGCAGGTGGCCAGACCCGCCAGCGTGGTGAAGGCTTCGAACCAATTCGACCTCGGCGCTTGCGGATTGGCGCCGTGGTCGTCGATCCACAGGCTGCGGAAGCCCAACTCCTCGGCGCGCTCGCAGCGATCCACCAGCGTCGGCCACGCGGCGTTGGGAAACAGCAGGACGCCGAAGTCGGTCACTGACGGGCGTGCAGCGCGTCGGTTTCGGCGCGCCGGCGGGCGTCGCGCTCCTCGAGGAATTGCTGCGTCGCGCCGACGATCGCGTTGGTGATGTTGCCCATCAGCGTCTCCCGGTGGAAGATCGTCCAGTCCCGGCTGCGCTCCAGCGGTTCGAGCGAATCCTGGAACACCGGCGTGACGTAGCGGCTGATCAGCTCGTAGGAGCGCAGCGTGGCCTCGCGGTTGGCCCACTCGTGCGCCATCAACAGGTAGGTGCCGAAGCCGCCGGACTGCCTTTCCAGCCGGCGCAACTGGTCGATCGCCATGTCCGGCGTGCCGATGACCCCGACGCCGGTCTCGTTGACCGCCGCGACGATGTCCTCCCCCGGGTCGAAGTCGCCCAGAATCGGGATGGCGCCAACGTTTTGGAAGTAGTCGACCCATTGCGCCAGCCCGAGCTCGACGTCGCGGCGCGCCTGCTCCTCGGACTCGGCGATGTGCATCGGCCCGCACATCCGCCAGCCCTGGCGGCTCACCGTAGTGCCGTGCGCGGCCGCGGTCTCGGTCGCGGTGCGCCAATTGCGGGCCAGCGCGTCGAACGCCTTTTTCTGCGTCGCGGCGATGGACAGCAGCCCGATGCCGAACTTGCCCGCGGCCACCGGGCCGGACGGCGACGCCGTGACCGCCACGCTCACCTCGATGCCGGGCTTGCTGTACGGCCGCAGCTGCAGCCGGGCGTCGCGCAGCGTGAACCAGTCGGTCTCGCGGTTCACCGGCGCCTCGTCGCGCCACAGTGCGAGCACCGCCTCCAGCGACTCGAGCATCATGTCGCGCTGCCGGGTGGTTTCGATGCCCATCATGTACGCGTCGCCGGGCAGGGCGCCGGGCCCGACGCCGACGATCAGCCGGCCCCTGGTCAGGTGGTCGAGCTGCACCATGCGGTCGGCGAACATGAACGGGTGGTAGTAGGGCAGCGACGCGACGCCGGTGCCCAGCCGGATGCGCTTGGTGCGCGCGGCGGCCGTCGCGATCATCAGGTCTGGCGCGCCGATGATTTCGGTTCCGCCGGAATGGTGTTCGCCGAACCACGCTTCCTCGTAGCCGAGTTCCTCGACGGCCTCGACCAATTGCAGGTCACGCTCCAATGCGAGCGTGGGATTGTCCCCCACCATGTGGTACGGAGCGATGAAGACCCCAAAGCGCATACCGCGAATCTACGTCTACGTTCACGTTCATGCAAGGGTGTATGGGCATGGCGAAATCGGCGGTGGCGCTTTCGCGGTGCGGGCCTACTCCAGGCCGGCGGCCCGCCGGGCCAGGCGCTTGGCCCGTTCGAGGTCGTAGTGCTTGCGCGTCACCAGTCGCTGGGCGAACAACCCGCCCCCGGACTGCACGTTGGTCACCAGATGCCAGCCGCCATACGCGTCCGCGGTGGCGTCCCGGATCGCGTGGAACAGCTTGGCGCGGACATCGCCGGGCACCTCGGGGGCTCCGGTCAGATACTTGCGCAGCTGCGGGCCGACGTCCGGGTTGTCCAAGTCGGCCATCGACGGTGTGGTGATCACGCCGCCGCCGGCGATGTCGTGCAGGTGCCGCACCATAAGGTTGAAGTTCGCCGCGCCAAGGTATTTCGTGGCGTTGGTGTACAGGTCGTCGGGATAGTAGTAGCCCTCGGGCGTGGTGTGCGCGTTGCTGATCGCGGCCTCCATGCCTGCCCGCAGGTTGGTGGCGTGGATCATCATCTCGTCGATTTTTTCTCGGATGTGCGAAACCCGTGCCGTCCCATTGGCTTCCGCGATCAACTGCGCCAGCCCCACCATCTCGTCGGCCTGTTCCACCATGACCGCGGTGCCCCCGAGGCGTTCCCACAGCCCGAGCGAATGCGCGAAGATCCCGGCCTGAGCCGCCACCCCGTCGAGGAACACGTGCTCGGTCGGCACGAAAACGTCGTCGAAGATGACGAACCCGTCGGGCATGCTGCGGCCCGCGCTCACCGGGTAGTCGCGACTGTCCCCGCCGCGCGCCTGCACGGTGCGGCTGATGACGTGCACGCCGGGCGCGTTGACCGGCACCGCGCAGGCGATGGCGTAGTCCTCCTCGCCCAGCTTCATCGACTTGGTCGGCATCACCATCAGGTGATGCGCGAAGGGCGCGGCGCTGATGTGCAGCTTGGCGCCGCGGATCACCACGCCGTCGTCGCGCCGCTCGACCACGCGGACGTACTGGTCGGCGTCTTGCTGCGCGGCGGGCGCCTTGGACCGGTCGCCCTTGGAGTCGGTGATGCATTCGGCGATCCGGATGTCGTCCCGACGCGCCTGTGCGACATAGGCATTGATGCGCGCGACGAACTCGGGGTGCGCCTCGGCGAGCCGGGCCGCGGCCACCACCAGCGTCATCAGCGACTGGTAGGTGACGTTGAGCAACAAGTCCATGTGGGTGAGGATCGGCACCCGGTCGCGCAGTTCGGCCACGCTGCGCGGCGCCTCGACGAGCGGGTTCACCGCGCCGGCTTCGGGCCGGTAATACTCGTCGTATCCGGCGGCCACCGCATTGAGCGCCGGTGCCAGCAACGGCTCGGTGTCCAGGTCGGCGACCAGCTTGCCGTCCTGGTAGACGCGCCGTCCGTCGCGTAACGAGTCCTTGTATTGCTCGCCGGTCATCATCTGGGTGCACGCTCCTCGTTATCGGCTGGTCCGCGCGTTGAACGGCTTACCACGGTCGGGATCGGTCTCGCGCGGCAGCCCCAGCACCCGTTCGGCGATGATGTTGCGCTGGATTTCCGAGGTGCCGCCGGCGATGCAGTACTTTTTCATCTCCAGGAAAGACCGGGTGCCCGCGGGCATTTGAGCGCCGGCAGGCCAGCCCATCGTGAGCTCGGGCCGCAGGTCGACGCGGACGCGGCCGGCGCGTTCGTGCAGATCCGCACTGACGAGCTTGCGGATGGAGTCGATGGCTCCCGGGTCGCGGCCCGGGGTGACGCTGGCGCGCAGGCTGGCGGCCTGCAGGGCGCGTTCGTCAACGAGCAAGTGCTGCAGCCGATTTCGCACGTCCGCATGGCGCCAGGCCCCGCTGGCGACCGCCTCCGCGACGAGTTGATCGGTCACGCCCGGGCCGACGACCGCGGGGCCGGTGAGGCTGTTGCGTTCCTGCATCAACGTGCTGATGCCGACCTTCCAGCCGGCGTTCAGCGGGCCCAGGCGCGCAGAGTCGGGCACCACCACGTCGGTCAAAAAGACCTCGTTGAACTCGGCGTCACCGGTCATCTGGCGCAGCGGGCGCACCTCCACCCCCGGGGTGCGCATGTCGAGCAAAAAGTATGTGATTCCGGCGTGTTTGGGCAGCGTCGGATCGGTGCGGGCCATCAGCAGACCGAAGTCGGCGGTGTCGGCGAACGAACTCCAGATCTTTTGCCCGTTGACCAACCAGCGGTCCCCGTCGATCCGGACCGCCGAGGTGGCCAGCGACGCCAGATCGGAGCCCGCGCCGGGCTCGCTGAACAGCTGGCACCAGCGGTGCTCGCCGAGCGCCAGTGGCCGCAGGTAGGTTTCGCGTTGCTCGTCGGTGCCCCACTCGAGGATGGTCGGGCCGGCCAGCCAGACGCCGACGAAGTCCTCCTCGGGCCGGTCGACGCCGCGACGGCGCAATTCCTCGACCACCGCGGCCCCCTCGTCCCGGCCCAGCCCCCGGCCGCCGAATTCGGTCGGCCAGGTCGGCGTCGCCCAGCCGGCCTGGCCGAGCCGGCGATACCAGTCGCGGCGCGCCGGTGAGTACTTTTCGCCCGCCGCCGGCGGTTGGTCGTCGTCGACGACGGCGGCCGTGAGGTTGTCGGCCAGCCAGCGGCGCAGCTCCTCGACCGCGGCCGGCGCTCCGCCGGTGGCTGCCGACGCGGAATGCGTTGCCACGGGCTGCCTTTCGGCCACCGCCTCGCCGAGCCGGTCGCGGTGGGTCGACGGGTGGTCGATGAGGTACTGGTCGGCCTTGGCGCGGCGCAGGTACAGGTGCGCGACGTGCTCCCAGGTGTAGCCGATGCCGCCGTGCAGCTGGATCATCTCGGCGGCGTTCTGCAGGGCGGCGTCGCCGCACCGCGCCGCGGCGACCGCCACGGCGAACTCCGCGTCGGGGGCATCGGTTTGCAGTTGCCGGATCGCATACCAGGCGCTGCCGGTGGACAATTCGGCGCGGACGGCGGCGTCGGCGAGGCGGTGCTTGAGCGCCTGGAACGCGCCGATCTGTCGGCCGAACTGGCGGCGGTCCAAGAGGTACTGCCTGGTGAGTGACACGCAGTGCTCCGCCAGCGCCGCCTGCTCGGCGGCCAGGAGCGCCGTCGCGCGCAGGCGGACTCGGGCCAGGATGGACTGGGCCGCTCCGGCCACGCCGATGCGGCGGCCCGGCGCGCCGGACAGCCGCAGATTGGCCAGCGGTCGTGTCGTGTCCAGGGTGGTCAATCGCTCGCGGTACAGGCCGTCGCGACCGGTCACCGCGAAAAGGCTGGTGCCGCGGTCGGTTTCGGCGACCACCAGGACCAGGTCGGCGTCGGCGCCGTCGGGGACGTGGCGGAGGTCGCCAGCGAGGGCCCAGCCCGATCCGTCGCGTTCGGCCCGCGCCGGGTCGCCGGCGAGCGTGGCGGTGAGCTCGCCGGAAACCAGCGCGGGCAGCAGCTCGGCGCAGGCATCGCCGTCACCGGAGGCCAACAGCGCCTCGGCCGCCAGGCAGGCGGAGGCGAAGTAGGGCACCGGCGTCAGCTCGCGCGCGAGCTCTTCGAACACGACGGCCTGTTCCCTCAGGCCGGCGCCGCCGCCGCCGTATTGCTCCGGCACGGCGATGCCCAGCAGGCCGAGTTCGGCCAGCACCGGCCAGCCCGCCCGCCGCGCGGCCGCGGCGTCGGCGTGGCGGGTTTCGCGCAGGGGCAGATGCCTGGCCACCACCTTGCGCACCATGTCGCGGAGTTCGTCGAGTTCCGACGCGCGCGACGGCGATCCGAGCGAGACGGCCATTTTGTATACACTAGGGGCGATTTGACGGGTGTCAATCCCGCTGGCGAGGGCTCACGGGCGGTTGCCTGCCGTGTTGTATGCAATTCGGCTTCGGGTCCCGGGTCGGGCCTCGCGCGCCGCCGGAGTCGCCGGTCCCCGAAGTTCGCCGATGTAAACGCGTCGACTAATAAGGGTGAATTCGCTTGGCGCGTCAGCACCGAAAAGAAATCAGTCGGCCCCGCCAGCTAAATGCGTCGAGACCGAGGGATTGGCGAACTCAGGCCGGGGTGTCGGTGCTGGAGTACACCCGGAAGTTGCGGCTGACGGCCGCCGCCCCACCGCGCCGACGTGTGAAACCCGAGGGGTGGCGGCGCATCGCTTCGCTTCGTTCGCGTGCCTGTCGCCGGGCAGCGAGCCAGGTCGGATGCGATTCAAGGAAAATGACCGTCGCTCCTGATTCATTCGCCACGATTCCACTCCTCCCCGGGCAACCTGCAAAACAAAAGAACGCTGGTTATCGGATCGTGATTCCAGAATGCCTCGGTGATCCTGAGACCAAACCATGCGCAAACATGAGAATTGGCCGTGAAATCGCCCGAATCCAGAACCGCTACCGCGCGGCCGCCCGTTTCCGGCCGGCCGCGATCGAACTGTAGCGACGGGCACCGACAGAATTGCGGTTTCGACCGCGCCGCGGCTCGGCTGCTATCGTCCCTTGCTTATGCCGGAGATGGATCGCCGCCGCATGATGCTGACGACCGGGATCGGCGTCCTGGCAGCCGCGCTGCCGCTGCCCGAGGCCCGGGCCAACCCGGAACGGGTGTCGCCGCCGGCCGCGCCCAGCGGCCAGACCGCGAGCTACATCTTCCACGACGAGTTCGACGGCCCGGCCGGCTCGGCCCCCGACGGGTCGAAGTGGGCGGTCGCGAAGGCCCGCGAGACGATCAAGGACCCGACCTATTGGGAGCGGCCGGAGAACATCGGGCAGTACCGCGACGACCGCCGCAACGTGTTTCTCGACGGCAACTCCAATCTCGTGCTGCGCGCCGCCAAGGACGGCCCCACCTATTTCAGCGGCAAGGTGCAAAGCCTCTGGCGAGGCGGCGTGGGCCACACCTGGGAAGCCCGGATCAAGCTCAACTGCCTGACCGCGGGCGCGTGGCCCGCGTACTGGCTGGGCAACGACGATCAGGGCGAGATCGACGTCATGGAGTGGTACGGCAACGGCAACTGGCCGTCGGCCACCACCGTGCACGCCAAGGCGAACGGCGGCGAATGGAAGACCCACAACATCGCCGTGGACAGCGCCTGGCACACCTGGCGCACCCAGTGGGACGAGGCGGGCATCCGGTTCTGGAAGGACTACGTCGACGGCGCCCAACCCTACTTCGACGTGCCGGCCAGCTCGCTGCCGGATTGGCCGTTCAACGGCGCCGGCTACACCGTCTTTCCGGTCTTCAACCTCGCGATCGCCGGTTCCGGCGGCGGCGATCCCGGCCCGGGGACGTACCCCGCCGACATGCTGATCGACTGGATCCGCGTCTGGTAATCCGCCGCGCTCAGCGGGTGAGCAGGGCCGTCGCGCTCCACGGCCGGCGACCCGGGTGACGCGGGTCCGGCTCGGGCAGCCAGGTCAGGGGGCGCATGGACAGCGGCAGCCGTCGCAGCCGGTGGGCGGCCAGATACAGCGCCTGCACGTCCACGACGCGCCAGCCGAGGTCCTCGAAGAAGGCCATCCCGTTCTCGGGTGCGAACCTGAACGGCGCGTTCTGCAGCATGCCCGCCATCTTCTTGTTCATCAGCTTCTTCAGGCCGGGACCGGCGAAGTCGATCATCCACCAGGCAACCTCGGGGCGCGTGAGCGCCGCGGACAGCGAGGTCATGTCGGCGTCGTCCAGGTACATCGACAGGCCCTCGGTCAGCACCAGCGCCCTGGTCGCCCCGCGCAGCGCCTCATCGAGGAAGGCGTCGCGGGCCTGCGGGTCGGCCAGGTCGACGGCGGTGCGGGTCAGCCGGCAGCGCGGTGTCTGGTCGGCCAGCAGCCGCGTCTTTTCCTCGAGCAACTTGGGCAGGTCCGCCTCCACCCAGGCGAAGTCGGGCGGCAGCTGCAACCGGTAGGGCCGGGTGTCCAGGCCGGCGGCCAGGTTCAGTACCCGGTCGCAGCCGTCGGCGATCGCGTCGGCGATGGCGTCGTCGATGATCTTGGTGCGCGCGACGAGCCACCAGCCGCTGCGGGCGGATCGCGGCGAGCCGGCGACGATGGCGTGGCCCTGCTCGCCGGCCAGGCGCGCCGCGAGCGGATCGCTGAACAGGGCGTCGGGGCGCGAGGATTCGGTGGCGCGGTGCAACGCGGTCCAGCGGGCGGTGTCGGAAACGTGGGTGATCGATGGCCCCGGGCTTGACATACGTTGCTTATAGCAGTTGTCGCTACTGGCCGGCCCTGGGCCCGGCGAACCACGCCGCGGTCACCGCCCGGGTCTCGGGCGGCGGGAAGACGGCGCCCGGCGCGCCGAGCTGGCCGACTCGGACCGTCCACGCCGCCGACGATCGGTCGATGCAGCTCCCGGCGCCCTGGCTCGGGAGCCACAGCACCCTGAGGTTTGGTTGGGGGCCGCCGTCGCAGCTGTAGACGCCTTCATACCCGTCGGCGCGGGCACCCCACGCGCCGCCGTTGCGGAACAGGCAGTGACTGCCGTCGTCCAACGCCAGCGCGAACGGGTCCGGAGTCGCCGTCGGCTGCACGGGCGGGAGCGGACGGCCATAGGTCACGCGATGCATGCTCTTGTCCCACGGATTGTCCACGCACAGAAGCGATCCGGGCGTCGACGGCCAACAGGCGTTGGCACCGGCCGCGGTTGGCGAGCAGTAGTAGACGTCGCCGGCCACCGCCGACGGCGACGCCGTCGTGCAGTCGCTGGCCTGCCCGACGTTGCCCGGCCCGGACGCCACCTGGTAACCGTTGATCGGTTCGCCGCCCGGTCCGACGGCCACGACCGTGATCTGCTGGGTCGGGGGCGGTTCGGCGGCGGCCGGTCGCGGTGGCGCTAGCGCCGCCATCGCCAGCACCGCGACGGGGATGAGGGCAACTCGCGGCATCGCTTTCATCGCGCCAAACCTCCCGTTCAGCTACCCCCTTCTGGAGGGTACGGTGCGGCTATGCCCGAACGAAACCGTCGCTTCCTGCTGCGCGAGCGCCCCACCGGACGCATCGGCCCGAACACCTTCGAGCTGCGCGAGGAGGCCGTGCCCGACATCGGCGACGGCGAGGCGCTGGTCCGTGTCGACTGGATATCGCTGGACCCGACGAACCGCATGTGGATCAACGACACGCCGACGTACCTGCCGCCGGTGGGCATCGGGGAGGTGATGCGCGCCGGCGGTCTCGGCGAGGTCGTCGCGTCGAAGAATCCGAAGTATGCGGTGGGCCAGACGCTGCAGGGTCTGCTCGGCTGGCAGGAGTACGCGGTGATCTCCGACGCGGCGTTCGTGACGCCGGTCGACGTCGCCGCGGGCATTTCGCCGAGCGCCTACCTGGGTGCGCTGGGAACGACCGGACTGACCGCCTGGATCGGCATCCGCGACATCGGCAAGCCGAAACGGGGCGACACCGTGGTCGTCTCGGCCGCGGCCGGCGCGGTCGGCTCGGTCGCCGGTCAGCTCGCCAAGGCCGCCGGGGCGCGCGTCGTCGGCATCGCCGGCGGACCGGAGAAGTGCGCCCTGCTCACCGACCGGCTCGGCTTCGACGCGGCCGTCGACCACCGCGCCGGCGACTGGGCCGCCCGGCTCGCCGCGGCGACCCCCGACGGCATCGACGTTGACTTCGAAAACGTCGGCGGCGACATCATGGACGCGGTGTTCGCGCGGCTGAACATCGGTGCGCGCGTTGCGCTTTGCGGCTTGATCTCCGGCTACAACTCGGCCGACCCGCCGCCGGGGCCGCGCGCCTTCGGCAACCTGCTGGTCCAGCGCGCCACGCTGCGGGGCTTCATCGTCCTCGACCACCTGGGCCGCGCGACAGAAGCGATGGGCGAAATCGCCGGCCTGATCGGCGACGGCAAGCTCACGCCGCTCGAGACCGTCGTCGAGGGTTTCGAGAAGCTGCCCACGGCGATCAACATGCTGTTCGACGGCAAGAACGTCGGCAAGCTCGTGGTCAAGGTCGGCGATCACCAGCCATAGAGACAACCGTCATCGTCACCCACGGTCACCGGAAATGAGGAATCATGTGGTCGTCCGCGGACCCTGCGCGGCCCAGCAACGGTTCCTGACTGACGAGGATCCACCCATGGCAAACGATGTCGCCGGTCGCGGTGACGCCGATGGCGTCCCGCAGCTGCGCCGAGGTCTTGCCAACCGGCACATCCAGTTGATCGCGATCGGCGGCGCGATCGGCACCGGCTTGTTCATGGGCAGCGGCAAAACGATCTCGTTGGCCGGCCCGGCGGTGCTGTTGGTGTACGGGATCATCGGGTTCTTCGTGTTCTTCGTGCTGCGCGCGATGGGCGAATTGCTGCTGTCGAACCTGAACTACAAGTCGTTCCTCGACTTCGCCGCCGACCTGTTGGGCCCCGCGGCGGGGTTTTTCATCGGGTGGTCGTACTGGTTCGCCTGGGTCGTCACCGCGATCGCGGAAATCGTCGCGATCACCGGCTACGCGAAATTCTGGTGGCCGGGCCTGCCGGCATGGCTGCCGGCCGTGGTGGCCGTCGGGCTGATCCTGCTGTTCAATCTGTTCAGCGTGCGGCATTTCGGGGAGATCGAGTTCTGGTTCGCGATGATCAAGGTCGCCGCGATCGTGTGTTTCATCGTCGTCGGTGCCATCCTGGTTGCGACGAAATTCGTTTCGCCGCAAGGTTATCCCGCGACGGTGAATAACCTGTGGAACGACGGCGGGTTCTTCGCGACCGGCTTCATGGGCGTGGTCGGCGGATTCCAGATCGCGTTTTTCGCATTCGTGGGCGTCGAATTGGTCGGCACCGCGGCGGCCGAGACGGCCAATCCGCGCCGCACCCTCCCCCGCGCCATCAATGCGGTCCCGCTGCGGGTGGCGATCTTCTACATCGGTGCGCTGCTGGCGATCCTCACCGTCGTCCCCTGGCGGCGGCTACCCAGCGGCGAGTCCCCCTTCGTGACGATGTTCTCGCTGGCCGGGCTCGCCGCCGCGGCGTCGGTGGTCAACTTCGTCGTCACCACCGCGGCCGCCTCCTCGGCCAATTCCGGTGTATTCTCCACCGGCCGCATGCTTTTCGGCCTGGCCGACGAAGGGAGCGCCCCGGCGCCCTTCCGCCGGTTGAACCGCGGCGGCGTGCCGGCGCTCGCGCTGTTTCTCACCGCCGCCCTGCTGTTGACGGCCATCCCGCTGCTCTACGTCGGCGGTTCCGTGATGAACGCCTTCACGCTCGTGACGACGATTTCTTCGCTGCTGTTCATGTTCGTGTGGGCGATGATCATCGTCAGCTACCTCGCCTACCGCCGCCGCGACGCGGCGCGGCACGCCGCGTCGCGCTACAAGATGCCGGGCGGCGTGGTGATGTGTTGGGCCGTCCTGGTGTTCTTCGCGTTCGTGATTTGGACGTTGTGTACCGAGCGGGAAACGGCGATCGCCCTGGGCTGGTTTCCGCTGTGGTTCGTAATCCTTGCGGCGGGATGGCTGATCGTGCGGCGCCGGCCCGGACACAGCGAGAGGTACCGCCGGTTTTGCGCCGAGATCAACCGCGCGGTTGGCGAGGACGCGGAGAGCGCGCCGATCGCGCCCTGAGGCCCGCGTCGCACGGTTCTTGGGATCGGTAGCCCGTCGGTCCTTTTGTACTTCTCGCAACGACGACGCCAACCCGGCGGCGCCACCTGAAAGGAAATCAGCAAGATGAAGATCGTCCCCGCCAGCATCGAAGAGCAGATCAACCGCGTCGACCGGCAGCGCAGCCTGTACTTCGGAATCAGCGCCGCGGTGGTCGCGGTGTTGAGCGTGTTCCGCCTGCTTTGGGTGCTCTACCTGGCGTTCACCTTCGACTGGATGTTCGGTTCGCTGGTTTTCCAGATGGTGTTCTTGGCCGTGATCGGCGCCGTCGCCGGCGTCGCGGCGGTCGGCTTCCTGACCCGCTACAACAGGGGGTCGTGACCCCGCGCCCGCCTCGCGCGCCGAGACTGCGCCCAGCGCGTGGGTCGGCGCGCGAAAGGCGTATCTGTACGCAGGCTCGACGCCGCCTTCGAAACAAAAGGTCAGGCGACCAGCTCGGGGTGGAACTTGGCCGCCATCCGGCGTAGCCCGTCGCGCCAGTCGACGGTGGTGCCGCCGATCAGCTCGTGCATCCGGGTTGCGTCGGTGGGGTTGCCGCGCAGCGCCTGCTCGCTCTCGCTGAACACCGGCTCCTTGCCGATGAGCTCACCGAGAAAGCCGCACCACTCCTGCAGGCTGACGGTCTGGTCGCCGCCCCAATTGACCGTCGTCGCCGGCACCGACGCCACCTCGAGCAGCTTGGGGATGGTCGCGATGACATCGTCCTCGTGAATCGGGTTGTAGAAGGCGGGTCCGCCCGGCGGGACGGGAATCGGGATGCCGGCCAGCATCATCTCCATGTGGTAGTACGGCCACCCGCCGTTGTCGCCGTACGGGACGTTGAGGCGGGCGATGGTGGTGGGCACACCGAGGGCGCGCGCCACCGTCCGCGCGACGACCTCCCCGGCGATCTTGGAGATGGAATACGTTGGGAACAAACACTTGTGGTTGTCGCCCAGCGCGGCCTTCTCGGTCCGCGGCTCGTCGCCCGGCGGGTCGTACACGGCCGCCGACGAGCAATGCAGGAAGGCCTTGGCGCCGCGGCAGTGGGCCATCAGCAGGCCGACCGATTCCGCGTTGGTTGCCAGGTCGGTGTCCCAGCCGCCGCTCTTGGCCACCGCAAGGTTGAGCACGTAGTCGAAATCGTTTGGCAGGCCTGTGAAGTCGCCCTTGGCCAGGTTGACCCGCTGGCAGCAAATCCCGGCCTTCTCGAGGCCCTCTTGCGCGGCCGGGTCGGTGAAGCGGGCGATGCCCCACACCTCGTTGTCGGCGGCGAGGGCCCGGGCGACGGGCGTCGCGATTTAGCCGGTCGGACCGGTGATCAGGATTTTCGAGCCGCGCATGCGCTGATGGTAGGCGATCGGCAAAGCGCGCGGCCTTCGCCGGGCACGTGTGATGCCCGACTTTCGCGCATTGTGCTCAGCCGCGCGGTAGGGTCCTTCCATGGCTACCAGGGGTCGCATCAGCCTGCGACTCGCCACCCAGGTGATGCTGCTGCAGCTGGTCATCGTGACGCTGACGCTGCTCGTCGCGCTCGTTTTGTTCGCCTGGTTCAATCGCCACCGTCTGGACCTCCAGTACAACCGCCACGCGTTGGATATCGCCCGCGTCGTTTCCTCGTCGCCGACGGTCATCAACAACATCGGCCGCTACGACACCGAAAAATTGAGCCCCGGGCCGGCGCTGATCGGCGAACTCACGACCGGCCCGATCCAGGGCATCGCGTCGCGCGTCGAAGACCGCACACATGCTTCGTTCGTAGTGGTCGCCAACATGCGCGGCATCAAGCTCGCGGCTCCCGATCGCGACACGCTGGGTCTTTCGGTCCGCGCCGATATCACCCGGGCGCTGACCGGGCACGAGGGGACGTTCCACGAAGCCACTCCTTTAGGCCGGGCGATAGTGGCCCAAGTCCCAGTGCTCGAGCCCGGTTCCGGTCGTGTCCTGGGGGCGGTCCTCGTTGGCATCTCCACGAAGGAGTTTGACGACCAATTCTCGAGGAACCTGCGCGTAATGGCCGGTATCGCAGGCGTCCTCCTGCTGCTCGGCGGCGCCGGCTCGGTGGTACTGGCCCGCCGATGGCGAGGGCTGACGTTGGGTTTGCGCCCGGACGAGATCACCGAACTCGTGCGAACTCAGGCGGCGGTGCTGCAGGGCATCGGTGAGGGTGTGCTCGCGACCGACACGGCCGGGAGGACGACCTTCGTCAACGACGAGGCGTGCCGACTGCTCGAGATCGGTACCGACACCGGGCGGCCTGTGGACGAGATCGGGTTGACGCCCCGCGTGCTCGACGTGTTCAAGGCTGCGGATTCAAAGCCCAGTTTGGCGACGGTCGGCGAACGCATCGTCGTGGTTTCGGCGCGACCGGTCTCGCGCGAAGGGCGTGAGCTGGGAACGGTTTTGGTGGTGCGGGACCGCACCGACGTCGAATCGCTGACCCGGCAGCTCGATGCGGTGCAGGTGATGAGCACCGTGCTGCGCGCCCAGCGTCACGAGTTCGCCAACCGGCTGCACCTGCTGACCGGGCTCTTGCACGGCGGCCACGTCGAGGAGGGACTGCAATACCTCGAGGAGTTGTTGGGGGCGGGGCCGCTGGGATCGGCGCTGCCCGGTATCGATGCCATCCGCGACACCTACCTGCAAGCGTTCCTGGCGGCCAAGGGCGCGGCCGCCCGCGAGGCCGGCGTGACGCTCACCATCGGTGAAAACACCTGGGTGCCCGGTCGGCTCGTCCTGCCGGTCGACGTCACCACGGTCCTCGGTAACTTGCTCGACAATGCGATCGACGCGGTCCGGATGAGCGGCAACGCCGTCAAAGAGGTGGAAGTCGAGCTGTTGCAAGAGGGTACGACGCTGCACATCACGGTCGCCGACAGCGGCGACGGCGTCGCGCCCGGC
Source organism: Mycobacterium palustre (assembly GCF_002101785.1). Classification (GTDB taxonomy): domain Bacteria; phylum Actinomycetota; class Actinomycetes; order Mycobacteriales; family Mycobacteriaceae; genus Mycobacterium; species Mycobacterium palustre. Next base: position 40,553 of record NZ_LQPJ01000100.1, read on the forward strand.
TTCGTCGACCAGCTATTCACCGAGGGGACCACCACCAAGCCGGACTCCGGCATACCGGGCGGCCGGGGTATCGGGCTCGCGTTGTCGCGGCAGATCACTCGCGCGCTCGGCGGCGACCTCTTGCTGGCCAGTGCCGGCAACGCCGAGTTGAGGTTGTGCGGAGCGGAATTCATTGCCCGGCTGCCGGGCGTGATGGTTGAGGAGGCGCAATGGGCGACGCAGACCTGACCGTGCTGGTGGTCGACGACGACTTCCGGGTCGCCAACATGCACGCCGAGGTCGTCAACACGCTGCCCGGCTTCACCGTGACCGCCACGGTGAACACGCTCGAGGCCGCGCGCAAGGCCCCCGCGGTCGACCTCGCGCTGGTCGACGTCTACCTGCCCGACGGTTCCGGGATCGACTTCGTCCGCGAATTGGACTGCGACAGCATGGTATTGACGGCGGCGACGGAGGCCGTCACGATCCGCGCCGCCATGTCCGCCGGGGCGCTGAGCTACCTCGTCAAGCCGTTCGCCACCACCGAGCTGGCCGCCCGCCTGGCCGGCTACGCGCGCTACCGCAAGATCCTGGCGTCCCAGAACCTCACGGCCGCCGACGTCGACGCGGCGCAGGACGCGCTGCGCCCCCGCGTCGCCGCCCCGACTCCCCCCACGATCGCGGCGTCGTCCACCAAACAGCTTGTGCTGCAGGCACTGCGAACCTCGGCCAAGGCCATGTCCGCGGCGGAGGTCTCCGCGTCGATCGGCATCTCGCGGGCGACCGCCCAGCGGTACCTGGCGGCGCTGGCCACCGCCGGTGACGTCACCGTCGGGCTGCGCTACGGCACCACCGGGCGGCCCGAACAGGAGTTCACCGCGTCGGACAACCGGCGACCCCGGCTACCGCGCTAACTGGTAGTCCCCGGCCGAGCAGACGCAGACTCGCACCGGCGCGGGCGCGTTCACGCGCGTCCGCGTCTGCCCGCGGTCCTTGGGCTTGGCGGGCCACCAGTTCGCCTTGCCGACCAGGGCCGCCAGGGCCGGCACCGTGACGGTGCGCACCACGAAGGTGTCGATCAAGATGCCCATGCCGATGATGAATCCGGTCTGCACCATGGTCGAGAGGCTGCCGAACAACAGTCCGGACATCGAGGCCGCGAAGATGATGCCCGCCGAGGTGATCACCCCGCCCGTCGAACGGACCGCGCGAACGATGCCCGAGCGGACGCCGGTGCGCGACTCTTCGCGGATCCGGGTGATCAGCAGCAGGTTGTAGTCCGCCCCGACCGCGACCAGCACGATGAACGCCGTCGCCTGCACGTTCCAGTAGATCGGCTGATGGAGCACGAACTGGAAGAAGACGACGCCCACTCCCACCGCCGACAGGAACGAGATCACCACGGACGCAATGAGATACAACGGCGCCACGATCGCGCGGAGCAGCAGCACGAGGATGAGGAACACGATGAGCAGCGTCATCGCCACGATGAGGCGCACGTCGTGGTCGTAGTAGCCGCGAATCGCGCTGTACATCGCGGTCGTTCCGACCAACGAAATCGTCGCGTCCGACAGCGAGGTGTTCGGCTGCGCGCCGCGGGCCGTGTCGAGGATCGACGCGACCTGGTCCATCGCGGCCGTGCTGAACGGGTCGAATTTGGTTTCGACGAGGTAGCGCACCGAATGCCCGTCCGGTGAGAAGAACATCTTGGCCGCCTTCTTGAAATCGTCCGAGCCGAGCGCCTGGGGCGGGATGTACATGCCCGCCATTGACTGCTGGCCGGCGTCGCGCTTCATCGACAGCAGCAGGTCGGCCGCCTGGTTCATGCCCAGGCCCATCTTCTTGGTCTGGTCGACCAGGGTCCGCACGCCGTCGGCCAGCCTGCGGCTGCCGTCGGCCAGCTGGTCGGCGGCCGCCTGCATCTGCGCGACCTTCTGCCGCATGCCCGCGGCGCCGTTGCCGGCGGTCCGCAACCCGTTGCCGGCCGCGGCCAGCAGCGCGCTCAGATTCCGCACGGCCGCTTGGATGCCGGCCACCGCGGGCCGCGGGTTCGCCCCGCCCAGCAGCGGGCCGGCGGCCGCCGCGACGCTGTCGGCCAGTGTCGCAACCGACCCGTTGGCCAGCCCGCGGATGTCGTCCAGCGTCCCGGCGGCCCCGGCGAGCTGTCGCTGCGCCTGGGCGACGGTGGCGGCGAGCTGGGTCATGGGGCCGCCGGCGCCGCGGAGTTGGTCGCGCACCTCGGCGAGGCTTGCCGCCAGTTTGTCCGCGCCGCCGGCCAGCGCGTCGAGGTCGGTGGCGCGGTCGCTGATCTGTGTCGACGCGTCGGCCAGCTTGCCGCCGACCGCTCCGGCTTGCGAGCTGAGCTTGGCCTGATCCAGCGGCTGGCCGTCGGGCCGCGTGATGCCGCGCACCGCGGCGATGTCCGGCAGCTGCGACACGCGTTGCGCCATCTGGTCGAGGTCGGCGAGCGCCCGCGACGTGCGGAGGTCGTGCGGCGAGCGGACGTAGATGTATTCCGGCAGCAGCGCGCTCGTCGAGAAGTGGTTCTGCATCGCCGAAAACCCGGCGTTGCTGGGGGCCGTTTGGGGAAGCTGCAGGCGGTCGTTGAAGGTGGGCCGAAGGAACGCCGCGCAGCAGGCGAGCGCGATCAACACCGACAGGCTGACCAGCAGGTGCGTCTTGGGCCGGCGAACCAGGTGCACGGCGGACCGCTGCCACAGGCGGCCGGCGAGCGCCGCGCGCGGCGCCACCCACCCGCGCCGGCCGGCCAGCGCGAGGATGGCCGGCAACAGCGTGACGGCGGCCAGAAACGCGATCGCGATCGAAATCGCAAGCGCCGGACCGATACTGGTGAAGGCCGGCAGCCGGGTGAAGACCATGCCCAGGAACGTGACCGCCACGGTCGCGGCGGATCCCGCGATCACCTCGCCGATGGAGCTCAGCGCCTTCTGCACGGCCGCGTCCGACTCGAGGCCGGACCGGATGTACTCGTGGTAGCGGCTGATCAAAAAGACCGCGTAATCGGTGCCGGCGCCGAAGATCATGGCGGTCATCAGCGCGATCGTCAGCGCCGAGACCCCGAGCCCGACCTGTGAGAGGGCGGACACCACGCCCTGGGCCGACGCCACCGAGACCCCGATGGTGATCAACGGCAGCAGCACGGTCACCGGCCGCCGGTAGATGACCAGCAGGATGATCAGCACGAACAACGCCGTGACGATCTCGGTCATGTGCATGTCGCGGGCGGTGACGATCGACATGTCCCCGACCATGGCGGCCTGCCCGGTCACGTTCGCGGTGAGCGCGCTGCCCGCGGTGGAGCGCTTGACGACGTCGGTGATCCGTTGGTAGGCCGCCGAGGACTCGGGTGAGCCGGCGGGCGCCCGCAGCATCACCGCCAGGTATAGGGCCTTGTTGTCGGCGCTGACCAGCAGGGGGCGCAGCGCGGGCGTGGTCACCGCGTCCTGCACGCCGGCCACGTCGCGCGCCGCGCCGCGCAGCGTCGCGGCCAGCTTGCCGTAGGCGTCCTCGTCGGCCGGTTGCAGGCCCCGGTCGCCGGTGAGGACGACGATCAGGACATTCTGGGCCGATTCGCCGAAGTCCTTGGCCATCTGCTCGGCGGCCGCCATCGCCTTGGCCGGCAGCGGCTGCACCGTCTGGCCCTCGACCACCTTGGCCAGCGGTGGGAAGGCGACGGCCAGCACCGCCACCGCCGCGGCCCAGGCCGCGATCACGAGCCACGGCGCGCGCACCGCGGCGCGACCCAGCACGCCGAACGCGCCGGTGCCGGCCTTGGGCGTGGTGGACTGCTTGGTCATTTTTCAAACCCCTCATCGTCGGGCCGCGAACGACTTTCGCCTCGGTACGGCGAACTTATGGCGCCGCAGGCGCCGGGGTCTCGCTTGTGAGCGATAGTCGGAAATAGCGACGATTCCCCGGTTTTGCGCGTTGTGCTCGCCGCGCGGCTACCCCGCCGCCGCCGGCTCGCGGCACGGCCAGCCGATGGTGGCGTTCAGCGACAGGTCGTTCAGGGCGCCCGAAAGTGCTTGCCGCAGCGTCCCATTCGAGGGTTTACGGCCCGGCTGGTACGCGACGACGGAGACGAAAACCTCCCCGTTGACCCGGCCCGAGGCCACGGACAGCATTCCGCCGAACCGGTCCATGATCGACGTGCTGACGTCGGGGTGGGGAGCCTTGATGGCGAACCGGTCGGCCCGGGTGCCGTCCGGCCGGTAGGCGTCCGGGTCGACCACGCCGATGTTGGAGGAGACGACCGCGGTGGGGCTGCCGGCGGCCGCCCCGGCGATCCGCCTGACCAGCCGCCGCGGCATCAGCGGAACGAGGGGCAGCAGTTCCCGCCGGTTGTCCGGGACGTCCCCCCGGCGGATCAGCGCCCGCTTGGTCGCGGCGCGGATCTCGCGCAGGTCGGTCGCCGCGCGGACGGGGTCGACGGTGATGTCGACGTTGCCGACGGCGTTGGCGCGGGTGTCGCCCGCGGTGCGCTCGTTGACGGGGATGCCCACGGTGACGGCGCCGTCGGCGGTGACCCGTCCCACGCGCTGGGCCAGGCGGGCCGCCAGCCCCGCGAGGAGGCTGTTGCTGGTCCCGCCGAGCGCCTCGGCGCGGGCGTCCCACTCGGCGGCGTCGACGAAGATGGTTTCCGTTGGCAGCGTGATGGTTTCGTCGGCGCCGCGGGGAGACGCCGGTGGCGGGCCGGCCCGGACCGGGCCGTCGTGGCCGGGCCGCGCGAGCCGTGCGGCGGCGCGCAAGGCGCGGCCGATGTCGGGGAGGTCGCGCGCGAGCCGGCCGGCGTCCTCGCGCAGCGCGCGCCAGCGCCGGCGCGACCCGGCGGCGGGCCACTCGATCGGGTCGGGGCGGCCCGCGGCGGCGTCGGCCAGGGCGTCGCAGAGCCCGATGCCGTCGGTGAGCACGTGCGGGACGACCAGGCTCACCCCCGCGCCGCCGTCGGTGAACGGCAGCACCGCCAGCTGCCAGCCGGGCCCGCGCTCGACGTCGAGCGGCGTGGCGGCCTGCTCGCGCAGCCAGGCGTCGAAGTCCTCGCGCGGCCGCGGGGTCGCGGCGATCTCGAGCTCGGCGTCATCGGCGGGTGCGACCCAGCGGTGCCGGCCGAACGGCAGCGCCGAGCGCTCGATCCGGCGCGACAGCCGGCCCCGCTGCAGGTTGCGGTGGAACCGGCGCAGGCCGTCGAGGTCGATCGCTCGCTCGTAGACCCAGACGCACTGCAGCTGGCCGAGGACTTTGGTCGCGCGCTCCAGGGTGGCGAAGGTCTGGTCGAAGAGGTCGAGCGTGGTGTTCATGTGCCTTGTTCCTGTCGTCTGTCGGGGTCTATCGGGCCGCGAGCGCGGGGGCCGGCCAGCCGCTGGTGGCGTTGAGTGAGAAGTCGTGCAATGCGCCCGAAAGCGCTTGCCGCAGAGCGTCCTTGGAGTTTTGCCGACCCGGCTGGTACGCCTGCACCGAGACGAAGACCTGGCCGTGCACGCGCGCCGACAGCAGGGCCAGCACCCCGCCGACGCGTTCCATCGTCGCCCGGGTCATGCCCGGGTACAGCGAGGTCACCGAGACGTAGTCCGCGTCGGTGCCGTCTGGCCGGTTGACCTCCGCGGGGGCCGCGCCGAGGTTGGAGGAGACGACGCCGGTGGCATTGCCGGTGGCGACGCCCACGCACCGCTTGGCGACCCGCTTGGGCAGCAGCGGGACGAGGGGCAGCAGTGCCTCCCGCTCGTCCGACGCCTCCTGGCGGTGAATCAGCGCCCGCTTGATCGCGGCCCGGATCTCGCGCAGGTCGGTGGCCGCGGGCGCGGGGTCGACGGTGACGTCGACGTTGGCGACGGCGTTGGCGCGGGTGTCGCCCGCGGTGCGCTCGCTGACGGGAATCGCCAGGGCGACCGAGCCGTCGGCGCCGACGCGCCCCACGCGCTGGGCGAGCCGGGCCGCCAGCCCCGCGAGCAGCGCGTTGCTGGTGCCGCCGAGCGCCTCGGCGCGGGCGTCCCACTCCGCGGCGTCGAGGAAGACCGTCGTCGTGGGGATGGTGACGGGCTCGTCCGCGCCGCCGGCCGGCGTGGCGGCGGGACCGGCCTGCTCGGCGCCGCGGTCGCGCCGTGCCCGACGCGCCGCGGCGGCGGCGGCTTTCAACGCGCGCCGGACGGCCGGCAGGTCGCGGGCGGTCTGGCGGGCGTCCTCGCGCAGGGCCTGCCAGCGTCGGCGCGCCCCGGCGGCGGGCCAGTCGATGGCGCTGTCGTAGCCGCAGGCCGCTTCCATCACCGCCAGGCAGCCGGCCATGCCGTCGGCCAGGCTGTGCAGGGCGACCAGGCTCACCCCCGCGCCGCCGTCGGTGAACGGCAGCACCGCGAGGTGAAAACCCGGTCCGCGCTCGGCGTCCAGGGGAGTTGCGGCCTGCTCGCCCAGCCAGGCGTCGAACTCCTCGCGCGGCCGCGGCGTCGCGACGATCTCGAGCTCGGCGTCATCGGCGGGTGCGACCCACCGGTGCCGGCCGAACGGCAGCGGCGAGCGTTCGATGCGCCGCGCCAGCCGGCCCCGCATCAGGTGGCGGTGAAACCGGCGCAGGCCGTCCAGGTCGACCCCGCGGTTGTACACCCAGACGCACTGCCCCACGCCGGTGACCCCGGTCGCCTCCTCGAAGCGGAACAGGGCCTGGTCGAACAGGTCGAGGACGTTGGTCATGTCGGTCGGTCCTTTCCTAATCAGGGGTTTGTCAGCGGCTGATGACCGGTATGCCGTGCGACGAATTGGCGTGGTGTGCAACGGCATCCGTCCAGCCCGAGGTGGACTTGACGGCGTAGGCGAACGCCCGGGTGAGCGCCGCGAGGTAGCGGTGCACCGACTTGCGGGCCTCGGGGTTGTCCGGGAATGAGATCGTCGCGGTGGTCTTGTCGGCCTGACGGTTGATCCACAGGTTGACTCCGCCGTGTGACAGGTTGTCGGCGTAGGTGCCCCAGTTGGTCTCTTCGAAGAGGCCGAAGGCGGGGATCTTCCGAAAATCCATGAAGGACACCATCATTGCCCGGTGGTCGGGTGGCGCGATGCCCAACTCGAGTGGGGCCGCCAGTTCGAGCGCGCGCTCGACGGGCACGTCGGCGAGGGCCTTGGCGGCGCCGAACGACTCCTGAGCGGCCCGGGCCGCCTCGGCGAAGGTGGCGGTGCAGATCGGCACGCTGACCGGGACCAGGTTGGCGAACCACCCGACGGTCATCGAGTCGACGCCCGGCGTGCGCGTGTCGTACGGCGTGAAGCCGTGATAGGTTGCGGCGCCGGTGAACTCGTGCTCGGTGAAGGCCGCGCAGGCCAGCACTCCCCCGCTGAACCGGGCCCCGGCCGCGTGGCAGGCGATCTCGAACGACTCGGTGTCGGCGGCGTCCAGCAGGTCGACCGTGATGAAGGCGCCCTTGTTGGCGGCCCCGCCGTCGCCGAGCGGCAGCGGGAAGGTCGGCCACTGGCCGCCGGCGTCGCGCGCGAAGTCGATCCACGCCTTGACCTCCGGTGCGGACAGGGTCAACCCCGCGAGGCCGTCGCGCTGGCGCGCGGCGTAGGCGCGGTAGCTCGCCACCTGTGGCAGCGCGACGGGCTCGGCCCCGGGCTGCGACAGGTGCTGGTAGGTCAAATGGACGTCGAAGAAGATCAGGCCGGCCGACATCCCGTCGATGTGCAGGTGGTCGACGCTGGCGTAGAAGGTGAAGTGGTCGGCGTGCTGGACGACGCCGAACGTGAAGCAGTCCCACTCGAGCGTCGGCGGCGTCGTCGTCAGCGCGTGCGTGCGAACCTGCTCGGCGCTCATGTGGCCGAACTCGGTGGGCACCAGGTCGATGGCCCGGGGGTCCTCGATCGTGCGGCGGACGATGACGCCGTCCTCGAGCTGGAACCAGTCGTGGTAGGCGTCGTGACGGCGGACGTGCGCGGTGATCGTCGCCGTCATCGCCGCGATGTCACATGCACCGGGGATGTCCCACGCCACCACCATCAGCCGGGGCAGTTGCGCGCCCCGCTTCGCGGCGTCGTGGGCGGTCCGCAGGTGGCGAGCGCGCTGGTAACTGGGCGCCAAGTCGCTGCGCGGCGCGATGCGGGCCGCGGCGCGCGCGGCGGCCGAGGCCCGCCACGTGACGACCCGACCCTCGCCCGGCTGCCACCCGTCGATGCTTCCCAGTGCGACCATTTTCCCCGACCCCGTTTCTCGTGTCGTGCCGCGGCCCGATCGCAATCTCGCGAAAGTGGTTGCCGCGAGCGGCTTTTCGGCTCATGCGGCGTTCCTGCGGCGTATTCGGTTATCAGCTGAAACCGAAGTTACGGCGCGACGGTGTGGGGAGTCTCGCTTGTGGGCGATAGTCGAACTAAGCGACGATTACCCGGTTTTGCGCATTGTGCTCAGCGTGAGGTGTTGGCGGCGTTACGGATTCACAGCCCCGGCTGATCGTCGATGATGCCCAGCCAGATCTGCGCCGCGTCGATGGCCACCTTCTCGCTGATGAAGGCGTGCTGGGTTCCGGTGTACATGTCGCGGAAGGCGCGCTCCAGGCGGCTGCCCTCGCGGATGGAGCTGGTGCCCGCGACCAGATGGGCCCACTCGGCGCAGGCCCGGGCCGTGTCGGTCGCGTAGACGGCGGCCACCCGCATGTCGGCGCGCAGGGCCGGTGTCAGGTCGTCGCCGGCCGCGACGGCCGCCTCGGCGGTGCCGAACGCGTCGAGCACCAGCAGGCGGGCGGCGCGCCACGCCGCCCGGTGGTGGGCCAGCCCCTTCTGGAAGGTCGGCCGGCTGGCCAGCGACGCCATGTCGCTCATCCGGAACTTCGTGGCGGCCAGCTCCTGGACGTCGTCGAGCATGCTCTTGGCGACCCCGAGCGCCCACGACGCGTGGCCCGCGGCGGTGACCGGCATCAGCCCCATCCGGGTGGCCGGCGACGCGCCGCGGTGGGGCTCGCGCACGAACAGCTCGAAGGTGCGCTCGGCGGGCACGAACAGGTCCTGCGCGCTGTAGTCGTAGGACCCGGTTCCCTTGAGCCCCTGGACGAACCAGCCGTCGTCGAAGCTGATCTGGTCGCGCGGCACCACGGCGACCCGCATCTCCGGGAAGCCCTCGCTGATCCAGCGCATCTCGCCGTCGTCCATCGGCAGGAACCCGGCCGCGATGTATTGGGAGTGGCCGATGCCCGAGCCGAAGTTCCACGCCCCGTTCACAACGTAGCCGCCGTCGACGGCGGTGCCCTGCCCGTTGGGGAAGAACTGGCCGCCCAGGGTGACGCGGTTGTTGTGGGCCGTGAACACCTCCGCGAAGCCCTCGTCGGGCAGGTAGGCCGCGGCGGCGAAGGACGACGGCAGGTTGGCGATCCCGATCCAGCCGAACGACCCGTCCTGCCAAGCCATTTCGATCCAGGTCTCGATCATCTCGGCGAACGACGGCTCGACACCGCCGGCCGGGACGGGGTTGAAGGCCGACATCAGCCCGGTGGCCCACATCTCGTCGACGATCGCGGGGGTGAGGGTGCGGGCCCGCTCGGATTCCGCCGCCTGCGCGCGAACCAGCTCTCGCATTCCGCGGGCCAGCGAGACCACGCGGTCGTCCGTGTCGGCCAACGACGTCATCGGCGTACTCCTCATCGAGCGGCGGATCGCCTAACTCTACGGCGGTGCCCTACCGTGTGGCTGTGCGGTGGATCGTCGACGGCATGAACGTGATCGGGAGTCGCCCCGACGGGTGGTGGAAGGACCGCGGCCGCGCGATGGTGAGCCTGGTCGACCGGCTCGAGGCCTGGGCGCCGACGCAGGAAGGCCGCGTGACGGTGGTGTTCGAGCGGCCGCCGGCGACGGCCGTCACTTCGTCGGTGGTCGAGATCGCCTATGCGCCCAGGGCCGCGGCGAACTCCGGCGACGACGAGATCGTTCGCCTGGTGCGGGCCGACGCGCGACCCGGCGAGATACGGGTCGTCACCTCGGACAAGGCGCTCACCGATCGCGTCGCCGGGCTGGGCGCGACGGTCTATCCGTCGGCGAGCTTTCGTGACCTCATCGATCCGCGGTGAGCGCCGGCGTCAGCGTGGACTTGGCGCCCGGTCGGGCCGGCTCAGCTCAGGGCCGCCAGCGCCGCGTCGTAGTTGGGCTCTTGCGCGATCTCGGGCACCAGCTCCGAGTAAGCGACGTTGCCGTCGGCGCCGATCACCACGACCGCACGGGCCAGCAGCCCCGCCATCGGGCCGTCGGCGATGGTGACCCCGTAGTCCTCGCCGAAGCTGTCCCGGAACGCCGAGGCCGTCTTGACGTTTTCGATGCCCTCCGCGCCACAGAATCGGGCCTGGGCGAACGGCAGGTCCTTCGATACGCACAGGACCGACACACCGCTGTCGGCGGCGCGCTGGTTGAAGGTTCGCACGCTCGTCGCGCACACCGGCGTATCGACCGACGGAAAGATGTTCAGCAGCAAGGGCTTTCCGCTGAACTGCTCGCTGCTGACCGCGCCGAGGTCGCTGCCGGTCACGGTGAAGGCCGGGGCCTTAGATCCGACGGCAGGAAGCTCGCCGACAGTGTTGATCGGGTTTCCACGCAAGGTTATCTGTGCCATGGCCACAGTCTGCCAAGCGCCGCGGCGCGACCGCGGGCCAGGTCCACATGTCCTAAATGGTGGGGCACCTGGCGTAGACGACATCCGGCGGGTGGCGAAGACTAACGGCCATGGCTCGCAACGTCGTGATCGTCGGCTTCCCCGGCGTCCAGGCGCTCGACGTGGTGGGGCCCCACGACGTGTTCACCAGCGCGTCCCTGCTGACCGGCGGCGGCTACGACGTCGCCCTGGCCGCGCCCGACCGGCAGCCGGTGACCACCGCCACCGGGCTGGGTTTCGTCACGGCGCCGCTGCCGCATCCGGGCGAACCCGTCGACACCGTCGTGCTGCCCGGGGGCGGTGGTGTGGACGCGGCGCGCTCCAACCCGGAGTTGATGGCCTGGGTCAAGGCGGTCGCCGGACACGCCCGCCGCGTCGTCACCGTGTGCACGGGCGCCTTTCTCGCCGCGGAAGCGGGGCTGCTCGACGGGCGGCGGGCGACCACCCACTGGGCGTTTGCCGGGCGCTTGGCCCGCGAGTTTCCGAGCGTCGACGTCGACCCGGACCCGATCTTCGTGCGCAGCTCCGAGACGGTGTGGACGGCCGCCGGCGTCACCGCCGGGATCGACCTGGCGCTCTCGCTGGTCGAGGACGATCACGGCACCGAGATCGCGCAGACGGTCGCCCGCTGGCTGGTGCTGTACCTGCGCCGGCCCGGTGGGCAGACGCAGTTCGCGGCGCCGGTGTGGATGCCGCGCGCCAAGCGGCCGTCGATCCGCGAGGTATAGGAGGCCATCGAGGCCGAACCGGGCGGCACGCACAGCATCGGCGAGCTGGCCCGCCGCGCCGCGATGAGCCCGCGCCACTTCACGCGTGTGTTCACCGACGAGGTCGGTGAGGCGCCCGGCCGCTACGTGGAACGCGTCCGCACCGAAGCCGCGCGCCGCCAGCTGGAGGAAACCGACGACACCGTCGTCGCCATCGCCGCCCGGTGCGGCTTCGGCACCGCGGAAACCATGCGCCGCAATTTCCTTCGGCGCGTGGGTATTTCACCGGACCAGTACCGCAAGGCCTTCGCCTAGGCAGAGAGGACAACACCGATGACACAGATCGCGTTCGTGGCCTACCCCGGACTCACCGGCTGGACATGATCGGCCCGTACGCGCTGCTGCGCAACCCGCCCGGCGCCGACGTGCCGATCGTGTGGCCGGCCGAAGCGGGCCGCTAAGTCCAACGCCGAGCGTGAAATTCACGACGCGACACGCCGGTGACGCGTCGCGGATTGCACGCTCGGCGCTATGACTGGGGCTGCAGGATGTCGGTGGTCGCGAGCTGGCCGCCGGCCTGCATCCATTCGGCGACGACCCGAGGCGCGTCCCGGTTGGGGTTGTAGATGTCTTCCTCGCTGGAGAACAGGCCGTCGCCGGCATAGACGAGGCGGGTCCAGTTCGGGAACCAGAACGGCTCACCGTTCGGGTCGGTGGGGTGGTCGAGCAGGTTCTTGATCATCACGACGACCGCGTCGTTGTCGTCGTCGTAGGCGATCCAGTCGCTGGGAAACCGCATGTGCGGGAACGGGGCCATGACCGCGACGATCCAGTCCCGCACGGCCTCGCGGCCGTGAAAGACGCCGTAGTGGTGTTCGGTGTAGACCACATCCTCGGTGAAGAGGTCGGCAAAGGGACGCCAGTCGCCCGAGGCGCTACACCCTTCAACGACGGTGGTGTAGTTCCGGACGGCTTCTTCGATTTCGGCCCTGCTGAATCTGCCCATAGCGGACACACTAGAACGTGTTCTCACTATTGGCGAAAGTTCTCGAATGGGGTTGGCATGGGCGTTTTGGATCTGTTTGACTTGCGCGGCAAGACGGCCCTGGTGACCGGGGCGTCCAGCGGCATCGGCAAGAAGGTGGCGGAGGCATACCTGCAGGCCGGCGCCCAAGTCGCCATCGCGGCACGCCATTCCGACGTTTTGCACGAGGTCGCCGAGGAGCTCTCCTCGGTCGGCGGCGCGGTGCTGCCGATCGGTTGTGACGTGACGCAACCCGAGCAGGTGACCGCGATGGTGGACCGGGTCACCGCCGATCTGGGTGGGCTCGACATCGCGGTGTGCAACGCCGGATTCGTGAATGTCACCGCGCTGCTGGACATGTCGCCCGAACAGTTTCAGGCGATCCAGGACACCAATGTGACGGGGGTGTTCCTCACCGCCCAGGCCGCCGCCCGGGCCATGGTCAAGCGCGGCAACGGCGGGGCCATCATCACCACCGCCTCGATGTCGGGCCACATCATCAACGTCCCGCAGCAGGTCGGCCACTACTGCACCTCCAAGGCCGCGGTCATCCACCTGACCAAGGCGATGGCCGTGGAATTCGCGCCGCACAACATCCGGGTCAACAGCGTCAGCCCGGGATACATCCGCACCGAGCTCGTCGAGCCGTTGGTCGAATACCACGCCCAATGGGAGCCGAAGATACCGCTGGGGCGAATGGGCCGGCCCGACGAACTCACCGGCCTGTATCTGTATCTGGCCAGCGAGGCGTCGAGCTACATGACCGGTTCCGACCTCGTCATCGACGGCGGCTACACCTGCCCTTAGATCGGCTATCCCTCCAGCTGGCCGGAGATTCCGCGATCGATGCTCGCCCGCGTGGTGGCCGGCAACACGATCAGGCCATCGAGTTCCTTGCGGGCCAGGTCGAAGGCGTTCTGGCGTTCCCGCGGTGCCGCGGCGGGGTCGGCCGCCACCCGCAACAGGCTCTGCGCCCGCGCGATGCGCTGCTGGTCGTCGCGCGAGAAGTCGCTGCGCCGCCTGCGCATCGCCTCGGCCTCGGCGACGTTGAACGCGGTCACGTAGTCCTCGACCGCGGATTGATATCGCGCCGCCACCTCCCGGTCGTCCAGGAGGTCTTCGGCCTTGAGCGGGCGCAGGAAGTCCGCCCGCAGCTTGGCCTTGTGGAATTCGACGGTCAGCGGGTCGCGCATGTCGGTCATCAGTGGGAAGTCCAAAAGTTTGGCGACGTCGAGTTCGTACTCGAGCCAGCGCGCGTCCGTGCGGCCGTGCTCCTCGATCACCCGCCGCAGCGAACGCCATTGCGCGGCTTGGCTATTGGCGTTCGAGGCGGAGGGCGTGGCCGCTTCGGCCGTCGGGGCGTGATCGAGGGGCCGCGGTTCTGCGGCGCGGCGCCGGTTGGCGGCGAACGCCCGGACCGCGGCAAAGAACATGCCCGCCACCGGCAGGATCACGATCAGCAGCTCCGCCAACCGGAATAGCAAGCCCACACGGCCAGGATGCCACCCCCGAGGGGGTGGCCGGGCGTTTTGACCCCGACCCTAGTGCGCGCCCAGCGTGCCGCCGAGGTATTCGGCGCGGCAGGCCCGGCGGGCCAGCTTGCCGCTGGTGGTGCGTGGGATCGCGCCGGCGGGCAGGAAGCGCACGTCGGACACGGTTACCCCGTGCCGCCGCGCCACCGCGGCCCGGATCGCCTCGATGGCCGGCGCCGGGTCGTCGCGGCTGGTGCCCGCGGCGCGTTCGGCGACGATCACCAGCCGCTCGCCGCCGTCGCCGGCCGGCGCGGTGAACGCGGTCGCGTAGCCGCGGCGCACCATCGCCGACGCCCCGGCGGCGGTGGCCTCGATGTCTTGCGGGTAGTGGTTGCGGCCCCCGACCGTCACCAGGTCGGCGATGCGGCCCGTCACGTACAGCTCGCCGTCGAGATAGAACCCCAGGTCCCCGGTCCGCAGCCAGGGGCGCCCGGCGTTCGCGCCCTCGGCGTGGCTGCCCTCGCCGAGCCGGGATCGCAGCTGCGCGCCGAAGGCCCGCCGGCTTTCGGCCGGCAGGCCCCAATAGCCGCGGCCCACGTTGTCGCCCTGCAGCCAGATCTCGCCGACCCGGCCGTCGGGCAATTCGTCCGCGGTGTCCGGGTCGACGACGACCGCCCACAGGCTGCGGGCCACCCGCCCGCAGGACACCTGCGGCACGGCGTTCGGCGCGTCGGCCGCGACGCGCACCGCGTGCCCGGCGCCCAGCCGTTCGCGGTCGAGGTAGACCACCGAAGCCTCCGCGGCGGGTTCGATGGTCGCCACCAACAGCGTCGCCTCCGCGATGCCGTACGACGGTTTGAACGCCGTGCGCGGCAATCCGTAGGGCGCGAAGGCCTTGTTGAAGGTTTTGATCGCCTCGATGCTGACCGGTTCGGACCCGATGATCAGCACCACGTTGCCCAGGTCGACGTCGTCGCCCGGCCGGGGCAGGCCGCGCTGCGCGGCCCATTCGTAGGCGAAGTTGGGCGCCGCGGTAACCACCCGCCCTTGCCGCGAGCCCTCCGACAGCGCGTGGATCCACCGCAGCGGCCGGCGCACGAACGCGGTGGGCGACATCAGCGTGGAGTGCCCGCCGTACACCGCGGGAAAGCCGATCATCGACAGACCCATGTCGTGGTAGAGCGGTAACCAGCTGACGCCGTGGGTGTTTCGGTCCAGCAGGTCGATCGACAGGATCATCTGCACCAGGTTGGTGCCGACCGCCCGGTGGGTGATCTCCACCCCGACCGGGGGCCGCGTCGAGCCCGACGTGTACTGCAGGTGCGAGACGTCGTCCATGCCCAACTCGGTGGGGGCGAAGCCCTCGCCCTCGGAGTCGGGTATCTGATCGATGACGACGACGCGCGGCGGCCTGAGGTGCGTCAGGTTGCTCAGGAACTTCTCGACGGAATCCTTTGCGGCCGTGGTGGTCAGGACGACCGTGGGCTCGGAATCGCGCAGGGCGGTATCGAGGCGTTCGGCGTGGCCGGGCAGTTCGGGCGCGAACAGCGGCACCGCGATGGTCCCGGCCTTGACGGCCGCGTAGAAGCCCGCGACGTAGTCGATGCCCTGCGGCGCGAGCACCGCGACCCGCTCGCCGCGCCCCGCCAGTTGTTGCACGCGCGCGCCGATGGCCTGCAATCGCGCGCCGAACTGGGTCCAGGTCACCTCGGTGGCCTGGACCTCGGCCGCGCGGCTGTGGTCGAGGTAGCGGTAGGCGACGGCATCCCCGACGTTGGCGACGTTGCGCTCGATCAGGGATATCAACGTGACGCCCGGTGGCAACGCAACGCCGCCCCGGGCGTCCAGGCAGTCCTCGATCTGCAGCAGGCCGGGCACCGGCGCGTCCTTTCGGGAGCCGCGATCCATAGGCGCAGTGTAGGGCCCCCGACGGACGGGCCAATGTGGCCGAACCCCGCCCCGGCCGGGGTCCGGCGATGTGGCGTCCGCGCCTGCCGAACCAAACGGTTGGCGTCCGAAACGTGCAAGGAGCTGGTCACTTCGGGTTGCCGCCGCCGGCGCGGCGAGCGGTTCGGCTAACACCCGGCCGGCCAGCCGGGCCTCGGCGAGGGGTGGCGAAACGCACAGCAGCGCCGCCGCGCTTTGTCCGGACGCGGGGGCGGTTCGAGCCCGATCGAGCTACCTATATAGACAGGCCTCGGCGGCAAAAATCATCGCGAAAGAGCCCTCAACTCGGGCCTGCCGCTGACAATGGTGATTGTCAGCGCCGGCGAGCACCCCGCAATTTACCTGCCGGCAACCTGTTTCCAGTTGCCTAAGGCAGGGTTTCGGCAAGGCGACGGGATCGCGACGCGGGCGAAGAGGCGAAGGAAATCGATGACCACGACACAGGAACGACCCGTCGAACGGCGGGGCTTGGTTCAGCAGCTCACCGCGCTGTGCGTCCGGTACGTCGAACGCCTCATGCCCGACCCGTACCTGTTCGCGGTCATCCTCACGCTCATCGTGGTCGCGCTCGTCGCGCTGCTCGTGCGGGGCGCGACGCCCGCCGGCATCCTCAAGGCGTGGTACGGCGGGGTTTGGGGAGCCCAGAACATCTACACCTTCGCCTTTCAGATGGTGCTCGTCCTGGTGACCGGTTACACGCTGGCCGAGGCGCCCGTACTCAAGCGGGCCATCATCCGCGTCGCGAGCAAGCCGGCAAACCAGGTGCAGGGTGCGTTGCTGTGTTTCGGTGTCAGCACCGCGTTTTCGCTCCTGAACTGGGGGCTGGGCCTGGTCGCGGGGGCCCTGGTCGCGCGGCAGATGGCGAAACGGCTCTCCGGCGCGCATTTCGGTTACCTCATCGCGACCGGGTTCATGGGGTACATCGTCTGGACCCAGGGCCTGTCGTCGTCGATCGCGCTCGCCAACACCGATACGTCCAGCCCCATCAACGTGATTCACAAGATGACCGGAATGACGGTGCCGTTGACGCTGACGGTTCTCCAGCCCTACAACGTGGTCGCCGTGCTAGTCATGGTCGGGCTGCTCGCCGTCGCCATCTGGCGGATGGAACCCAAGCAGGGCCTCGAGCCCGACCCGGCGGTCTTCGAGGAGGAGCCGGAAGCGGCCGCGCCCACCGGCAAGCCGACGTTCGCCGAGCGGCTGGAAAACCTGTGGATCCTCAACGTCCTCGTCTTCGCCGCGGGCATCACGTACTTCGTGCTGAGCGGCTTCGCCCTCAACATCTCGTCGATGATCATGCTGTTCACCGTCACCAGCGCCCTGCTGCACCGCACGCCGATTCGCTTCATCCGCGCGTTCTCGAACGCCGCACGGGTGTCCGGCCCCCTGCTGCTGCAATACCCGCTGTACGGCGGGATCGTCGGGCTGCTGGGGTACCTGCCCACCGGCTCCGGCAAGGCGCTGCAGACGGTGCTCGCCGAGGCGGTGGTGCGGGGGGCGGACCAGTACACGCTGCCGTTTTTGACCTTCGTCGGTTCGGTCCTGATCTCGTTGTTCGTGCCCTCCGGCGGCGGCCACTGGGCGGTGCAGGGGCCGATCGCGGTCGGTTCGGCGGTGGCCATCGGCCAACACTCGGCCGGCTACCTCGGGCTGATGTCGATGTCGGTCGCGATCGGCGAGGGCGTCGCGAACATGATCCAGCCGTTTTGGCTGCTGCCGGTGCTCGCCATCGCAAAGCTGAATGTCCGTCAGGTGATGGGCTTTACGGTCATCGCGTTCCTGATCGGTTTCGGGGTGGCCGGCGCCGCGGTGCTCATCGCCCCGCATGTGCTTTGATGCCCGGATGACCCGGCGTCGCTCCCCCACCGCCCGGGTGGCCGCCGCGTACCGCAGGATCGCCGAGGTCGACCGGCCCGAAGTATGGATCACCCTGCGCCAAGAGGCCGACGCACTCGCCGATGCCGCCGAGGTCGAGCGGCGGATCGCGGCGGGCGAAAACCTGCCACTCGCCGGACTGGTAATCGCCGTGAAGGACAACATCGACGTCGCGGGCCTGCCCACCACCGCGGGGTGCCCCGAGTTCGCCTACCGGCCCACTGTCACCGCCGCCGCCGTCGACCGGCTCCGCTCCGCCGGGGCGGTGATCCTGGGCAAGACCAACCTCGACCAGTTCGGCACCGGGCTCGTCGGCACCCGCAGTCCCTATGGGGCCGTGCGCAATTCCCGCGACCCGCGCCTCGTCGCCGGGGGCTCCAGCTCCGGTTCCGCGGTGGCCGTCGCGCTGGGCATCGCCGACGTCGGCGTCGGCACCGACACCGCGGGATCGGTTCGCGTTCCCGCCGCGCTCAACGGCATCGTCGGGATCAAGCCCACCCTCGGAATCGTCCCGACGCACGGTGTGGTCCCGGCGTGCGCCAGCTTCGACGCCGTCTCGGTGCTCGCGGCAGACCTCGGCACGGCCAGCGCCGCGGCCGCGGCGATGGCCGGCCCCGATTCCCGCGACCCGCGCAGCCGCGCCTGGCCCGCCGACGTTCGGCTCGCCGCCCCCAGCGCGCCCCGGGTCGCGATCCCCCAGTCCGCCAACCTGGCCGCGCTGAGCGACGCCTACCGGCGGGCGTTCGAAACGAGCGTCGCCCGGGCGGCCGAGGCGGGGCTGACCGTCGAGCCTCTCGACATCTCGGTGCTGCTCGACGCGGCCCTGCTGCTCTATGACGGCGCGTTCGTCGCCGAGCGCTACGCCGCCGTCGGAAAATTCCTCGCGACCCGGCCGGCGGGAGCGGATCCCGTTGTGGCGTCGATCATTTCGGGTGGATGCGCGGTCACCGGCCCCGCGTTCGCCGCCGATCTGGATGCGCTGGCACGCGCGCGGGCCGAGGCCGGCAGGCTCCTCGACGGTTTCGACGCGTTGCTGTTGCCCAGCACCACCGAACATCCCACGCTGGACGAGGTGCGGGCCGACCCGTATTCGATCAACCGCCGCATGGGCACCTACACCAATTTCGGCAACCTGCTCGACATGGCCGCGGTCGCCGTGCCCGGCGCGCCGACGGCCACCGGCGCTCCGTTCGGGGTGACGGTCGTCGTGCCGGCTTTCGCCGACCAGGTCGCCGTCGACATCGCCGCGCGGCTGAGCGGCACGACGCCGGCGTTGCTGACGCAAACCGGTTGCGACGTCGTGCTATTCGGTGCGCAGGCGACGACGCGGCAGCTGCTCGAAGGGCTCGGCGCCCGCTACGCCGGACGGGTCGGCGCCACGGCTGCCGGCGCGCCCCGGGGCGACCTGTTCCGCGTCTCCGAGGCCGGCCTGGGCCGCCTGGTGGCGTCACTTCCGGCGCCCGCCACGGTCGGCCGGTTCGCACTCGACGACGCGCGCAGCGCCATCGGGTTGACGGCCGCCCCGTCACATCCACAGCTTGGCTAGCGCGTCGGCGAGGGATTCGGGGTCCTGCTTGTCGGTGTTGCAGGTGACGGCCAGGGCCGTGTGGCGATCCCTGCTCACGCGGAACGCCGTGACGAATCCGGCCCAGGCGCCGTCGTGGTCGAGCTTGCCGTCGGCCAGCAAATAGATGCCCGCGCCGTAGCGGTCCGCGCCGCCCGGCTCGGTCGGCACCGCCCCGGCGAGTTGGGCGTCGCGCAGCCGCGAGCCGCCCACCCGGCCGGTCCGGTAGTTGTCCGCCCAGGCCACCAGCTCGCGGGGGGTGGTCTGAATCCCGCCGTCGCCCACCTGCTCCCACAGGGATTCGGTCGGGCGGTAGCCGCCGGTGACCTTTTCGTACGCGACGGCCTTGTCGGGGATCGGGCCGGTGGGATCCAGCACCATGGCCAGGCCGAGCGGCCGAAAGACCCGCTCGGCGAGGAAGCGCGGCAGCGGTTCTCCCGCGACCCGGCGGACGACCTCGCCGAGCAGCAGGTAGTTGGAGTTGGAGTACTCGAACGCCGAACCGGGCTGGAATTCCAGCTTCGGCACGGCGGCGAGGGCCCGCAGGGCCTGCTCCTGGCTGGTGCGGTCGCCGATTTGGAAACCCTGCGCCTCGAGCAGCCCCACGTACTCGGGGATGCCGCTTGTCTGGTGCATCAGTTGCCCGACGTCGACGCCGGCGCCCCACGCCGGCAGCTCGGGCAGGTACCGGGAGATGGGGTCGTCGAGGGCCAGCTTCCCCTCGTCCACGAGCAGCAGCAGCGCGGTCGCGGTGAATTGCTTGGAGACCGACGCGATGTCGAACACCGTGCGCGGGGTGATCGCGGTGCTGGCCGACATGTCCGCGACGCCGCGAACCCCCGTCCAGGCCACGTTGCCGTCGACGCCCACCGCCGCCGAACATCCCGGCGCATGAGCCTTGACGTTGTCGTCCAGCACCTTCTGGCTGTCACGCGCCTTAACGTCGGCCTGACCCGTCGTGCCGGAGGAGGCGGCGCCGGGCGCTGCGGGATGGCCACCGCCGCAGGCGCCCACCACCAGCACGGCCACCGCGACCAGTGACGCCCGTATCATGCTGTCCCACAACATGCATGAATGATCGCGTCCCGATCGCCGTCCCCGCAGCGGAATCGCGTTTTGCGCCGCGGCGGCGGGCGGTAGGGTACGCGGCATGCCGGGTAGGAAGTTCTCGTTCGAAATCAACCGGACCAGCAGCGCGCCCGCCGCCGCGTTGTTTCGGCTGGCGACCGACGGCGCCAACTGGTCGAAGTGGGCGAAGCCGATCGTCGTCCAGTCGAGTTGGGCGCGCCACGGCGATCCGGCACCGGGCGGTGTCGGCGCCATCCGCAAGGTCGGGATGTGGCCGGTGCTGGTCCAGGAGGAGACCGTCGCATACGAGCAGGATCGCCGCCACGCCTACCGGCTGATCGCGCCGTCGACCCCGGCCAAGGGCTACTCGGCCGAGGTAATCTTCACGCCAAAGCCCAACGGGGGCACAGACATTCGCTGGACCGGCTCGTTCACCGAGGGCGTGCGGGGGACCGGCCCCCTGATGCGGGCCGCGCTCGGCGGCGCCGTGCGGTTCTTCTCCGGCCGGTTGGTGCGCGCGGCCGAGCGTGAGTCGAGCGCCCCGCGGCAGTAAAACCGTTGATGCCCAAGGGTTTTAGGGGGCTAGGGGTCGTTGGCCTGCTGCTCGTCCAGTTGAGCTTGCTGCATCCCCTGCTCGAATTGCTGCTCGGCCTGCTCGTTTTGCAACTCGGCCTGCTGCTGGGCCTGCAGCATCTGTTGCAGTTGGGCCTGCTCGGTATCGGTGTCGGTGTCGGTGGCGAAGGGGCCGTGCGCCGGGGTGGGCAGCGCCACGGTGGCCTGTGAGGCATCAGGGCACGCCACATTGGAAAGCGCGAACGACGCCAGCGCCGCGGCCCCGGCGACGGTGAGCCGGAAAGTGGGTGACCGCCGGCGGTGAAGTGTGGACAGCATGCTTCATGCTTGCGCGGCGCGCTAGCTGTCACCTTTGCAGCGCCTATCGCCCGAATGTGAAATCAGCCGTTGCAGCGTCGTTCGACGGTTGTCGCGGCGGCCCAAACTCGTAGGCTTGCGTGAGTGATCGATGTCGTCGTCGCGGGCGCCGGCCCGAACGGGCTGATGCTCGCCGGCGAGCTCGGGCTGGCCCGGATCCGCTCGGTGGTGTTGGATCCGCTGCCGGGGCCCAATCCGGGCCGGCGCGCCAACGGCATTGTGGGACAAGCGGTTCGGTTGCTGGACCACCGCGGACTGTATGGCCCGCTGGCGCAGACCGACGACCCGCCGCGGCCCAACCCGCGCGCGATGTTCGCCGCGTTCCCGCTCGATCTGACGCTGGTTGCGGACCCGCAAGTGTTCCTGCTGCCGGTTCAGCAGCCCAGGCTGGTTCGCGTCTTCGCGGACCGCGCGCGCGAGCATGGCGCGACATTCGTTGGGGCCACAGGCTAACCGGCTTCGGCCAGCACGACGAGGCCGTCACCGTCGAAGTCACCGGCCCCGAGGGGCCCTACGTTCTGACGGCCAGGTATCTGATCGGCGCCGACGGGGGCACCAGCACGACACGCAAGTTGGCCGGCATCGATTTCCCCGGGATGTCGTCGCACGACTTGGTCGCGCGGCTCGGGTTCGGCGTGCTACCGCCCGACAAATGGATCGACCCGCACGGCGGCGGCCCGGACATCCCCGGATTCGGCCGCGTGCCGCCCCTGCAGTTCCACCGCGCGGACCACGGCGTCTTCGCCTACGGGGCGCTCGGCGGCCGGGCGGCGGTGATCGTCTTCGAACTCGACAGGGCGGCCCGCGAAGAACCGCCAGACGAACCCGCGGACGAGCCGCCGATGAGCCTGGCCGAACTCGAGGCCAGCGCCAAGCGCGTGCTGGGCGCCGACGTGCCGCTGCGACCCGTATCCCCCGACGCGCCGTTGGATCTGCGCCGGTTCTTTGGGATCAATTCCCGGCTGGTCTCCCGATTCCGAGCGGGACGGGTGATCGTGCTCGGCGACGCCGCGCACGTCCACTCCCCCATGGGCGGGCCGGGCCTCAACCTCGGGCTGCAGGACGCGGCGAACCTCGGCTGGAAGCTGGCCGCCGTGCTCCACGGCCGCGTCCCGGCGGCGCTGCTCGACACCTACGAGGCCGAACGCCGGCCCGCCGCCGAGCGGGTCATCATGCACAGCCGGGCCCAGCTGGCCCTGGTCCGGCCCGGGCCGGAGGTCACCGCGCTGCGCCAACTATTCGCCGAACTTCTCACCGACCCGAAGGTCGTCGAACGGCTCAGCGATGTGATATCGGGGGCCGAAAACCGTTACGCGACAATCGATGACGCGCACCCGCTGGCAGGGCGCTGGGTGCCGGACTTCGGGATCGAAAACGCCGGCGGCACAAGGCGAATCGCCGAGCTCGCCCGCGACGGGCGGCCGCTGCTCGTCGATTTCACCAACGGGGGCGCCGCGGCGCAGGCGGTGGCGGATGTGGCCGGCGAGCTCACCGTCGCCGCGGGACGGCCCGTCGGCGACGTGCCGGCCACCGCCGTGCTGGTCCGACCCGACGGTTACGTGGCGTGGGCGTCGTCCGCGCTCACCCCGGGCGCCGACGAACTGAAGAAGTTACGGGGCGCGCTGGCACGCTGGTTCGGCATCTGAGCCGCGGGCCGTTCGGCCGCTACGTGGAGCCTTTCTCGCTTTCGTACTTCTTGGCCATGTGCTCGATGGCCTGCAGCTGCGTCTGCGCGAGATCGTCGCGCACCTGACCGGCGCGCGCGGCGGCATCCAGCGTCGGTTGGGCCTGCCCCTGGAAGTGCGGCATCACCTCGGCGGCGAACAGTTCGGCGGAGCGCTTGGTGGCGGCCGGGTTGGCCCACTCGTGGCCCATCTGCAGGAAGCAGCCGAAGCCGCCGGACTGATCCCAGAGCCGCTGCACCTGCGCCCGCGCCCGCTCCGGGGTGCCGATCACGCCGGCGCCGTTGTCGTTGATGATGTCGATCATCTCGTCGAGCTGTTCGCCCGGCATGGTCATCTGGGGGAAGGCCGCCACCTTTTGGAAGTAGCGGAACCACGGCTCGATACCGAATTTGACGTCGGCGCGGGCCTGTTCGTCCGTCTCCGCGATATGCATCGGCCCGACCAGGCTCCAGTTCTTGCGGTCGACGCGGGTGCCGAAGGCCGCGGCGCGCTCCTCGGCGATGCCCCAGTGGTAGGCCAGCGCGTCGAAGCCCTCGACGATCAGCGTCGCCCCGATGGACAGCAGCCCGATGCCGTGCTTCCCGGCCAGCCGCGCGCCGGTGGGCGAGGCTACCGCGGCGACGGCCAGCGGGATGCCGCCGTCGGAGTAGGGCGCCAGTTGCAACTTCGCGTCGAAGAGCTGGTGCGTGGCCGTCTTGGCGGTCACGGTCTCGCCGGCCAGCAACCGGACGACGATGTCGAGGTTCGTCTCGAGCAGCTCTCGGGTATCGGTCGGGGTGAGCCCGATCATCGAGGAATCGGTAGGCAGCGATCCGGGGCCCATGCCGCCGATCACGCGGCCGTGGGTGAGATGGTCCAGCAGCATCAGCCGGTCGGCCACCCACAGCGGGTTGTGGTAGGCGAGCGAGATGACGCCGGTGCCGAACCGGATCCGCTTGGCGCGTTCCGCGGCGGCCGCGATGAAAACCTCTGGGGAGCTGATGATTTCGCTGCCGGCGGAGTGATGTTCGCCCAGCCAGACTTCGTCGAAGCCGAGGGCGTCGAGGTGCTCGATGAACTCCAGGTCACGTTGCAGGGCCAGCGTGGGGTTGGTGCCGGCCCGGTGGAACGGGGCGATGAAATATCCAAACCTGAGCTTGGCCATGGGGATCCCCTTGCAGTCCGGTTGCGAAGAACCATAACGCAAGGCGCCCAGGGCGAGGCCCGGAAGAAAGACCCCAGGCAGAGCTCAGCCGGTGGGGCCAGGTCCTCGTGGCCCCACCGGCTAGGGAAACAGGTCCTAGAAAGCTCGGCGCTTAACGACGACCGGTGATCACGGGATGCCGCCGCAGACGTTGCCCACGCAGCCGCCACCGCCGCCCGGTCCGCCGCCGCCGCCCCCGACACCGGGGATGCTGCCTCCGCCGCCGCCGGGTCCGCCGCCACCGGTCGGGCCGCCGGGAACGCTGCCGCCCCCGCCGCCGGGTCCGCCGCCACCGGTCGGGCCGCCGGGAACGCCGCCGCCCCCGCCGCCGGGTCCGCCGCCACCGGTCGGGCCGCCCGGCTCGGTGGAGGGCGCGGGCACGACGCTGGTCGTCGTGGTGGTAGACGAAGGCGTGGTGCTGCTGCTGGCGGGCCCCTTGTTACCGCCGCCGCAACCCACCGCCAACACGAGCATGGCCGCGCCGCCGAAAAGCGCGACGGCGGTCCTAGCGTCAGATTTCATCAAAGCCCCCACTTCCCTCACACCACGCTTTACACAGTGAGGTACTCCTACCCGGGCGTGCGCTTCCACAAACGAAACCAAACCGCCGATTATGGGACTTCGGCGAGGGGGACGGGGCTACCTAGCCTTCCTTGGTGATCAGCTTGCGCAGCGCGACGCGGTCGGGCGCCAGCAGCTCGTCGATGCGCGGGCGGTTCACCTCGGCGACGATGATCTCTCCGACCTCCTGATTGACCTCGCTGAAGATGCCGTGCGACTTCATCTTCGAGGTCTGATACAGGTTGTCCTCGGTCGGCGTGACGTAGTAGACAGCGTCGGCCTTGAAGCGGTGCACGAGCCACAGATGGATCAGCGTCATCAGCCGCTTCTGGCGCAGCTTCTCGGCGAACGTGTTCTGGTCGCGCACCGTGAGGATGCTGCGGCCGTGGCGGTCCTTGATGGGGTCGAAGACGACGTTGGCCAGCTGCTCGTCATCGTTGCCGTGGATACCGAGCACCAGCACGTCGGAGCCGGGCCGGCGCGGCCGCAGCTGCACACGCAGCTTCTCGCCGAGCTGGTAGTGCTCGCTCCACAGCGCCAGCCACTCCTCCAGCAGCTTCTTCGGCACCTCGGTCTGCACGAGATGCTGATGCTGGGTGGAGCCCTTGCCCATGGCCTTGGTGGTCGCGGTGCGGCCCGACGAGGCGGCCAGCGCGGCGTCGCTGCGTGGGCCGCCGACCAAGGTTTGCGGAGTGCGGTAAGGGGATTCGACGAGGCGCATCTTGCGCTGCAGGCGGGCCAGCGCCAGCATGCCGTCCTGGCGCAGCGAGGTGGCGAACTCCTCGGCGGCGACGCCGTCGATCTGGTGCCCGCCGTAGGTGATGAAGTTGAAGACGAAGCCCATCTTGCCCAGCTCCTCGGGGAAGCGCCTCATCTCCTCGTCGGTCATCCCGGTGGTGTCCCAGTTGAACGACGGCGAAAGGTTGTAGGCCAGCATCTGGTCGGGGAACTCGGCGTGGATCGCGTCGGCGAACTGCCGGGCGTCGGCGAGGTCGGCGGTCTTGGTCTCCATCCAGAGGATGTCGGCGAACGGCGCGGCCGCAAGCGACTTCTCGATCGCGTAGGGAATGCCGCCGCGGATCTGGTAGTAACCCTCCGGGGTCTTGGCCAGCTCGCAGTCCCAGGGGCAGCTGACGCCCAGTTCCTTGGCCTTATGCGTGGCCTCGTAGAGCGAAGCCCGCTCCGCGAACCGGCGCCATTCGTCGGGGGTCATGCTGGCCGGTTCGTCGCCCTCGCTTTCGCCGAACGCGAGCACCTCGGCGACGGCTTCGCCGTACGTCATCAGCCCGGCGTCGTCCTCCCAGGCCGCGACGAAACGGGACTCGACCTGGTCGAAGAGGTCGTCGATCGATTGCCGCCCGTCCTCGCGCCAGGTGTTGACGGCATCGGATATCAGGCCCTGAATCCCTTGGCGCTCAAGCCATGCGGTGGCACCGGCGTATTCGGCGTCGGACATCGCGTAGAGCAGATGGCCGTTGAGCTCCTTAACGCCCAGCTCGTAAAAGCGCCGGACCAGCGCCAAGAAGCAGGCCTTGTATGACGGGATGTTCACGTTGGTGGCGCCGAGCAAAAACGGCTGGTCGCGCTCGTCGGCGCGGCTGTCCAACAGGTTGGCCGCCTCGGCGTCGGTGCGCGCCACGATGATCCCCGGCACCCGCATCACGTCGAGCTGGAAGCGAGCGGCGTTGAGCCGCTTGATCTGTTCGTCGGACGGCACCAGCACCTTACCGCCCTGGTGGCCGCACTTCTTGGTGCCCGGGCGCTGGTCCTCGATGTGGTACCCCGGCACGCCGACCTCGACGAAGCGGCGGATCAGGTTGCGCACGTGCGGATCGCCGCCATGGCCGGTGTCGGCGTCGGCGATGATGAACGGCCGGAAGTCATAGGCCGGGGTCGCCGCGCGCTGCCGCTCGCTCATGTGCAGGCGCTGGTAGTGCTGGTTGCGGTCGGCGGTCAGCAGGGCCCGCACCAACACCGCGGCCTCGTCGGGCACCTGGCTCAGCGGGTAACTGGCCAGGTCGGGTCCCGGGTCCTCGGTGGTGGAGCCCTTGGCCGAGGTCGCCCAGCCACCTAGGTAGATCCCCTCGATCCCCATCCGCTTCATGCTGACCGCCTGACCGGGCGAGTACGGCCCGAAGGTGGTGATGCTCTTTTTGGCGGCGAACAGTTCTCGCAGCCGCTTGTAGAAGGCGGTCGCGGCCTCCCGGGCGACGGTGTAGTCGGTGGGGATCGTGCCGCGCTGTTCCACGACTTGGCGCGCCGTGTAGAGGCGAGTGATCCCCTCGAAGCGAGGGTCGTCGAAGTACTGCTGCGTGGCGGCCACATCCTGTTCGAACGGTGTGCGGACCTCGGTGTCCTTCTCGATGATGGCCATGGCGCTCAGCTCCTCTACGGCTCCTCTACGGCGCGAATTCGCTGATCGCGAGTCTATCCCCGGGCCAGGCGGTTCAATCAGCCGTTGCGGTGCCGGTGCGAAACCGTTGCCGTGCGCCGTCGCGCTTACCGTCGTGCCGGCGAACGCCTAGCCCGCGTCAAGCCCGGCGCGCCGGGCCAGCCAGTCGCGCTGCCTGCGCACGAATCCCGCGTCGACAACATCGCCGTGACCCGGCACGTAGACCCCGTCGCCACCACCCATTGCGAGCACCCGATCCAGCGTCGCCGGCCAGGCCGCGACGTCGGAATCGGCGTCGATCGCCGGATCGGCGGACTCCTCGACGAGGTCACCGGTGAACACCACGGCCCGGTCACCCTGCCCCGTCGCCGGTGCGACCACCACCAAGTCCGACGCGGTGTGGCCGCGGCCCGGATGCGCGATGGTGACGGTGCGGCCGCCGAGGTCGACGACGGCGTCGGTGATCCCGTGCGGCGGCGGCCGCAAGGCCGCGATCGCGCGGTCGACCTCCGCGGGGTCCGCGCCGTGTTCCACGGCGTCGCGGCGCAGGTCGTCGGCTGCCGTCGCCAGACATCCGGCCACCTCGGGCGCGCAGTACACGGTCGCCCCGGCGAACGCCGAGGACCCCAGGACGTGGTCAAAGTGCTTGTGCGTCAACACGACATGCGTGACCGGGCCTCCGGCGATGCGGCGCACGCCGGCGTCGATCGCGGCCGCCTCGATAAGCGTCGTTCCGGTGTCGACGAGCAGCGTACCGGTGCGGCCGCGCACCAGCCCGACCGTGACGTCGCAGAACGGCAACCGGCAGCGGTGCACCCCGGCGGCCAGGCGTTCCCAGGCCAAACGCACAAAGGGAAGGTAGCGGCCGGGTCGCGATCCCGCCGCGAATATGTCGGAAAATGTTGACATGTCGGAATTTTCCGACGTATTGTTGCCCGCGTGGCCACCGCCGATCGGGTCTTCCTCGCCCTGGCGAATCCGGTGCGCCGGGAGCTGTTGGAGATCCTCGCCGGGCGGCCCCTGTCCGCCGGCGAGCTCAGCGACCGATTCGAGCTCAGCCGCCCGGCGGTCGCCGAGCACCTCAAAGTGCTCCGGGACGCCGGGCTGGTGGCCGACGAGCCGCACGGCCGCCGGCGCATCTACCGCCTGACGGCAGAGCCGCTGGCGGAGCTGGGTTCGTGGCTGCATCCGTTCGAAAGGTTTTGGCGCGACCGGCTGGCCAGGCTCGCCGAGACGGCAGAGGAGTTGCAATGACCAAACCCGACGTGGCCGGCGAGACGCCCGCCACCATCCGGGTGGACCAGTTCGTGGCGGCGCCGCCGGAGAAGGTGTGGCGGCTGCTGACCGAACCGGAGCTGCTGCGGCGGTGGTGGGCCGAGGGCCAGGTGGCCGCGGTGGTCGGCCATCAGTTCACCCTGGACATGCCGGGCTACGGCAAGCAACCGTGCAAGGTGCTGGAGGTGGACCCGCCGCACCGCTTCGTCTACACCTTCACCCCGGCCTGGACGCTCACGTGGCGTCTGGAGCCCGAGGGTAACGGCACCCGAGTGTTCTTGGAGCACAGCGGTTTTGACTTGGACGAGACCAGGATGGCCCAGGCGTTCGATCGCATGGGCCGCGGCTGGCGCGACACCGTGCTCCCCCGGCTGGCCGACGTCGCCCTGCAAGCCTGACGCCGGGCGGGCCCCATGCGCGCAGTCGTCATCACCAGGCACGGCGACCCGTCGGTCCTGCGGGTCGAGCAGCGGCCGGACCCGCCGCCGCCCGCCCCGGGCCAGCTGCGCGTCGCGGTGCGCGCCGCGGGGGTCAACTTCGCCGACCACCTCGCCCGCGCCGGCATGTATCCGGACGCGCCGAAACTCCCCGCGGTGGTCGGCTACGAGGTCGCCGGGACCGTCGAGGCCGTCGGCGACGGTGTCGATCCCAGCCGCATCGGGGAACGGGTCCTGGCCGGAACGAGGTTCGGCGGCTACGCCGAAATCGTCAACGTCGCGGCCGACGACTCCGTCGTCCTCCCCGACGCCTTGAGCTTCGAACAGGGCGCGGCCGTCCCGGTCAACTACGCGACCGCGTGGGCGGCGCTGCACGGGTACGGATCGCTGCGCGCCGGCGAACGGGTGCTGGTCCACGCCGCGGCGGGCGGCGTCGGCATCGCGGCGGTCCAGTTCGCCAAGGCGGCCGGCGCCGAAGTGCACGGCACGGCGTCGCCCGCAAAGCATCAGAGGCTGGCCGAACTCGGGGTGGACCGGGCGATCGACTACCGCCGCGACGGCTGGTGGGAGGGGCTCGGCGCGTACGATCTTGTGCTCGACGCGCTGGGCGGCACGTCGCTGCGCCGGTCTTATGCGCTGCTGCGCCCCGGCGGAAGGCTTGTGGCGTACGGGATTTCGAACTTGCAGCACGGCGAGAAGCGCTCGCTACGCGGAGCCGCGCCGCACGCCCTGGCGATGTTGCGCGGCTTTAACCTGATCGACCAACTGTCAGAGTCCAAGGCCGTGATCGGGCTGAACATGCTGCGGTTGTGGGACGACCGCGGCACCCTCGAGCCTTGGATCACCCCGCTTGCCACGGCGCTCGACGACCAGACGATCGCCCCCGTGGTCCACGCGGCGGTGCCGTTCGCCGAGGCGCCGCGGGCGCACCGCATGCTGGCGGCCCGGGAGAACGTCGGCAAGGTCGTTTTGGTGCCCTAAGTTCCCAAGTTTCAGCGCCGCCGCAGTGGCTATCTAAACGGCATGGCTATCACCGAATCCCGCGAGGTCGTCATCGAGGCGACGCCCGACCAGATCATGGAGGTGCTGTTCGACCTCGAGTCGCTCACCGAGTGGTCGTCGTTTCACAAGAAGGTCGAGGTTTTAGAACGGGACGAGCGGGGCCACCCCACCAGGTCTCGGCAAGCCGTCAAGATCGTGGGCGTGACCGACGAACAGGTGCTCGACTACACCGTGCGCGACGACGGGGTGAGCTGGACGCTGGTGAGCGCCAAACAACAGCGGGGCCAAGAGGGCCGGTACACGCTCAAACCCGAAGGCGACGCCACGCGGGTGCATTTCCAACTCACCGTAGACCCGGCCGTGCCCATCCCCGGATTTTTGGTCAAAAGGGGGGCCAAGGGACTGATGGAAACGGCGACCGACGGGCTGCGCCAGCGCGTGCTGGCCGTCAAGCGCGGCAAGTAGTCCCTTCCCCGGGCGCGCTCCGCGAGCGACACTGTGCTCTATGACGTCGACACAGGTGCGCGTTTTTGGCCGGATCGCCGCGGCCATCGGCGGCGTGGCGCTCGTCGTCGCCGTGGCCGGCTGCGGCGGCCGCGGCGGCGCCCACCCGACGGCTCCCCCGGCGCCGACGGTGACGACCCTGGGCCGGACCGTTCCCATGGCGCCCGCCGGCGGGCCGCTGACGATCAGCAGCCCGGCCTTTCCCGACGGCGCCCCGATGCCGGCGCAGTACACCTGCAAGGGCGCCGACGTGGCCCCGCCGCTGACGTGGGCGGCGCCGGAGGGGGCGGCGCTCGTCGTCGACGACCCCGACGCCCCGCGCGGCCCCTACGTCCACTGGATCGTCGTGGGCATCCCGCCCGGCCCCGGCAGCACCGCGGATGGTCAGACGCCCGCCGGCGCGAGCAGCCTGCCCAACTCGGCCGGCCAGGCCGGATACAGCGGACCCTGCCCGCCCGCGGGCACCGGCGTGCACCACTACCGGTTCACCCTCTACCAACTGCCCGCCAACTTCCAGCTGCCGCCGGGGCTCGTCGGCGCGCAAGCGGCACAAGCGATTGCGGGAGCCGCCGCGGCGCGGGCGCAAGTCACCGGAACGTTCGCAGGCTGACGCGCCGGCCGCTTTTCGATCGACCCCGCGCTAACCGGTGGGCGTTCGGGTGGCCAGCCGAATCAGGCCGCGGCGCAACTTCTTGTCGCGCTTGCCCGCGGCGAGTTCGATCAGCGCGATCTCCGCGACCGCCGCGACCAAAAGCGCGGCGATCGGTTCCGGGGGCGCCCATCCCAGCGCGACCAGGTCTGGCGCGATCTGTGCGGCCGCACTTCCGTTGCGCGCGGCGACCAAATCGCTCAGCCCGGCCTCGGTGCGCGACTGAACCAGCAGCGCCTTGGTGGCCGGCTCGGCCAAGCACCCGTCGAGGTAGGCGTTCATCCCGGCTTCCAGCCGTTCGCGCCCCGGCGGTAGGTCGCCCCTGGCGGCGTCGATCGAGTCCTGCAGCTCGTCGTGGAACCTGGCGTGCAAGGCGCGCACGTATTCGGACCTGCTGGGCCAGTGCTGATAGAAGCTGCCCTTCGCCATCCCCGCCTCGGCGACGATCGCGTTGACCGAGATCCTGGCCAGGTCGGCGGTCCCCAGCAGGCGCTGCCCGGCGTCGAGCAACGCGTTGCGCCCCGGTTCGGGCGGCCTCACCGCGATCCCGCCTTGCGCCGGGCGCGGGCCGCCCCGGCCCCCGTCGGCGTATGCCGAGCGCGGCAGTGGGCCATCGTGTCCGCGAACGGCGCCTCGGGCGGCAAGGTCTGTCGCATCCCGGTTCCCTCCTTGTCATCGCCCGGCTACGGTTGTAGCGTACGGGTTGACCGACCAGTCGGTCAACCTGTGAGAGGAACTTTCATGGCGACTATCCAAACCCGGGCGGGGCGCGTGGCCTACCACGAATCCGGCACTGGCCCAACGGTTTTGTTGCTGCATGCCACGTTGCACGACCGGCACGACTTCGATCCCATCGCCGAGAAGCTGGCCCGGAAGTACCGCACCATCGCGGTGGACTGGCCCGGGCACGGCGAATCCGATCCGCTCGTCTCCCCGATGGAGACCAGCTCGCCGCTCTTCGCCGACGTGCTCGAAGACGTCGTGGACGGCCTGGAGCTGTCCCGGGTGACGTTGATCGGGAATTCGGTGGGCGGGTTTGCGGCCGCGCGGCTGGCCATCAACCGCCCCGAGTGCGTCGCGGGTCTCGTCCTCGTCAACACTGGCGGGTTTGTTGCCCTGACTCCGATGGTTCGGGCCTTTTGCCGGGTGCTCGGCACGCCGGCGGTTTTCCGGCGCGTCGCTCCCCGGTTCGTCCGCGGCTACATGAAGGCCAGGACCGACAGCGACCGGCGGATCGTCGAGCGTACGACGGCGGTGGCGAAAACGCCCGAGGGCGCCCGCAATGGCGCGGCGCTGTGGCGAAACCACGCCACGGTGCCGCTAGAGCACGACCTGCGCGATCGCGCCGCGGAGCTGACCGCGCCCACGCTGATCGTCTGGGGCAAGAAGGACATCGCGATACCGCTGCGCGCCGGGCGCGCGACCCACGACGCGATTCACGGTTCGCGGCTCGAACTCTTCGACACCGGGCACGTCGTCTTTTCCTCGGATCCGGACGGCTTTCTGGCCGTCGTGGAACCGTTCGTGGCAACGGTGGTGGCCAACGCCGGTCTGGGCGCGCACCGAAACCCCTGAGCGGCGAGGCGGTCGGGCTCGTCCGAGACGTGCGTCCCGCGGCTGACATCGTCGCCGACATGGTCGCCGACGCCGCGCGGATCCTTAACCGGGCGGGGGCGCCGAGCTCAGTACAACGGTGACCAGTCCGACGTGCGCAGCAGGCGGCTCTCCCACTGGTCGCGGTAGCGGAGCGCCTCGAACATGTAGCTGCCGGGCGCGCGGTGTTCCGGCGGGACCTCCTTGGTGAGCAGATGCACAAGCGCCGCATAGTTATTCGAGTCGTCGATCTTTTGCCACAGCATGGCTTCGCGGCGCCGAGAGCTGCCGTGCGCGACCTGAAAGCACGCCTGAATCTCCAGGATGCGCATCCTGGCGGGCGCCTGGGACAGCGGCCGGTAGTAGATGTCGTGCCAGGACTGGATGTAGTCGTCCAGCGGCGCGTAGGGCCAGCCGGTGTCCTCCATGAACATCGTCAACGGGTGCGTCTCGCCGCCGGTCGGCACGCTGGACAGGTCGACGGTCTGCAGCGGTGACCAGGCCACGGGCAGCAGGAGCTTGCCCGTCACCTCGTGGCGCAGGTTGTCCAGCTCGCGCATCCAGGGCCGAAGGTCGCCCGTCTGCGCGCGGCGCGCCAGCCGTTCCCACGCCGTGCCGTCGGTGATCCCGGTGATGGTGACGACGTTGTAGGAAACCCCGCTGCCGTGGGCGTGGTTGGTGTACCACAGCAGGCGCGCGTCGTCCCCGGCCGCCAGCGTGGGCATCCAACCCTCGCGGTAGGCGGCCTCGAATTCGTCCTGCCGCGCGCCCACCACCCGGTGGGTCTCGTGAAGAAACAGCATCGGCCCTCCTGGTTTTGCTCAGCCCCGGGCTCGCGTCTCGTCCAGGATCAGCGCGGCGAGCTCGCGGCGGTTGACCTTGCCGGTCGCGTTGTAGGGGATGCTCTCGACGACGACCAGCCGCTCGGGCAGCTTGAAATACGCGATCAACGCGCGGCAGTGCGCCCGCAGCTGCTCGAGAGTCACTGGCGCGCAAGCGACTACGACCGCTCCCACACGCTGGCCCAGCTCGTCGTCGGCGACCCCGGTGACCGCGACGTCGCTGACCGCGGGGTGCGAGCGCAGCGCCTCCTCCACCTCGACGGGCCCGAACTTCTCGCCCCCGCGGTTGATGGTGTCGCTGAGACGGCCGCACGGGAAAATGTAGCCGTCGGCGTCCAAGCGGGCCAGATCGCCGGTGTGCAGCCAGCCCTCGATGACGTTCTGGGGGCTGTTCACCCACAGCTCGCCCACGGCCCCGGCCGGCACGTCGCGGCCCGTCGCGGGATCCACCACTCGGACTTCGACTCCCGGTAGCGGCCGGCCAACCGAGCCGGCGCGGGCCGGGTCGAGGTGATCGCCGGGCAACAAGGTCGTGTAGGCCCCGAGCGTCTCCGTCTGGCCGAACACGTTGGCGAACGCCACATGCGGGAGCGCGGCCATCGCCCTGCGCACCAAGGGGATTGGCGCGGCGGCGGCCCCGTAGGCGATCGCTACCAACGACGTCAGATCGGTCCGCGGGAAGTCGGGATGGTCGAGGATGCGCTGCAGCATCGTCGGCACCATGAACGTAGTGGCGACCCGGTGCCGCGACACCAGCCGCAGCCATTCGCCGGCGTCGAATCGCGGCTGCACCACCGAGGTGTTGCCCGAGTACAAACCCCCGAGCGTGCCCAGCGCGCCGCCGACGTGGAAGAACGGGACGCACATCATCCCCACCGAGGGCTTGGCGTCCGCGCGGAACGGTGCGGCCATGCCCCTGATCCGCGCGGGGAGCCGGTGCCCGGTTATCCCGATCGCCTTGGGAAGCCCAGTCGTGCCGCTGGTGAACAGCACCAGCGCCTCCCGGCCGGGGTCGGACGTGGGCTGCGGGGCGTCGGCTTCGTCGCCGTCTGGCGCCGTGAGCACCGTGGGCGCGCCCGCGGCGCGGAGCCGATCGGCGTACGGCTCCCCCGCGACGGCCACGCCGGCGCAGCCGGCGCTTCGCAGCAGCTCTCGGAGCTCCGGCGGCGTCAGCGCCGGATTCATCAGCGCGGCAGCGGCCCCGATGCGTGCCGCCGCGAGCACGGTCGCGATCGACAGCAGGCTTCCGTTGTCGACGACCGCGACGCGCTGCCCCGGAGCCACGCCGCGGGCGGCCAGGCCGGCGGCGCACCGACGCACCGTCGCAGCCAGCTCGCCGTAACTGATGAAGCGCCCATCGATGATCAGCGCGACCCGGGAGGGATCGCCGGTGGCGGCGGCCTCGATGATCGTCCCGGCGTTCATGGCGCTAGTGCAGCGGTGACCACGCCGAGGTGCGCAGTAGCCGGCTGGTCCACTGGTCGCGCAGGTTCAGGGCGTCGTACATCCAGGTGCCCGGGGCGCGGTGTTCGGGGGGAATTTGGCTGCGCAGCAGCTCGAGCAGTTGCTCCGGCCGTCGGATGCGCTGCATCAAGATGACTTCCCGGCGCAAATGGCTGCCCAGCGCGGGCTGGAACGCCGCCTGGATCGTCAGCATCGAGGACGGCCGCTCGAGGCCGCGGGCATAGACGTCGCCGCAGCGGTCGATGTATTCCTCGAACTTGTCCTGGTAGGGCCACATGGTGTCTTCCATGTAGAGGGTCAGTTCGTGCTCGCGCCCGTCGGTCGGCACCGCGTCGAATGCCACCCGCTGCAGCGGCGACCACGGCAGCGGCACCAACAACTTGGCCTCCACGTCGTGGCGCAGTTCGTCGAGGCCGCGGATCCACTCTTGCAGGTCTCCGTGCTGCACCCGCCGCGCGAGGCGTTCCCATGCGGCCCCGTCCTGGACCGCGGTGACGGTGACGACGGTGTAGGAGGGGCCGCTGCCCTGGGCGTGGTCGGCGTACCACAGCAGCCGGGCGTCGTGCCCAGCCCCCAGTGTGGGCATCCAGCCCTCCCGAAAGGCGGCCTCGAAGTCGTCTGCGCGGCGGCCGCGCACCTTGTGCACCTCGTGCATGAACAACACGCGGACACCTCCCGACACGGAGCGCTCGCCCGATGGAAGCCCTCGCTCAACGGACCGTAGCCCGACCCGGTCGCGGGGTCCACGCCGGGTGTGCAGACGCCCAACTGGCTCCGGGGCGGGCCCTGGACAGCCGAGTTGAGAATCTGCTTTGCTCGACTCGGTAACGATCTTCACCGGGCGGGAGTTCGCCGATGGCCCGACTGAATGTGCCGGATGGCCCCGGCGGCGAGGCCGCCATGATCTGGACGCTGCGGCCCCAACTCGGGGCCATGGTGGAGCGGATGATCCGGGGCGCCTACCAGCAGAGCATCCTGCCGCCCGACGAGCGGGAGCTGGCCAGGATGCGAATCGCGCAGATCAACGACTGCCGGGCGTGCTCGGGATTTCGGGCCCCGTCGGTCCTCGACGCGGGCGTCTCCGCCGAGCTCTACGACAACGTCGCCGGGTACGCCAGCTACCCCGGCTACACGGCCCGCCAGCGTCTGGCCATCGAATTCGCGGAACGCTTCGCGACCGACCACGCGTCGATGGACGACGTCTTCTTCGGGCGGCTC
Organism: Mycobacterium palustre; assembly: GCF_002101785.1. Lineage (GTDB taxonomy): Bacteria > Actinomycetota > Actinomycetes > Mycobacteriales > Mycobacteriaceae > Mycobacterium > Mycobacterium palustre. The sequence continues at coordinate 76,548 of NZ_LQPJ01000100.1, forward strand.
CAGGAGGCGTTCTCCGACGCGGAGATCCTCGATCTCACGCTGTGCGTCGCGGTCTTCCTGGGCCTCGGGCGTTCGTTGACGGTGCTGGGCGTCGACCAGTCGTGCGCGATCGACCTGTGACCACGTTCGAATCAACGGTAAGGATCTGATGGACATCGCCTCGGTCGACGAGCTGCTGACCACCACGCGATCGGTGCGCAGGCGCCTCGACCTGGACCGGCCCGTCGGTCGCGACGTGATCCTCGAATGCATCACGCTCGCGATGCAGGCGCCCACGGCCAGCAACGCCCAGGACTGGCGGTGGCTGGTGGTCACCGATCCCGACAAGCGCGCCGCGATCGGCGAGATCTATCGCAGCATCGGGGCCGAGTACCTCGCCTACGCGGCCAAGGACGCCTCCGACGCACAGACCCAGCGGGTATACGCCGGCGCGCTGGCCCTGACCGAGACGCTGGGGCGGGTCCCGGTGCACGTCATTCCGTGCCTAAACAGCCGCATCGACAACTCCAACATGCTGACCGCTGCGTCGGCCTGGGCGTCGATCATTCCGGCCGGCTGGAGTTTTTTGCTCGCCCTGCGCTCACGCGGACTGGGATCGGTGTGGACGACGATGCACCTGGCCAAGGAACGGGAGGTCGCCGAGTTGCTGGGCATTCCGGCCACGGCCACCCAGGCGGCGTTGTTCCCGGTCGCGTACACGATCGGCACCGACTTCCGGCCGGCCGCGCGGCCGCCCGCGGAGACCGTAACTTATTGGGATACCTGGGGATAGCCTGGTTGGAGAACGCTGATGCAGTCGTACACCGTGCGATTCCACGTCGATGCGCCGCCGAGGAAGGTGTGGCGGGTGCTTCATCCGCCGGCCCCGCCGAACGCGCCGCGGCCTCGGGTCCTCAAGTGGCCCACCGGCAGCATGGAAATTCTCAATGAGGGCAACGAAGCCGGCGAGGGCCTGGTGCGCACCTGCGTCTTCGAAGTGCCCAAGTACCTGCTGTCCGGCGGCAAGGGGCGGTCCTGGGAGACGGTGACCGAAGCGGAGCTGAACAAGCTGTCGCGCTACGTGGCGGTCGGCGCGCCGCTGTGGTCTCGCGCGGAGGGCTACCACCGGCTCGAAGAGCAGCCCGACGGCACCACCGTGCTGACCTTCCACGAGACCTACCACGCCTACAACCCGGTGCTGCGTTTTTTCCTCGAACGGCCGGTGCACGCCAAGATCTCGCGCGACAACCTCGAGACGTACGAGCACGCGCTCGGCTATGCGGGCAAGGTGCGGCGGCTGACGTAGGCGGCCAACCGGTCCTCGGTGCGCGGGCGGCGACACGGATGTGAAATCGGGTGCTCGCCCCGGTACGCTGCGTTGCATGGGATTCAGCGTGGTCGCGGCACGATCGGCCGTCGCCGGCCTGCTGCTGGCCGGTTGGGCCGCGTCGGCGGGCGTCGCCGGCGCCGACCCGGAGCCGTCGCCGCCGCCCGGTCCGAAGACGTCCATCGACCACGACGGCACCTACGCGGTGGGCACCGACATCGCGCCGGGCATTTACAGCTCCGCCGGCCCGGTCGGCAACGGCACCTGCTACTGGAAGCGGCTGGGCAATCCCGACGGCAACATCATCGACAACGCCCTGAGCAAGAAGTCGCAGGTGGTGCAGATCGAGGCGACCGACAAGTCGTTCAAGACGTCGGGCTGCCAGCCCTGGCAGCTGACCCCGGACGCCACTCCCCCCGCCACCGCGCCGCCCGCCGGCGTGCAGGGGACTCTCGGCATCCTCAACGGCCTGCTCGGCGGCCAGAACGGCCAGCAACCGCCCCACTCCTGACGGGAGCTCACTGCCGTGCCAGGTGACCCGCAGCCGGTCGTGGTGCTCGGAGCCGGCGTCAGCGGGTTGACCTCGGCCGTCTGCCTGGCCGAAGCGGGTTTCCCCGTGCGGGTGTGGACCTCGGCGAGGCCGCTTCAGACCACCTCGGCGGTGGCCGGTGCGGTATGGGCGCCGCCGAGACCGGCCGAACGCGCCGCCGCGACCTTAAAGTGGACGGCGCACTCGCTGCGCGTGTTCCGCGAGCTGGCCGGGGACCCCGAGACCGGGGTCCAGATGGCGCCCGCGCTGGCGGTGGGCGACCCGAGCGCGACCGAGGTGGTGTCGGCCGCGGCCGACCTGATCCCGGACCTGCGGGCGGCCGACCCGGCCGACGTCCCGGCGGGTTTCCCCTCGGGCTTCCGAGCCGGGTTTCGCGCCACCTTGCCGATGATCGACATGCCGCATTACCTCGACTACCTGACGCGGCGGCTGTCCGCGGCCGGTTGCGACATCGAGGAGCGCCCCGTGCGGTCACTGGCCGAGGCCGCCGACGCCGCCCCCGTCGTGGTGAACTGTGCCGGGCTCGGCGCCGGGCCGCTGACCGGCGATGCCAGCGTCCGGCCGCTGTTCGGCCAGCACGTCGTGCTTGCCAATCCCGGTTTGCGGCAACTGTTTTTGGAGATGACCAACGGCCTGGAGTGGACCTGCTACTTCCCGCACCCGCGGCGCGTGGTGTGCGGCGGCATTAGCATCGCCGATCGCTGGGACGCCACGCCGGATCCCGAGGTGACCGACCGCATCCTGGAACGCTGCCGGCGGATCGAGCCGCGCCTCGCCGACGCGGAGGTGATCGAGGTCATCACCGGCCTGCGCCCGGACCGCCCCGCGGTGCGGGTGGAGGCCGAGCGACTCGGGAAGGCGCGCTGCGTCCATAACTACGGGCACGGCGGCAACGGGGTGACGCTGTCGTGGGGTTGCGCGCGCGACGTGGTGCGCCTGGTCGCTTCCCGGGAGGCCGCGTGAGCATCGACTACGAGCGGCAGGCCCACGTCGCCACGATCACGATCAACCGTCCCGAGACACGCAATTCGCTTGACATGGCCCACTTCCGCGACCTGGCCCGCGCCTGGGCGGCGTTCCGCGACGACGCCGCCGCCTGGGTCGCGGTGGTCACCGGCGTCGGACCGGACTTCTGCACGGGCGCCGACCTGAAGAAGTTCATCCCGGAGCTCACCGGCGACCTGCCCCGGCCCGACGGATGGAACAAGGACGACGCCATCCACGCAGTGCTGCATCGGTTTCCCGTGCACAAGCCGATCGTCGCGGCCGTCAACGGGACCTGCGTCGCGGGCGGCTTCGAGATGCTGACGTCCACCGACATCCGCGTCGCCGTGCCCGAGGCCCGTTTCGCGGTGATGGAGCCGAAGCGCGGCCTGTTCGCCGGCGGCGGGAGCACCGTGCGGCTGCCGCGTCAGATGCCCTACGCGCTGGCGATGGAGCTGCTGCTGACGGCCGACATGGTGGACGCGCAGCGCGCGCTCGCGATGGGTCTGGTCAACCGGGTGGTGCCGGCGGAACGGTTGCTGGACACCGCTTACGAGTACGCCGAGCGCATCACCGCCAACGCACCGCTCGCGGTGTTCGCGACGAAGCAGTCGGCGGTCGAGGGTTTGGCGCTCGACCTGGAGTCGGCGTACGACAACGAAACCCGGCACAGCGACCGGGTTTTCGAAACCGAGGACGCCAAGGAGGGACCGCGCGCTTTCGCCGAGAAGCGCCCGCCGCGATGGCAGGCTCGCTGAGAGATCTCAGGCGCGCGTCACGTCGCGAACGACCAGCGACAGCACCCAGCTCACGATGGAGAGCAGGATGGCGGCCCAGATCGCCGTCCACCAGAAGTGGTCGATCTGCAGGCCCCAGTGCGTGGTGTGGGCGGTGATCCACAACATCAACGCGTTGATCACGACGTGAACCAGGCCCAGCGTCAAGATGTACAGCGGGATCGACAAGATCTGGACGATCGGCTTGATGAACGCGTTGACCAGACCGAAGATCACGGCGACGACGAAGATGACGCCGACCGTCTGCAAGGTGGTATTGCCGCCCACAAATCTCATTCCATGCATGAACAGGGTGACGATCCACATCGCGAGGCCGGTCAGCGCGGCGCGGAGCAGGAAAGGGCCCATGCGCGAAATCCTGCCACCCGGCTCGGTTCAGGTCGCGCTCAGCGGGGGCGCGACCGTCACCAGCCGGAGCCGGGTACGCGGCTACGGTGCGAGCGCGATGATGCCGGGTCCGGAGGGCGGCGCCGGCGCCACCCCGCCGGAACCGCCGCCACTGCCGCCCCCGCCGCCACCGCTGCCCGGCGGCGAACCCACCACCGGGGGTGCCTTCTTCGGCGGGGCGGGCGCCGCCGCCTGTGGCGGCTGCAGCTTGTGGGCGTCCGACACGTGCGGGCGTGGCGGCGCAACGGGATCGGTCCCGCTGGCTCCTTCGACGAACGAGGCCAACCTCACCCGGTCTGTTGATCCGCCCCGGTTGGTGAAGCCCACCTGATGGTTCGGACAGTAGGCACCCGTCGATGCAACGACGAACCGGGTCTCGGTGCGACGGAGACGATCGGGGTCGAGGCCGGGGGTGATAATGTTCGCGTTTTTCATCAGCTCGTTCACGACGGTATCCGCGGGAACGCCGCCGTCTAGTTCCCCGCACACGCGGTGGGCGGTGTTGATCAGGTCTGGCACGCCCGAAATGGCGGGGACGCCTTCTTGACGGAGGAGCGCCATGAACTGGGCGTCCTGGTTTGAATCGGCGGCTGCTGCGCCGCCGCTTAGAATCGCGGCTCCGGTGAGCACCGTGGTGGCAGCGGCCAGGGAGCCGGCGTGGGTGGTGATGCCGGTAAACATGGAGGGTTCCGTTCCTTCTAGATCCCCCGACCCCGGTTTTGAATGGTGATCAGGCCACTTACGTGGCTATCTCCTATGGTCCACCCGATACCCTGCAAATTAACTGCGAGGTTGCCGCGAATTCACCAAAAGGTTGATGCGCAAGGCGCGCTCGGTCATCTAGAACTTGCGGCCGCCGCCCCGCCCAGATGCTAGTTGAGGTTGTAGAAGCGCTGCGCGTTGCGGCCGCCGATCTTTTCGCGCGCCTCCTCGCTGATGTCGGCGCGGGTCCGCAGGTGCTTGGTGCTCTCCGGCCATTCGCCGTCCCAGTGCGGGTAGTCGCTGGCGAACATGATGAAGTCGTCGCCGAGCACGTCGATCACGCCCGGCAGGATGGGTTCCTCCGGTTCGCATGTCACGAAGATGTTGCCCGCCTTGAGGTACTCGTGCGGGTCGCGCTGCCAGCCGTGCTCCACCCAGTCCCCGCGCTTTTCGTAGTGCTCGTGCAGGCGATCGATGAAAAACGGCACCCAGCCCGCGCCCGCCTCGAGGAAGGCGACCCGCAGCTCGGGGTGGCGCTCAAAGACACCGCCGGAGACCATCGCGGTCATCGCCGTCATCTGGTCGAACGGGAAGCTGATGCAGTGCACCTGGATGTAGTTGGTGAAACGGTCCACGCCGATCTTCGGCAGGTGGATGCCGGGAGCGCCGTGGATGCCGAGCGGCATGTCGAGGTCGACGGCGGCCGCGTAGAACGGATCGAGGTCGGGGTGGTCCAGGTTGCGAGTCTTGAGCGCCGGCGGGACCAGCGCGGCCACCAGGCCGAGTTCCTTGGCTTCGGTCAAGACGTCGATGGCCGCCCGGCCGTGCTCGATCGGGACGACCGCGACCCCGCGCAACCGGCCGCCCGACGAGGCGCAGAAGTCGGCGATCCACTGGTTGTAGAGCCGGGAGAAGCCCGCGGCGAACTCGGGGTCCTCGAGGCTCGGCGCGCACAGCCCGAGGCTCGGGTAGAGCACCATCGTGTCGATGTGGTCGCGGTCGGCGTCGCCCAGAACCCCTTCTGCCGACCGGCAATTGATGTCGGCCGCCGCGCTGATCCCGTGCTCGGGCGGGCACCCCGCTCCCGGGCCCCGGTCCTCGGGATAGTTGCGGCCTTCGAACGTCAACCGCATCCGCCCGTCGGTGCTGGGCTTGACGTACTGCGGCCAGCGTTTGATCGCTTCGATCGCCAGCGAGGGGTTCTCGGCCACGTGTCCATCGGCGTCGATGATTCGCATGTCCGGTGAACTTACTCTCGCGATTGGGCGCCGGGTACTGCACGATGCTCAAGTGACTGCACCTCGAAAGAAGATGACCGCCGATCAACGCAATTCGTTCATCGCGGCGTTGTTGGGCTGGACGATGGACGCGTTCGACTACTTCATCGTGGTGTTCGTCTATGCCGACATCGCAAAGACGTTCCACCACAGCAAGGCCGAGGTCGCCTTCATCACGACGGCGACGCTGGTCATGCGCCCGGTGGGCGCGCTGCTGTTCGGGTTGTGGGCCGACCGCGTCGGTCGGCGGCTCCCGCTGATCGTCGACGTGATGTTCTACTCGGTCGTCGGCTTCCTGTGTGCGTTCGCGCCCAACTTCACCATCCTGGTGATCCTGCGCGTGCTCTATGGCATCGGCATGGGCGGCGAGTGGGGGCTGGGCGCCGCGCTCGCCATGGAGAAGGTGCCCGTCGAGCGGCGCGGCTTTTTCTCCGGGCTGCTGCAGGAGGGCTACGCGCTCGGCTATCTGCTGGCCAGCGTCGCGTCGCTGGTGGTGATGAATTGGCTTGGGCTGTCGTGGCGCTGGTTGTTCGCGTTGAGCATCATCCCGGCGTTGATCAGCCTGATCGTCCGATACCGCGTGGAGGAGTCCGAGGTTTGGGAGGCCGCCCAGGACCAGCTGCGGCTCACCAGCACCCGGATCCGCGACGTGCTGCGCGACGGCGCGATCATCCGCCGGTTCGTCTACCTGGTGCTACTGATGACCGCCTTCAACTGGATGAGCCACGGGACCCAGGACGTCTACCCCACCTTCCTGGGCGCGACCGCCAACCACGGCGCGGGCCTGTCCGGCGTGACCGTCAAGTGGATCGCGGTGGTCTACAACGTCGGCGCCATCGTCGGCGGGCTGTTCTTCGGCACGCTGTCGCAGCGGCTCAGCCGCCGCCACACCGTGGTCTTCTGCGCGCTGCTGGGGCTGCCCATCGTTCCCCTGTTCGCCTACTCACGGACCGCGGCGATGCTGTGCCTGGGTGCGTTTCTGATGCAGGTCTGCGTGCAGGGCGCGTGGGGGGTGATCCCCGCGCACCTGACCGAGTTGTCGCCGGACGCCATCCGCGGCCTCTACCCCGGCGTGACCTACCAGCTGGGAAACCTGTTGGCGGCCTTCAACTTGCCGATTCAGGAACGCCTGGCCGAGTCGCACGGCTATCCCTTTGCGCTGGCCGCGACGATCGTGCCGGTGCTGATCGCCGTGGCGCTCCTGACATTCATCGGCAAGGACGCCACCGGGATTCGCTTCGGCACCACCGAAAGTGCTTTCCTGCCAACCGAAGTGAAGTGAGCCTACTCGAGGTCGCCGAGGGCGCGTCGCAACATGTGCATGGCCACGGTGGTCGAGCGCTCCCGGATATCCGACCGGTTGCCGGGCAGGCGGAGGGTTCGGGTGTGCGTGCGGACCCCCGAGCCCGCGGAGGCGAGCGCGACGGTGAAACACACGGTGCCTACCGGCTTTTCGGGGGTTCCCCCGCCCGGCCCGGCGATGCCCGTGATCGCCACGGCGGTGTCGGCGCCGAAGCGTCGCAGCGCGCCGGCGGCCATCGCTTCGGCCACGGGCTCGGAGACCGCGCCGTGTCGTTCGATCAAAGCCGGATCGACGCCCAGCACTTCGGCTTTCGCCTGATTGGAGTAGCTCACCACGCCGCCCATCACGTAGTCGGATGATCCGGGGCGGTCGGTGAGCCGCGCCGCCAGCAGTCCCGCGGTGCAGGACTCCGCCGTCGCGATTTTGCGCCCGGTCAGGAGTTGGGCGACGAGGTCGTCGATTCGTGAGCCGTCTTCGGAAAAGATCTGCTGCGCGTGCCGATCGCGCAGTAGCCGGGTCAGCTGTGCGTACGCGTCGGCGGCGTCCGGCTCGTACCGCGTGACCATCTCCACCTCGCCGCGGCGCAGGCAGGTGGTGATCTCCAGCGACTCGAAGCCCGGGACGGTCCTCTCGGCGTCCCGCAGCGTCACGGCCAGCCCGGACTCGGGCAGCCCGAACATCCGGATTGTCTTCTGCAGGTATGTCGTTCGGCCCGCGATCGCCTCCTGGGCGGCGGGTGTTTCGATGGCTTTTCGCCACATCGGCTGCAGCTCTCGCGGGGGGCCGGGGAGCACGATCACGGTCGGCTTTCCCGGTACGACGACACCGGGTGCCGTGCCGACCGGATCGAGGACCTGCGCCCCGCTCGGAATCATGGCCTGCTTGCGGTTGGCGGCGCGGACACCGTCGAAGCTCTCTCGATCGAAGTGCGCCATAAGCCGTTTGAGGATGTTGGCGATCTTCTCCTCGACCTCGGTGTCCAGCACCAAGTCGCGGCCGCAGAAGCGCGCCACCACCTCGACGGTCATGTCGTCGGCCGTGGGGCCCAGGCCGCCGCTGGTGACGATTAGGTCCACGCCCTGGTCGGCGAGGAACCGCAGCTGGGCCTCGATGTCGGCGGGGCGGTCACCGCAGATGGTGACGTGTGCCAGCTCCACGCCGAGCTCGAGCAGGCGGTCTGCGATCCAGGGCCCGTTGGCGTCCTGGACGCGTCCGGTGAGGACCTCGGTTCCGGTGACAACGATGCCCGCGCGTGCGCTCACCGGCATGAGCCTACTGGCGCGGGGCGGCGCAGTTCGTTACGGCAGTGACCCGGTGGTACCGGGATTCCCGTTGACGGGCGGAGGCGGTCCGTCGCCGCCCCCGGCGGAGCCGCCGGCCCCTGCGGTGGCATTGGCGGGGTAGTTGCCAACGTAGACGTACGCGTTGCCGCCCTTGCCGCCGTCGCCGCCCTGGTATCCGCCGTCGCCGCCGCTGCCCCCGGCGCCGCCGGTGGCCAACCCGTTTCCGGAGTTGTACGCCGTCCCGCCGGACCCGCCGGTGCCGGCGAAGAGGACGGCATCGCCGCCGCGACCGCCCGCGCCGCCCTCGGCGTCGCCGGTAGAGCCGTGGGCGTCGATAAAGGCGTTGCCGCCGTCACCGCCGTTGCCGTAGATGACGGCAAAATCGTTGTAGCTGGCGCCGCCGTCTCCGCCTTTGCCGCCGATGATGCTGTTGGTATTGGCCGCGTTGTTGATCTCCACGCCGCCGCCATTGCCCCCACTGCCGCCGGAGCCACCGGTCAGGTCGCCGCTGTCGCCGCCTTGCCCGCCGTCGCCCGGGGTCACACTTCCGGTCCCGGCCGTGTATGCGAAACCGCCCGGGCCGCCCGAGCCGCCGGATCCGCTCGTCCCGCCGCCCGCGCCACCATGCCCGCCGGCCCCGCCGTCGCCGGCGGTGCCGGTGGCCGTAGAGGAGTCGTTGATGATCCGCGCATCGCCGCCGGCGCCGCCGGAGCCGCCGGAGCCGCTGGGCGTGGTGATTGTGCCGGCGGCGCCGGCGGTGCCGGCGGCGCCGTCGTGACCGATGGCGTCCCCGGTCCCGTAGCTCCACGCCGAACCGCCCTGGCCGCCGGAGCCGCCATTGACGCCGCCACCGCCCGCGCCTGGGGCGCCACCGATGGCGAGCCCAGAGCCGTGGTTCTCGGCTAACCCGCCGGCGCCGCCGATACCGCCGGTCCCCCCGGGGTCGGTGGTCAGGTTCCCGGGATCGGTGGCATCGCCGCCCGCCCCGCCCGGGCCGCCGATGGCGTTGATGGTCGAGCCGCTGTTGTCGACCTTCGCGTCGCCGCCGGCCCCGCCGTGCCCGGGTTGCGTCGGGCCGGCGTTGGTGAAGCCCGTGCCGCCCGCTCCACCCTGGCCGCCGGTGATGTCCAGCGCATAGGCGGGGTTGTCGACTTCCACCTTGCCGCCTTGGCCGCCGGATCCGCCGGCGCCGGTGGTGCCGGTACCCCCATCGCCGCCGTGACCGGCGATGAGGGTGCCGGTTCCGGCGGTGTACGCAAGCCCGCCGGAACCACCCGAACCGCCATTGACACCGTCGCCGCCGCTCCCGCCGTCGCCGGAGGTGGCGGTGCCGTTGGAGGAGGCATTGAAGATGCGGGCGTCACCGCCGCCGCCACCCGCGCCAGCCGTCCCGACGGCATTGTCTACGCCGTTGGCGCCATCGTGTCCGAAGGCGTTTCCGGTTCCGGTGGCCTGGATGTATGCGCTACCGCCCCGGCCGCCAGCGCCCGGGGTGGCGGTGTTGCCGGCGGCCCCGCCGGAGCCAGCGCCCCCGCCGAAGGCGTCACCGGATCCGTAGTTGGTCGCGTCGCCGCCGTCGCCGCCGATCCCGCCGTCGCCGGCGCTGGCGCCGCCACCCGCACCGCCTTGGCCTCCGATAGCCCTGGCGGTGGCTAGGTTGCCGTCGACTTCCGCGTCGCCGCCTCTCCCGCCGTGGCCGGGCTGGGTGATGCCGGCGTTGCTGACACCGCTGCCCCCATGGCCGCCGGTGCCGCCGATGACGTCATTCGCGTAGCCGGGGTGGTTGGCGAGGGCGTCACCGCCCTGGCCGCCGCCACCGCCGCCGAAGGCCATGCCCGTGCCCCCGTCGCCGCCGACGCCCGGGTTGAGGTTTCCGCTTCCGAGCGTTTGAACGGAACCGCCGTTGCCGCCGTTGCCGCCGCTGGCGCCGTCGCCGCCAGCTCCGCCGGCGCCGCCGGTGGCGGTCGCCGTGGAGGCTATGTCGATGATGTGCGCGTAGCCCCCGCCGCCGCCGTTGCCGCCGGTACCGGTCCCGGTGGCGGTGCCGCCCTTTCCGCCATCGCCGCCGGTGGCATCTCCGCTCCCGGATTGAGTGACGTTCCCGCCGTTTCCGCCGTTTCCGCCATTGCCGGTGCCGGCGCCGGCGCCGCCGGCCCCGCCCTTACCGCCATGGAAAAGACTGGCGCCGCCATCGCCGCCCTTACCGCCGGCCCCGCCGCCGGCAGAGGCGTTACCGCCGGCCCCACCGGCCCCACCGGTGCCGTACAGACCGCCGTCGCCGCCGTTTCCGCCATCACCGCCGTTGGTGCCGGCCGCGGCGGACGTCGCGTCGTAGCCGGCGCCGCCGGTGCCGCCGGTGCCGCCGGTGGACGCAGAGCCCGAAGCTCCCGCGGCCGCGCCGCCGGCGCCGTTGCCCCCGGCACCCGCGGCGCCGGGGTTTCCGGCGGTGCCGCCCGTGCCGCCGGTGGGGGTGCCGGCGTCGCCGGCGGCGCCGGCACCGCCGTTGCCGCCCATCCCGGCGTCGCCACCGACGCCACCGGGCCCGCCGGCGCCGTTGGCGCCCGCCTGGCCGAACAAGAGCGAGCCCCTGCCGCCGGCACCGCCCGGACCGCCGTCGCCGCCGCGGCCGCCGTCGCCGCCGGTGGCCCCGGTACCGCCCATCGCGCCGGGGCTGGCTCCCGGCGATCCGGTGCCGCCGGTCCCGCCGGCGCCGCCGGCGCCACCAATCCCGCCCATACCGCCGTGGCCGCCCGCCCCGAACAACAACCCGCCGTTGCCGCCGGCACCGCCGGCGCCGCCGGTACCACCATTACCGCCGGCGCCGCCGTTGGCACCCGTGGTGCCGGCGCTACCAGCGGTGCCGGCAACCCCCGGTCCGCCGGCGCCTCCCGCGCCGCCGTTGCCCCACAGCCCCGCGTCACCGCCTCGGCCGCCGGCCTGTCCGATCCCGCCGGACCCGCCGTTGCCGCCGTTGCCCCACAAGATCCCGCCCGGACCGCCGTCTTGGCCTGTCCCCGGCGCCCCGTTGGTGCCATTGCCGATCAACGGGCGACCGAGTAGCAGGTTGGTGGGTGTGTTGATGGCCCCAAAGATGTCGTCGACGATCGTCTGCAGGGGGTTTGCACTGGCAGCTTCGGTGGCCGCATAAGCACCACCCGCGCTGGTCAGCGCCTGCACGAACTGGTTGTGAAACGCGGCCGCCTGCGCACTGAAGGCCTGGAAATCCTGCGCATGGGCGGAAAACAGCGATGCGATCGCCGTTGACACTTCATCGCCGGCGGCGGCCGTCACCTGCGTTGTCGAGGCCGCGGCGGCCGCATTGGCCGCACTCAGCGACGAGCCGATGCCCGCCACGTTCGTTGCCGCCACTGACAAGAATTCCGGTGTAGCGATCAGATACGACATCGCTGGCCTTCCACATAGTCATAGACAGTCGGCGAGGCACACAGCGTACACATAGCCGAAAATATCTGTTTTCGGTTTCGGTAAACTTTGTGCCTCCATTTGTGTGTTCCGTGTCACGCGCGAAGGCGATGAACCAGCGCCATGACCCCACCCGCCGGGCGGGCCGGGCCCGCCGCTCAGCGGCGTCTCGCCGGGCCTCAGCCGCGCAAATGGACCGAATCCGCCGGAAACGGGGCGATGTGCCCGCCGGTGCCCCGCGCCGGACGGACAATGAGCCGATGATCGAGTTACAGGTGTTGCAGGCCGACGTGACCAAGCTCGAGGTCGACGCGATCGCCAACGCCGCCAACACCCAGCTGCGGCACGGCGGCGGCGTCGCCGCGGCGATCTCGCGCGCCGGCGGGCCCGCGGTGCAGCGCGAGTCGACCGAAAAGGCGCCGATCGGGCTCGGGGAGGCCGTCGAGACCACCGCCGGGGACATGCCCGCGCGCTACGTGATCCATGCCGCCACGATGGAGCTGGGCGGTCCCACTTCCGCCGAAATCATCACGCGGGCAACCGTTTCGACGCTTCGCAAGGCCGACAAGCTCGGCTGCCGATCACTGGCCCTGGTGGCGTTCGGCACCGGCGTCGGCGGCTTTCCGCTCGAGGACGCGGCACGGTTGATGGTCGACGCCGTGCGCGAACACCGGGCGAGCGCGCTGGAGAGGGTGGTGTTCGCCGTGCACGGCGCCGCGGCGGAGCGTGCGTTCCGGGACGCGGTGCAGGGCTAACCGTCGGACAGGTAACGCTCGACGGAGGCCACCTTTTGCGTCATCGCGTCGTGAACCCCGGGCCGCCAGTCGGCCTTGATCACCGTGCTGACCCGGGGCGCGCGGGCGGCCACCGCCTCGACGGCGCGCTGCACGACGGCCATCACCTCGCCCCAGGTGTCGCCCTCGATCACGGTGAACATCGAATCGGTCCTGTTGGGCAGCCCGGACTCGCGGACCACACGCACCGCGTCGGCGACGAGTTCGCCGACACCCTCGCCGACCCCCAGCGGGGTCTCCGAACACGCCACGAGAACCGACACGCGACGAGCCTACTTGACCTTTTTGCGGCACGGCCTGGCAGCATCGAGGGCCATGCGGATTTTGGTGCAACGCGTCTGTTCGGCGTCGGTGACGGTCGACGGCCAGGTGGTGGGCGCCATCCGGCCGCAGCGGCAGGGCCTGCTCGCGTTCGTCGGCGTCACCCACGGCGACGACGACGGCAAGGCGCGCCGGCTGGCCGAAAAGCTTTGGAACCTGCGGATTCTCAGCGACGAGCGATCGGCCGCCGACGTCGACGCGCCGATCCTGGTGGTCAGCCAGTTCACCCTGTACGCCGACACCGCCAAGGGCCGGCGCCCGTCGTGGAACGCGGCCGCCCCGGGTGCGGTGGCCGAGCCGCTGGTGACGGCGCTCGCGGAGGCGTTGCGGGGGCTGGGCGCCCACGTCGAGACGGGCGTGTTCGGGGCGCACATGCAGGTGGAATTGGTGAACGACGGCCCGGTCACGGTGATTCTAGAGTTGTGACCCTGCCGTCGCAGGTACCTTGGGTTTGCATGAGCACGACACCGGAATTCGGTTCGCTTCGTACCGACGACGACCAATGGGACATCGTCAGCGGCGTGGGTTACACCGCGCTGCTGGTGGCGGGATCGCGGGCGCTGCATGCGGTCGGCCCGCAACCGTTGGTGCGCGACGATTTCGCGAAGCTGTTCATCGCCGCGTCGCAGGACCGATATCTGGCGGACGTGCTCGCCAAGCCCGGAGCCACCGAGGACGAGACCGCTTTCCCCCGGCTGTACGGCGTGCAGACCCGGTTCTTCGACGACTTCTTCGCCGCCGCCGCCGACGCGGGAATCCGCCAGGCCGTCATCGTCGCCGCCGGCCTGGACTCGCGGGCCTATCGACTCGAATGGCCTCCCGGCGCAACGGTTTTCGAAGTAGACCTGCCGAAGGTGCTGGAGTTCAAGTCGCGGGTGTTGCGCGAGCACGGTGCCGAGCCGAAGGCGCGCCGCGTCGAGGTCGCCGCCGACTTGCGCACCGACTGGTCGCGGGCGCTGGAAGCGGCCGGCTTCGACGTCGAGACCCCCAGCGCCTGGTCGGTGGAGGGGGTGTTGCCCTACCTCACCGACGAGGCCCAGAACACGCTGTTCACCCGAATCAGCGGGCTCAGCGCTCCCGGGAGCCGAATTGCCGTCGGCGCGTTGGGAACCCGCCTGGACCGCGAACGGCGCGCCGCCCTGGAGGCAGACCATCCCGGGGTCAACATGTCGGGCAACGTCGACTTTTCGGCCCTGACGTACGAAACCAAATCGGAGCCCGCCGAATTGCTGGCCGCCCACGGCTGGACCGTCGAACCCGTCCGCAACACGCTGGAACTGCAGGCCGGCTACGGGATGACGCCACCCGAGGTCGACGTCAAGATCGATAATTTCATGCGCTCGCAATACATCACGGCCACGCGGGCGGCGTAAGCCCGGTGAGACGGGGCTGTGTCAGGGTTTCAGCAGGACCTTGACGTCGTCGCCGGACCGCGACTCCGCGGTGGCGTAGCCCTTGGCCGCTTCGTGCAACGGCAGCGTGGTGGTGAAGATCCCGTCGACGTCGAGCCGGCCCGACTGCAGCAGCGGGATCAGCTCCGGCCAGGTGCGCTGCACCGGCGCCGTGGTCATCCGCAGCGTGATGCTGCGGATCAGGCAGCCCAGCGCGTTGAGCGGAAAAGGATTCATGTCGTGCACCCCGACCACCGAGACGGTGCCGCCGGGCCGCACCGCGTTGAGCGCGTCGGTCAAAGACGCGTCGGTCGCGACGGCGTCGATCACCGCATCGGCGCCACGCCCACCCGTCGCGGCGAGAATGGCCTCGACCGCCGGCGCCTTGACCGGCGTGGCGCCCCATCGGGCCGCGCGGTCCAGGCGGCCGTCGACGCGGTCGACGGCGAAAACCGTTGCCGCGCCTTGGAACATCGCGCTGCGCAGCGAGCACAAGCCGACCGCACCCATGCCGATCACCGCTACGGTGCCGCCGTAGGGGATGTCGGCGCGCCGCGCCGCTGCCCAGCCGGTGGCCAGGTTGTCGGTGAGCAGCAGCGCCTGCTCGGTGCCGATCCCCTCGGGCGTCTTGAGCAACTGGAAGTCGGCCGCCGGCACGGCGAGCAAATCGGCCTGCGCGCCGCCCAGCACGCCCCCGCCGAAGATCTGGAACCCGTTGAAGCACATGACCGGATCGCGGGTGGCGCATCCCGGGCACGCGCCGCAACCGGTCACCGACGACACCAGGACCTGGTCGCCCACCGTGACGGTGCGCACCTCCGGGCCCGTCTCGACCACGGTGCCGACCGCTTCGTGGCCGAGCGTGATCGGTTCGGCCATGGGGAAATCGGCCTCGTAGAAGTGCAGGTCGGATCCGCAGATTCCGGCGGCGGCGACTTCGACGATGGCCCCGTCGGGACCGGGAAGTTCGGGGTCGGGGCGGGTGTCGACGCGGATGCTGCGGGGGCCGTCGACGACTACCGTTCGCATGGTGGGTTGCTCACTTTCTCTGCCGCACAAGAAATTGCGACCAGTCGGGATGCAGCACCGCGGACCAATACTCGTTGAGGCGCCACGGGCTGACGGTGTGAATCTCGCCGTCGGCGTTCTTGAAATAGGAATGTTTGACCGCCGGGTGTGACCACACCATCTTCTTGATCTGGGCTTGCGTCCGCCGATGCCATTCGGTGGCGGCCTCGGCTTGCGGTTCGATCGAGTGCAGATTCTCCTCGGCCAGCCGCCTGAGGCACTGGTCGATGTAGCGCATCTGCAGCTCGGACTGGAAGATCAGGCTGCCGCCGTGGGCGAGATGGGTTCCGGGGCCGTAAACGATGAAGAAGTTCGGGAACCCGGGGACGGTGATGCCGAGGTAGGCATAGGGTCGGCTCCCCCACATCTGGTGCAGGTCAATCCCGTTGCGGCCCCGCACGTTTAGCGGCCACAGCACGTCGGTGTGGCGGAACCCGGTGGCGTAGACGATGACATCGGCGTCGCGGGTCACGCCGTCGTCGGTGACCACGCCGTGGGGGGCGATCTTGTGGATCGGTGTGCGCACCAGCTCGACGTTGTCCCGTTGCAGCGTTCGAAGCCAGCTGCCGTTGTCCTGCAGGGTCCGCTTTCCCGTGGCGGGATAGTCGGGGAGCACTTTGGCCAACAGCTCGTGGTCGTCGCCGACCTGGCTGGTGATCCATTCGGAGAACATCATTCGGGCGGCCGCGTTGATGTCGCTGACGGCGTAGTCCCGGTCGGCATAGTTGGGGTCGCCCTCCGCGGCGTCCAGTCCCTTGTCGGCGCCGGGCCACAGCACCAAAAACCGATACCACCGCCCGTAGAAGGGCAGGTGGCGCATCGCCCAGCGCACGCCGTCGCCGACCTCGTCGTGGTACATCGGATTGGGGAACATCCACTGGGCCGTCCGCTGGAACACGCTGAGCCGCTCGACGCGGTCGGCGATCGCGGGCGCGATCTGGAAGCCGCTGGCGCCCGCCCCGATCAAAGCGACCCGCTTGCCGGTCAGGTCGACCGAGTGATCCCAGGCCGCGGAGTGAAACGCGGGCCCCTCGAAGGTGTCGGCGCCGTCGAATTCCGGGATGTGGGGCCGGTTGAGCTGACCGACCGCGGTGATGACGGCCCGCGCGGTGACCGTGCCGGTCTGGCCGTCGGCGCCGCGCAACGACACGGTCCACACGCCGTCGTCGTCGTTCCATTCGGCCGCGACCGCCTCGGTGCTCCACCGAATGTGTTGTGCCAGTGCGTGTTTGTTCATTACCTGGGTGAAGTAGTCCCGCAGCTCGTGCTGCTCGGCGAAGAAGTGGGTCCAGTCGTTGTTGGGTTCGAAGCTGTAGCAATAGAAATGGTTGGCTACGTCGACGCGGGCCCCGGGATAGCGGTTCTCCCACCAGGTTCCGCCGGGGCCGGCGTTCTTCTCGATGATCGTGAAGGGGATGTTGGCCTGCTTGAGGCGGATCCCGGCCAGGATGCCGGACTCGCCGCACCCGATCACGACGACGGGCAGCCCCGCGGCGGATTCGGGCGGCAGGGCCGCCGGGCGGCGCGGGTCGGCGCCGTCGAGATCCATCTCTTCCAAAATCAGCGGCAGGTAGTCATCGGTGACGTGCTCGCAGGCGGCCCAATCCATCATCTCCCGGATGAGGTCGAGGCCCAGCGGTTCGGGCTCGGGGCAGCCGCGGTCGCGGTAGTCGGCGAGCACGGGCAGCGCCGCCGCGCGGGCGCGGGCCTTGTCGTCCTCGGACATAAACCCCTGGACCTCGTTGAGGAAGATGCCCATGGGCTTGAAGTCGCGGATGAACCGCGGGTCGCCGGTGATGTGGACGAGCGACAGCAGCAGGGTCGGGATGCTGACGTCCTCGAGCGCGGCGGCGATCTCGTCCGTCGGCGTGGTGAAGGGATGCCCGGCGTAGCGGCTGCGCATCGAGCGGGTCCTTCCGGTAGGCGTGGCCCGGGGATTACGCTACTGAGCGTGTCGTAATTGTCGGCACCACGCTACCGCGTTGCGACGCAGGGGATCAAGGATCGGCGCGGCGCCCGTCGCGCACTACCCGATCGTGCGGCCGTTCTCGCCGGGCGCGCCATAGTAGCCGCCCAGGCCGCCGGTCCCACCGGCCCCGCCGTTGACACCGTTGCCGCCGTTGCCGCCGATCCCGAATATCGACGGTGTGTAGGTGCCCATGTCGATGAGCCCGGCGTTGCCTCCGTTGCCGCCGGGGGCGAGGTTCCCGACGGAAATGCCGGCGTCGCCGCCGGCGCCGCCGAAGCCGAAGAACCCGAGGGCGTCGCCGCCGGCGCCGCCGGCGTTGGTCTTGGGTTCGGTTGTGAATGAGGTGCCGCCGTCCCCACCGTTGCCGCCGATGGCGGCAAGCCCGGCGGCGGCCAGGCCACCGGCCCCGCCGTTGCCCCCGTAGCCGACATCTAAGCCGGCGGGTCCGTTTCCGCCGACCCCGCCCGCCCCGCCGCCGGCGATGCCGACGAGCGCGGCGGCTAGGCCGCCCACGCCACCGTCGCCACCGTGCCCGGCGGTGGCGGTGGCCGCACCTCCGGCACCGGCGTTGCCGCCGATCGCAGCGCCAAACCCGACGAGGGCGGGGGCAGCGGCCGCGCCGCCGTCGCCCCCGTGCCCGCCGAATCCGGAACCCGTGGTGCCGCCCACGCCGCCGGCGCCGCCCTGGGTCAGGTCGATGCCGAAGAAGCCGGAGGAACCGCTGTTGCCGCCCGCGCCGCCCGCGCCGCCGACACCGTTGATCGCGGTGGCGGCGCCGCCGGCACCACCGTGCCCGCCCATGCTCAGGTCGATCCCCAACGGGCTGCGGGCGAAGCCCTCGCCGCCGGCCCCGCCGGCCCCGCCGGCCCCGCCCGCTCC
>NZ_LQPJ01000101.1 GCF_002101785.1 Mycobacterium palustre
CGACACGCCACACCCCACCCGGGGGTTCTCCTCACATCAAGCCGACACGCCTGCTACCAACGTCCTGGCCGAGTACACCTAGCGCGGGCGATCGATACCCCAGAAGGAACGCAGCAATGTCTATCAAACGTGTCGCGAGCGCGGCGACGCTCGCGGCGGCCCTGGGCTTCTCCGCGATGCTGAACCCCGGCTTAGCCAACTCCGCTCCGCTGGACCCCCCGCCGCCCTGCCCCAACTGCCACGGCGGCGGCGGTGGCGGCGGCGGCAACCCGGGAGGTTCCGGCGGCGCGCCGGGCGGCGCGTCGCAGGCCCCGCAAACCGCTCCGCAGACCCACGCGCCGGCCCCCCAGAGCCCGCAGCCCCCGGCCACGCAGAGCACGCAGCCGCCGGCCACCCACAGCACCCAGCCGCCGGCCACCGAGAGCACGCAGCCGCCGGCCACCCAGAGCACCCACCCGTCGTGGACTCGGGGCAGCGAACCGCCCCGCACCGAGACCACGCAGCCCGGCGCGCAGACCACGCCGCCGAGCGCGCAGACGACCGGGCCGGCGAGCGGTCGGACCACGCCGCCGTCCAGTCCCGGGGCGCGCCCGGCCCTCAGTGCGCCGAGCACACAGCCGCCGCACCCGGCGTACGTTCCGCGCCGCGACGTGGTCACTGCCAGCGCGCAAATAGGCGGACCCACCACCCCCGGCCCCGGGGGCGCGAAGGTCGAGTTCGTCCTCGCCGACCGCGGTGCGCCACCTCCGCCGCGGGAGCATGGATTCGGCTGGAACGACGGCCCGCCGCCGCACCACGCGCCGCCCGGCTGGTATGGCCCGCCGCCTCCTGGAGGTTGGGACGGCCCGCCGCCCCCCGGTGGCTGGAACCGCCCCTGGGCCGGGCCGCCGGACCGCAACTGGGATCGCGCCCGGTACGACTACGGTCCCTTCAACTACGACACCTTCACCGTCTTCCCGGTCTTCAACTGGCAGTACGGGGGCTGGGGGTACTGGTTCTTCGGTGTCTGGGTTCCGCTGTACTGATTGACCCTTCGTGAAAGCCGCCCCGGCAGCCGCTGGGGCGGCTTTCCTCACCCGGGGTCAGGATGAACGCATGGACGCGAGGCAAGAACGGTTCGTTCGGCTGGGCCGCGACGGCGGCGTCGTCACCGTGGAGTTGATCAACTCCAAACCGCTCAACATCGTCGGCACCGGCGCGATCGAGCAGCTCACCGCGGCGGTTCGCGGCGCCGGCGGCGACGACGACGCCCGTGTCGTCGTGCTGCGCGGCGCCGGGGACAAGGCGTTCATCGGCGGCGCCGACATCAACGAGATGGTCACCCTCGATCGCTCCACCGCCGAGGCGTTCATCCGCAGGCTCGCGGGCCTGTGCGAGACGATTCGCCAATGCCCCGTCCCGGTCGTCGCCCGGCTAGCCGGTTACTGCCTGGGCGGCGGCCTGGAAATCGCGATGTGCTGCGACCTGCGGATCGCCGAGTCCGGCGCCCGCTTTGGCATGCCCGAGGTGGCCGTCGGCATCCCCTCGGTCATCCATGCGGCCCTGATGCCCGCGCTGATCGGGGCCTCGCACGCGGCCTGGATGCTGTTGACGGGCGAAACCATCGACGCCGACACCGCGGTCACCTGGGGCTTGGTGCACGAGGTGGTGGCCCCGGACGCGCTCGACGCTCGCATCGCCGAGCTCGCGGCCAGGCTCGCCGGCTTCGGCCCGAACGCCGTGCGTCAACAAAAGCGGCTCCTCAACAAGTGGTTCGACATGACGGTGCACGGGGCGATCGAAGACAGCGTCGAGCAGTTCGGGCTGGCGTTTCTGACCGGCGAGCCCCAGCGGCACATGCGGGCGTTTCTGGCCCGGAAGGACGGCTGACCCCGCTATTGCGGGTGGCTCGCCAGGTAGTCGCCGACCGGGATGGGCGACGACGCGGCGTAGCCGATCGGCAGCAGCACGTCGCCCGCGGTCGTGTAGTAGTACACGTCCCACCGGTAGTAGTCGGGGAACGCGGCCGGATCACCGGCGAGCACCGCGGCGTACTGGTCGACGGCCTGCACGTAATTGCGCGAGTGATTGTATTGGTAAAGGGCGTGATCGGGGTCGCCCGCAAAGCCATTCGCGGCCAGGTAGCGGCCCGCCGCCAGGATGCTGTCGCGCGGCGAATGGATGTCGCCGCCCTGGCCGTAGGACGCGAACGTCGACGGCAGGAACTGCATCGGGCCGTCGGCGCCGGCGGTGCTCACGCCGACGATGCTGCCGAAGTGCGTTTCCACCAGGTTGATCGCGGCCAGGTAGTTCCAGGCGACGCCGGACTCAGCCTCCGCCGCGTGGTAGTCGCCCATCAGCTCGTCGGCCGGCACCGGTGGGTCGATGCGCCATGCGGGCAGCGTGTCTTTGGCCTGTGCCATCGCGTTCAGCTGCCGGCGCGCGTCGACGTTGCGGTCGTAGAAGTCGATCAGCGGCGCCGGGATGCGCGGCCGCACCGTCGCGTCCCATTCGGGATGGTGCCCGATCGCTCGATAGGCCGCCTGCTCGCGGTGCGCCGCCGCGGCCAGGGCGGGGTCGGGAGTCGACGGGTCACGCAGCGCGCGCTCGTCGGCGACGAGGTCGTCGGCCAGCTGGGCGGGGTCCGTTGCCAGCTGAGGTTGCGCCCCGCGGGGCGGGGTCGGCGCCGCGGGAGGCGGGGCCGGGAGCGACGCGGCCGGCTTCGTGGTCGCCGCCGGCTTGGCGGCCGCCGTCGACTGGGTGCAGCCGGCGACGGCGAGCAGCACCGCGCCCAGGATCAGGGTGGGGACCACACGGCTACGGTTCACTTCGATAACCCGGCTTTTTCGATCGACGCGACTTTTCGTTGGCTTCAATGATGGAGTACGGCAACGCACCGGCCTAGGGCCTGCTTCCTCGCCTGCCGGTGAGCTCGTCGACGAGCAGCCGAACACGGTCCGAATCGTGTGCGGGGCGCAGTCGCCCGGTACGGCCGAGGGTGACCAGCCCGTGCAGCGCGGCCCAGAACACCTCGGTGAGGGTGTCGGCGTCCTGTTCGCGCGCGACCATCCCGACCCCTTGCCGCAAGGCGGCGAAGGCCGCCGTCAGTTGAGGCGGTGTGTCCTGGGCGGCGAAGCGCAGGGTGGTCGCGCGAGTAAACATCGCGTCGTAGAGCGCCGGATTGTCGCGGGCGAAGTCCAGGTAGGACTGGGCGATCCGGTTCAGGGTGTCGCCGGCTTCGGCGGCGTCGGAGTGGGCGGCCCGGATTGCCTCGGCGAGTTCGGCGAACCCGTCGAGGGCGACGGCGTCGGCGATCTGTTCCATGCCGGCGAAGTGCTTGTACAACACCGGCTGGCTGTACTCGATCTCGGTGGACAGCCGCCGGGTCGTCACGGCGTCCCAGCCTTCGGTCTCGGCCAGCCGGCGCGCGGTTTCGACGATCAGCCGTCGACGGGCGGCCCGTTCGCGCTCACGGCGGTCTTCAATCGACATACCCGAACGTATCACGGCTATCAAAACTAGCAATGCTATTGACGCCGGTGCGGCGGAGGGGTTAGCGTTGCTAACACCTACGAAACGACGGGAATTCGCGACGTGGCTTTGGACGACATCACCCGCGCCTCCGCGCGGATGGCGGTGCTGGGTACCGCGGTGGTCTACGGCGCCGACGTGTTCTGCGCCCGTTTTCACCGATTCGCTAGCGACAGCCAGGAGTGTTCGACATGACATTCACTACGACCATCGGCTACGTCCTCGCCGGACTCCTCGCGGCGGGCATTATCTTCATCGGCGGACGCTTCCTCGTCGCGCCGCGAGTCGCCGCCGCCGGCTACGGAGTGCTCCCCGATCTACACCCGCCGGGTGCGGGCGCATATCTGAGCGTCAAGGGTGTGCGCGACATCGCCGCAGGTCTTTTCGTCATCATCCTGATGGCCGCGGGCGCGACCCACCTGGTCGGCTGGATCATGTTGGCCGCCACCATTGTTCCGGTCGCCGACGCCGCCATCGTGCTGCGCAACGGCGGATCCAAATCGGTCGCCTGGGGAGTCCACGGCGGCACCGCGGGCGTCATGCTTGTCACGACCGCGCTCCTGCTCGTCTCCCGGTAACCCACCGGTCCGGCCCGCGCTCGGGGCGTCGCTTGACGACCAGCGCCACGGTCGTCGGCATCACCAAGCAGGGCCGCGCCCGGGTGGCCAAGGGGCTGCCCGGCCACATCGAGGTCGTGCGCGGGCTCATATTCGACTCGCCGTCCGCACGCGACGTGCGCACCCTCGAACGTGATGAGCAGGGCCCGCGACCACGTGCGGTCTCGGCCGCGCCGATCGGCCGCGCCGCGCAACCGTCGTGCGGCCGTGAACTGATCGCGCGAACTGCTTGAATCCGTCTCCAAAAGGTTCAGCGCAGGAGAAGATGTCAGTTGTGCTCGTAGCGCCGGACCTGTTGGAGACCGCAGCGGCGGACGTGGCCGAGATCGGTTCGGCGGTGACGGCGGGCAATCTCGCCGCGGCCATCCCGACGACCGAGCTGGCCGCCGCGGGCGCCGACGAGGTATCGGCGGCCGTCGCGGCGCTGTTCGGCGCCCACGCCCAGGAGTACCAGGCGGCCGCCGCGCGGGCGGCGACCTATTACGAGGACTTCGTGCGCAACTTGGCCGCGGCGGCGGCGGCCTACGCCGGCGCCGAGGCGACCGGCGCCGCTTCTTTGGCCGGCTTGGAGTCGCTAATCACCCATGAGATTCAGGCCTTCGCCGCCGCCCCGATTCGCGCGATCGGCGAGGTTTTAAGCGACAGCCCGCTCGGGCGCGCGCTCGACCCGATCTTCAACCCGCCCACCGGCGGCGACGGGCAGTCGATCGTGGTCGAATTCGTCCGGCACGGCCAGTCGATCGGCAACGCCGCCAACCTGATTGACACGGCCGTGCCCGGGTTGCCGCTGACCCCGCTGGGCCAGCAGCAGGCGGTGGCCATCGGCACGACGCTGCAGGGACAGGGCCCGTTTGCCGGGGTCTTCGCGTCGCAGTTGATCAGGGCACAACAGACCGCGACGCTGGCCGGCATGCTGAACCCGCAGATCCTGGCCGGGCTCAACGAGATCAACGCCGGCATCTTCGATGGCGCGCCCCAGATCAGCCCCCAGGGCCTGCTCTATCTGGTGGCCCCGGTCGCGTGGACGCTCGGGTTCCCCCTCGTGCCGATGCTGGGCCCGGGCTCCGCCCACCTCAACGGCGTGGTGTTCGATCAGGGCTTCACCAACGCGCTGCACACCATGTACGGCGGCGCCTTGGCGAACCCGGTGACGGCTAACAACGGTCACATCACCGACGTGGCGTTTTCGAGCGAGTTCGCGATCGAGGTCGGCACTCTGATGAACGTCAACAACCCCGATCCGCTGCTGATGCTCACCCATCCGCTGCCCAACACCGGGACGGTGGTGGTGCAGGGCAGCCCGCAGGGCGGCTGGACGATGGTCAGCTGGGACGGCGTACCCGTCGGGCCCGCGACGCTGCCGACCAAGCTGTTCGTCGACGTGCGCGACCTGATCACCGCGCCGCAATTCGCGGCCTGGAACAGTTGGGCGGCGCTGGGCACCGGCGATCCGGCGACGATCGTCAATGCCGTCCAAGGTGGTGTCGGCGACGTCGCGGCGGCGGCGGTGCGCTTCCCCCTGGCGGTCACCCGCGACCTGCTGCACGCCGTCGAAAACACCAGCCTGACAGGCCTTTCCACCGAACTGTCCGGCCTGATCTGACGGCTGGCCGGCGGCGGCGCTAGTCCAAGACTTGTGACAACGTCGTCGCGGCATCAGACTGCTGATATGCGCGACCGGGAGGCGATCGACGCCGAACTGCGGCGCATCGCCGCCGCGCGTCGATCGATCCGCGAGCGGGGTGGTCAGCCGTCGTACGGACAGGCCGACGCGCTGCTCGACGAGCGCCTGGGGCACCTGCCCGCGCCCGAAAGCGCCGCGGGTAAAAACACGGCTGTCGCCACGCCTCGCCGTCGCGGGCGGGCGCTGCTCCGCTTCGGCCCACTCGCGCTGCTGCCGCTGTCGCTGCTGGCCGTCGTCGCCGCGTTGGTGGTGACGATCACGTGGCGGCACTTTGAACCGGCGGCGCAGCCGACGGTGGTCCCACCGTCGACGGCGAGTCCCAGCCCGGCCGCCCCGAAGCCGCCCGCCCCACCGGTGGACGTCGTCGACGTGGCGTTCGTCGCCGCGTTGAAGCACGACGGGGTGCCGGTTCCCAGCCAGGAATACGTGGCGGGGCACGGCCACGCGGTCTGCGAATTCCTCACGCGCCAAACCGATTTCGCGGACGCCGTGCGCTTCGTGCAGCAATCGACCATATGGGACGCCGATCAGAGCGCCAACTTCACCGCCGGCGCCATCGTCTCCTACTGCCCTCAGTACGAGACGACAGCCGCGCGACCGGCCGGGCAACCGCCCGGCTACGAGAGCACTCTTTCCGACCTGCAAAACGTGCAGGGCGATCTGCAACGCATCGAAGGCGAACTGCAGGACATCCGCGACCGCCTACCGGGCGCACTGGGCCACCAGTAGCGTCACCGGCGGCGCATCCAGATGACGATGACGATGACCGCCGCGAGCGCGGCCACGGCACCGGCACCGCGTGACAGCACCGGATTCGTCGACCGGCCGGGATTACTGGAATATGCTGCGGGACCGGGGTTTTCGGGCGGGGGATCGCCTACGGGTGGCGGGGGCCGGCTTGGCCCGTCATGCGCGACGGGGTCGTCGGTTGGGCTTGGTTGAGCGTCCGGCTCGCTGACCGCTTCCCGGGCCGGGGGGCGGCGTCGATCGTAATCGCGGCGTCGCCGGCGTCGCGGCACCCAGGCCTCGTCGCCCAACTCGTCGGGAATGAGCCACATCAGCAGCGCGAGGTTGACCACCGCCAGCACGCCGTGCAGCAGGATATCGGCGGGGTGGAAGCCCAAGGGTGTCGGCTTGGCGCGCGCCGAAGCGACACTACTGAAAAACAGCAGCATCATGTAGGCGACCACGCTCAGCGCGGTGACGGTCACCGCGGCGCGGCGATTGCCGACCGCCGCGATGGCGACCAGCCCCAACGCCAGCAGCACTGCGCTGTGCGTCGGAGTCGTCGCAAAGCCGAGCACCGGCGCTCCGGTCGGGCCCGCGTGGGGCTGCAAGGCCGACGAGATCAGCCCGGCGATGCCGAACGCGCTCACCAGGACGCCCTCGGCCAGCAGCCACCGACGCCCGCTGCGGAAATGCCCCGGGTCCGTGCGAACCCTGCGCAATCTCGACGTCAACCCGGGAACGTGCCCCGCCGTAACCGGCATCGCGCGACCTCCTGTCTGAGCAGCAAGTCTTGCGACATCGGCTACCCAATAGGGCCCGCACTACACCAGGGTTCGGCGGCGCCGGCTTGGTTTGTTGCGCGCTTGGGTATAAGGAGTGAGCTCGGCGGACGCCGAGACTGTGTGGTTCAAGATGGAGGCACCATGTTGCACAGCGTTGTCCTTGCGGCGACACAACAGCCCGAGGCCGCAGGCTTCATCCTCAGGGGGATCAAAGGCATCTTCGTCGCGATCGGAAGCATCATCGCCGCCATCGTGTGCGCCGTAATCGCCGGTATGAAGGGCCGCAGTGCCATCTTCTGGGGCATTCTTGGGCTGTTCTTTTCGATCCTGACGCTGATCGTCGTCATCGTCATTCCATCGAAAAAGTCGTAACCGCCCTCAAACGCGTTGGGACGCAAGTCTTTCGACGCGCTTTTTATCAGTTGGAGCCTGGTTTCGGGCTGGGCGCTGCCGCATTTCCATACAGGCAATCATGAAGCTCTTGACTGCCCGGGGCGAAGTCGAAGCCGCAGTTGCACTCGCGCGCGTCGCGGGGAGCGAGCCCATCGCAAAAGGGGGTGGTAGCCGATGCCGATGGTGCGGTCCACATGACGGCGGCGGCCAAAGCCGCCGCTGCGGCCCCGACGGCGGCCATCACTCTCGTCTTCAACGTTGCGATTCCTTACTTGTAGAACCACCACGGCGCTCTGCCGCCTGGGTACAACGGTGACAGCATTTGCGGCAGCGCGCTACTCGAACGATGCTGTTTTTCAAGGAAAAAGGATCGCCGCCCGTGTGGCACCCATGCCCCAAACGCTCCCCAGCGTTGCCGCCCGCTATGGGCGGAGCCTCCGCGAGCTTCCTTCCGGCGTGACAAGAGGACACGACCGCGGCGGCTCGGACCTGCGCCGCTCTAGTGGGCGCGGAGCTGCGACGAAATCACTCCATCGTAGAATCGTCGTGGCTCTTCGAGCCGCCCCCGGCCGCGTTAGCTCAGTTGGTAGAGCGTCGCTCTTGTAAAGCGGATGTCGAGAGTTCGAGTCTCTCACGCGGCTCCATTCCTGTCGGCGCTGACGGATAGCGTCGTGTGGTGGTACGGAGCCGTCGCGGCTGCGGCGTCGACTTCGACGGCCGCCGGCCAAAAGTTCTCTGTATCAATGCATGCCAGCAGTCAGACAGTCGCCGCCGGTTGCTGTTAGAGGCCTGGCTCGAGACCGGAGTCTGGGCTCGCACGTCCTACCAAGGCCACCACGTCCGCGACTACCCAGGCGAGTGCTCCACCACTGAGCAGCTAACCGGTCACTCCTCGCTTTCGATGATGCGCGTGGAGCGCACGGTGCGCGACGACGGACGCCGGCCGGGGCGGCGACCCGGAAGCGGGATGCGATCGGCGATGTTGCTCAGCGGGTTGACCACCATGGTCAACCCCAGGACCGCGTCCTGCAGGGTGGCGATCGCGGGCTCCAGCGCTTCCATTCCGGGCGTCAGCCGGGCCAGGGTGTCGGCGACGTCGGCCAGCTGGTCCAGCGGACCGTTCTTCGCGGTCAGCTTGTCGATCAGCCCGCCCTCCGCGAGCAGCCGGTCGGCCAGCCCGTCCTCCGCCAAGAGCCGCTCGATCAACCCGTCCTCGTCCAGCAGCCGATCGGCCAGCCCGCCGGGCTGCAGCGCGCGCTGCAACCCGCCGCCCTCCGCGGTCAGGCGGTCCAGCAAACCGCCCTCCGACGTCAATAGGTCGACCACCCCGCCCGGGCGCAGCAGGCGGTCCAACGGCCCGTCGGGTGCCACGGCGCGCCCGAGCGGGGCGTCGTCGTCCATCAGCCGGGCCAGCCGGTTGGCGCGCACGATCGCCTCGTCGATTCCCAGCATCGAGGCGACCGCGTTCGAACCGGATCCCGCCTCGACCTCCCCGACGGCGCGCTTGGCGACCCCCACCGCCGCCGAGGCGACGCTTAGGCTCGCGTCGGCGGCGGCGAGCCCGATCCGTGCGGGAGCCGTCGCGAGCGCGACGAGGCCCTTGGCGAAATCCATGTCAGCGAGTCTATTCGCGACGCGCCCTGTGACCGGGACCATTCCAAGCGGATGCGATGATGGCTGGCAGACTGTTAGCAGACGACTACCACCTAGCTTTCAGGGACCCCACAATAATTGGGAAGGCGTCTCCCAACTGGTTCAAACAAAGGACAGACCGCATGACCGCCGCCACCCCGAGCGAGACCAAACCGGAGGCTCGTGTCCTCGTCGTGGACGACGAGGCCAACATCGTCGAACTGCTCTCCGTCAGCCTCAAGTTCCAGGGGTTTGAGGTCCACACCGCCACCAATGGCGCCCAGGCCCTCGACCGCGCCCGCGACGCCCGGCCCGACGCGGTCATCCTCGACGTGATGATGCCCGGCATGGACGGCTTCGGCGTGCTGCGCCGGCTGCGCGCCGACGGCATCGACGCCCCGGCGTTGTTCCTGACGGCCCGCGACTCCCTGCAGGACAAGATCGCCGGCCTGACGCTCGGCGGCGACGACTACGTGACCAAACCGTTCAGCCTGGAAGAGGTCGTCGCCCGGCTGCGCGTGATCCTGCGCCGCGCCGGCAAGGGCGGAGTGGAGCCCCGCAATGCCCGGCTGAAATTCGCCGACATCGAGCTCGACGAAGAAACCCACGAGGTGTGGAAGGCCGGCGAACCGGTCTCGTTGTCGCCCACCGAGTTCACGTTGCTGCGCTACTTCGTGATCAACGCGGGCACCGTGTTGAGCAAACCGAAAATCCTCGACCACGTCTGGCGTTACGACTTCGGCGGCGACGTCAACGTCGTCGAGTCCTACGTGTCGTATCTGCGGCGCAAGATCGACACCGGCGAAAAGCGGCTGTTGCACACGCTGCGCGGGGTCGGCTACGTGCTGCGGGAGCCGCGCTGAGCAGGCGCTTTCGGCAGGGTACGGAGATGGCAACACAGGTTCGACGAGGAATGCCGCTACGGGTGGGGCTGGTGGCGGCCACCCTGGTGTTGGTGGCCTGCGGCCTGGTGGTCTCGGGCTTCGCCGTCACCTCGATCCTGCGGCAGGTCCTGGTCAGCCGCATCGACCAGACGCTGCTGGAAGCCTCGCGCGGCTGGGCGCAGGCGCCGCGGCGACAATTAGCAAACCCCTACGAGGGCCCGGACCCGGGCCGGCCGCCGTCGAAGTTCTACGTGCGCGGCATCGGCACCGACGGCACGCCATTCACCGCGATCAACGACCGCAACGCCGAACCGGCCCTGCCGCCCAACAACGACGTGGGCCCCAACCCGACGACGTTGCCCTCGGTCAACGGGTCCAACATCGAGTGGCGGGCGGTTTCGGTGCGCGGGCCACACGGCCTGACCACGGTCGCGATCGACCTCTCGGACGTCCAGCACACCGTCAGCTCCCTGATGTGGCTGCAGATCGGCATCGGGGTGGCGGTGCTGGTGGTGGTCGGCATCGCCAGCTTCGTGGTGGTGCATCGCAGCCTGCGGCCGCTCACCGAGGTCGAGCAGACCGCCGCCGCGATCGCCGCCGGCCAGCTGGATCGCCGCGTTCCCGAGCGTGATCCCCGCACCGAGGTGGGCCGGCTTTCGTTGGCGCTCAACGGGATGCTGACCCAGATCCAGCAGGCGTTGGCCTCCTCGGAGCTGTCGGCCGAGAAGGCCCGCGGTTCCGAGGAGCGGATGCGCCGGTTTATCACCGACGCCAGCCACGAGCTGCGCACGCCACTGACCACCATCCGCGGCTTCGCCGAGCTGTACCGGCAGGGCGCCGCGCGCGACGTCGCCATGCTGCTGAGCCGGATCGAAAGCGAGGCCAGCCGGATGGGCCTGCTGGTCGACGACCTGCTGCTGCTGGCCCGCCTCGATGTCCAGCGCCCGCTCGAAAACAATCGGGTGGACCTGCTGGCGCTCGCCAGCGACGCCGTCCACGACGCCCAGGCGACCGACCCCAACCGCACCACCACCATGGAGGTTTTCGACGGCCCCGGGACCCCGGAGGTCCTCGGCGACGAGCCACGGATCCGGCAGGTGCTAAGCAACCTATTGGCCAACGCCCTGCAGCACACCCCGCCGAGCGCCGACGTCATCGTGCGGGTCGGCACCGAGGGCGACGACGCGGTGCTCGAGGTGGTCGACAAGGGTCCGGGGATGAGCCAGCAGGATGCGTCGCGGGTGTTCGAGCGGTTCTATCGCACCGACTCGTCGCGGGCGCGGGCCAGTGGCGGCACCGGGCTGGGGCTGTCCATCGTCGACTCGCTGGTGCGCGCGCACGGCGGCGCGGTCAGCGTGACGACCGCGCCCGGCGAGGGCTGCTGTTTCCGCGTGACGCTGCCCCGCGTGAGCGACGTGCCCGCGACCGTCTAGCCGGTCAGTTGTGCCAGCGCGGCCTTGATCTTGGCCTGCGCCTGGTCCAGCGAGTCTGGTGACGGGTTGCGGTCGACGTTGGCGAAACCAAAGTCGCTCAGGCTGCGGGTCGGGAAGACGTGCACGTGCAGGTGGGGCACCTCCAGCCCGGCGATGATCAGCCCGGCCCGTTCGGTCCGGAACGCCTTGCATACGGCCTTGCCGATCAGCTGGCTGACCTCCATGACGCGGGCGAAGACCGCGCCGTCGACGTCCTGCCACTGATCGATCTCGGCGCGCGGCACCACAAGCGTGTGCCCCTGGGTCATCGGCTCGATCGTCAGGAACGCGACGATGTCGTCGTCCTCGTAGACGAAGCGGCCGGGAAGTTCACGGTTGATGATCTTGGTGAAGATCGACGCCATGGCCCCAGCATATGTGCGCCGACATCGCCGCCACGGCCGCGGTCGCCGTCGACACCGTCGTTGCGGGAGGGGCTGGGGGCCTCGAGTGAGCGACTCGCGCTGGAGTCGCTCACTCCTCCTTGCCGAATTTCATGCCCTCGAGGTTCCAGTAGCCGCGCATGTTGGTGATCAGCCCGGCGTCGTTGACCTTGTAGGTGAACACGCCGCGCACCTCGCTGGTGATGCCGCCCTCAAACCTGCTGCGCAAGACCAAGATATGGGCGATTTCGTCGGGCGAACTCGACGGGAACGTCTCCTCGCAGGTGATGGTCAGCTGGTTGGCCGCGATGTTGTTGTCATAGAACCCCGCCACGGCCTCCTTGCCCTTGACACCTTCGCCGTCGGGGTTGGTGACGGACTTGCCGATCGGGTCCTCGATGACGACGTCGTCGGCCATCAGCGCGAGCCAGCCCTCGCGGTCGTGGGCCTGCACGCAGCGCCACGAGTTCTGCGACGCGCTCAGGGCGGGGGAGGCTTGAGACTGCGCGGTTTCGGTCATCTTTCTTCTCCTGTCTGTAGATCGCGCACGCGGCGCGCGCGCCTCGGCGGGCGTGAACATCACGGCTTCGCGAGTGAACCGCTCGACGACGGCCCGCACGTGCACGGTGACGCCGAGTCGGTCCGGGCGATCCATATGCTCGGTCTTGCGCGGGTTGGCCACTTCGGAGGAATGTCTTTGGCGCCCAACGCGATCAGCCCCGCCCCGCCCCCGGCGCGCGCGGCGAAGTGGTCGCGGGTGCTTCGCGAGGGCGGCCCTTCGGGTGTGCCATACATCGTCGGCATCGGCGACATGACCACCCGGTTGCGCACCGCCGCGGCGCCGATTCGTCTCGGCACCAACAGATTTGCCGAAGCCGGCGCTCACCGGCCCACCTACGGCCGGTTACCGATCGGCGTCGGTGTAGCGGATGACACCGCGAATGTTCTTGCCGTCCAGCATATCCTGGTAGCCGTCGTTGATCTGCTCCAGCCGGTACTGGCGGGTGATCATGTCGTCCAGGTTGAGCTTGCCGGCCTTGTACATCGACAGCAGCTGCGGGATGTCGTACTGGGGGTTGCCGCCGCCGAAGATGGTGCCCTGCAGGTTCTTTTGCATCAGGGTCAGCATCGCCAGGTTCAGCGTCACGTTGGTGTCCAACAGGCTGCCGATGGCCGTCAGCACGCAGGTGCCGCCCTTGGCGGTGATGTTGAGGTAGGCGTCGACGTCGGCGCCGTGCAGCTCGCCGACGGTGACCACTACCTTGTGGGCCATCAGGCCGTAGGTGACCTCGGCGATGCCGGCCAGCGCGGCGTTGATGTCGGGGTAGACGTGTGTGGCGCCGAATTTCAGCGCCTGGTCACGCTTCCACTCGATCGGGTCGATCGCGAACACGTAGCGCGCACCGGAGGCGACCGCGCCCTGCAGCGCCGCCATGCCGACCCCCCCGACGCCGACGATGGCGACGTCCTGACCCGGCCGGATGTCGGCGGTGCGCACCGCCGAACCGTAGCCGGTGGTGACGCCGCAGCCGACCAGCGCGGCCACCTCGAACGGGACCGACGGGTCGATCTTCACCACCGAGCTGCGGTGCACGACCATGTACGGCGAGAAGGTGCCCAGCAGCGTCATCGGGTAGACGTTTTGGCCCCGGGCCTGGATGCGGAAGGTGCCGTCGGACACCGCGGCCCCGCCCAGCAGCCCCGCGCCCAGATCACACAGGTTGCGCAGCCCGGCCTGACACGTCGCGCACATCCCACACGACGGGATGAACGACAACACCACGTGGTCGCCGGGGGCGATGTCCTCCACGCCGGGGCCCACCTCGGTGACGATGCCGGCGCCCTCGTGGCCGCCGAGGACCGGGAAGCCTGCCATCGGGATGCCGCCGGTGACCAGGTGGTGGTCGGAGTGGCACATGCCCGCCGCTTCCATCTGGATCTTGACCTCGTGCGCCTGCGGGTCACCGATCTCGATCTCCTCGATCGACCACGGCTGGTTGAACTCCCAGATCAGCGCGCCTTTTGTCTTCATTTACAACCTCCATTAGCAAGGTCTGACCGAAACACCGGCATGACGGCCGGTCAAGGCACCGACGGCATTTTTAGAACCTGTTCTCGTTCGTCAGGCCATTATGACGTGCGTCACCAGGCCGTGGGCAAGCGGGGGACCACCAACCGGTCGGGAGGCCGCGTCACCAGATCGGCACCGGCGCCTCGCCGATCGGGTAATAGCCGGGCAGCTTCTCTCCGGCGAGGCTGCGCTCGATGCGCTTCTGCATGCCCGCGCTCAGATCGCCGGACTCGATGAGCTTGGCGAACATCTTCGAGACGTGACCAAAGTCGAAGAAGTCACGCTGCCATTCGATGAGCCCGTCGCCATTCAAGCGGAACCAGCTGCCGCCGATGCCGTAGATCTCGTCCCGGGTGCCGTCGGCCTTGTTGACGATCTGCTTCCAGAAGCCGACGATCTCGCCCTGCTTCTCGTCGATGAGCACCTTCTGGTACTCGTAGATCCAATTCTCCAGGCCCTCCATCTCCAGGCCGAGCGCGACATCGCGGATCTCGTCGACGCCCACGCACATCACGTCCTCTTTGGGGCCGATGTTCCAGCCGTAGGTGGCGTCCTCGGCGTAAAAGTCGGCCAGCGGCCGCCAGTCACCGGCTTTTTCGCAGTCCTTATTGGCCCGCAGCCAGCGGTCGACCCATGCCTCGAGTGCCTCGCGGGAGTGTGACGCCATCAGTGGCCTTCTTTCTGTCTGATGAACAGCGCTTGGGTGGGGCACATCTGGACCGCGCGCTCGACGTCGTTTCGGGCGTCCTCCGATGGTTCGGGGTCGACGATCTCGACCTTGCCCCGCTTGGGAACCCGGAAGTAATCTGGCGCCTCGAGTTCGCACATGGCGTGGCCCTGACACAAATCCAGGTCGACTTCGATGCGAAATGCCATGTCGGTCCCTACGCGGTGCGCCTGCGGTAGCGGGCTTTGGCGGGGCGCGCCAGCTGCACCACCATCTTCGAGTGGTCGTTGTGGTAGGTGTCGGCGGGCTGCGCCATCTCGAACTCGTACTCGCGCAACAGAACCGAGAAGATGGCCTTGATCTGCATCTGGGCGAAAGCGGCGCCGACGCAGCGGTGCCGGCCCGCGCCGAACGGAATCCAGGTCCACCGGTTGACGATGTCGGCCTGCTCGGGCTTGTTGTACCGGTCGGGCTTGAAGGCGTCCGGATCGGGAAAGTCCTCGGGGATCCGGTTGCTGATCGCCGGGGACGCGGCGACGTAGTCGCCCTTGTGGATGGGAAACCCCTCGACCTCGAACTCGCCCTGGGCCACCCGCATCAAAATGATCAGCGGCGGATGCAGGCGCAGCGTCTCCTTGACCACGTTGTCCAGCTTCGGAATCGACCGCAGCGCATGGAAACTCACCTCCCGGCCGTCGGCGTAGAGCTCGTCCAGTTCGGCCAGCACGTCGGCGTACACCTCGGGATGGCGGATCAGCTCGATCAGCGTCCACGCCGAAGTCCCCGAGCTGGTGTGGTGCCCGGCGAACATCAGCGAAATGAACATCCCCGTGACCTCGTCGGCGGAAAAGCGCGGCCTGCCGTCCTCGTCCTTGATCGACACCAGCACGTCGAGCATGTCGCGGTCGCTCTTGTCCTTGGGAGGGTTGGCGATTCGCTGATCCATGATCTCCTGGACCAGAGCCACCAGCTTGACCCGCGCCTCGTCGCGGAGCCGGAAGCTCTCGATCGGAAGGTACGGGTCGACGTAACACAGCGGGTCGGTGCCGCGCTCGAGCATGTGGTAGTACTCGGCGAATCGGTGGTCGAGCTGCTCACGAAACTTCAACCCGATCAGGCACGCTGTCGAGGTGTAGATGGTCAGTTCGGCGAAGAAGTCGAGCAGCTCTATTTCGCCTTCGTCGCCCCAGTCGGCGATCATCTTCTTGACCTCGCCCTCGATGGTGGCGGCGTGGCCCTTCATCTGCTCGCCGCGCAGCGCCGAGTTGTGCAGCATTTCTTTGCGCCGCTCCGGGCTGGCGTCGAACACCACGCCCTTGCCGAAGATCGGCGTCATGAACGGGTACGCCTCGGCCTGATCAAGGTCTTCGTCGGCGGAGCGGAAGAAGAATTCGTTGGCTCGCGCGCCGGACAGCAGGATGACGTGTTTGTCGACCAGCTGAAACCAGCCGACGTCGCCGCACTCGTCCCGCAGGCGCTTCATCAAACCTATTGGGTCGGTGCGGAATTCCTCGAGATGTCCGTGCTCTTCTTCGCCGCCGGATACCCGCGGCACGATGGCGGTGGTAGTCATTGTCCTGGCATCCCCTCTTTGCCCAGTGCGAGCTTGTGGCGATCCTTCTTGTCGGCCAACGGGGCTTCGGGCTGCAGCTCCATGTTCGCGACGAAGCCCCCGCGTGGCGTCTCGGCGACGAACGCGATGGCGCGGGCCAAATCCGACGCGCGCAGGAAGTAGTCGTGGCGCGCCTGGCCCCATTTGGCCCAGTCCTCGAGCGCGGGGCCGATCTTGTCGGCGGGCAAGCTCCAGCCCATCCCCGTCTTGGTGGGCCCGGGATGCACGATCGACGCGCGCACGCCGGTGCCCTCGAGCTCCATCTGCAGGTTGGTGACCATCGCGACGAGCCCGGCCTTGGCGGCCCCGTACGCCCCCATGTGCGGGCGCTGGCGCAGCGCGACGTCGGAGCCGACGAAGATCAGGTCGCCGCGTTGCCGCTCGAGCATTCCGGGCAGCACCGCGCCGGCCAGCCGGTTCGCGCCGACGAGGTGGATCTGCAGCTGCGAGTCGAACTCGTCGGTGCTGATCTCGGCGAGCTTGCCGAAGTAGGTGTCGCCCGCGCCGGCCACCAGCACCTCGATGTCGCCCAGCGCTTCGACCGACTGCGCGACAAAGGATTTCACCGAGTTCGGGTCGGTGACGTCGAGGTGGAACCCGACCGCCTCGCCGCCTTCGGCGTTGATCTTGCCGACGATTTCGTCGAGCCTTTCGACCCGGCGGGCGCCCAGGGCGACCGGGAAGCCGCGCGCCGCCAGTTCGATGGCGGTGGCCTCCCCGATGCCGGACGAGGCACCGGCGACGATCGCCGGCCGGCGTTCGGGAAGGGGGTCAAAGCGGGGCATTCAGCGGACCTCCACGCTCATGGGTAAATGAGCGAATCCGCGGACATTGCTCGAGTGGACGCGGACGGCGTTGGCCTCATCCACTTGATATCCGCGGATTCGCTTGAACAACTCGGTGAGCGCGACCCGGGCCTCCATCCGCGCGAGATGCGCGCCCAGGCAGAAATGTGCGCCGCTACCGAAACTCAAGAGTTTGGGCCCGATTTCGCGCCCGATCAGGTAGTCGTCAGGGTTATCGAAGACCCGCTCGTCGCGGTGGCCGGAGCCGGGCAGCAACAGCAGGACATCGCCCTCGGGAATCGTGGTGTCGTAGAGGGTAAGCTCTCCGACCACGGTGCGGGCGAGGATCTGGCTGGACGTGTCGTAGCGCAGCGTCTCCTCGACCCACAGCGGGACCCGCGACAGGTCGGTATAGACCGAGCCCAGTTGATCCGGGTTCTTGTGGCCCCAATATGCGGCGTTGGCAAGGAGTTTGGTGGTGGTCTCGTTGCCGGCGATCACCATCAGAAACATGAAGCCGAGCACTTCGTCGTCGGTGAGGCGGTCGCCGTCGATCTCGGCTTCCAGCAGCGCCGACGTCAGGTCATCCGTCGGCTTCTTGCGCCGCTCGGCCACCATCTGTTGGTAGTAGACGATCAGGTTGATGGAGGCCTCGACCGCCTCCGGCGGCACGTCGGTGACCCCCTCCTCGCGGTGCATCACCCCGTCCGCCCAGGCCCGGACCTGGACTCGGTCCGGCTCCGGGACACCCATCAACTCGGAGATGACGTCCATGGGCAGCTTGCCGGCGAACTCGTCGACGTAGTCAACCGTCCCGCCCGCCGAAGACCGGGCCTTCTCCAGCATCGTGTCGAGGTGCTGCGTGGCGATCTCGGTGACGCGCGGTTCCAGTTCGCGAATCCGCCTGGGCGTGAACCCCTTTGACACCAGCGTCCGCAGCCGCAGGTGTGCGGGGTCGTCCATGGCCAAAAAGCTCATCGTCTTCGACGCGTGCGGGCCGCGCGACGCCGGGTCCAACGAGACACCGTACTTATTGGAAAGCGTTGTGCTGTTGCGAAAGCCATGCAGCACGTCCCGGTGCCGCGACAGCGCCCAGAACTTCAGCTCGTCGTTGCGATACAGCGGGGCTTCGTCGCGCAGCCGCTTGTAGCAGGGATAGGGGTCCTCGTGGAAGTCGTAGTCGTAGGGGTCCAGCACCAGCTCGTGGTCGCCGACGCGCACGGTCATCGATCGCCCCCTGTCTGATCGGCGCCGGCCAGGATGAGGTTCACCACAAAGGCGATCCGGTCGGCGATTTCGCGGTAGGTGAACTGACCGCTGCCCGCTTGCACCAGCGCGCCGAAGAAGGCCATTTCGAGCGCGGACACGGTGGCGGGGGTGGCGCCGGGCCCGATGGCCGAGGCGATGCGGCGGTGGATTTCCGCGCCGATCCGGTCGCGGGCGGCGCGCACCGCGGGGTCGGCGCCGCCGGACAGCAACGCCGTCGTGCACGCCGCGCCGACCTCGGGCTCGTCGGCGACCACCAGCGCCAGGTGGCGCAGCGTCCGCTCGACCCGGACCCGCATCGGGTCGTTCACGTCGGTGAAGTAGGGGACCTGGCGCACCAGGTCGAGGTACACCTCGGCGATCAGGTGGTTCTTCGAGGAGAAGTAGGTGTAGGCGGTGGCCGGGGCCACCTTGGCGCGGGCCGCGACGGCGCGCACCGTCAGGTCGGCGTAGGACTTCTCGCGCAGGGTTTCGATGCCGGCGGCCAGGACCTTGCGGAACGTTTCCTCCTGGCGGCGGTTGCGCAGGGTTGCCCCGGTCTGGTGCTCGGCCTCGGATGCGACCGTAGCGAGTGCATCGCTGGACACGTGTCCACGCTAACGGACGGCGGCGACCCGAAGCAAGGCCGTCTCGGAAAGTCGCAGCTGAGCGGCGCATTCGCCGCGCAGGAACGGCCGCCTCGGATATCGGCTCTTGCACCCCCGAGGAGCCGGCGACTATCGTGCGAAGCGGCGATATCGGACAGCTGTCCACTCGGCTGTTGATCATCTCAGCCCAAAGGCGGGAGCGAAATGACCCAGCGAACCCTGTTGGCCGACGGTGCCAGCGCGCTGTTCATCGACGGCAAGATGTCGCCGGGGAGCGCGGGCACCTTCCCGACGGTCAACCCGGCCACCGAGGAAGTGCTCGGAGTGGCCGCCGACGCCGACGCCGCCGACATGAGCCGCGCCATCGAGGCCGCGCGGCGGGCCTTCGACGACACCGACTGGTCCCGCAACACCGAGCTGCGGGTGCGATGCGTGCGGCAGCTGCGTGACGCGATGCAGGCGCACACGGAACAATTGCGCGAAATCACCATCGCCGAGGTCGGCGCGCCCCGGATGCTCACCGCCGCCGCCCAATTGGAGGGCCCGGTCGCCGATTTGAGCTTCTCGGCCGACACCGCCGAGTCCTACGCCTGGAACACCGATCTCGGCGAGGCGTCGCCGATGGGAATTCCCACCCGGCGCACGCTGGCGCGGGAGGCCATGGGCGTCGTGGGAGCCATCACCCCGTGGAACTTTCCGCACCAGATCAACCTGGCCAAGCTCGGGCCCGCGCTGGCCGCGGGAAACACCGTGGTGCTCAAGCCCGCGCCGGACACGCCCTGGTGCGCGGCGGTGCTCGGCGAGCTCATCGCCGAGCACACCGACTTCCCGCCCGGGGTGGTCAACATCGTCACCTCCAGCGACCACGGCGTCGGGGCGCTGTTGGCCAAAGACCCTCGGGTGGACATGGTTTCGTTCACCGGCTCCACTGCGACCGGGCGCAGCGTGATGGCCGACGCCGCTTCCACCATCAAGAAGGTCTTTTTGGAGCTGGGGGGCAAGTCGGCGTTCGTGGTGCTCGACGACGCCGACCTGGCGGGGGCGTGCTCGATGTCGGCGTTCACCGCGTCCATGCACGCCGGGCAGGGTTGCGCGATCACCACCCGGCTGGTGGTGCCGCGCGCGAAGTACGACGAGGCCGTCGCCATCGCGGCGGGCACCATGGGGTCGATCAAGCCCGGAGACCCGAACGATCCGGGAACCGTTTGCGGTCCGGTGATTTCGGCGCGCCAGCGCGACCGCGTGCAGGGCTACCTGGACCTCGCGATCGCCGAGGGCGGAACGTTCGCGTGTGGTGGCGGCCGCCCGGCGGACCGGGCGGCGGGTTTCTTCATCGAGCCCACCGTGATCGCCGGGCTGACCAACGACGCGCGGCCCGCGCGCGAGGAGATCTTCGGGCCGGTGCTCACCGTGATCGCCCACGACGGCGACGACGACGCGCTGCGCATCGCCAACGACTCCCCGTATGGCCTGTCGGGCACCGTGTTCAGCGCCGACCCGGAGCGGGCCGCCAGCTTCGCCTCGCGGCTGCGGGTCGGCACCGTCAACGTCAACGGCGGCGTCTGGTACTCCGCCGACGCTCCGTTCGGCGGCTACAAGCAGTCCGGAAACGGCCGGGAGATGGGTTTACTCGGCTTCGAGGAGTACCTGGAAGCCAAACTCATTGCCACGGCTGTGAATTCATAGCGCGCCGAAAGGAAGACATGCGATTCGACAACAAGGTGGCCATCGTCACCGGGTCCGGGGGCGGCATCGGGCAGGCGTACGCCGAGGCGCTGGCCCGTGAGGGCGCCGCGGTGGTCGTCGCCGACATCAAGGCCGAGGCGGCCGAGGGCGTGGCCAAGCAGATCGTCGCCGACGGCGGCACCGCCATCAGCGTTCCGGTCGACGTGTCCGACCCGGCGTCGGCCAAGGCGATGGCCGACCGCACACTGGCCGAGTTCGGCGGCATCGACTACCTCGTCAACAATGCCGCGATCTTCGGCGGCATGAAGCTGGACTTTTTGCTCACCGTCGACCCGGACTACTACAAGAGGTTCATGAGCGTGAACCTCGACGGCGCGCTGTGGTGCACCCGCGCGGTCTACAAGAAGATGGCCAAGCGCGGCGGCGGCGCGATCGTCAACCAGTCCTCGACCGCGGCGTGGCTGTACTCGAACTTCTACGGACTGGCCAAGGTCGGCATCAACGGCCTGACCCAGCAGCTGTCCCGCGAACTGGGCGGGCAGAAGATCCGGATCAACGCGATCGCCCCGGGCCCCATCGACACCGAGGCCAGCCGCACCACCACGCCGGCGGAGATGGTCGACGACATCGTCAAGGGTCTTCCGTTGTCGCGCATGGGAACTCCGCAGGATCTCGTCGGGATGTGCCTGTTCTTGCTGTCCGACGAGGCGTCCTGGATCACCGGGCAGATCTTTAACGTCGACGGCGGGCAGATAATCCGGTCATGACAGATCTCGGGCTTCTCGGATACATCGGCCTCGGCAAGATGGGCGCGCCGATGGCCAAACGGCTGGTCGACTGGCCCGGCGGGGTCGTCGTCTACGACGTCCGGGCCGAGGCGATGACGCCGCTGGCCGAGGCCGGTGCGACGCTGGCCGACACCGTCGCCGACGTCGCCGCCGCCGACCTGATCAGCGTCACCGTGCTCGACGACACTCAGGTGCGCGAGGTCGTCGGCGAGCTCGCGGGCCACGCCAAGCCCGGCACCATCGTCGCGATCCACTCGACCATCAGCGACACGACCGCCGTCGAGCTGGCCGCCGAGCTGAAACCCCAAGGCATCCACGTGGTGGACGCCCCGGTCAGCGGCGGCGGGGGCGCGGCCGACAAGGGGGAGCTCGCCGTCATGGTGGGCGCCGAGCGCGAGGTTTACGAGCGGGTCAAGCCGGCGTTCAAGCAGTGGGCCTCCATGGTCATCCACGCCGGAGCGCCGGGCGCGGGGACGCGAATGAAGCTGGCCCGCAACATGTTGACCTTCACCTCCTACGCCGCGGCGTGCGAGGCGATGCAGCTGGCCGAGGCGGCCGGGCTCGACCTGCAGGCGCTGGGCCGAGTGGTCCGGCATACCGACGCGCTCACCGGCGGCCCGGGAGCGATAATGGTGCGCGACGACATGAAAGACCTTGAGCCGGGCCACTTTTTGTACCAGCCGTTCCTGCACACCCGCGGGCTGGGTGAGAAGGATCTCAGCCTGGCGCTGGGCCTGGGCGAGGCGGTATCCGTCGACCTGCCGCTCGCCGAGCTGGCGCTGCAGCGGCTGGCGGCCGGCCTGGGCGTACCGCACACACAGAAAGAGGCGTAATGGACGAATCGCGCCGCAAGGGCCTCGAGAAGATGAACGAGGTCTACGGCTGGGCGATGCCCAACATCGAGGGCGACCCCTACTTCGATCTCACCGTCGATCACCTTTTCGGCAGCATCTGGACGCGGCCCGGGTTGTCCATGCGCGACAAGCGCATCATGACGCTGACGGCGGTGACCGCGATCGGCAACCGCGACCTGGCCGAGATTCAGATCAACGCGGCCCTGCTCAACGGCGAACTCACCGAGACCGAACTCAAGGAGATGGCCGTCTTCCTCACGCACTATCTCGGTTTCCCCCTGGGCTCGGCCCTCAACGGTGCGGTCGACACCGTGGTGGCCAAGCGCAAGAAGGCCGCGGCCAAGGGCGCCGGAGAGGACAAGAAGGCCAACGCCGACGCCGCGGTCAAGATGCACACGGGCAAAACTTTTGATTAACACCTGATACGCGCTTCCGTCCCGCAGTACTTGACGTGTACACGCCGGGCATGGCATGCATATCCTCAACCGCAATGTTCCGCGTCAGGCCGGCCGGACCATAGAGAGATGAGGAAAGCATGGCCCAGGACAACCCGGACGAGGGGGAAGCCCCGATCATCGTCGGCATGGCCGAGGCGGCCATGCACATGTACGTCACGGCCATCGGCGCGTTGCCCGATGACGACGACGACGAATTCCGGCCCCGGGTCGAGGTGATCCTCACCGGCCTGCGCAAGTTGCGGAAGACCCTGACTGACGCGGCAACTCGCAGCAGGCTGACGCCCCGCGTGGTCGTAGCCCTGAGCGAAGCTCGTCAGTGCTACGACGATCTGATGGAACGGGCCGCGGCTGCGCCCGGCGCCACACTGGGTCAGCAACTCTACGTAGCCCGCCTGCACGCCAAACTCTCGGCGAAGGAGACCGCCAACGGGGCCGGACTGCGCGCGGAACTGCTCGACGACCTCGAGGCGGGTGAGATACCGACCGAGGACGAGGCCGTCAAAATCAAGGGCCTGATCGAGGCCCTCGGCCGCGGGGTGCCGACGATCAACGCCAACGACGGCGACCACGAGCGGCCTCCCGCCGAGTCATTCGACGAATCCGTGGCGTGACTTTCAGCCCGGGTGGCCGCCTCAGGACGGCCGGCCACCTCGGGGCATCACGTATTCGGAGGGCGGCGCGGAGACCCCGTTGACCGTCGCGCCGCCGTTGATCTGCCCGGCGCCATCTGGAGCATGTTGTGGGGAAACGCGAGAGTCGGTTTGGTGAGGGCGTCGAGCCGGGCCAGCTCCTCGGCGCCGAGATCGACATCGACGGCCTCGCCGTGCTGTCGGCGGAGTTCGAAAAGCGCCTCGCGCGCCTCGCCGCCGGGCAGCAGAAGGAACTCAAAAGCCTGCTGGAGCGAATTGTCTGAGCGCCTGGGCTAGTCTGACGTGTCGTGCGCGTCCTCGTCATCGGTTCCGGTGCCCGTGAACATGCGCTGCTGCTGGCGCTGAGCAAGGATCCGCAGGTCACCGCGCTTGCCATCGCGCCGGGCAACGCCGGCACCGCCCGGCTGGCCGAGCAACACGATGTGGACATTACCTCCGGCGACGACGTCGTCGCGCTGGCTCGCGAGGTGCGCGCCGACATGGTGGTCATCGGCCCCGAGGTGCCGCTCGTGCTGGGGGTGGCCGACGCCGTCCGCGCCGCTGGCATCGTGTGCTTCGGCCCCAGCAAGGACGCGGCCCGCATCGAAGGCTCCAAGGCGTTCGCCAAAGAGGTCATGGCGGCGGCGGGGGTGCGGACCGCCTTCAGCGAAATCGTCGACAACCCAGCCCATTTGGATGCCGCCCTGGACCGGTTCGGGCCGCCGGCCGGCGATCCGGCGTGGGTGGTCAAAGACGACCGCCTGGCGGCCGGCAAGGGCGTCGTGGTGACACCGGATCGCGACGCGGCGCGCGCCCACGCCGCCAGCCTGCTCGACGCCGGCCACCCGGTGCTGCTGGAGTCTTTCCTCGACGGCCCCGAGGTGTCGCTGTTCTGCGTCGTCGACGGCCCCACCGTCGTGCCGCTGCTGCCGGCGCAGGACTTCAAACGCGTCGGCGACGGTGACAGCGGACCCAACACCGGCGGCATGGGCGCCTATGCGCCGCTGCCCTGGCTTCCCGACGACGTGTACCGGCACATGGTCAGTCGGGTCGCCGAACCCGTTGCGGCCGAGCTGGTTCGGCGGGGGAGCCCGTTCTCCGGATTGCTGTATGTCGGGCTCGCCATCACCAAGAACGGGCCGGCGGTGGTCGAATTCAACTGTCGCTTCGGTGATCCCGAGACGCAGGCCGTGCTCGCGCTGCTGGACTCACCGCTCGGCCAGCTGCTGTATGCCGCGGGCACCGGGGCCCTGGCCGACTTCGGCGAGCCGCGCTGGCGCGACGGCGCCGCGGTGACGGTGGTGCTGGCCGCCGAAAACTATCCCGGGCGTCCCCGCGTCGGCGACGTCGTCGTGGGCTCCGAAGCCGAGGGCGTGCTGCACGCCGGGACGGCGCGACGCGACGACGGCGCCGTCGTCTCGTCGGGTGGGCGGGTGCTCTCGGTGGTGGGCACGGGCCCCGACCTGTCCGCCGCCCGCGCCAAGGCATACGAACTCCTAGGCTCGATCAAGCTGGCCGGCAGCCACTTTCGCGGCGACATCGCGCTCGCGGCGGCCGAGGGCAAGATCAGCGTCTAAAAACCGGCCGCTTGGCCGTCGCGGCGCGGGTCGCTCACCGCGAGGTACCCGTCGTCGAGGCGCCAGATGGCCTGGCAGCTGCCGAAC
Organism: Mycobacterium palustre; assembly: GCF_002101785.1. Taxonomy (GTDB): domain Bacteria; phylum Actinomycetota; class Actinomycetes; order Mycobacteriales; family Mycobacteriaceae; genus Mycobacterium; species Mycobacterium palustre. The sequence continues at coordinate 25,154 of NZ_LQPJ01000101.1, forward strand.
TGGCTGTAGTCGTCCACGGTGGTCAGCTCGTGTCCGCGCCGCCGCAGCTCGTCGAGCGTTGACCGCGGGAACCCGCGCTCGCAACAGACCTGCGTGCCCTGCAGCCACCGGAACCGCGGCCCGTCGCACGCGGCCTGCGGATTTTGGCCGTGGTCGGCGATGCGCACCATCACCTGCACGTGACCCTGGGGCTGCATGAATCCGCCCATCACCCCGAAGCTCATCACCGGCTCACCGTCCTTGGTGACAAAGCCCGGGATGATCGTGTGGTAGGGGCGTTTGCTGGGACCGACGCGGTTCGGATGGCCTTCCGCCGCTTCGAAATTCGCTCCCCTGTTTTGTAGCGAAATTCCGGTGCCCGGCACCACCACACCCGAACCGAAACCCATGTAGTTCGACTGGATCATCGACACCATCACGCCCGCGGCGTCGGCCGCGGTCAAGTAGACAGTGCCCGCGTCGGGGGTGCCCGCGAACGCCGGCTTGGCCCGATTGCGGTCGATCAAGGTTGCGCGCTGCCGCAAATAGTCCTTGTCCAGCAGGCGTTTCGGAGTTAGCGCCATGTGATCGATGTCGGCTACATAGGCCTGCGCGTCGGCGAACGCCAGCTTCACCGCCTCGATCTGCAGGTGCACGCTATCGGCCGAATCGGCGGGCAGCGAAGACATGTCGAAGTGCTCGAGGATTCCCAGGGCGATGAGCGCCACGATGCCCTGGCCGTTGGGCGGTATCTCGTGCACCGTATACCCGCGGTAGTCGGCGTCGATCGTGTCCACCCAGTCGGCGCGGTGCGCGGCGAGGTCGCTCGCCCGCATGACGCCGCCGTTGGCCAGCGCGTGCGCCTCGAGTTTGGCGGCCAGTTCGCCGCGGTAGAACGCCTCGCCGCGGGTTGCCGCGATCTGCTCCAGCGTGGCCGCGTGATCGGGAAAGCGAAACAGCTCACCGGGCTTGGGCGCCCGACCGGCGGGCAGGAACGCCTCGGCGAAACCGGGCTGGTTTCGAAACAGCGGCACCTGCGCCGCCCATTGCTCCGCGACGGTCGGTGAAACCAGAAAGCCCTTGCGGCCGTAGGTGATTGCGGGTTCGAACAGCGTGGCGAACGGCAACTTCCCGAACTTGGCGTGCAGCTCGGCCCACGCCGAGACCGCCCCGGGCACCGTCACCGAGTTCCAGCCGAGCGCGGGAACGGCCTTGCCGCCGAAGTACTCCGGTGTCCACCCCGCCGGCGCGCGGCCGGAGGCGTTGAGCCCGTGCAGCCGCGCGCCATCCCACACGATGGCAAAGGCGTCGGAGCCGATGCCGTTGGACACCGGTTCGACGACGGTGAGCGTGATGGCGGTGGCGATCGCCGCGTCCACCGCGTTGCCCCCCTCGGCCAGCATCCGCAGGCCCGCCTGCGCGGCGAGCGGCTGCGACGTGCACACCGCGTTGGCGGCCAGCAGCGGCTTGCGCCGCCAGGCGTAGGGGAAGTCCCAACCGAAAGGTGCGCTCACGTCCGCGAGCGTAACGCTGCGGCGGTTGTCGGCGTGCTTCTCTGGCCGTGGCGTCACGCTCGCGCGGGCGTCAGGCCGTCAGCAGCGGCGCCATCCACGTCAGCTCGGCCGGAAGCTGCGAGCTCCAAAACTCGCCGTTGTGCCCGCCGGGCGAGAAGCCGCCCGCGGGCGGGTTGGGCAACTGCGCGATGAATTGTTTGGTCGCCGCGTAGAACGGGTCGCTGTCGCCGCAATCCACCCTGATCGGGATCGACGCCAGCGCCGGCATCCCGAACACCGAGTTCGCGGCGAAGTCGTCGGGCCCGTCGAAGGCACCGGGCGCGGCCGCCCCGGACGACAGCCACAGCGCCGGGCTCACCGCGCAGATCGCGGCGGTGCGCGCGGGTCCGAGCCGGCCGCCGATCAGCAACGCGCCATAGCCGCCCATCGACCAGCCCAGGAAGGCCAGCCGCGAGGTGTCCAGGCCCTGGCCCCCCAGCATCGGGATCAGCTCGTCGACCACCATCGCGCCGGAGTCCTCGCCGGACGCCCGCTTGTGCCAGTAGCTGCCGCCGCCGTCGACGGCGACGACCGCGAAGGGCGGCAGCCCGGCGTCGACGGCCTGGGCCAGCCCCTGCTCGACCCCGCCGGCCATCACGGTGGACGCGTCGCTGCCCTTGCCGTGCAGCGCGATCACCGGACGCAGCGCCTTGGTCTGGCCGGGCGGCCGGGCGATCGCCCAGTTGGTCGCGACGCCGCCGCGGGCCGCCGAGACGAAGGATCCCGTAACCATGGTGGGCGCCGCCTGCGCGGGCGGCGCCGGCTCGAGCGGTGTCGTCGGCGCCGGCGCGAGCGGCGCCTGGGTGCCGGCCACCGGCGCGGGCGCGGCGCGCGACGTTCGCGGCTGGAGCGCGGTGTCGAGGGCGTAGGCGCCGGCGGCGCCGAGGGCCGCGGAGGCGCCGAGACCGAGCAGGGCGCGGCGGCTCAGGTCGGGCATGCGGGCCATCATGCCATGTGTGTTTGACGAGCCGTTTGGCCGAAATGGCAATGCAGTACCACTTTGACTGGCACGATGGCTACTCGTGACCGCAGCAGTCACTCCCAAGGGGGAACGTCGACGGTATGCGCTGGTGAGCGCAGCCGCCGAGCTGCTTGCCGAAGGCGGGTTCGAGGCGGTGCGTCACCGGGCGGTCGCCCGGCGGGCCGGCCTGCCGTTGGCGTCCACCACCTATTACTTCTCGTCCCTCGACGACTTGATCGCCCGCGCCGTCGAGCACATCGGGATGATCGAGATCGCGCAGCTGCGGGCCCGGGTCAACGAGCTGTCCCGGCGGCGTCGCGGACCCGAGACCACCGCCGAGGTCTTGGTGGACCTGTTGGTGGGGGATCTTTTCGATCCCTCGCTCGTCGAGCAGCTGATCTCCCGCTACGAGCGGCACATCGCCTGCACGCGCCTGCCCGCGCTGCGCGAAACCATGCGCCGCAGCCTGCGGCAGCGCGCCGAGGCCGTCGCCGAGGCCATCGAGCGATCCGGCCGGTCCGTCCACATCGAGCTGGTGCGCACGCTGGTCTGCGCGGTCGACGGCGCCGTGGTCTCGGCGCTGGTCGAGGGGAGCGACGCGCGGGCCGCGGCCATGGGGACGGTGGTCGACATCATCGACGTGCTGGCACCCATCGACCCGCGCCCCGTCCAGATCTGACCGGTTACGGGCGGGCCATTTCGGGCGGCAGCGACGGCGTCACGACGTACCCGGTGGCGAAATCGCCGTAGATCGTGACGTCGGCGGGGCGGCGCTGCGCGTACAGCGCGACATAGGCACAGACCACGGCGTCGACGGGATCTTCGGCGCGGCGCAGCTCGCTCTTGCGCTGCGCGGCGATTACCTGCCGGCGCAGTCGCGCCCAGTCCTCGACGGCGACGTCCAACGGCACCGGCGCCTGCGCGAGCTTTTCGATGCCGTCCATCAGCACCAGCAGCTCTGATTTGAGGCGGGCCACGTCGCGGCCCGGTTTGGCCTTGTACTTCAGCGTCCGCGCCAGCGCGAACAGCACCACGGTCGCGGGGTGCGGGTAGACCTCGATCGCCCGGCGGGGGGCCGACGAGTACGGGTCCATGTCCAGGCCCAGCGCCCGGGCCAGCCGCGCCGCGCGTGGGACGTCGGCGAACTCCGGTTTGGCGGTGTTGGCCGGGTGGGCGCCGGCTTCGAACCGGCGAAAATCGCGGTTCAGCGCCGCCTCGGCCGGCCGCTGGCCCGTCGGGTTGGTGACCACGAGCGGCGCGTCGAACGCGACCAGGCAATCGCCCCGCACGTAGGGCGTCAACGCCGCCAGCACCGCCGCGTCGTCGCCCACCGCACCGAGGCGCACCAGGCGGCCGTTGGCGTCGAGCACGGCGACGCCGGTCGGCTTGCGGCCGCCCCAGGCCAAATCGACGCCGACGAAGTACATCGGAACAGGCTAGGGCGCGCGCTCGGCGATGAGGAGACCGCGGCGGGCAAACCGTAAGCTGTGTGTTTGTGAGCATTCCCAACGTGCTGGCCGCCCGGTACGCCAGCCCGGAGATGGTCGCGATCTGGTCACCGCAGGCGAAGGTCGTCGCGGAACGCCGGCTGTGGCTGGCGGTGCTGCGGGCCCAGGCCGAGCTCGGGGTGGATGTTCCGCAGGAGGCGATCGCCGACTACGAGCGGGTGCTCGACGACGTCGACCTGGCCTCGATCGCCGACCGCGAACGGGTGCTGCGCCACGACGTCAAGGCCCGCATCGAGGAGTTCAACGCGCTGGCCGGCCACGAACACGTGCACAAGGGCATGACCAGCCGCGACCTCACCGAGAACGTGGAGCAGCTGCAGATCCGGCGGTCGCTGGAAGTGGTGTTCTCCCACGCCGTCGCGGTGGTGGCGCGCCTGGCCGAGCGGGCGGTGGCCTATCGCGATCTGGTGATGGCCGGGCGCAGCCACAACGTGGCCGCGCAGGCCACCACGTTGGGCAAGCGGTTCGCCTCCGCGGCGCAGGAGACGATGCTCGCGCTGACCAGGCTGCGCGAGCTGATCGACCGCTATCCGCTGCGCGGCATCAAGGGCCCGATGGGCACCGCGCAGGACATGCTCGACCTGCTGGACGGGGACGCGGTCAAGCTTGCCGAGCTTGAGCGGCGTGTTTCCGAGTTCTTGGGCTTCGCAACGGTTTTGACGAGCGTCGGGCAGGTCTACCCGCGCTCGCTGGACCACGACGTGATCTCGGCGCTGGTGCAACTCGGCGCCGGACCGTCGTCGATGGCCCACACCATCCGGCTGATGGCCGGCCACGAGCTGGTCACCGAGGGTTTCGTCGAGGGGCAGGTCGGGTCGTCGGCGATGCCGCACAAGATGAACACCCGCAGCTGCGAACGGGTCAACGGGCTGCAGGTGGTGTTGCGCGGCTACGCGTCGATGGCGGCCGAGTTGGCCGGTGCGCAGTGGAACGAGGGCGACGTGTTCTGCTCGGTGGTGCGCCGAGTCGCGTTGCCCGACAGCTTCTTTGCCATCGACGGGCAGATCGAGACGTTCCTGACGGTGCTCGACGAGTTCGGCGCCTACCCGGCGGTGATCGCCCGCGAACTGGACCGCTACCTGCCGTTTCTGGCCACCACCAAGGTGCTCATCGCCGCGGTGCGCGCCGGCATGGGCCGCGAGGCCGCCCACCACGTGATCCGCGAGCACGCGGTGGCCACCGCGCTGGCCATGCGGGAGCGCGGCGCCGAGCCCGACCTGCTGGACCGGTTGGCCGCCGACGAGCGGCTGCCGCTGGACCGCGCGGCCCTGGACGCCGCGCTGGCCGATAAGAATGCGTTCACCGGCGCCGCCGCCGACCAGGTGGATGAGGTGGCCGCGGCGGTGGACGCGTTGGTGAGCCGCTATCCGGACGCGGCCAAGTACACGCCGGGGGCAATCCTGTGACGCTCGCCGGCGCGCTGGCGCGCATCGACTTCACCGATCTGGACAACTTCGCCAACGGTTTTCCGCACGACCTGTTCGCCGTCCATCGGCGCGAGGCGCCGGTGTACTGGCACGATCCGACGGACAACACCCCCGACGGCGAGGGTTTCTGGTCGGTGGCCACCTACGCGGAAACGCTTGCGGTGCTGAAGGATCCGGCGACGTTCTCGTCGGTGACCGGCGGCGAGCGAGCGTTCGGCGGCACCCTGCTGCAGGATCTGGCGATCGCGGGCCAGGTGCTCAACATGATGGACGACCCGCGGCATTCGCAGGTCCGCCGGCTCGTCAGCTCCGGGCTGACGCCGCGGATGATCCGCCGCGTCGAGGACGACCTGCGGGCCCGGGCGCGCCGGCTGCTGGACGCGGTGGCGCCGGGCGAACCGTTCGACTTTCTGGTCGACATCGCCGCCGAGCTGCCCATGCAGATGATCTGCATCCTGCTGGGAGTGCCGGAGTCCGAACGGCATTGGCTGTTCGAGGCCATCGAGCCGCAGTTCGACTTCGGCGGTTCGCGCAGAGCGTCGCTGTCGCAGCTTTCGGTGGAAGAGGCCGGGTCGCGGATGTACGCCTACGGCCAGGAGCTGATCGCCTCGAAGCGCGCCAACCCCACCGACGACATGCTGTCGGTCGTCGCCAACGCCACCGTCGACGACGCCGACGCGCCCGCGCTGTCCGACCTCGAGCTGTACCTGTTCTTCAGCCTGTTGTTCAGCGCCGGCGCCGAGACGACCCGCAACGCCGTCGCCAGCGGCCTGCTGGCGCTCGCCGAGCACCCCGAGCAATTACAAACGCTGCGAGCCGACTTCGACATCCTGCCCACCGCCGTGGAGGAGATGGTGCGCTGGACGTCGCCGTCGCCGTCGAAGCGGCGCACCGCCACCCGCGACGTCACCCTCGGCGGCCGGCCGGTGCGGGCCGGGCAGAAGGTCCAGATCTGGGAGGGCTCGGCCAACCGCGACGAGACCGTGTTCGACCGCGCCGACGAATTCGACATCACCCGAAAGCCCAACCCCCACTTGGGCTTTGGTCAGGGCGTGCACTATTGCCTGGGCGCCAACCTGGCCCGGCTGGAGTTGCGGGTGCTGTTCGAGGAACTGCTGACCCGCTTCGCGGCCGTGCGGGTGGTCCAGCCGCCCGAATGGACCCGCAGCAACCGGCATACCGGCATCCGGCACCTCGTCGTGGAGCTGCTCGAGGACCAGTGAGGATCCGGCTCGCCGACGCCGAGCCGTCACCCGACGCGTTCGCCGCGGTGATGGCCACCGGCGTCCTGTCGATCGTCGCGCGCGATCACCATTACCGCGCCCTCAGCGACACATTTGGCGTTCTGGCCACCGCCGGGCTGCTGGGCCTGGTGGCCCTCACGCTCGTCACCCGGGCGGTCGCGTCGTGGGATCTGCGCGATCCCGACGTGACGCTGCGGCTGTTCACGTTCGTGGCCGCCTGCGCGGTGCTCGACAGCCGCCTGGCGTCCCAACGCATCACGCTGAACGTACTCGGCGCGGTGGCGTTCGCGGCGTGGCTGGTGTTGATCGTGCTCACCGCGCGCAACATGGCCGCCCACCCCTGGGCGGCGCTGCGGGACCGCGCGCACGGGGCGTGGGAGCTGGCCAGCGTGGGCACCTCCGGGCTGGCGATCGTGGCGGCGACGGTCGCGCGGCACCAGCACCGGTGGCTCTGGGTCGCCGTGCCGGTCTGGGTCGCCGCCGTGTGCATCTACGCCCTGATGACGTGGTTGATCCTGTGGCGCGCCGTCACCGAACGCCAGGACCTCGACGGCTTCGAACCCGATAGCTGGATCTTGATGGGAGGCCTGGCGATTGCGACGTTGGCCGGCGACAGCATCCACGCCGCGGCCCCGGCCGCGGTGGGCGGGCCGGTGCTCGGGGTGACCGTCGTGACCTGGGTGGCGGCCACCCTTTGGATCCCGCCGCTGATCTACTTCGGCCTGCACCGGATCCGGCAGGGGCCCGATCTGCTGCGGTTCGCCGGCGTGTGGTGGGCGTTGGTGTTCCCCCTGGGCATGTACGCGGCCGCCAGCTACGCCATGGCCGTCGAGATCGGTCACGGCTGGCTGATCACCGTCTCGCTCGTGTTCTTCTGGGACGCGTTCGCCGCGTGGCTGATCGTCGTCGTCGCCGGGCTGCAACGGTTGTCGCGCGCGGCGGCGTCAGCCCGCCCGCATGGCGACGCCGGCCGACCGTAGCTCCAGCGCGGCCAGCGCCCGGATGGTGACGGCGTCCTCGCGGCGCCATGCGCCGACCGGATCCGCGCTGATCGCCGCCAGCCTGCGCGGCGGCCGGTTGGTCAACGCGCGCAACGCCAGCAGCTGCTCGCCGGCCGCGGTCGCAGCCAGGCCCGTGACGGCCCACTTGCGCCGGAAAAACCGCAGCCGCAGGAAAAGCCAGGGCAGGTCGACGATCAAAAGCGGGACTGCGACCACGCTCAGCGCCAGCAGCACCGCGAGCCAGCTGGCCGTGGTGTCGAGGCTGTGGCCCGCCCCCGCGATGTCGAGGGCTGCCACGCTGGCCGATGTGAGTGGCTTGCTGACCGCATCGCCGACCACCGGAATATGTTGCGCGCCACGGCCTGCCGACGCCAGATTGCCGGCGATTCCGTTCGCTCCGTTTTCGACCTGCCGGCCCGCGTCGGCGATGGCCGAGATGGCGTCGTACACGGCCGTGCCGACCAGCAGCCAGATCGCCGTCCATACCACGATGGCGAAATCGCTGAAGAGCTGGACGGCCAGCCGTCCTGGTGTCGTGGCGTAGGGCAGAATTCGCGAAGTCGGCGACGTCATAGCGCAATACCAGCACAGCTCCCGGCGCCGCGTAAGTTTTACGGCGCCCGATAGGCTGGCCCGATGCGCCCTGCACTGTCCGACTACCAGCATCTGGCGAGCGGCAAGGTCCGGGAGATCTACCGCGTCGACGACGAGCACCTGCTGCTGGTCGCGACCGACCGGATCTCGGCGTACGACTATGTGCTAAACAGCACCATCCCGGACAAGGGCCGGATCCTGACCGCGATGAGCGTGTTTTTCTTCGGCCTGGTCGAGGCGCCCAATCACCTGGCGGGGCCCCCGGACGACCCGCGCATCCCCGACGAGGTGCTGGGCCGCGCGCTGGTGGTGCGCCGCCTCGAGATGGTCCCCGTGGAATGCGTGGCGCGCGGTTACCTGACCGGCTCGGGGCTGCTCGATTACCAGGCCACCGGCAAGGTCTGCGGCATCCCGCTGCCGCCCGGCCTGGTCGAGGCCAGCAGGTTCACCACCCCGCTGTTCACCCCAGCGACCAAGGCCGCGCTCGGCGACCACGACGAGAACATCCCGTTCGCCCGGGTGATCGAGATGGTGGGCGCGGTGCGGGCCAACCAGCTGCGCGACCGTACCCTGCAGATCTACGTCCAGGCCGCCGATCACGCATTGAAGAGGGGAATCATCATCGCGGACACAAAGTTCGAATTCGGCACCGACCGCGACGGCAACCTGCTGCTGGCCGACGAGATCTTCACCCCGGATTCGTCGCGGTACTGGCCCGCGGACGGTTACCGGCCCGGCGAGGTCCAGACCAGTTTCGACAAGCAGTTCGTCCGCAACTGGCTGACGAGCCCTGAGTCCGGCTGGGACCGGCACGGCTCGCAGCCCCCGCCGCCGCTGCCCGGCGACATCATCGAGGCCACCCGCGACCGCTATATCAATGCCTACGAACGCATTTCCGGTCTGAGCTTCGACGACTGGATCGGCCCGGGCGCATGACCGAGACACTCGGACCGCCCACCGCCAAGCGCGTCGACAGCCGGCGCGAGCACCACGGCGACGTCTTCGTCGACCCGTACGAATGGCTGCGGGACAAGGCCGACCCCGACGTCATCGCCTACCTCGAGGCCGAGAACGACTACGCCGACCGGATGACGGCCCATCTGGAACCGTTGCGGCAGAAGATCTTCGACGAGATCAAATCGCGCACCAAGGAAACGGACCTGTCGGTGCCGACGCGCCAAGGCGACTGGTGGTACTACGCGCGCACGTTCGAAGGGAAGCAGTATCGCGTCCAATGCCGTTGCCCGATAACCGATCCCGACGACTGGGACCCGCCGCTTTTGGACGAGAACACCGAGATCCCGGGCGAGCAGGTGTTGCTCGACTCGAACGCCGAGGCCGAGGGTCACGAATTCTTCGCGCTGGGCGCCGCGACGGTCAGCTTGGACGGTAACCTGCTGGCCTACTCCGTCGACACCGTCGGCGACGAACGCTACACGTTGCGGTTCAAGGACTTACGGACGGGTGAGCTGCTCGACGACGAGATCGCCGACATCGCCGCGGGTGTGACCTGGGCGGCCGACAATCGCACGGTCTACTACCTGACCCTGGACCCGGCCCACCGCCCCGACAAGGTGTGGCGTTATCGGCTCGGCTCGCCGGCGCCGGCGGAGCTGGTGTATCACGAACCCGACGAACGGTTTTGGCTGGGAGCGGGGCTGACCCGCAGCGAGAAGTACGTGATCATCGCCGCGGGCTCGTCGATCACCACCGAGATCCGCTACGCCGAGTCGGCCGATCCGCAGGCGCAGTTCACCGTCGTGCTGCCACGACGCGAAGGCGTCGAGTACTCCGTCGAGCACGCGGTGGTCGACGGGCAGGACCGATTCCTGATCCTGCACAACGACGGTGCGGTGAACTTCACCCTCAGCGAGGCGCCGGTCAGCGACCCGACGCGGCAACGCACCCTGATCGCCCACCGTGACGACGTCCGGCTCGACGGCGTCGACGCCTTCGCCGGGCATCTGGTGGTCACCTACCGCCGGGCGGCGCTGCCCCGAATCCAGTTGTGGCCCATCGATTCCGATGGCGGCTACGGTGAGCCCGACGAAATCTCGTTCGATTCCGAGCTGATGTGGGCCGGATTGGCCGGCAACCCGAACTGGGAATCGCCGAAGCTGCGCATCAGGGCGGGTTCGCTGGTCACCCCGGCGCAGATCTATGACATCGACTTTCGCACCGGTGAGCGGACCTTGCTGCGCGAGCAGCCCGTCCTCGGCGGGTACCGCCCCAGCGACTACGTCGAACGCCGCGACTGGGCGCTGGCGGACGACGGCACCCGTGTGCCGGTCTCGATCGTCCACCGCGCCGACATCGAGTTCCCCGCTCCCGCACTGCTGTATGGCTACGGCGCCTACGAGATCTGCACCGACCCAAGCTTTTCCATCGCGCGGCTGTCATTGCTGGACCGCGGGATGGCATTCGTGATCGCCCACGTCCGCGGCGGCGGCGAAATGGGCCGACTGTGGTACGAGCACGGCAAACTGCTGCAGAAGAAGAACACCTTCACCGATTTCGTCGCGGTGGCACGGCATTTGGTGGACTCCGGCCTGACCACTCCGCGGCAGCTGGTGGCGCTCGGCGGAAGCGCGGGCGGCCTGCTGGTCGGTGCGGTGGCCAACCTGGCGCCGGAGCTGTTCGCCGGCATCCTCGCGCAGGTGCCCTTCGTCGACCCCCTGACCACCATCCTCGACCCCTCCCTGCCGCTGACCGTCACCGAATGGGACGAATGGGGAAACCCGTTGAGCGACAGCGAGGTCTACTGGTACATGAAGTCGTATTCGCCCTATGAGAACGTCAGCGACAAACGATATCCGGCCATCCTGGCGATGACCTCGCTCAACGACACCCGGGTCTACTACGTGGAGCCGGCCAAATGGGTGGCGGCGTTGCGGCATGCCGACACCGACGGCACCGAAATCCTGCTGAAAACCCAAATGAACGCCGGGCATGGTGGCGTCAGCGGCCGCTACAAGTCGTGGAAGGAAACGGCTTTCCAGTATGCGTGGCTGCTAGCTGCCGCCGACCGCGACCGCTACGGCCGCGGCCAGGAACACGATCTGGATGGCCGTCCGCAGGGGTAGCCGTGTCGTCATCGACTTGGGCGGATCGGGCATCCGGGCGGCATAAACGTTGGCCGGAAACATCGCCACCATCAGCACCCCCAGGCAGATGGCCGCCGCCGCCCGGGTCGTCGGGACCAACAGGCCCGCCGCCCCCAGCAGCTCGAGCAGGCCGGTGACGCTGACCAGGACGCCGGGCGCGGGCAGTCGCGGCGGCACGATCGCGATGAGGTCCCGCCGCAGCGGCGGGGCGAAGTGCGAAAACCCGGTCAGCACGAACATCGCCGCCAACCCGACGGCCAGCGCCGCGGGCCAGCTGTTCACGTAAACAACGCCGATCCAGCCGATGCTGCGAGCGGCGAGGGTCGCCACGACCAGCGCGATCAGGGGAGCCATTTCCAATTCCAATCTAGACAGTGACAAGTTGTGCGCGCATCCGAACGTAGGCCACGATCTAGGCACTGTCAAGATGCGCCGGTATGCTGGCGGCTGTGAACCGGCCCAGCTACCACCACGGCGACCTGCGCGCGGTGATCCTCACCGAGGCCGCGCGACTGGTGGCCGAGCGCGGCGCGGACGGGGTGTCGTTGCGCGAGTTGGCCCGCGGCGCGGGGGTGTCACACGCCGCGCCCGCGCACCACTTCACCGATCGGCGGGGGCTGTTTACCGCGTTGGCCACGCAGGGATTCCGGTTGCTGGCCGACGCGCTGGCCGGGGCCCGCGGAAACTTCACCGACGCCGCGCTGGCCTACGTCCGGTTCGCCCTCGAGCATCCCGGCCACTACCGGGTGATGTTCGACAGGTCGCTGCTCGACGCCGCGGACGCCGAGCTCGCCGCCGCGGAGGCCGCCGCCGGGGCGGAACTTTCCCGCGGCGTCGCGACGTTGCGGGACGCCAACGCGCGGGCCGACCCGGCCGCGGCTCAGCTGGCGGCATGGTCACTGGTGCACGGGTTTTCGATGCTGTGGCTCAACGACGCGGTCAACGATCGGGTCCGGCGGGCCGACCCGATGGACACCGTGATGCGGATCGCGACGATGCTGTTCGACGGCTAATCGACGCCGGCGGTTTGGCTCGCCGGCTTCTTCGGCAAAAACAGCGCCGGGACGACGGTGAACGTTACCAGCACGACCGCGGCGACGAACACCGTTGTGTAGGCGTGGGAAAGGTCGTGCAATAGGCCGTCGGAGAAGCCGGGGGCGATTGCCTGCGGGGGTATCGCGGACGGGTCGACCGGCACCCCGGTGGCGGCCGCCCGCTGTTGAAGTGCCGCGAGTTTGTTTGCCGCGACGATGTTTTCGCTCCGGTTGAACTGGTTGGTCAGGATCATCGACATCAGGGCGGTTCCCATGGAACCGCCCACTTGATGGCTGACGCTCATCAGCGTTGTGCCGCGCGCGATTTGATGCGGCGCCAGCGCCTGCACCGACGCCACGGACAGCGGCATCATGGTGCAGCCCATGCCCAGGCCCATGATGGCCAAGGCCACCGAGAGCGTGGGCAGGTAGTGGGCGTGCGTGGCCACACCGAATGCAAAGGCGCCCAGGCCCGCAATGATCAGCGCGATGCCGACCAGGACGATCTTGCCCGGTCCTTGCCGGTCCACCAGCGGTCCCGTCAGCCGCATGGTCAGCATCGCGCCGAGTCCCTGCGGGATCATGTGCACGCCGGCCTGCATCGGCGTCTGGTGCAACACCTGCTGGAAGTAGCTGGGGAGCAGCAGGCCCGCGCCGAAGAATGCGGTGGCGAACAGCACCATCGTCACGTTGGCGTGGGTGATCACCTTGTTCTGGAAAAGCCGCAGATCGATGAGGGGGTGATCGGCGCGGCGCCCTGCGTGCACGACGAACGCGGCGATCAACGCCAGCCCGACGACCGCCGGTATCAAAACGCGACGATCGGCCACCGTCCCGCAGCGGGGGACGGACGACACCGCGAACAGGAACGTCGCCAGCCCGGGCGACAGCAGCAGCCCACCCACGACGTCGAAGGTCTCCGACCGCGCGGGGTGATCTTTCGGATACACGATCGCCGCCAGAACCAGCGTCACGACCCCGATCGGCAGGTTGATCAAAAAGATCCATCTCCAACTGGACGTGTCGATCAGCCAGCCGCCGAGGATCGGCCCGCCGATCGGCGCGAGCAGCATCGGAATGCTGAGGATCGACATCAGGCGGCCGAGGCGCCCGGGACCCGCCTCGCGGGTCATGATCATGAACCCCAGCGGCATCAACATCCCGCCGCCGATGCCCTGCACTACCCGAAACGCGACCAGCTGAACGATGCTCGACGCCACCGCGCACAGCAGCGAGCCCAGCGCGAAGGCCGCCACCGATCCCATGAACAGCCGTTTGGTGCCGAAACGGTCGGCGGCCCAGCCCGTCAGCGGGATGACGGCCGCCAACGCCAGCGTGTAGCCGGTCATGGTCCACCCGACGACGGCCTGGGTGGAGCCGAATTGGGCGATGAACGTGCGTTGCGCGACGGCGACGACGGTGATGTCCAGGATCGCCATCACGGTGGCCAGCAGGCACACGCCGGAGACCCGCAGGAGGGCGGCGTCCAGCTTTTCCGGATACACGCGCGCTTCCGGCTGCGCGGTGGGGGCGATGGCCGGCGGGGTGTCGGCCGCTGCTGAACGGGCCTTCTCCATAGCGTTGCTTAGCATATCGAATCGTTCGCCGGCGCCGACGGCGGTCGGTTTGCTGGCCAGCCCGGTGTCGCGGCCGTGGCCGCGGTGGCGATCGAGTCGCCCGATGTGCCGTTTCGCACGCCTGACCGGGGCCGATATACGCCTGCCGTCTGCGTGTCCTTCACCGTCCCGACACCTGGAATCGTCACACTGCGGGTGTGTCTGGAAAATTGATCGTCTCGGTCTCCGGGATCGGTGAGCGCACCCTTGCCGACGTCGAGGCGTTCTGCGCACAAATGGATGCCCGTAAGGTGCCCGTGTCGTTGCTGGTGGCCCCGCGCCTGTCCGGCGACTACCGGCTCGACCGCGACCCGCACACCGTCGAGTGGCTGACCGCCCGGCGCGCCGGCGGCGACGCCATCGTGTTGCACGGTTACGACGACCCCGCCACCAAGAAGCGCCGCGGCGAATTCGCCATCCTGCGCGCCCACGAGGCGAACCTGCGGCTGATGGCCGCCGACCGCGTGCTCGAACACCTCGGGCTGCGCACCCGGCTGTTTGCGGCGCCGGGTTGGGTGGTGTCACCGGGGGTTGTAAAGGCGTTGCCGCAGAATGGCTTTCGGCTGCTGGCCGACCTGCACGGGGTGACCGACCTGGTCCGTCACCAGACCGTTCGCGCCCGGGTGCTCGGCATCGGGGAAGGCTTTTTGACCGAGCCGTGGTGGTGCCGCATGGTCGTGCTGTCGGCCGAGCGGATCGCGCGCCGAGGTGGCGTCGTGCGCGTCGCGGTGGCCGCTCGCCAGTTGCGCAAACCGGGCCCGCTGCAGGCGATGCTGGACGCCGTCGACCTCGCGGCGATGCACGGCTGCGCGCCGACGCTGTACCACTGGCGGCCCGACAGGGCCGCGCTCGACGCCGCCTGACCCCCAGCGTCCGAGGGGGCCTCGGGGCGGGGCACTACCCTGTTCCGACATGAGCGATTCTTCGGCCGCGGCGTTTCCCGCCGACGTGATCATCGTCGGTGCCGGGCTGTCGGGCCTGGTGGCCGCCTGCGAGCTGGTGGAACGCGGCCTGCGGGTGCTCATCCTCGACCAGGAGAACAGCGCCAACCTGGGCGGGCAGGCATTTTGGTCGTTCGGCGGGCTGTTCTTCGTCGACAGCCCGGAACAGCGCCGCCTGGGCATCCGCGACAGCCACGAGCTGGCGCTGCAGGACTGGCTCGGCACCGCGGCCTTCGACCGGCCGGAAGACTACTGGCCGCGCCAATGGGCCCATGCCTACGTCGATTTCGCGGCGGGTGAGAAGCGGAGCTGGCTGCGTGACCGCGGGCTGAAGCTCTTCCCGCTCGTCGGTTGGGCCGAGCGCGGCGGCTACGACGCCCAGGGGCACGGCAACTCGGTGCCTCGCTTCCACATCACCTGGGGCACCGGGCCCGCGTTGGTCGAGATCTTCGCCCGCCGGCTGCGCGACCGCTCGACCGTGCGCTTCGCGCACCGCCATCAGGTCGACGAGTTGATAGTCGAGCGCGACGCGGTGACCGGCGTTCGGGGCACCGTGCTCGAGCCGTCGGCCGCGCCGCGCGGTGTCGCGTCGTCACGAAAGGCGGTGGGTCAGTTCGAGTTCCGGGCCTCGGCGGTGATCGTGGCCAGCGGCGGCATCGGCGGCAACCACGACCTGGTGCGAAAGAATTGGCCGCAGCGGATGGGCCGCGTCCCCGAACAGCTGCTCAGCGGGGTGCCCGCCCACGTCGACGGCCGCATGATCGCGATTTCGCAGCAGGCCGGCGCGCGGGTGATCAACCCCGACCGGATGTGGCACTACACCGAGGGCATCACGAACTACGACCCGGTCTGGCCGCTGCACGGCATCCGGATCATTCCCGGGCCGTCGTCGCTGTGGCTGGACGCGTCCGGCAAGCGGTTGCCGGTGCCGTTGTATCCCGGATTCGACACGTTGGGCACGCTGGAGTACATCACCAAGTCCGGGTTCGACTACACCTGGTTTGTGTTGAACGCCAAGATCATTGAGAAGGAGTTCGCGCTTTCCGGTCAGGAGCAGAATCCCGACCTGACCGGGCAGAGCGTTCGGGAGCTGATCCGCTCCCGGGCCCGCTCCGGCCCACCGGGACCGGTGCAGGCGTTCGTCGACCGGGGCGTGGACTTCGTCAGCGCGGATTCGTTGCGCGAGTTGGTGACCGCGATGAACAAGCTGCCCGACGTCGAGCCGCTGGACTACGCCACGGTGGAGGCCGAGGTCACCGCCCGCGATCGCGAGGTGGCCAACAGGTTCAGCAAGGACGGCCAGATCACCGCGATCCGGGCGGCCCGCAACTATCTGGGGGACCGGCTGGGCCGGGTGGTGGCGCCGCACCGGCTGACCGACCCGAAGGCCGGCCCGCTGATAGCGGTCAAGCTGCACATTCTGACCCGAAAGACGTTGGGCGGCATCGAGACCGACCTGGCCGGCCGCGTGCTCACCGGCGACGGCACCCCGCTCACCGGGCTGTACGCCGCCGGCGAGGCGGCCGGGTTCGGCGGCGGCGGCGTGCACGGCTACCGGGCGCTGGAGGGCACCTTCCTCGGCGGCTGCATCTTCTCCGGGCGTGCCGCGGGCCGCGGCGCCGCGGACGACATCACCTAGCTCCGATTGCTCGCGCTAGAAGGTGACCCCGGTTTCCTCCGGTAAGACCTGGAAGTCGGTGCTGGTCATCTCGCTGAGCCGGCCGTAGTAGATGCCCCTGGCGTCCGGGGCGACGATGCCCTGGTGGATGGGAACCGCGCGGGCCGGCGCCACGGCGCGCAGGTAATCGACGGCCTCGGCGATCTTCATCCACGGGGCGGCCGCCGGCGCGGCCAGCACGTCCACCGGCTCGTCGGGCACGAACAGCGCGTCGCCGGGGTGCATCAGCCTGGCGGCGTGCCCACCGTCGCCGACGAGATACGAAATGTTCTCTATCACAGGGATTTCCGGGTGGATCACCGCGTGCCGGCCGCCGACGGCCCGAACGGTCACCTCACCGATTTGCAGCGAGTCGCCGACGTGCACCGCCCGGCACGGTTCACCCAATTGCTCGGCGGTCTGCGAATCGGCGTACAGCGCCGCGCCGGGGTTGCCTTCGAGCAGCGCCGGCAACCGCCCGACGTCGACGTGGTCGGGATGCTGGTGGGTGATTACGATGGCCGTCAGGCCGGTGATCCCCTCGAAGCCGTGCGCAAAGGTGCCGGGATCGAACAGCAGACGGGTGTTGTCGAACTCCGCCAGTAGGCACGAATGGCCGAAATGCGTCAGTTGCATGTCTACGATTGTGCCCCGACGGAGGTGATGCCGATGCGGGTGAATCTGGCGACGATTCTGGTTGTAAGCGGCCTCGCGGTCGCTCTCGTCGTCACGGTGCCGGCCCACGCGGAGCCGGAAACCTGCCCGGCGGTGTGCGACCAGATCCCGAACACGGCGTGGATTCGGCCGCGTGCGGTGCCGCTGGACTCGGCGTACAACTGGCCCGCCCTGGCGGGCGTGGCGGTGCAGACAACGGGGGCGGAAAGCCCCCGTTTTCGGTTCGAGGACGTGTGCGGGTCCGCGCCGGCGCAGGACGCCCGGAATTCGGCGGTCGCGGCCCGGGCGACGGTCACCCACCCGGACGGGCAGTGGCAGCTGCAGGCATTGATCCTGCATTGGCGCGGCGACACGGCCCGCGGCGGCGCCATGGCGACGTCGGTGTTCGCCAACGCCGTCGCAGCGCTGCGCGCCTGCCAGCGCGGCGCGCCGGAGGAGTCGCCGTCGATCACCACCGACGAACCGGTCCGGATGGCCGCGGTGATCAGCGGGCCCGTCGTCGTGCACACCTACCTGGTCGCGCACCCGGCGAGCAGCACGATCAGCGAGCTCACCCTGTGGGAATCGGGGCCGCCGCAGGTGCCCTGGCCGGTGCTGACGGACGACCCGGTGCTCAACGCCCTGGCCGCCCCGCTGTGCGACGCCTATATCGCCTCGTGCCCGTGACCGGCGCGCCGCCGGTAGAGTTGGGTGGCGAGCCCAAACCCTTCAGGAGGAGCGCCGGTGAGCCGGGTGGTCGTGCACGTGATGCCTAAAGCGGAGATTTTGGACCCGCAGGGCCAGGCGATTGTCGGCGCGCTGGGCCGCCTGGGGCACCCGGGGATCTCGGATGTGCGCCAGGGCAAGCGTTTTGAGTTGGAGGTCGACGACACCGTCGACGACGCCACGCTGGCCGAGATCGCGGAGTCGTTGTTGGCGAACACCGTGATCGAGGACTGGACGATCAGCCGGGAGGCGCAGTGACCGCACGGATCGGCGTCATCACCTTTCCGGGCACGCTCGACGACGTCGATGCGGCCCGCGCGGCGCGGCGCATCGGCGCCGAGGCGGTCGCCCTGTGGCACGCCGACGCCGACCTCAAGGCGGTCGACGCCGTGGTGGTTCCCGGCGGCTTCTCCTACGGTGATTACCTGCGCGCCGGCGCCATCGCGCGGTTCGCCCCGGTGATGGCGGAGGTGGTCGCGGCCGCGGGGCGGGGCATGCCGGTGTTGGGGATTTGCAACGGTTTTCAGGTGCTCTGCGAGGCCGGCCTGCTGCCCGGCGCGCTGACCCGCAACGCGGGGTTGCATTTCGTCTGCCGCGACGTGTGGCTGCGGGTGACGTCGAACTCGACCGCCTGGACGTCGCGCTTCGAGCCCGACGCCGACCTGCTGGTGCCGCTGAAGTCCGGCGAGGGGCGCTACGTCGCTCCTGACAACGTGCTCGACGAGCTGGAGGGCGAGGGCCGGGTGGTGTTCCGCTATCACGACAACCCCAACGGCTCGCTGCGCGACATCGCCGGCATCAGCTCGGCCGACGGCCGCGTCGTGGGGTTGATGCCGCACCCCGAGCATGCCATCGAGGCGCTGACGGGCCCGTCCGACGACGGGCTGGGCCTGTTCTACTCGGCGCTGGACGCGGTGCTGGCCGTCTGAGCGGAAACCACTGCCGCGCAATGTATTCGGTGAAGGCGGCGGTGAGCGCGCCGGTCGGCTCGTGCGATGCCGAGCTGGTCGACATAACTCCAGACGGCCTGCATCACCGCGCGCACGTGGGCATCGACCTCGGCGACGTCGGCGTCGGCGCCGAACTGGTCGGTGATGTCGATTGGCTCGAGCACCTCGGTGACGACCTTGGCCGGCAGCGGCAGGATGTTGAGTCGGGCCGGTTTTCGGTGCTTTGCCGGTCGTCGTCGCGCATGTGGTGCTGCTAGCCGCTGTGACGTCCGCCTCAAACCTCAGCGGTTGCCGCGGGGGAGAGCAACCCGGGGGTGATGCCGGAAACAGTCCTCGTCAGAGCGAGCCCCGGCCCGGCTGACGTGTCAGCCGGCGTCGCGCAGCAACGGCTGTGGCGCCGAGGGCAACTCGACGACCGGAGCCAACTGAGCGAAGAGTTCGATTGCGTCGGCGATGGCGCCGTCGACGAACGACGCGAAATCCTCGAAAGACACGCCGTCCCTTATCCAGTGCGACCGGCGCGCGATCATGCCGATGCGCTGCGGATCGGTCGAGTTGTGCACGATCGCGACGACCTCGCGGTTCTGTGAGTTCCAGATGTCGGCGAAGTGCGTCAGCCACGGCCGGTCGGTGGCGGGAAAGAAGCAGGACGGCATCACGCGAACGATCAGCACGTCGCCGTGCGCGGGGCAGGCCTCGAGGTGGACGTGCAGCCGGCGCGGACGGGTGTTGGCGACGTAGAAGAATTCGCCGTCGTGCTGGCCGCGGAAATAGCGGCTGCCGCGCGTGCGCAGGTAGCGTTCGATCAGGTCGGCGCAAAGCGACTCACTCGTCATGAGGTCGATGGTGCGGCCGGCGGCTTTGCGGATGCTTGGAGCCGAGCGCGTCGCGAGCCAAGAAATCGGTGAGAATCAGCTGAGCGAGCGGCGCCTCACTTTCGATCCAGGTCGATCCGGATCGTCAGCAAGTCGGTGCCCAGCGCGCGCACCATCGCGCTGTTGAGGCGCGGCAGTTTGGCCAACCGGGCCCGTGGGTCGTCGTCAGGCAACAGCAACGCGGTCCCGGTGCGCCAGCGGCCGCGGATGCGAAGCCGAACCATATTGTCGGCCTTGATGTTTCGAACGTAGTCGGAAGCCTCGCCGTGGTCGGACACCAGCCAGAACACGTCGCCGTCGAGGCGCCCGCCGATCGGGGTGCGTCGCGGCCGCCCGCTGACCCGGCCGGTCGTCTCGAGCAACACTTGCGTGGGCAGCCGGCGGGTCACCGGGTTGGCGATATGGCGGTGGAAGAAGCCGACGCGGCGACGCTTGCGGGTGGACGGGTGCGCGGTCATGCCCACCAGCATTGTCGAGACTAGCGGTCTCGTCAATGGGGACGCTAACCTTCAGGTTGTGACGGCGACCCAGCGCAGGCCCCACACCGGAAGCCGGCGCAACGACGCGGCGCGCCGGGCGATCCTGGACGCGGCCGCCGAGCTGCTCGCCGCCGCCGACTCCCCGCCCATCACGGTGGGCGCCATCGCCGAACGGGCGGGCGTCGGCAAGCAGACGATCTACCGCTGGTGGCCGACGAAAAGCGAGGTGCTGCTCGACGCGATGATCGACCGCGCGCGGCGGGTCGCGCCGACCCCCGACAGCGGCGATCTGCACACCGACCTGCGGCAGTTTTTGCGCTCCACGTTCGCCGCCGCCCCCGAAAACCGCCGCCTGCTCCTGGGCGTGCTGCGCGAGGCCCTGGCCGACGGCGCCACCATGGAACGGCTGGCGGCGTTCACCGCCGCCCGGCGCCACGAGTTGGCCCACATCCTCGACCGGGCGCGGGCCCGCGGCCAGCTCCACGGACTCCGGCCCACCCAAGCGGCAGTCGACCAGGCGTTCGGATTACTCTGGTACCGAATGATTTTCGGCCACCAGCCGCTCGACTCGCGGGCCGCCGACGACCTGGCGACCGCGCTGACGACGCAGCTGCAGAACAGCCAGGAGGGATGAGGGTGCGATTCGCGGTGGAACGGATCGATCACGTCGTCCTGAATTGCAACGACGTCGAGGCCACCGCGTCGTGGTACGAGCGGGTTTTGGGCATGCGGCGCGACACGTTCGGGCCCACGAACAGGATTGCGCTGCGCTTCGGGGATCAAAAGCTCAACCTGCGACCGGTCGGGGCGCTGGCCGGCGATCCGGAGTGGGTCACCGGTTCGGTGGAGGCGGCCGGTTCGGCGGACCTGTGCTTCGTCACCCGCAGCAGCCCCGACGACGTGCGCGCCCACCTGGCCCACTGCGGGGTGGAGATCCTCTCCGGTCCGGTGACCAAGACCGGCGCCTTGGGAGCGATGACGTCTCACTACTGTCGTGACATCGACGGCAATCTCGTCGAAATCGCCGTCTACTGAACGCCTTTAGAGCGGATACAGCGCCGGCAGGTTCACCACGATGGCCTCCTGGGTGCTGCGCGCGATGACCACCTCGGCCGGCGTGCTGGGATCGGGATTTTCCTCCCGGTGCGGCAGATACGGGGGGATGAAAACGTAATCGCCCGGCGCGGTGGAGATGCGCACCTCTTGGGTGCCGTCGTGAAAGACGAACTCCGGGTTGCCGCTTCGGACATAGATCGCGGTTTCCGATTCGCCGTGGTGATGGTTCGACGAGGCGGCTCCCGGCGCCGCGTGTGTCTCTCCCATCCACAGCTTCTCCGCCCCGACCGACGAGCCGCTCAGCGCGGCGAAACGCCGCAACCCCTCCGATTGCGCGGTGTCGGAGCTGATGTCGGACGCCTTGACGTGGTGCACGCGGTTGCGCCCGACTTCGGTCGCGGCGCGGTCGAAGTCGGGGTGAAATCCCTCTGATGTCGCCATGGGTTCTCCTGTCGTCAATCGCCCCGCGGGGACGAATCCCGGTAGGCCTCCAGCAGTCGCAGCCACACCTCGCTGATCGCGAAAAGCACGGTACGGCGTGCCACAGCCGATCGATCGGCACCTGGCCGGCGACGGCGATGGTCGCCGAGTGCAGCACCTCGGTGACGCCGGGGCCGACCAGGGTCAGGCCGAGCAGGTGGCCCCGGTCGACGTCGACCACCATGCGCGCCCGGCCCGTGTACCCGTCGGCGTAGAGCTTAACTCCCATGACGACGTCGCCGATTTCCACGTCGACGGCCCGCACCCGGCACGTGTCGTCGACGTCGAGCCGGTCGGGCCTCCGCGACGCCGGGCAGGTCGGGGAGCATGGGCCGGCTTCCGGTGCAGACGACGACCGCGTGACGCGCGCCCAACGCCTGCCTCTCGCCGTCGGACGTGGTACGCACGCCCAGTAGGAGCATTCGCCGCCGACGAGTTCGCGCTCGACCACCGCGACGCTCAGCCCAGCCGCCCGGGTGCGCTCGGCGGCGTTTTGTCCGACCGGCCCGGCGCCGAGCACCGCGACGTCGTATTCGCCTTCTTCTGCTGTCACCGTTGACGATCCTTGCGGCCGCGGCCCTCATTGTCCATGCGAGAGTCGGCCTGACAGGGCGACATCTGGCGTTGTCCTCGAACTCATCCCCTTAGCTCGATGAGGCGCTCGGCCAGCTGGCGGAGGTCACTCACGACGAGGTCGGGTTGCGGGAGTCCGTCGACGGGCAGCGGCGGATTGCCCGGCCGAGTGACCAGCGCACCGCTGAAGCCGACGTTTTGGGCGCCGACGGTGTCCCAGACGTGCGCTGCCACCATCATGCAGTCGGCGGGAGCTACCCCGAGCGTCTGGCACGCGTAGCGATACACCGCCGGGGCCGGCTTAAACGCGCGGCAGGCATCGACGCTCAATCGATGCTCGAAAAGCCCGGCCAATCCCGCGCTTTCCAGCGCCGTCGCTCCGTCGGGGTTGGGCGGCGAATTGGTCAGGGTGACGAGGCGAAAGCCGTTGTCGCGCAGTGCGGCTAGCCCTTCGGGCGCGTCGGGGTGCGGCGGCATCGTCAGGAAGGCCGCCTTGAGGCGGCGCAGGTCTTCGTCGCCGATGCCCACGTGATGGATGTCACCCAACATGCGCAGCACACCCTGGGCCAGGGCCGAGAAATTCACATAGCTTTCCGCCAGGGTGGCCGTCATCGAGTACATGACGAGCTGGGCGAACCACTCGCGAAGCACCCGCTCGTCACCGAACCACTCGCCGAAAAGCGGTGCCAGGGAATCGATGTCGAGCAGCGTTTCGTTGACGTCGAAAACGACTACGGGTGGCGCGGCCGTCGGCATGGTTATCGCTCGACCTTCTTCAGCGTGGGCACGTCAGGGCGCAGGTACACGATCAGGCACAGGCAGATCAGCGCCATCCCGGCGACCGGCCACCAGAGCGCGGCGACGGCCGCCGTGGTTGGAGTTGCCGTCGGGGTCGCGTAGGTCCGCGAAACTGGCGTAATCGCCGCGGCCGGGATCGGGGCCCGGCAAAAATCCACCGCGCCAGCCCCCTTCGGCGTCCTTGTGGCGGATGTCGCCGACGGCCACCCCCCGTTCGATCAGCTCAGCGCGGTAGCGCCCGATGTCGGGAACAACCAGGTACAGGCCCCGCACCGATCCCGGGGGCGCTTCGGTCAGGCCGACGCCGAACTGAATCGAAGTCGCCGAACCCCCGGGAGTCAGCTGGATGACGCGGAATTCGGGCGTCGGTGCGTAGTCGACGTCGAGGTTGAAGCCGACCTGGTCGCGGTAGAAGCGCAGAGACGAGTCGGGATCTGTGACGGGAAGGATCACGACCTCCAACAGCGTCTTCATCGGATCGCTCCCAGGGGTGTTTTCCGGAGCACCTCGTCGGTGTCGAGCCCTCGGTCGACGCCGTGCGGGATCACGGTCTGGCCGGGCTCGAGGTATAGCTTCGTGCCGTCGAGGTATACGTCGATCTTGTCCGGTTCGAAGGACACCAGATTGGTTACCCGGCCCACCTCGGGCCAGGCGTTGAGGTAGGACCACGCGGCGCGCTTGTGGCTGCCGACATCGTAATACGAGCAAATCCCCTTGTATGGGCAAAAGGTCTGTAGCTCAACGAGTTTGAGCGCGGATGCATCGATGTTCTCGCGGGGCACATACCAACGGGGCGCAAATCCCGATTCGTAGAGCGCCAATGGGTGCTTGGTATCGGCGATCACGCGCTCACCGTCCCGAACCACCAGATGTCGTGAGGTAGAGCGGATGTCGATGCGGTGGTAGGCGTCGGCTGCGTGCCCGACGATGCGCTCGTTCTCTTCGTAGAAGGCGTCCATGGCGCGCCAAGCGAACGCCAATCGGCCCTCCAGCGCGGCAGCGTGGGGTGGCAGGGCGGTGTGCTGCCAGGCGCTGTGGTTCGCTTCTCGCCCCGCGACTTTGGCGGCGAACCACGCGGTGTCGCCGAGGTCAGGGTGCTGGGTGACCCGCCCTTCTGGCGTCAGGATTCCTTCTTCGATGTCGTCGCGGGGGAAGTAGGCGACGGGATAGCGGCCCGGCTCGTGAAGCAGGATCACGTCCTCGCTGTCGGCGATCCATCGGTCCGCGAAGCACACCCGCATGCGCCGTCGCAGCGGCTCGGCGTACAGCAGTCGCGGCGGCAGCGGCTGCTCTGTGAGGAAGTGCCCCACCGATCCGGTCGCCAGTGGGCCTTGTTGCCAGGCTAGCCCCATCTCGGTGTCCTCCCCTTTAGCGGATTTGTTCGTACACAAAGCTTTTGAGTGGATGTCAGTCGATCACGACGACCATCTTGCCGCCGGCTTCGCCCGCCTCCATCCTCGGTGCGCATCATGAATCTGGTCGAACGAGAAGACGCGAGATGGCTTTGCTTGCAGTTTGCCCTCGGCGACCTGCCGCGCGACGTCTTGTAGGGGTACGTCGGACAGGGGGAAGCCGGGCGTCCCAAACACAAAGCTGCCGAAGAAGTTCCAGTTCACGCCGCTGGCCATGCGGAGCAGCGGGTTGAAATCGCCGATGGGGTCGAGTCCTCCGAGCCACCCCGCCAGGCAGGCCGTCCCGCCGCGGCGCAGCATGTCGAGCGAGTCCAGGATCGTGCTGTTGCCGATCAGGTCCAGGACTGCATCGATCGTTTTGGCCCCGGCGATGTGGGTGGCCAGGTCGCGCCTCTCCAGCTCCACCCGCGACGCCCCCAGCTTCTCGAGCATGGCCACGCGCTCACGGCTGCGCGTGGTCGCGACGACGCGCGCGCCGGCGGCGGCGGCCATTTTGAGCGCAGCCTGGCCCAGCGATGACGTCGCGCCGCGCAGCACCAACGTCTGCCCGGGCTTCAGGTCGAGGCCGCCGAAGCCGTTCAGGACGATGGCGCGCATGGTGTCCCCGGCGGGTTGTTCGCGCACCACGGCGGGCCCGCTGGGCAGCTGGGGTGGACTGGCGGCGGACACGTGCGGCCCCTCCCAAATCGTCTGTAGGCCTTGGGATATCGATCTGCAAAGCGCGGAGGGCGACAGGAGCCGAGCACACCGATTGGGCCAACTAACCCAATATTATGGGCCAATGCATCCGCTCGTGTCCAGGGCCGCCCCGGATGCAAAGGAGCGCACGTATTCGACGGCAGCGTTGACGGCGACCCGCAGCGGTTCGGGGTCGTTGGTGGCGTAGGTGATCATTGCGCCGCCCTGATGCGCGGTGATCAGCGACACCGCCAGGTGCCGCGGGTCGGCCTCCGCGCGCAGGTCGCCGCGTCGACGCATCGCCGTGAGCCCGGCCCGAAACAACTCGATCCACTCGTCGTAGCCGGCGGAGAGATCGGCGTGTATCTCGTCGTCGGCCTCGATCAGCTCGCCGGCCAAGGAACCGTAGACGCAGCCGCCGACGCGGTATACGGCGTCGACGTCGGACACGCAGGCGTCCGCCCACGCCTGAAGCGCCTCGAAGCTGTCGAGCGCACCCAGCCCCGGTTGAGTGTGGAAGGTCCGTAGATCGTGGCGGCGCGCGGCGACGACGCGGCGGGTCAGGTCGCGCTTGTCACGGAAGTAGTGGGACATCTGCGATCCGCCCACTCCGGCGGCGCGGCGCACCCGCCCGATGCTGGTGTTGGCGATGCCGAGCTCGAACATGAGCCGGGCGGCGACGTCGACGATGCGCCCACGAGTCGCCAGTCCCTTGTGGGTAAACCGCGATGAGCGCTGTTCGGACACGTTGCCGCCTCGGGCAGGTGAGTCAGCGGGCTTTCACCGCCGCGCCCGGCCGCGCGGGCGGCGCGGTGGACGCGGAGCGCGTTCGGCCGGATCGGTGGCGAAGATGCGCAGGTAGTTGACCGCGAAACGGACCGCGTCTGCGTGCGGCCATTCCGCCCGGTAGGTGAAGGCCAGTGTGCCGCCTCCCTGGTGAGCGCCGACAATGGCCAGAGCCAGCTGCCGTGGGTTGGCATCCGCGACCACAATCCCGGCGTCCTTCATTCGCTGGATCGCCTGCTGCAGAAGGTCGACCCAGTCGCGGTAGCCCGCCGCGAGCGCGTCGCGCGTCGCCTCGTCGGTCTTGGCCAGCTGAGCGGCGAGGGCGTGATAGGTCGGGGTCCCGAAATATCCAACGCGCCTGAGATAGCGCATGTTGAGGTCGATCCAGCGCTCGAAGTCGTCAAACGACGCCAGCCCGCCAAGCCTCGGTTGGCGGTGAAACTCGAGCACCACGCCGATCTGACGCGCGATGACCGCGCGGACCAACGCGCCCTTGTCGGCGAAATAATGGGCAAGCTGCGAGCCGCTTACCGACGCGGTTCTGCGAACGTTGTCCATGCTGAACGCCGCTAGGCCATCGGTGACGATCAGCTGCGCCGCCGACTGGACGATCCGCTCACGGGTGGCACGCCCCTTGGGGGTCAACCGTTTTTGATCTTGCGCCGAAAGCTGGGCCATCGCGTCAGATTAACCCCGGGGCATTCCGATTTCTGGGATATCCGGCCCACTCGCCAGCGCTTACCAGCGGCATCGAATCAGGCGAGTGAGTGGGCCCCGGCGAGAAAGTTGCGGATGAGCTCGGTGACATCGTCCAGAGCGGACTCGAGCAGGAAGTGACCGCCGTCAAGCAGATGGACCTCGGCTGCGGGTAGGTCACCGGCGAACGCTTCGGCCCCGGCCGGCCCGAAGATCTCGTCACCGCGACCCCACACCGCCAGGAGCGGCACCCGGGTGGCGCGAAAGTATTCGTGCAGGCTCGGGTATAGCGGCGCGTTGCTGGCGTAGTCCCGGAACAGCTTCAGCTGCACCTCGTCGTTGCCCGGACGCGATATCAGCGCGTAGTCGTGATGCCAGCACTCGGGGGCGACCAGCGTCTGGTCGGCGACCCCGGTGAGGTATTGCCATCGTGTGGCGTCCAGCGTGAGGAATTGACGTACCGCGGCCTCGGTGTCGGGTGTCTGCCGAGTTTGATACGCCCACACGACCTTCCAAAAGCTCTCGACGAAGCCCGCGTCGTAGCCGTTGCCGTTTTGGGTGATGATCGCGGTTATTGCCGACGGGTCGCGCAGCGCCAGCCGCCAGCCGATCGGAGCGCCATAGTCGTGTACGTAGATGGCGTACCGGTCGATTTCGAGCGTGCGCAGCAGTGCGGCGGTCAGGTCGGTAAGCGCGTCGAATGTGTAGTCGAACTTCTCGACGGGCGGCGCGTCGGAGAGGCCGAAGCCCAAGTGGTCCGGCGCGATCACGTGATAGAGGTCGGCCAGGTTCGGCACCAGGTTCCGGAACATGTAAGAGCTGGTGGGAAACCCGTGCAGCAGCACCAGCGCGGGCGCGTCGGTGCGGCCCGCTTCGCGGAAGAACAGCCGATGGCCATCGACGGTGGTGTAGCGATGATGAACGGCCGGCATGGTATGCCCCCTGGTTCTGGGATGTGCATCCCAGTATGCGCCGAAATGCGTCAGTCGCAAGACCGTCCCCGCAGGAGTTGACCGCCGTATTCGCCAGTCCTAGTCTGGGCTGGCTAACCCATTTTTACGACGCTGCGGGCGGAGGCACAGTGGCCAAGCTCGTCTCGATAAACGTGGGCCTGCCCAAGAGCGTGCAGTGGCGGGGCAAGACCGTCTACACGGGCATATGGAAGACCCCGGTCGACGGGTCCGTGATGGCGCGTCGCCTCAACCTCGACGGTGACGGCCAGGGCGACCTCGCCGGCCATGGGGGCGAGCAACGCGCCGTCATGGTCTACCAGACGGAGTCGTACGATTTCTGGAAGACGTATCTGGGTCGCGACGACCTGGCGCCCGGCCACTTCGGCGAAAACTTCACGATCGCCGGGCTCGCCGACGACGAGGTCTGTGTCGGCGACCGCTATCGGATCGGCGAAGCCGAGTTCGAGGTGACCCAGCCCCGCGTGACCTGCTTTCGGGTCGGCATGCGCCTCAACGAGCCGCGGATGCCCAATCTGCTTGTCTCCGAGCACCGTCCGGGCTTCTACTTCCGTGTCATCACCGAGGGTCACGTCCGGGCCGGCGACGACATCGTGCGGACCCGCCGCGGCAGGCACCAGCTCAGTGTCGCCGACGTCGACGCCCTGTTGTATCTGCCCAACCGCAATCTCGAGCAGCTCCGCACCGTCGTCGACGTGCCGGCGCTGAGCCCCGGCTGGCAGCAGTCGTTTCGCGACATGCTGGCCGCACCCGAACCGCCGGTCGGACAGGAGCGCGGCTGGCGCGGATTCCGTCCCCTGCGGGTCACCGAGATACGCCACGAGAGCCCGCAGGTGCTGTCAATTCGTCTGGAAGCCGACGACCACGGCGTGCTGCCGCCGGCGCTTCCTGGCCAATACTTGACGCTGCGCGTCCCCGGTGCCGGTGATCCGGCGCCGCTGCGCAGCTACTCCCTGTCGGGCGAGCCTGCCGGCGGGTATTACCGCATCAGCGTCAAACGCGAAGATCACGGCATGGTGAGCCGCTGGTTGCATGCCCACATCGCGGTGGGATCCGTCGTCGAGGTCGCGGCCCCGCGCGGCGAGTTCGTCCTCGCCGACGGTGACGGCCCGGTGGTGCTGATCTCGGGGGGCATCGGCATCACGCCGGTCCTGGCGATGTTGCATAAGCTTTCGGGGGTGCACAGCGATCGCGAAATCTGGTGGCTGCACACCACCCGCAACCGCGAAACGCAAGCCTTCGCAGCCGAAGTCACGGCATTGCTCGCGGCGCTGCCCCACGCGCAGCAGCTCACCTTCTACACCGAAACGCAAGGCCGCCTGGATCGGTCGAAGATCGCAGCGTTGGGCATACCCGTGGACGCGGTGGCATACCTTTGCGGGCCAACACAATTCATGAGCGACATGCAAGGTGCCCTCACGGCCGCGGGGCTCGACCCCTCTAGCATTCACAGCGAATTGTTCGGCGCCTTGCCGCCGATCAACCCCGGCGTCGTCGGCCAGGCTCCACGCAAGCCGCCACACCCGCCCGCCGGGATACCGGGCACCGGACCGTCGATCACCTTCTCGCGCAGCGGGTTGACGGTCAACTGGTCGACCGATTACGGAAGCATCCTCGAGCTCGCCGAGGCGTGCGACGTGCCGACCCGGTTCTCGTGCCGAAGCGGCGTCTGCCACGTCTGCGTCACCGGCATCGTCGCCGGGGCGACGAGTTACGTCCAACCGCCGCTGGAGCCGCCCGGGGATGGCGAGGTGCTCATCTGCTCGGCCGCCCCGTGCAGCGACGTCGTCCTCGACCTTTGACCGCTACGCGCCCAGTGCCAGTTGCTCGCCGGTCGCCCGCACAACGGCGCCCAGCCTTGCTGGCCCCGTATATCCCGCCCGCCCGCGCTGGCACGCCGGCGGCTACCGTGCTGATGTTCACGACGGCGCCGTTGCCTCGCTCGGCCATGCCCGGAACCAGCTGCGGCACCAAGATGTAGGGCGCCCGCAGGTTGATGTTGACGTGTTCGTCGAACAACGCGTCGTCGGTGTCTGTGGTCGCGCCGAACTTGTAGACACCGGCGTTGTTGATCAGGATGTCGACTGGACCCGCCGCGGCGGCCAGCCGCCGGACGTCGTCAGCGTCGGAAAGGTCGGCCGCCACGAAACGTGCTCGCCCTCTTGCGTTTTGGATCTCCTGCACCGTCTCGGCGCCCCGTTCCGCGCTGCGGCCGTGCACCACAACCTCGGCGCCGAGCGCGGCGAGTTGCACTGCGACCGCGCGCCCAACCCCTGTATTCCTACGGGGCCAGGCAGACCGACGCCTCGGCGGTGTAGCACAAAAACGTCAGCGTCTCCTGCAGATACAGCTGCACGGTGTCGGCGTCGTGGCTGAGGTAGCCGATGGCGACGTCGGTGCCCAGCTGCAGGTCGAAGTCGCCGCCGCGGGTGGTGAGCACGAAGGCGCCGTCGATGGCCGGAGCCCAGATGATGTCACCGTCGACCAACCGGTTCAGGTGCTCGCGGATGGGATATCCGTGTTCGGTGGTCTCGCTGACCTTGGTGTAGACGTCGGCGGCCAGCAGCACCGAGTACGGCCCGTCCACACCGGCCAGCCGCAGCCCGGTCAGCGCGTGCGAGATGGCGTCGGGCATGTCGCGCGGGTCCTCCGGCAACGTCAGCGCGGGGTTGGAGCTGCAGGTGCGGATGCCCTCGATCGACGCAGCGGCGTAGCCCTCGAAGATGGTGCGGTCCTCGACGAACGCCAGCTTCTTGGCCGCGGTTTTGATCGGGTCCCAGTCGGAGTCGTTGGCGCCGCGCTCGACGTTGTCGATTTCGGTACGCGACAGGGTGAACGGAACACGCAGTCGCACAAGGGGTTTGCTCTCCCGCAGGTGCGCCACCACGCCGTCGGTCGGCGCCTCGACGTCCTGCAGCCGACCGGTGCTGATCGCCGCGGTTGCCGGTCCGCCCGGCTCGCTGACGTCGACCACCCGGCGCCCGGCGATATGGCGCTTGAACGTGCGGGTCGCCTCCAATTCGATTTCGCTCCAGGCGGCTTCGGTGACCGGTGCTAGGTCGCGGTAGAGGTTGTTCATCGTGCAATTCCTTTCAGGCTGCCGATCGCCAGTGAGCCGTCGTCAGAAGCGGGGGTGGCTGGCCGCGCGGGTTGCGCGCCTCCGGGAAGTGGCGGTGGGTCATCGAGAAAATCGACGGTGGGCGAGAAGAACAGCCCGCCGGTGACCGCCGTGGAGAACTCGAGGATGCGGTCGGTGTTGCCGGGCGGATCGCCGAGGAACATGTTCTCCAGCATCCGCTCGGTGACCCGCGGCGTGCGCGAGTATCCGATGAAATACGTTCCGTACTCGCCCTTGCCGAGCTCACCGAAAGGCATGTTGTGCCGCACGATCTTGAGTTCGGTCCCATCGTCGTCGGTGATCACGTTGAGCGCGATGTGCGAGTTGTCCGGCTTGACGTCGTCGTCGAGTTCGAGGTTTTCCAGCTTGGTGCGCCCGATCACCAGCTCTTGCTCGGCGACCGACAGCGAGTTCCAGGACGACATGTCGTGCACGTACTTCTGGGCGTGGACATAGCACGAGCCCGCGAAATTGGGGTCCTCGTCGCCAATCGTGGTGGCGCTCACGGCCAATGGCCCGTCGGGGTTTTCGGTGCCGTCGACAAAGCCCAGCAGATCGCGGTTGTCGAAGTAGCGAAACCCGTGCACCTCGTCGACGACGCTGACCGCGCCCTCCATCGACCGCAGGATCCGGTCGGCCAATTCGAAACACACGTCGAGGCTTTCGGCCCGGATGTGGAACAACAGGTCACCCGGTGTGGCGGGGGCGGTGTGCCGGGGGCCGTGCAGCTCGATGAACGGATGCAGCTCGGCGGGACGCGGTCCGGAAAATAATCGGTCCCAGGCCTGCGAGCCGATCGAGGCGATCGCCGACAACCGTTTCGGTGGCTCGCGGAATCCGATCGAGCGGACCAGTCCCGATATGTCGGGCAGCGCATCGTGCACGGTCGCCTCGCCGCCCTCGTCGATGGTGACGACGAGGAAGATCGCGGCGGGCGTCAACGGCTCCCGGATGGGTTGGGGTTGAACCGCGGGCACCTGCCGACCCTAGCGTGGCGACGGCGAGCGCCGGAAGCGGCGCGAGCAAGGAGCCGCGCAATCGGACCTAGCGTGGCGACGGCGAGCGCCGGAAGCCATGATGTTGGACATGTCGGCTAGCGCCGCAGGCCTCTGCGAATTCATCGACGCGTCGCCGTCGCCGTTTCACGTCTGCGCCACGGTGGCCGCGCGGCTGGGCGCCGCCGGTTTCACCGAACTCGGCGAGGCCGAGCGCTGGCCCGAGGCGCCGGGCCGCTACTTCGTCGTGCGCGCCGGCTCCCTGGTCGCCTGGAGCTCCGACGGGCCGCAGGCGCCGTTCCGCATCGTCGGCGCGCACACCGACAGCCCCAACCTGAGGGTCAAGCAACACCCGGACCGGTCGGTCGCCGGTTGGCGGGTGGTCGCGTTGGAGCCGTACGGGGGAGCCTGGCTCAACTCGTGGCTGGACCGCGATCTCGGCATCAGCGGGCGGCTGTCGGTGCGGGACGGCGCCGGCATCGCGCACCGGCTCGTCCGCATCGACGACCCGATCCTGCGGGTGCCGCAGTTGGCCATCCACCTGGCCGACGACCGCAAGTCGCTGACGCTGGACCCCCAGCGACACCTCAACGCGGTCTGGGGCGTCGCCGACCGACCGGGTCACCTTGTCGACCATGTCGCCGAGCGCGCCGGGGTGGCGCCGGGCGACGTGCTGGCCGCCGACCTGATGACGCACGACCTGACGCCGTCGACGCTGGTCGGCGCCGACGCCAGCCTGCTGAGTGCCCCGCGGCTGGACAATCAGGCCAGCTGCTACGCGGGCCTCGAGGCCTTGCTCTCCGCCGAACCGCGCGGCTTTCTGCCCGTGCTGGCGCTTTTCGATCACGAGGAGGTCGGGTCGTCGTCCGACCACGGCGCCCAGTCGGACCTCCTGAGCACCGTGCTGGAGCGGATCGTGCTGGCGGCCGGCGGCGACCGGCAAGACTTTTTGCGCCGGTTGCCCGCGTCGCTGCTGGCCTCGGCCGACATGGCCCACGCCACCCACCCCAACTACCCCGAGCGGCACGAGCCCGGCCACCCGATCGACGTCAACGCCGGGCCGGTCCTCAAGGTGCACCCGAATCTGCGCTACGCCACCGACGGGCGCACCGCCGCGGCGTTCGAGCTCGCCTGCCGCCAGGCCCGCGTCGGGTTGCAGCGCTACGAGCACCGCGCCGACCTGCCGTGCGGCTCGACGATCGGCCCACTGGTCTCCGCGCGCACCGGCATTCCCACCGTCGACGTCGGCGCCCCGCAGCTTGCCATGCACTCCGCGCGCGAGCTGATGGGCGCCCACGACGTATCCGCCTATTCGGCGGCGCTGCAAGCGTTTCTGTCGCCCCGCTGACCTACGATCCGGCCATGACGCTAAACGTGGAAATGGTCACGTTCGACTGCAGCGACCCGGCGGCGCTGGCCGGGTGGTGGGCCGAGCAGTTCGGCGGGACGACGCAGGAGTTGCTCGCCGACGAATTCACCGCGGTGACGTTGGCCGCGGGACCCAAGCTCGGATTCCAGAAGGTGCCCGATCCGACCCCCGGAAAGAACCGCGTGCACCTCGATTTCAGTGCCGCCGATGTCGATGGCGAGGTGGGGCGGCTGACGGCTGCCGGGGCCAGCGAGGTCGGCCGGCACAGCTTCGGCGACAACTTCCGCTGGGTGGTGCTGGCCGACCCCGAGGGCAACGTCTTCTGCGTGGTGGGACAGTAGCTCGCGCCTCAGCCCTCGGCGAGGAAAAGCGGGTCGTAACGGATCACGTTCTCCACGACGATCCCGTCGCGGGTGCGAACCCGGTCGAGCCCGCGGATCCGGAACGGCCCGTTCGGTCCCGTGCCGCGTCCAACGTAGTGTAAAAACACCAGCTCCTCGCCCGCGGCCGCGCCGGGCACGGTGGCGCTGTCGACGACGTCAAGCGTCAAATCCGGTGCGGCGTGGAGAATTTCGGCGATCTTGGCCGTGTATGGCTCGATCCCCCGGACCGGCTCGGGGTCGCCCGGCCAGTAGCCGACGATGTCGTCGGACAGGATGTCGAAGCCGCCTGATATCGTCGGCGCGGCCCAAAAGTCCGCGAACGCCTTGGCGCTGAACTTCGGGGCGGATTGGACGTCGGTCATCGTTCCTCCTTGGGTCGGGCGCTTCGATCGAGCGCGTCGCAGCCAGCGTGTCCCCGAGCCCTGCGGCCGCACAATTACCTCCGAGGTCATCGCCATCGGTAAGCGGGCGTGGTTACCGTTGCCTGGTGAGCCACGCTGCGGTGGGTGCCTTGTTGCGCGAGTGGCGGACCCGGCGACGGGTGAGTCAGCTCGATCTGTCGCTGAGCGTCGGCGTGTCGGCGCGGCATCTGAGCTTCATCGAGACGGGACGCTCCCGCCCCAGCCCGGAGATGGTGCTCGCCCTTGCCGAGGGACTCGAAATTCCGCTGCGCGAACGCAACACGTTGCTGCTCGCCGCCGGCTTTGCGCCGCGGTACCAATCGCGCCCGCTCGAGGACGCCGCGCTGTCACCGGCCCGCGATGCCGTGCAACGACTCCTCGATGCGCACGACCCGTACCCGGGCATCGTGATCGACCGGTGCTGGAACGTCGTGGGCACCAACCGCGCAGCCTCCGCGCTGACCACCGGGCTACCCGACGAGCTGCTCGGCCCGCCGGTCAACGTCTACCGGTTGTGCCTCCACCCCGACGGCCTCGCCGGGCGGACGCTCAATTTCGCGGACTGGGCGGGCTACCTGCTGCACCAGCTGCGGCGCACGACCGCGCTCACCGGTGACCCGGGATTGGTGGCGCTCGAGGAGGAGGTGCGGGGCTACCCGGGGGTCGCGGCGGCGGCCACGGCGCGCGGCGCGGCACCGGACGGCGCGTCGCTGCTCATCCCGTTCGTCCTCGACGTCGGCGGTGGCCGACGGCTGTCGATGTTCACGACGCTGACGACGTTCGGGACCCCGCTCGACGTGACCCTCTCCGAATTGGCCGTCGAACTGTTCTACCCCGCCGACGCCGAGAGCGCGGACCTGCTCCGCGGGGAGTAGCTCTCTAGACTGTTCCCGTGACAACCGCGCGCACCCAGGTAATCGACACCGTCGACCACGCCGCGGCCACCCCCGACCAACCGCAGCCGTTTCAGGAACTCGGCCTCAAGGACGACGAGTACCAGCGGATCCGCGAGATCCTGGGCCGCAGGCCCACCGATACCGAGCTGGCGATGTACTCGGTGATGTGGAGTGAGCACTGTTCGTACAAGTCGTCCAAGGTGCACCTGCGCTACTTCGGCGAAACCACCACCGACGACATGCGCGCCGGCATGCTGGCCGGGATCGGCGAGAACGCCGGCGTCGTCGACATCGGCGACGGTTGGGCGGTCACCTTCAAGGTGGAGTCACACAACCACCCGTCCTACGTCGAGCCCTACCAGGGTGCGGCCACCGGCGTCGGCGGCATCGTCCGCGACATCATGGCCATGGGCGCCCGGCCGGTCGCGGTGATGGATCAGCTTCGGTTCGGCGCCGCCGACGCCCCGGACACCCGCCGCGTGGTCGACGGCGTCGTCCGCGGCATCGGCGGCTACGGCAATTCGCTTGGGCTGCCCAACATCGGCGGCGAGACGGTGTTCGATGCCTGCTACGCCGGAAACCCGTTGGTAAATGCCCTGTGCGTCGGCGTATTGCGCAAGGAGGACCTGCATTTGGCGTTCGCCTCCGGCACCGGCAACAAGATCATCCTGTTCGGCGCCCGCACCGGGCTCGACGGGATCGGCGGGGTGTCGGTGCTGGCGTCGGACACCTTCGATTCCACCGGTTCCCGCAAGAAGCTGCCCTCGGTCCAGGTCGGCGACCCCTTCATGGAAAAGGTCCTCATCGAGTGCTGCCTCGAGCTCTACGCGGGTGGCCTGGTGATCGGCATCCAGGACCTCGGCGGCGCCGGATTGGCTTGCGCCACATCCGAATTGGCGTCGTCCGGAGACGGAGGGATGGCGGTGCAGCTCGACGCCGTCCCGTTGCGGACCAAAGAGATGACCCCGGCCGAGGTGCTCTGCAGCGAGTCGCAGGAGCGCATGTGCGCGGTGGTCGCCCCCGAAAACGTCGACGCCTTCATGGCGGTGTGCCGCAAATGGGAGGTGCTGGCCACCGTCATCGGCGAGGTCACCGACGGCGACCGGCTGCAGATCACCTGGCGCGGTGAGACGGTCGTCGACGTGCCGCCGCGCACGGTGGCCCACGATGGCCCCGTCTACCAGCGGCCGGTCGCCCGGCCCGACTTTCAGGACGCCTTGAACGCCGACCGGTCGACGAGCCTGCCGCGGCCGGCCACGGGCGACGAGCTGCGCGCGACTTTGCTTGCGCTGCTGGGCAGCCCGCACCTGTGCAGCCGCGCGTTCATCACCGAGCAATACGACCGCTACGTGCGCGGCAACACGGTGCTGGCCGAACACGCCGACGGCGGCGTGCTGCGCGTCGACGAGTCCACCGGCCGCGGCATCGCGATTTCCACCGACGCCTCGGGGCGCTACACGCTGCTGGATCCCTACACCGGTGCCCAGCTCGCGCTCGCCGAGGCCTACCGCAATGTCGCGGTCACCGGCGCGACCCCGGTCGCGGTGACCAACTGCCTCAACTTCGGTTCTCCCGAAGACCCGGGCGTGATGTGGCAATTTTCGCAGGCGGTGCGCGGCCTGGCGGATGGCTGTGCGGCGCTTGGGATTCCGGTCACCGGCGGCAACGTGAGCTTCTACAACCAGACCGGCTCAGAGGCGATCATGCCCACCCCGGTGGTCGGCGTGCTCGGCGTCATCGAGGACGTGGGCCGGCGCATCCCCACCGCCCTGGGCACCGAGCCGGGCGAAACGCTGCTGTTGCTGGGCGATACGCGCGACGAATTCGACGGGTCGGTGTGGGCGCAGGTGACCGCCGACCACCTGGGCGGGCTGCCGCCCGCCGTGGACCTGGCGCGCGAGAAGCTGCTGGCCGAGGTGCTGGCCGCGGCGTCGCGCGACGGGCTGGTGTCCGCGGCGCACGACCTGTCCGAAGGCGGCCTCGCCCAGGCGGTGGTGGAATCGGCGCTCGCGGGCGAAACCGGTTGCCGCATCGTGCTTCCCGAGGGTGCCGATCCGTTCGTGATGCTGTTTTCCGAGTCGGCGGGCCGAGCGCTGGTGGCGGTGCCCCGCACCGAGGAGAGCCGCTTCCGTTCGATGTGCGAGGCGCGGGGGTTGCCCGCGATCCGCATCGGCGTCGTCGATCAGGCCTCCGACGCGGTGGAGGTCCAGGGGCTGTTCACGGTGCCGCTGGCGGAATTGCGCGAGACGTCCGAGGCGGTGCTGCCGCGATTCTTCGGATAGCCCGGCGGCGCGCTTCGTCGTTGGCCTTGTCAATGGCGGCCGCCCTGGTCGGCTGGAGCGTGGTCGGCCCGCGGTTGCCCGGTGCCTGGCGGGTCACGGTGCAGGCCGGCATGAGCGCGGC
The DNA here is from genome assembly GCF_002101785.1 of Mycobacterium palustre. Taxonomy (GTDB): domain Bacteria; phylum Actinomycetota; class Actinomycetes; order Mycobacteriales; family Mycobacteriaceae; genus Mycobacterium; species Mycobacterium palustre. The sequence continues at coordinate 62,472 of NZ_LQPJ01000101.1, forward strand.
GCTGGTGCTTCTCACCCGCGTCCCCTTGGGTCTGCGGCCGCCGCGGCTATGGCCGGGCCTGCGCACGGGGATGGCGGCCGGGGCGGTGGCGGCCGGCGCGATCGCCGCGACCACCTCGCTGCCGGCGGTGCGGTCGTCGATGGCCGTCCGGGAACCGCCGACGTCCGTGCCGGGGTGGCTGCTGCTGCGGATACCCATCGGAACGGTGTGGTCCGAGGAGGCCGCCTTCCGCGCCGCGCTGGCGGCCGCCGGTTCCCGCGCGTTCGGCCCGCGCGGCGGAAGACTGTTGCAGGCCAGCGCTTTTGGACTGTCCCACATCGTGGACGCGCGCGCGACGGGCGACCCGGTGCTCGCCACCGTGCTCGCCACCGGCGTGGCGGGCTGGCTGTTCGGTTGGCTGGCCGACCGATCCGGCAGCCTCGCAGCGCCGATGCTGGCGCACCTGGCGATCAACGAGGCCGGCGCGATCGCCGCAGTGACGCTGCGGCGCCCGGCGTAAAAGTAAGGTATGCCCGCCCGTCACAGACTCGATCCGGCACGGACCCGCGAGGCGGTGTCGGCCGTCGCGCCCTGGTTGCGCGACGAATCGCACCCGGCGCCCGGCCGCGACGCCGTAGCGACCGCGGTCCGGCTCACCGCGCGCACGCTGGCCGACGCCGCGCCCGGCGCCAGCGTCGAGGTCCGGATCCCGCCGTTCGCGGCGGTGCAGTGCATTGCCGGGCCCCGGCATACCCGCGGCACCCCGCCCAACGTGGTGGAGACCGACGCGCGCACCTGGCTGTTGCTCGCCACCGGGCTGCTTGGCCTCGACGAGGCCCAGGCCGCCGGCGCGTTGACGCTGTCGGGCTCCCGGGCAGGTGAAATAGGCCACTGGTTGCCCCTGTTCGATGTGAGCGAAATGTAACTCTGAACTGCAGCTTTAGGGTTGGCCGACCGATATTTTCTGGGGTCAACACGCCCGCGGGATTCGGCGCCGGCGCCGCCGTGCCCGTAGACTTCGTAGCGTCACCAATCGTTCGCCAGGGAGCCGCCGAACCGTGACCGTCGCTGGATCACAGGAATCCGACCAGGACCTGAACTCCCCTCGTGAAGAATGCGGCGTCTTCGGGGTCTGGGCCCCCGGCGAGGAAGTCGCCAAACTCACTTATTACGGGCTGTACGCGCTGCAGCACCGCGGGCAGGAAGCCGCGGGCATGGCCGTCGCCGACGGATCCCAGGTGCTGGTCTTCAAGGACCTTGGGCTGGTCAGCCAGGTTTTCGACGAGCAGACTTTGGCCGCCATGCATGGCCACGTCGCCATCGGGCACTGCCGCTACTCCACCACCGGCGACACCACGTGGGAGAACGCCCAGCCGGTGTTCCGCAACACCGCGGCCGGCACCGGGGTTGCGTTGGGCCACAACGGAAATCTGGTCAACACCGCCGAGCTCGCCGCCCGCGCCCGCGAAGCGGGGCTGATCGGCACGCGGTGCCCGGCCCCGGCGACGACGGACTCCGACATCCTGGGGGCGCTGCTGGCGCACGGCGCGGCCGACGCCACCCTCGAGCAGGCGGCCCTGGAGCTGCTGCCGACCGTGCGCGGGGCGTTCTGCCTGACGTTCATGGACGAAAACACCCTCTACGCGTGTCGCGACCCGCACGGGGTGCGCCCGCTGTCGCTTGGGCGGCTGGACCGCGGCTGGGTGGTCGCCTCCGAGACCGCCGCGCTCGACATCGTCGGCGCCTCCTTCGTCCGCGACATCGAGCCGGGCGAATTGCTGGCCATCGACGCCGACGGCGTGCGCTCGACGCGTTTCGCCAACCCCGAGCCCAAGGGCTGCGTCTTCGAATACGTCTACCTGGCGCGGCCGGACAGCACGATCGCGGGCCGGTCCGTGCACGCCACCCGGGTGGAAATCGGCCGCCGGCTGGCTCGCGAATGTCCGGTCGAGGCCGACCTGGTGATCGGGGTCCCCGAATCCGGCACCCCCGCGGCCGTCGGATACGCCCAGGGGTCCGGCATCCCGTACGGGCAGGGTCTGATGAAAAACGCGTACGTCGGACGCACCTTCATCCAGCCGTCGCAGACCATCCGCCAGCTCGGCATCCGGCTCAAGCTCAACCCGCTGCGCGAGGTGATCCGCGGCAAACGGCTCATCGTCGTCGACGACTCCATCGTGCGGGGCAACACCCAGCGCGCGCTGTTGCGGATGCTGCGGGAGGCGGGCGCCGTCGAGGTGCACGTGCGCATCGCCTCACCGCCGGTGAAGTGGCCGTGCTTCTACGGCATCGACTTTCCCTCGCCCGCGGAGCTGATCGCCAACGCCGTCGAGGACAAAGAGGAAATGCTCGAGGCGGTCCGGCACGCGATCGGCGCCGACACCTTGGGGTACATCTCGCTGCGGGGCTTGGTCGCGGCCTCCGAGCAACCCGCGTCGCGGCTGTGCACCGCGTGCTTCGACGGCAAGTATCCGATCGAGCTGCCAGGCGAAACCGCGCTGGGCAAGAACGTCATCGAGCACATGCTCGCCAATGCCGCGCGCGGCGCGGGCCTCGACGATCTGACGCCCGATGAAGTGCCCGTCGCGCACTGACGACATCCGCCCGCAGCGCTTCAAAGACGTTCGATACCGACGGTGAGCGCCGCCCGGTAGCCTTTATCGCGATGACGGATCCCGGAAAAAGCCCCGGACGCGACCCGGGCAGCCAGGGCATCACCTACGCGTCGGCCGGCGTTGACATCGAGGCCGGTGACCGCGCCGTCGCCTTGTTCAAGCCATTGGCGACCAAGGCCAGCAGGCCGGAGGTGCGCGGCGGGCTGGGCGGGTTCGCCGGGCTCTTCGCGCTGCGCGGCGGCTACCGCGAGCCGGTGCTGGCGGCCTCCACCGACGGGGTCGGCACCAAGCTGGCGGTCGCGCAGGCGATGGACAAGCATGACACCGTCGGGCTCGACCTGGTCGCGATGGTGGTCGACGACCTGGTGGTCTGCGGCGCCGAGCCGTTGTTTTTGCAGGACTACATCGCCGTCGGCCGCACCGTGCCGGAACGGCTGAGCGCGATCGTCGGCGGCATCGCCGAGGGCTGTGCGCGCGCCGGCTGCGCGCTGCTCGGCGGCGAGACCGCGGAGCACCCGGGGCTGATGGAACCGGACCACTACGACATCTCGGCCACCGGCGTCGGCGTGGTGGAGGCCGACAACGTGCTGGGCGCCGACCGCGTCAAGCCCGGCGACGTCATCATCGCGATGGGCTCGTCGGGCCTGCATTCCAACGGCTACTCGCTGGCGCGCGCCGTCCTGCTCGAGATCGACCGGATGAACCTCGCCGGCTATGTCGAGGAGTTCGGGCGAACCCTGGGCGAAGAGCTGCTCGAGCCCACCCGCATTTACGCCAAGGACTGCCTGGCGCTGATCGCCGAAACCCATGTCCGCACGTTCTGTCACGTCACGGGCGGCGGGCTGGCCGGCAACCTGCAGCGGGTCATCCCGCCCGGGCTGGTCGCCGAGGTCGACCGCGGCACCTGGACGCCCGCCCCCGTGTTCGCCATGATCGCCCAGCGCGGCCGGGTGACGCGTGAGGAGATGGAAAAGACGTTCAACATGGGGGTCGGCATGATCGCCATCGTCGCCGCCGAAGACAGCGACCGCGCCCAGGCCATCCTGACGGCGCGGCACCTGGACTGCTGGGTGCTGGGCACCGTCTGCAAGGGCGACAAAGATGGCCCGCGGGTCAAATTGGTCGGGCAGCACCCGAGGTTTTGACGGGCAACCTGGCTTGGATTACAGCGGTGCCGATGCGAAACGCACCGGCACAGGGGGGGTTGGTTTAGCGACGCCAGTCGTCGGCTTCATCCCAGGAATCGTCCGGGACGCCGTCGTTGAAGTCGGTGGGTTCGTCGGTGCTCGTTCCCGACAGTTCGCGCTGAAGCCGCTTCAAGTCGGTCTGCGGGGAACTGTATTTGAGTTCTCGTGCAACCTTGGTCTGCTTTGCCTTAGCCCGGCCGCGGCCCATGGGGGAACCCCCTCGCGCAATAACGGAGCGGCCTAACGAGTAGGCGGCTCCGATCTCTGGTGTCGTTATCGTCCTGCCGATCAGTTTACCGTGCCTCACGGTCAAGCGTCGGCGACCCCTGCCCGCTGTGGCGGAGCTTATCGCCGATTATTTCGCACCACCCCGCAACCGTTCAACGGCGAGCCGTCCCGCTCCGACGTGTTCTGAGCTGGGCAGCGAATCGGGGTCGAGCACCGCGGCGACGGCGGCTTCCGGACCGGTCACCAGGGGGGTGTCCGCCGGCAGCCCCCGCTTGACCAGCCCCAGCGCCACCGGCCCGAGATCCACGTGGTCGACGACGGTCCCCAGCCGTCCCACGGCGCGGCCGCCCGCGAGCACCGCGTCACCGGTCGACGGCCGTTCCACCGAGCCGTCGAGGTGCAGCAGCACCAGCATCCGCGGCGGTTTGCCCAGGTTGTGCACCCGGGCGACCGTCTCTTGCCCGCGGTAGCAGCCCTTGTCCAGGTGCACGGCCCCCTCGCCGGGGCCGCCGATCCAGCCGACCTCGTGCGGGATGGTGCGCGCGTCGGTGTCGACGCCGAGCCGGGGACGCAGCGCGGCAACCCGGTGGGCCTCGTAGGCCCACACCCCGGCGGGCCGCACGCCGGCCCCGGCCAACCGGGTGCGCCAGACGGCCGCGTCGCCGCGCGGCACCAGCAGGTCCAGTTCGACCCCGGTGCCGGGCATCCGCCGGACGAACCCGCCCCCGGTGATCGGCACCGCGCCGGCCTCGGCGGGCAGCGCGTCCACGCCGAGCGCGTCGAGCACCGCCCGGTCGGCCAGCCGCGGGCCCAACAGCGACAGCACCGCGAAGTCGGCGCTGGCGGGGGTGACCTCCGACCAAAACACCATTTTGCGCAGGTATTCCAGCAGCGGTTCGCCCCGCCACGGCTCGGTGTCGAGGTAGGTCGCGCCGCCCAGCTCGGTCTGGATCCAGTGGTCCTCGACCCGGCCCTGGCCGTCGAGGCTGAGGTTTTGGGTGCTCGCGCCCTCGGAAAGCTCGCTGACGTGCTGGGTGGAGATGGTGTGCAACCAGCTCTGCCGGTCTTTGCCGGTCAGGGTGAGCACCGCCCGGTGGGAGCGGTCGACCACGACGGCGTCGGTTTCGGCGGCACGCTGCTCGCCCAGCGGATCGCCGTAGTGCCAGACCACGCCGGCGTCGGGTCCGGGGTCGGGAGCGGGCACGGGGACGGGGTTCACAGGTCAACTCTACGTAGCCCCCGCGAGCGTGCGGCCAGCCGCACATTGGCCGCTATCGTGTCGTCCATGGCAGGTCGGCCCGGTGTGCTCGTCACGCTCGACGGCCAGACGCATCCGCCCAGCGCGCCGCTGCTGCACGCCGACGATTTGGCGGCGGTGCGCGGCGACGGCATCTTCGAGACACTGCTGATCCGCGACGGCCGGGCCTGCCTGGTCGAGTCGCATCTGCAGCGCCTGACGCACTCGGCCAAATCGATGGATCTGCCCGCGCCGGACCTCCCGAGCTGGCGGCGCGCCATCGACGAGGCCACCCGGCGCTGGGTCGAGGGCACCGCCGACGAAGGCGCGATGCGTCTGATCTACAGCCGGGGCCGGGAGGGTGGTTCCGCGCCGACCGCCTACGTGATGGTCAACCCCGTGCCCGGACGGGTGAGCGAGGTTCGCCGCGACGGGCTCGCCGCGATCACCTTGGACCGCGGGCTGCCGGCCAAGGGCGCCGACGCCATGCCGTGGCTGCTCGCCGGGGCCAAGACGCTGTCGTATGCGGTCAACATGGCAGCCCTGCGCCACGCGGCCCGCCAGGGCGCCGGCGACGTCATCTTCCTCAGCTCCGACGGCTACATCCTGGAAGGCCCGCGCTCGACGGTGGTGATCGCCGCCGACCCCGGCGGTGAATCGGAGGGCCATCCCTGCCTGCTGACGCCGCCGCCCTGGTATCCCATCCTGCGGGGCACCACCCAGCAGGCGCTCTTCGAAGTGGCCCGGGCCAAGGGCTACGACTGCGACTACCGCGCGCTGCGCATGGCGGACCTGCAAGCGGCCCAAGGCATTTGGTTGATTTCGAGCATGACCCTGGCGGCCCGCGTGCATACCCTGGACGGGCGGCGGCTGCCGCCATCCCCGATCGCCGCCGAATTCGCCGAACTGGTCGACGCCGCGATCCTCAGCGATCGCTGAGCGCTGAATTCTGTTGTCGGCGCGGGCGATGGCAGGTACGGTCGGCCGTACACAAGGAAGGAGGTGGTCCGCGAAATTGATAGCTTCATGGACATGTGAGGTGGCTACCCGCTAGCTGCATTGGCTCGGAAGAGCCGGCGACATGCACGCTGGCGAATTCCCGGTAGCCACCCGGCCCCCGAGTTCCGATCTGTCCAATCGGAGAATCGCTCGGGGGCCGCCCCATTTCTAAAGCGTGTTATTGCCCTACCTTGCCGGCGATCTGCTCGGCGATCCGCCCGGCCTGACCGGGTTGGGCATCCGTTCCGCACACCAGCACGTCGATCACGACGTTGGAGGACGCGTGCAGCACATGGTGGCAGCCTCGGTTGCCCTCCGTCTGCGTCCGGGCCTGCGCGATCCGCGGCGGGCTGCCCGCGACGTCCGCGAACCTCCACCCGGTGCTCTTGCCGTTGAAGGTCAGCGTGACCGGCTGCCCGGCGCAGGCCCGCCACTTGTCGGCGGACGCCTGCACGAACGCGCTGGCCTTGTCGGCCGACGGGAACGCCACCACGGCTTCGAAGACGCGGTGCGCCGGGTCTTCGCCGGCGGTGTGGACGGCCTGGCCGGCCACCGCGGCGTAGCCGGTGCCCTTGTAGGCGGCATCCGCGATGGGCTCGTAGGCACCCAGGCAGCCCGCGTTGGACAGCGTCCACCTGGGATTGCGCATCGCGTCGGTTTTATCCGAGACGACCATGTTCGGATCGCCCACGAGGGCGCCGATGTCGGGCGGACCGAGCAGATAGGAGCTCAGATTCGCGGCATTGGGCACGGAATCGGCGTTGTTAGGGATCGACACGGGCTGAGCGGCCTGTTTGGTCTTGCCGCCCTGGGTGACCAGCACCACCACCACCGCGACGACGGCGATCACCGCCACGGCGGCCGCGCCGAGGAGGATCAACCGCTTGTTGCCCCCGCCGCCCGTGGCCGCGCCGGCCCCGGCGACGGCCGACGGCGGCCGGGCGGGCCCCGCGCCGGCGGCCTGCGGCGTCGGGGTCGTGGGCGCCTGGGCGGTGGCACCGCCTGCGGCGGAACCCGATTCGGTCGCATCGATCTCGGCGAGGACGTTGTCGATCTCGCTTCGGGTCCGGTAGGTCACGTCGTGGCGCAGCCGCAGCATGCGCAGCAGCTGGGCGATGTCGCTGCGGGCGCTGGGGTCGTCGCCGTCCTCGTCGAGGCCTTGCCGGAGTTCGACCAACAGCTGCAGCTGTTGCTGGGGGCTCAATTCCTTCTCGGCGAGGGTGTTGCCCAGCCGCGTGATGTAGCCGAACGGCACCGGCGGCTCCTCGGGGAGCGGGTCGGGCAGCGGATGCGGCTTGGACTGCAGCTGGTGCACCGCGGTGACCAGTTGAATGCCGGCGTCGACCGTGGGCTCCCGGTAGTCGATGATCTGCAACGCCGCAAGGGGATTGACCCGCATGCTGTCGATCTCGCCGATCCGGACCGGGAGGATCGGCCGGTTGAGGGCCTGCGCGTACCGCAGCTCGGACTGGCTCGGCTTGGACTGGAGCCAGTTGCCGGACAGCGCGACGATGAACACGTCGCAGGAGCGAATCTGCTCGAGGATCTTGTTCCACCACGAGTCGCCGCCACCGAGCTCCTGGTCGAACCACACCTGTTGCTGGGCGCGCCGAAGGGCGGACGTGAGAGCGTCGACCTTGGACCTGTCCTGGCTCGAGTAGCTGATGAACAGCGCCATCGCGGTCTCTCCTAGGGTGGGGCGGAGCTCGCGCCGGGCCTATCCGACGCCCGGCTGCGCCGATAACGTATCAGTGTTGCCCGGGTCGGGGTGGGTATTCCTTGGCGCTATTGGGCGCTATTGCGGATGGAATTGCGCGTAGCGGCGCGCGAACTCGTCGCCCGGAACGGGCCACTGCTCGCCGCTGGATCCCCGCACCACCCAGTCGCCGTCCGCCGCCGCGGCGGGGCCCTCCAGGGTGTTGACCGTTTCACCGGGTTGCGCCGGCCGGGCCTGAACCGTTCCCTTTCTGCGCCAACGGCCGTCGCCGTCCGGCTCGTAGGTGCTTCGGAAGATGTCGTCGCGCACCGACCACGTCTTCCCGTCCTCCTGCACGGCCCAGTCCCCGGCGTCGGCGCGCATGGTGTGCCCCGAGTCCGACTGCCAGGTCCAGGGCTCGCTTCGTTGTTCGGCGGTCACCGACCCCACTCGGGTAAAGGTCTGCCACAGCGGGCGCGAGCGATAGCCGAGCTGGCGCAGGCTCCACAGGGTGGCGGCAAGGCTGCGCACCGCCGCGTCGAGCAGTTCGGGCTTGCTCTCCACCACCGTCCAGTCCACCAGCTTGTCGTGGACCTTTCGGGCGTCGTCGCGTTTGGGGCCGTACTTCCAGCCGTTGCGCCGGTAGTACCGGCACCAGTCCTCGTGTTCCGCCTTCGCCATGCTCAGCGCCGAGTGGCGATCGAACCCCATCAGGGCAAGTTGTTGCAGCGGTGGAGAATCGGCCATCTCGCGGCCGGAAAGCTGCGCCGGCGGGCTGCCCCAGGTGTTCCACGTGTGCCCCGCGATCTGTTCGACCATCCACAGCGCGTTGCGAACCTGGCGACGGTTGGAACCGCGGTAGAACTCGCTGAGCTCGTCCCACGGCATCGCCGCGGGGGAGCGGGGCCCCGAGGGGTCCAGCGTGGCGACGTAGCGCTCGTGGATCAGGCGGGCCGCCCGTTCCCAGGCGTCCTGGATCTGGCCCCCGCGGCTGTCCAGGACCAGCGAGTAGGACTGCAGCCGGCCGACCACCTGGACGGCGTCGTCGGCGACGCTGGTGTTGAGGTCCGACGCGTAGACCGGCATGTCGGGGAAACGGGCGGCCAGCCTGGTGCCGATCGTCGCGGCCAGGGTTTCCACTAAAATCACTGCGCTGCTTTCGGATTCGGTGTCGCCGATCAAGCGGAGCATGGTCGGCACGGTCGGTGCCTCGGTCACCGCGTCGATGGTGGGTCCCTCGGACACGAATCCGGCTTGCTGGCGGTAGAACTCGTGATCGCGCACGTATTCGTCGGCGTCCCGCGCGACGAGCGTGAGCGCGGGCAAGGGCGCCGCGCCGGGCGGAGTATAAAAGTCGCGTTCCAACGCCCGGCGGGTCAGGTCCGCGCACAGGGCCAACGTCAATTGCGAAGTGCCGCAAATGAACACGCGTTTGATGCGGCCCGTCGCGACGATGCCGTCGAGCAGCCTGCCCGCGGTCACCTCGTACTTGCCGACGACATCGGCGGCCCACCGGGTGTCGGATCCGCCGAATTGCTGTGCGCGCCAAGCCTTTGCCAGCCAGGGGTCGTCGATGCGGACGATCAGCGGCAGCCGCTGCTTGTGGTCCAGTTCGGCGAGGCGACGGCTGATCAGGTCCAGCCACATCAGGTTGACCGCCGGGTCGCGCGCCATCAGGTAGAGCCGGCCGAGGTGGCGCCACAGCCGCAGCGACACCAGCGTCGAGGGGGTGTTGAAGTCCACCAGCACCACCCGGGCGCCTTGCCTGCGGGCCCGCTGGACGCGGTCGTCGCCGGCGCCGGTGATGACGACCAGCGTGCTGCGCCGGTCCAGCGTTCGCGCGACCGCGCTGATCATCGACTGGCTGTCGTCGTCGACGCCCACGATCGCGGTGACGTGGTCGGCCAGGTTGGCACGCAGCCGGTCCACCTGCGACCGGAACACCCCGACGACGACGCCGCCCAGGCCGGTGAAGATCGCCGCCAAGGCGACGATGCGGGCCAGCTCCAGCCCGACCGGGGTTGGGTTCGGGCAGGTCCGCCCGCCCACCGAAAAGTCGCTGGTGCTGCCCTTGACCAGCTGCGCCGTCGCCATCAGCGGGGTGAAGAAGGCCGGGTGGTTGGCGTCGTGGCAGCCCCAGTACGAGGCCAGCCCGAGCACGGCGCTCATCGTCACCAGCGCGGCGATCACGGTGAACGACACCCCGACCAGGCGGTGGCTGCCGCCGGAGCGGAAGGTCAGCACGCACGCGGCGATGAGCACGGCGATGACGACCGCCAGGGTCGGCATCGATCCCGGGCGGCCGAACCACGCCAGCCAGGGCGGCAACGCGTCGATGATCGAGGGCACCAGCGCCAACACGGCCAGATAGGCGACCAGCAGCAAACCGATCGCAGACACGACCCAGCGGGCTATCTGCCGGGGTGTGCGCATCGGCCGACCTCCTTACACCCGGGCCCGCCCACGGTCGCGGTGATCGCTAGCGACCGAGATTATCTCGGCGGGAGGTCGAGCAGGTGGCTATCCGGCGAACCGGGACAGCCGCGCCGACAGGTGCGGAATCAGGCCGCCGTCGGCATCCACCCTTTCCTCGACATAGGCCAAGTCGCCGCCCTCGACGATGCCGTAGAGCCGCTTGGCGCCGCCGACCAGCAGGCCCGACCGGCTGCGGGCCAGCGCATCGGTCACGAGCTCCCACGACGACTGGGTGCGCGGGCGCCCGTAGAACAACTCGACGTAGCCGGCCGAATGCGCCAGTAACAACTCGATGGCCTGGGATTCGCTCGGGTCGTAGGGATCCCGGACGAACCGCCAGAATCCCGTCTCGCGCAGGCCGGGTTCCTGGTATTCGCCGGTTTCGTCGAGCCGCCAGGACCGGGCTTCCCAATTCAGGTAGTCCCCGCCGTCGTGCGAGACCACGATCTGCTGGCCGAACCGGTAGTCGCCGTCGGGCCCGCGGCCCTCGCCTTCCCCGCGCCACACGCCCACCAGGGGCAGCAACGCCAGCAGCGCGTCGTTGAGGTTGGCGCCCTCGCGCAGGTTCGCGGTGTCGGCCGGAAGCGGCAGGTCGTCGAAGGCGGGGATGTTGCGGGAGGCGGTGAGCTTGGCGCGTTCGGCGGCGGCAGCCACCGCTCGGTCGCCGGAGCCCGCCGAACCCACCGGTGCGTCGGGGTCCTGGGAGGTCACGACTCGTCAGTGATGAGCCGGTACAGCGTGTACAGCGCAAACCATGAGATGACCACGACCGCTATGACCAGCATGATCTCGAAGAAGAGCACCACGGAACCGAGTCTATTCGTTCCGCGGCGCCCCGGTGACATCCCGGTCGGCGGCCGTCGCCGTCAGGCGATCTTGACGTCGACCTCGTGGATGCCCGCTCCGGACGGCGTCACCACGGCGTCGCCGTTGCCGACCGGGGACAGCGCGCGCAGCGTCCAGGAGCCGGGGGCGGCGAAGAACCGGAAGTCACCGGTGGCCGAGGCGACAACCTCGGCGGTGAATTCGTCCGACGCGTCCAGCAGGCGGACGAACGCGCCGCCCACCGCCTGGCCGTCGCGGTCCACGACGCGGCCGGTGATCACCGTTTCCTTCTCCAGATCGACGCTGGCGGGCAACGTCAGTCCTTGCTTCGGTCCAGAGCACATATCAGCTTCCCAACTCGATCGGGGCACCCACCAGGGAGCCGTATTCCGTCCAACTGCCGTCGTAGTTCTTGACGTTTTTGTGGCCGAGTAATTCCCGCAGCACGAACCAGGTGTGCGACGAGCGCTCCCCGATCCGGCAGTAGGCGATGGTTTCCTTCGTTCCGTCCAGGCCGGCGTCGGCGTACAGCTTGGCCAGTTCCTCGTCGGACTTGAAGGTGCCGTCCTCGTTGGCGGCCTTGCTCCACGGGACGTTGATCGCGCCGGGAATGTGGCCCGGCCGCTGGCTCTGCTCCTGCGGCAGGTGCGCCGGCGCGAGGATCTTCCCCGAGAACTCGTCAGGGGAGCGCACATCGACCAGGTTCTTGACGTTGATGGCCGCGATCACCTCGTCGCGGAACGCGCGGATGGTGTTGTCGGGCGACCCCGCGGTGTAGGAGGTCGTGGGCCGGCTGACGGGTTCGGTGGACAGCGGCCGCCTGTCGAGCTCCCACTTCTTGCGGCCGCCGTCGAGCAGCTTGACCTTCTCGTGGCCGTACAGCTTGAAGTACCAGTAGGCGTAGGCGGCGAACCAGTTGTTGTTGCCGCCGTAGAGGATGACGGTGTCGTCGTTGGAGATGCCGCGGTCGGACAGCAGCTTGGAGAACTGCTGCGCGTCGACGAAGTCACGCTTGACCGGGTCTTGCAGGTCGGTGCGCCAGTCAAGCTTGATCGCGCCCGGGATGTGGCCGGTGTCGTAAGCGCTGGTGTCCTCGTCGACTTCCACGAAGACGACACCTGCGGCGTCGAGATTGCTCTCAGCCCAGTCCGCGGAGACCAGGACGTCGGAGCGTGCCATGGTGGGGATTCCTTTCGATTGCTTTGGACGACGGGGTTAGGCGGTAGTGGGCCGGAAGCGCGCGACCAGCGGGTAGAGGTGGCAGCCCAGGCAGATGCCGAAGGCCGCGTTCAAGAAGGCGGCCACCAGCGCGAACGCCGTGGCGACCAGGCCGATCGCGGCGGAGCCGGCGGCGAATCCGACGACGCCGACGACCGCGAAGATCAATCCGACCAGTTGCGCGAACTTCAGCGGCGCGACCGGCTCCCGCTCGGTGACCGGCCCCAGTCGGGGCGCCACCAGGGCGGCGAACAGGCGCCCGTAGGGGTGGCGGCGCGGCCCGGCGGCGGCGCCGATCGCGAAGACGACGGCCTGTGCCGCGAGAATGAGCGCGGCCGCCAGCGGGCTGGCGGCCGAGGCGAGAAGCGTGAGCACCAGGACCGCGGTCGTGACCCAGGCGGCGAACCTGGGACCGCGAACGTCGACCTGGTCGCGCTGTGGGGCGGTGTCGCTGCTCGGCACGGTACTACTCCTAAAAATCTGGTGGCGCGGAAAACGGTGGAGGCACGCCGGGGGCCTGGGCGGGGCTCCGAAGCTGCTCCGAGTGCGCGCGGGCGCGGCTGCTCAGCAGCTACAGCAACAACAACAACCCGCGATGCGGCACAGATCGACTGCGCGACGCTTGGTGAGCGTGGGCTCGAGGCGGGTTGACACGTCGGCAAGCTTACCCAATGACGCGGCGCTCAAGCCAACAGCGGTTCGAGCGCCGACCGCAAGTCGGCGGCCCTGGGGACCCCGGAGGTCCGGTATCGCTGCCGGCCGTCGCCGTCGAAGATCAACGTGGTGGGCAGCGACAGCACCGAAAAGCGGCGGGCCGCGCCCGGATTGGCGTCGAGGTCGATCTCGACGTGGGCCACCGGAGATCCCGGAGGGCCCAGGTCCCGGCAGACCTGGTCGACCACCCGACGAACCCGGTCGCACGGGCCGCACCACGGCGCGCTGAAATGCACGACGGTCGGCCCGGTGGTGGACAGGCCCAGATCCGCGACGTCGGGGCCGGCGGCGCCCGCGCCCGACGCGCGGACTTCCCGGACGGTTCCCGAACGGCGCGTCAACAACCATCCCGCAAGCGAGGCCGCGACAAGCGCCCCGACGATCACGCCGATCGTGGTCAATTGCGCCACTCTCCCCCCCAAGCGGGAGGTGCCCCCACCTCATCGCTTCTTCGCCCTCGCCGCTGCGCGGCCGGGGGCACTCCCACTGCATCGTCGTTGGCGCGGGTCGTCATGACTGCTTGAACCCGTCGAGGGTGACCGTTACTTCCCGGGTGACGCCTTCGATGATGACGTCGGAGCCGCGAGCCCCCTCGGAGGTCGGCGCGACCCCGAACGGGAGCCTCTGGTTGGGCAGCCTGGCGCTGAACGCATGCAGCACCGCGCCGCGCTTGTCGTCGGGAACCGCCTGGTTGGCGGTGTCGGGCCCGGTGAGGATTCCGGTGGGGGTCAGCACCAGCGTCGCCTGGTCGTCGGGCGCGATGGACAGGTCTACCGACACGCTGACCCGGTGGTCGAAGCCGGCCGATTTCGGCGGCGTGCCGCTAAACACCAGCCCATGGCTGTCGGAGATGCCCGAGGCGGTGACGCCCCCGGTGGCGGTGTTGGTTTCCCGTTGGGGTGCCTCGACCATCAGGTCGGAGATGCCCAGGTACCGGCCCAGGTGAATCGAGTCGATGATGATGCGGCTCTCCAGCTTGCCCACCGGCACCTTGGCATCGGGCCTGATCAGCCAGGACGCGTACGTCAGGTCGACCGAGTACATGGTGGCCTCGAGCGTGGCCTTGCCGACCATCGCGTGATCGACCTGGTTGGCCTTGATCTCCAGCTGGTTGTAGCGGTGGCGCAGCGCCTGCGGGATGAACGGAAACGCCAGGATCGCGACGAACGGATCCGTGCCCAGGGTCGCCGCTTTGCGCACGTTGGACGACAGCCGGTATTCGGCGTAGATGCTGGTCCCGTAGTCGACGCCGACGGCGCCGACGACGATCACGGCGGCGGCGACGGCCGCGGCCGCCACACCGATCAGCACCCTGCGCATGCGCTCATTGTGGCGCACCGCCTCGCCGGGACCGCCCAGGCCGCTGCCACGGGACGGCCGGGTGGCCCGGTTCACACCGCCGGGCTCAAGCCACCAAAAAACCAGGTGGCACGTTATCGTTAGATGACCTGGCAACTAACGCGTCGTGGCGTTGATCCATTGGGAGATGCCTTTCCCACGAGCTGGAGGGGCTTTGGAGTTACTACTGCTGACCTCGGAGCTGCACCCGGATCCGGTCCTGCCGTCGTTGTCGCTGCTTCCCCACACCGTCCGGACGGCTCCCCCAGAACCATCCTCGTTGCTCGAGGCCGGGACGGCGGACGCCGTTTTGGTCGACGCGCGCACCGACCTGTCCTCCGCGCGCGGTCTGTGCCGGCTGCTGAGCACCGCCGGCCGGTCGGTGCCGGTCCTCGCCGTGGTGAGCGAAGGTGGGCTGGTGGCGGTCAGCGCCGATTGGGGTCTCGACGAGATCCTGCTGCCCACGACCGGGCCGGCCGAGATCGACGCCAGGCTGCGGCTGGTGGTCGGACGGCGCGGCGGCCTCGCCGACCAGGAGAGCGCGGGCAAGGTGAGCCTGGGCGAGCTGGTGATCGACGAGGGCACCTACACCGCCCGGCTGCGGGGCCGCCCGCTCGACCTCACCTACAAGGAGTTCGAGCTGCTGAAATACCTCGCCCAGCATGCGGGCCGGGTGTTCACCCGCGCGCAACTGCTGCACGAGGTGTGGGGCTACGACTTCTTCGGCGGCACCCGCACCGTCGACGTGCACGTGCGTCGCCTGCGGGCCAAGCTCGGTCCCGAATACGAGGCGTTGATCGGCACCGTGCGCAACGTGGGCTACAAGGCCGTGCGGCCGGCGCGTGGCCGCGCGCCGGCCGCCGAGCCCGACGAGGCGGAAGCCGTCGACGATGCCGAACCCGACGCCCGGCGTCTGTCCGACCCGTTGGTCGACCCGCTGCGCAGTCAGTGACCGCGCCGGCCTGGCGCGCGACGCTGACCGCCGACGAGCAGCGGCAAGTACGTGAATTGATCGCAGCGGCAACGCAATTCGACGGAGTGGCGCCGGTGGGCGAGCAGGTGTTGCGCGAGCTGGGCCACGACCGAACCGGCCACCTGGTGGCCCGCGATCCCGGGCCCGGCGACTGGATCGCCGGCTACCTCAACCTCAGTTCACCGCGCGACGGCGAGGCACCGATGGCGGAGTTGGTCGTGCACCCGCGGGCCCGCCGGCGCGGCATCGGCGCCGCGATGGCGCGCGCGGCCCTGGCTAAGACCAACGGGCACAACCGGTTCTGGGCGCACGGCACGCTGGATCCGGCCCGGGCGACGGCCTCGGCCCTGGGCCTGGTGGTGGCGCGCGAACTGGTCCAGATGCGGCGTTCGCTGCGCGGCGTCCCCGACGCCGTGCCCGAGGTGCCGGGCGTGCAGGTCCGTACCTATCAGGGCGCGGCCGACGACGCCGAGCTGCTGCGGGTCAACAACGCGGCGTTCGCCTACCACCCCGAACAGGGCGGGTGGACCGAGGCCGACCTGTCCGAGCGGCGCGAGGAGCCGTGGTTCGACCCGGACGGCTTGTTCCTGGCGTTCGGGGCGCCGGGCACCGCCGACGCGGGCAGGCTGCTGGGCTTCCACTGGACCAAGGTGCACCTTGACCGGCCCGGCCTGGGCGAGGTCTACGTCGTCGGCGTCGACCCCGCGGCACAGCGCCGCGGCCTGGGCCAGGCGCTGACCGCCATCGGGATCGGCTCGCTGGCGCGGCGCCTGGCCGACGCGGACGATCCCGTCGTGATGCTCTACGTCGAGTCGGACAATGTGGCCGCCGTGCGAACCTACGAGCGGTTGGGCTTTTCCACCCACAGCGTCGACACGGCCTACGCCGCGGCTCAATCGGACTGAGGCCGACCGTTCACCCTGCATTCATGTCCGCACATTTCTGTGGGGCGCGTGGGTGCATACTTTCGCTCCGCCTTGGCAACCTCCCCTGAGGAGCTGGCCGGCGGCGCCTTTTCTGCGCCCTGATTGTGTCAGAAAGCGAGATTGGTGAGGCTCGACGGAAAGCGCAGGGCACTGACGGCGGCGACGCTGGCGCTGTCGATCTGCGCGGCAACGGTGACCGCGTGCGGCAGCGACAACAACCCTCGCGGCGCCGCGGCGCCGGCCATCGCGGGATCCGCCGGAACGGCCGGCTGCGGCGGCAAGAAGAACCTGACCGCGGAAGGCTCGACGGCTCAGCAGAACGCGATCGCGTTGTTCAACCGCGCCTGGGGCCAGGACTGCCCGGGCAAGAGCGTGTCGTACAACCCGACCGGGTCGGGCGCCGGGCGCGAGCAGTTCATCGCCGGGCACGTCGACTTCGCGGGAACGGATTCGCCGCTGGTGGCCGACCAGATCGGCCCGGCCGCCAAACGCTGCGACGGAAACCCGGCGTGGGACCTGCCGCTGACGTTCGGCCCGATCGCATTGGTCTACAACGTGCCGGGCGTCCAGCGGCTCGTCGTCAGCAGCGACGCCCTCGCCAAGCTGTTCAGCGGCAGGATCACCGCCTGGAACGACCCGATCCTGGCCGCGCTCAACCCCGGGGTGCCGCTGCCGAACACCAAGGTGGTGCCGATCTACCGGTCGGATTCGTCGGGGACCACCGACAACGTGCAGAAGTACCTGACCGCCGCCGCGCCGCAGAGCTGGACGCGCGGGGTGGGCACGGAGTTTCAGGGCGGCGTCGGCGAGGGCGCGGCGAAGTCGGCGGGCGTTATCAACGCCGTGCGGAGCACGCCGGGCGCCATCGGTTATGTCGAGAAAGGCTTCGCCGACCAGGCCGGCCTGCCGTACGCCCTGCTCGACGCCGGAAGCGGCGCGGTTCCTCTGACCAACGACACGGCCGGCGGCGCCGTCCAGGCCGCCGGCTTCGTGGCCGACGGCAACGACCTGGTGCTGGACCTGAACCCGATCTACTCGTCCAGCCGGCCGGGCGCCTACCCGCTGGTGCTGGCCGGCTACGCGATCGCGTGCTCGAAGGGCTACGACGCGGACACCTCGGCGGCCGTCAAATCGTTCCTCGCCGTCGCCGCCACCGACGGGCAGGCCGGCCTCACCTCGGCCGGATACGTCCCGCTCCCCGATAAAGTCAAGGAGCGTTTGGTTACCGCGATCAAAGCCCTGCAGTAACCGATGTTTACGAGGAGCGACGGCAGAACTGTGAAGCGATCACAGTGACATTGTCTTCAATGCCGGACCCATCCGCTGCGGGTTCGGGTGCGGTGGTTGCCGCGCCGTATCCGGAATCGCCGGTGGTGCCGATCAGCCCGTGGGGCAATGCGCGGCCCCGGCTGGGGGACCGGGTATTTCGCCGGCTGGCGCAGGGCTCGGGCGTCCTGATCGTCGCCCTGATCGCCGCCATCGGCGGATTCCTGCTGTGGCGGGCGATACCGGCCCTGCAGCGCAATCGGGAGAACTTTTTCAGCTACGGCGGCAGCTGGGTCACCTCCGACACCTCCGCCATGCGCTTCGGAATCCTCGACCTCCTCCAGGTGACGGTCTTCGTGTCGGTGTTCGCGCTTATCCTGGCCGTGCCCGTCGCGCTGGGCGTCGCACTGTTCATCACGCAGTACGCCCCGCGGCGGCTCGCCGGGCCGCTCGCGTACGCGGTGGATCTGCTGGCCGCGGTTCCCTCGATCGTCTACGGCGTCTGGGGCCTGTATGTGCTGGCACCGCAGCTGCGGCCCGTCGCCACCTGGCTCAATCACGCCCTGGGCTGGTGCTTCCTGTTCGCGCCCGGCAACGCGTCTGTGGCCGGGGGCGGCACCATCTTCACGGGCGGTCTCGTCCTGGCGGTCATGATCCTGCCGATCATCACCGCGGTCACCCGCGAGGTGTTCATGCAGACCCCGCACGACGAAATCGAGGCGGCGCTGGCCCTGGGCGCCACCCGGTGGGAAGTGATCAGGACGACGGTGCTGCCGTTCGGGCGATCGGGTTACCTCAGCGGCGCCGTGCTGGGGCTGGGCCGGGCCCTGGGCGAGACGGTCGCGCTGCTGATCATCCTGCGCGGCACCCAAGCGGCGTTCGGCTGGTCGCTGTTCGACGGCGGCTCCACCTTCGCCACCAAGATCGCGGCCGCCGCAGCCGAATTCGACGACCCGTACCAGGCCGGCGCCTACGTCGCCGCCGGGTTGGTCCTCTTCGTGCTCACCTTCATGGCCGACGCGGTGGCTCGCGCCGCCGTCGCCAAGGCACGCGGCAGGGGGGTGCGCCGGTGACCTCGATGCTGGACCGTCCGCTCAAGGCGCGGACGTTCTCGGGGCTGGGCCGGCGCCGCCGCGTCGCCGACAACGTGGCGACCGTGCTGGTGACGCTGTCCATGGTGATCGCCGTGACGCCGCTGCTGTGGGTGCTGTGCTCGGTGATTGCCAAGGGGTACAAGGCGATTGCCTCCACCACGTGGTGGTCGCATTCCCAGGCGGGCATGACGGCGTTCGTGGCCGGCGGCGGCGCCTACCACGCGATCGTCGGCACGGTGCTGCAGGGGCTGGTGTGCGCGCTGATCTCGATTCCGATCGGCCTGATGGTGGGGATTTACCTCGTCGAATACGGCGGCGGCACCCCGCTGGGCCGGCTGGCCAGCTTCATGGTGGACATCCTGTCCGGGGTGCCCTCGATCGTCGCGGCGTTGTTCATCTACGCGCTGTGGGTCGCGACGCTGGGATTTCCGCGCTCGGAGTTCGCGGTGTCGCTGGCCCTGGTGCTGCTGATGCTGCCGGTGATCGTGCGGGCCACCGAGGAGATGCTGCGGACCGTTCCGGCCGACCTGCGCGAGGCCAGCTACGCGCTGGGGATTCCGAAGTGGAGAACCATCGCCAGCGTCGTGCTCCCGGCGGGGCTGTCCGGCATCGTCACCGGAATCATGCTCGCGGTGGCCAGGGTGCTGGGAGAGACGGCCCCGCTGCTGATCCTCGTCGGCTATGCGCAGTCGATGAACTTCGACATCTTCCGCGGGTTCATGGGGTCGCTGCCTGGCATGATGTACCACGAGACAGCGGCGGGCGCCGGCGTCCACCCCGTGCCGACGGATCGGTTGTGGGGGGCGGCGCTAACCCTGATCCTGGTGATCGCCGTCATCAACGTCGGGGCACGGGTGATCGCGAAAATCTATGCCCCCAAGAAGTTGTAGGTAGGAGCACTGGTGGCCAAACGGTTGGACCTTAAAGCCGTCAACATCTACTACGGGTCGTTCAAAGCCGTCGCGGATGTGACGCTGTCGGTTCTGCCGCGCAGCGTGACGGCGTTTATCGGCCCCTCGGGCTGCGGGAAGACGACGGTCCTGCGGACGCTGAACCGGATGCACGAGGTGATCCCCGGGGCCCGCGTCGAGGGCAGCGTCCTGCTCGACGACCAGGACATCTACGGTCCCGGCATCGACCCGGTGGGCGTGCGCCGGGCGATCGGGATGGTGTTCCAGCGTCCAAACCCGTTCCCCGCCATGTCAATTCGCGACAATGTGGTCGCGGGGCTGAAGTTGCAGGGGGTGCGCAACCGCAAGCTGCTGGACGAGACGGCCGAATACTCGCTGCGGGGCGCGAACCTGTGGGACGAGGTCAAGGATCGATTGGACAAGCCCGGCGGCGGGCTGTCCGGCGGTCAGCAGCAGCGCCTGTGCATCGCCCGGGCCATCGCCGTGCAACCCGACGTGCTGCTGATGGACGAGCCGTGCTCGGCGCTGGACCCGATCTCGACGATGGCCATCGAAGAACTGATCAGCGAGCTCAAGCAGGACTACACCATCGTCATCGCGTCACCCACAACATGCAGCAGGCCGCCCGCGTCAGCGATCTGACGGCGTTTTTCAACCTCGAGGCGGTCGGCAAGCCGGGCCGGTTGGTCGAGATCGACGACACCGAGAAAATCTTCTCCAACCCGACCGAGAAGGCGACCGAGGACTACATCTCCGGCCGCTTCGGCTGATACCCGACGATGCAGCCCGCGCAGCCGCGCAGTGGCGAGTCGGGCAACCGGCTAGCGGCCTAGGCAGCTTTAGTTCGAGACGGCCCGGGTGTCGTCGTCGGGCAGGTGCCCGGTCGCCTGGAAAATGACGCGCCTGGCCACCTCGACGGCGTGGTCGGCGAAGCGCTCGTAAAAGCGGCCCAGCAACGTCACGTCGACGGCGGCGGCCACACCGTGCTTCCATTCCCGGTCCATCAGCACCGAGAACAGGTGCCGATGCAGGTCGTCCATCGCGTCGTCTTCTTCGCGGATGCGGGCGGCCTTTTCCGGGTCGCGGGACAACACAACCTCTTGCGCGCTGTTGCCCAATTCCACTGCAACCCGGCCCATTTCGGCGAAGTAGCCGTTGACCTCTTCGGGGAGCGCGTGCTGGGGGTGCCGCCGGCGGGCGATCTTGGCGACATGCAGGGCCAGCGCGCCCATCCGGTCGATGTCGGCGACCATCTGGATGGCGCTGACGATCGACCGGAGATCACCGGCGACCGGCGCCTGCAGCGCCAGCAGCACGAAGGCGCTTTCCTCGGCTTGCGCGCTCAGCCGCGCGATCTTCTCGTGGTCCGAGATCACCTGTTCGGCCAGCACGAGATCGGCCTGCAGCAGGGCCTGGGTGGCCCGCTCCATCGCGATCCCGGCCAGCCCGCACATCTCGCCAAGCCGCTCGGATAGCTCCGAGAGCTGCTCATGATAGGCGGTCCGCATGGGGCAAGCCTACGTTCTCGACGCCGAAAAGGCAGGCCGCCGTGCCACGAAAAATCTTTACTCGCAGCTGGTGTCGGCCGCGTTGGTCACCGTCAGGTCGTCGGGCAGCTTGGTGGGCGCGTTGCCAGAACCCCGCTCGATCTGCATGCTGATCGACGAGCCGCTCGGAGCGGGAGCGGTGACGGAATGGAAGTCCGGGCCGAGCACCACCTGGACGACCTGCCCGTAGCCGGACACCCGCTGCACCTTCGCATTGGCGAACGACGACGCCACCGTGGCGGCGGCCTGCTCGTTGCCGGGAGAGAACAGCACCGTGGTCGTGCTCACCGAACTGGGGTAGTCGTCCGGCGTCATCACGTTGAAGCCGTCCTGTTTGAGTTGGCTGGTCGCCGTGGCGGCCAGACCGCTCTGCGTGGTCGCGTTGGACACCCGGACCGTGACCTCGCCCGGCGACGTCGTGGTGACCTGCTGGTGCTGGGCCTCGGGGGCCGGGCTGGGTGGCGGCGCCTTCTTGGTGGTGGGCGCCTTCGGCGTCCCCGACGTCGGGCCCGCGGTCGGCGTAGCGCCCAGATTCTTTGCGTTCTGGTCGTTTTCCTCGGGCAGTGGGTCGTCGTTGATGATGGCGTCGAACAGCGCCCGCATGTCGGCCATCCGCGGCGGCTCGTCACCGTTGGCGTCGGTCGCGCCCGTCGGGACGGTCACGAACGTCATGTGCCCGGCGGCCATGCCCTGCAGCGACTGGCCGAGCTGCACCAGGTCCTTGGTCTTGACGTTGTCGACGTAGGTGTCGGCGATCACCATGTTGACGACGTTGTTGAGCTTGTTCAGGTCGAACAGCGTGTCCTCGGAGATCAACGAACGCAGCAGCGACGACAGGAACAACTGCTGGCGCTTGATCCGGCCGTAGTCGCCGTTGGTTTCGGTGGTGACCTGTCGGGCGCGGACGTAGTTCAGCGCGGTCGGGCCGTCGATGACCTGACGGCCCGCCTTTTCCAGCACCGTGCCCAGCTCGTAGTCATGCAGCGGGGTGCTGCTGCACACCTCGACGCCGCCCAGGGCGTCGACCATCCGTGCGAACCCGGCGAAGTCGACGGCGATGAACCGGTTGATGCTCAACCCCGACAGCTTCTGGATCACCTTCACCAGACACTTGGGGCCACCGAAGGCGAAGGCCGAATTCAGCTTGGTCTCGGTGTAGACCATCTTGGGGCCCATCGTCCCCTTCTTCTCGTCGTAGATGGGCCCGTACTTGCCGGTGCTCGGGTTCCAGGCCTCGCACTGCATCGGGGTGATCGCCAGGTCGCGCGGGAATGACACGGCCACAACGCGTTTGCGGTTCGCCGGGATGTTGACCAGCATCACGGTGTCCGACCGCGCGCCGTCGGCGTCATCGGTGTCGCCGGCGCCCATGTTGGCGTTGTCGCCGGCGCGCGAGTCGATGCCGACGATCAAGAAGTCCTCGTCGCCGTACTGCCCATTGGGGTCGCGGATGTCGCCCGACTGCGGGTCGAGCGCGCTGATCATGTTGAGGCGGTTGTTTTTCGAGGTGCTCCATTGCCACGCCCCACCGGTCAGGACCAGGGCGAGCACGGCAACCAGCGCGGCCGCCGAGCGCGCGGCCAGCAGAATCGGGCGCCGGCGGTGTTTGGCTTCGGGGTCGCGGGGCTTGGGCTGCCGAGGAGCCGCGGCGTCCGGCTCGGCGTCGTCCGGCTCGGCGTCGTCGCCGGCGGGATAGTTGTCGGCGTTGAGGTCGGGAAGCTCGGGCGCGACGTCGAACGAGTACGCCGGGGTGTCGATGACCTGCGTCTCTTGCAGATCGGCGGGCACGTCGTCCGGCTCCGGGTCGGGTGCGGCCCGACGGTGGCTGGGCCGGTCGGGGATCGGGGCTCCGACCTTGGCGAGCAGCTCCGCGACGGTCAGCCCGCCGTCGGTGTGACAGCCGCCGCCTTCGTTTCCGCCGTCGTGGGGCTCGGCGTGCGCGACCGGTTCGGCCGGCTCGAGCAGCGGCTGCTCGGACTGCCAGCGGTGCACCGCGCCCGGCGGTTGCGAGAACCGCTCCCACGGGGCGGCGCCCAGCCCCTGCTGTGGGGTGCGCCGATGGTCGAGAGTGGCGTCTGGGCCGCCGTCACTCATGTCCTACCGGCCTCCGAAGCTTCTGACGCGGACGAAAGGGACGTCCGTGCGTACAGGTCAGTGCAGCGCCGCGGGGTATCAGCGCTGCAGCCCGCGGCTAGCCGCGGGTCGTGCGGTGTCGTCGCGCCCTCGCAGCGGGATCGAACCTACCCCCACGAAAGCGCAATGCAGCAAGGCCCACATCGTACTGAGTTCTGGGCGCCGACGCGATTTCGCGCGAGTCGAGGTTCAGCCACCCGAATGCATGATGTCGGCCCCGGCCGGCACCGTGCAGTCGTCGGGGTCGGTCAGCCAGCCCTCGGGCAGGGCCACGCGCGCCGGCGAGCCCTGCCGGCCCCGCGGGCCGGTCGCCGCCTCCGGGAAGGGGACCGCGCCGTCCAGCCTGTCGAGCAGGGCGTCCAGCTCGTCGAGGGTTTTCACCAGGGCCAGCGCCCGCCGCAACTCGGATCCGGCGGGAAAGCCGTGCAGGTACCAGGCGATGTGCTTGCGGATGTCGCGCATGCCCTTGTCCTCGCCGAAATGCGCGGCCAGCAACCGGCCGTGCCGCCGGACGATGCCGGCGACCTCACCGAGTGTGGGCGGCGTCGGCGCCGGGGTGCCGGTGAACGCGGCCGAGAGCTCGGCGAACAGCCACGGCCGGCCCAGGCAGCCACGCCCGATGACGACGCCGTCGCAGCCGGTGCTGGCCATCATCGCCAGCGCGTCGCTGGCGTCGTAGATGTCGCCGTTGCCGAGCACCGGGATGGTGCGCACCTGCTGCTTGAGCCGCGCGATCTGTTCCCAGTCGGCGGTGCCGGAGTAGCGTTGCGCCGCCGTGCGGGCGTGCAGCGCCACGGCCGCGGCGCCCTCGGCTTCGGCGATGCGGCCCGCGTCGAGGTGCGTGTGGTGCTCGTCGTCGATGCCGATGCGGAACTTGACGGTCACCGGGATGCCGGCCCGCTCGGTGGCCCGCACCGCCGCGGCGACGATCCGGCCGAACAGCCGCCGCTTGAACGGCAGCGCCGCGCCGCCACCGCGCCGGGTGACCTTGGGCACCGGGCAGCCGAAATTCATGTCGATGTGGTCGGCCAAGCCCTCGTCCGCGATCATCCGCGCCGCCGCATAGGTGGTGTCCGGGTCGACGGTGTAGAGCTGCAGCGAGCGCGGCGACTCGTCGGGGGCGAACGTCGTCATGTGCATGGTGACCGGGTGCCGCTCGACGAGCGCACGCGCGGTGACCATCTCGCAGACGTAGAGCCCGCTGACGGTGCCGACCTTCGACCGCTCCAGCTCGCGGCACAGCGTCCGGAAGGCCACGTTGGTCACGCCGGCCATCGGGGCCAGCACCACCGGGCTGGCGAGCTCGATCGGACCGATACGCAAAAGGCGCGCCTACCGACGGCTCATGGCCAGCTTGCCCGCGGTCTTGTGCAACTCCAGGGCGGTGACCTTCTTGCCCGTGCGGGCTTCGCGCTCGAGGTAGCGCTGCTTGGAGGCGTCGAACCGGTCGCACTCGGCCTCGAGCTCGACCATCAGGTTGCCCAGGTCCTCCTGCATCCAGGCGGCCTCGCCGGTGAAGTCGGTGCGCTCGAGGATCCGCCACTTCTTCAGCACCGGCTTGACGACCTCTTCGAGGTGGATGCGGATGTCGTAGACACCGCCGACGGCGATGACCACGGCCTTGCGGCGGAATTCGGGAACCAAAAAGCCGGGCATCTTGAAGTGGCGCAGCACCAGGTGCAGCGACTTCATCGCCTGGTCGGGCGCGATCTCGAACGCGGCCTCGCTGACGTCCCGGTAGAAGATCATGTGCAGGTTCTCGTCGGCCGAGATCTTGGCCATCAGCTGATCGGCGACCGGCTCGTTGCACGCCTTGCCGGTGTTGCGGTGCGACACGCGGGTCGCCAGCTCCTGGAACGTCACGTAGATGACGGAGTCGGTGAGGCGCTCGGCGAAGTACTCGCCCTGGTGGTTCTGTCCCGGGCTGAAGCCGCGGTTGACCACCTCGAGGCGAAGCAACTCCAGCTCCACCGGGTCGACGGCCCGCGTCACCACCAGGTAGTCGCGCAGCGCCATGCCGTGCCGGTTTTCCTCGGCGGTCCAGCGGTTGACCCACTGACCCCAGGCGCCGTCCATGCCGAAGTTCATCGCGATCTCGCGGTGGTAGGACGGCAGGTTGTCCTCGGTGACCAGGTT
The DNA here is from genome assembly GCF_002101785.1 of Mycobacterium palustre. GTDB lineage: Bacteria > Actinomycetota > Actinomycetes > Mycobacteriales > Mycobacteriaceae > Mycobacterium > Mycobacterium palustre. The sequence continues at coordinate 87,969 of NZ_LQPJ01000101.1, forward strand.
CTGCACCATCGCGACCTGCGCGACGTCGGACAGCTTGCTCTGCTCGGGGTCCCAGTCCTGCCCGCCGAGCGCATAGAAGTTTTTGCCGTCCGACCACGGGATGTAGTCGTGCGGATTCCAATTCTTGTGCATGCTGATGTGCCGGTTCAGGTACTTCTCGACGACCGGCTCGAGTTCGTGCAACAGCTGTAGGTCGGTCAGCTGGGCTGACATAGGCCCTCCAGTTATCTGTGTCTGCGGGTAGCACTCAATATATCTGTGTCCCTCGGTAGCATCAAGTTTCGCCCGCCGCCCGGTATGTCCCGGTTTGACAAGCCATCGAGCGGTGGGGAAACCCCACCCCTGGGGCTAACCGATGTGCCGCCGCGGAAAACCGTTAGCCGGATTTCGCCTGGTCACCGGGGACGTACGGCGCCGCGGTCGTGAACAGCATGTTGACGCAATAGTCGATGAACTGCTTGCGGGTCGCCCCGAGCCGGCCGTTGAGGTAGGCGGTGAATAGGCTGCTCAGCGCGCCGACCAGGCTGGTCGCGATCATCTTCTGCAGGGCGGGGTCGCCGATCCTCGACAGCTTCCGTTGCAGCAGGTCGATGAAGTTGGGCATCCACTCCGCGCCCGATTGGGTCAGGGCCGGTTCCACCGCCGGCGCCAAAAGCAGTACGCGCCCGCGGACGGGGTCGTCGACCATCAGCTCGACGAATTGCTCGACGGCTTCGCGTGGGGTTTTCGCCGACGTCAGGGTATCCATCGCCCGTGTGCAGACATCGTCGTAGACGGCCCGCACGAATTCGTCACGGTCGGAGAAGCTTTCGTAGAAGTAGCGTTCCGTGAGGGCGGCCTTGCGGCACACCGCCCGGACGGTCAGCGCCGGACCGGCGTCGCTGCCCAGCAGCTGCACCCCGGCGGTGATGAGGTTGTCGCGGCGCAGGGCGAGGCGGCTCTCTAGGGGCACGCCGGTCCAACGTCCCCGTCGTTGACCGGTCTGCACGTGGCTCCTAAGCTGGAAAGTGACAACGCATGTAGTCAGATTTGCCGATATCTAACAGGATCTAATAGTGACCCAACATACGTCTGAGTCCCGCCCCCGGACCAGCGGCGGCACCGTCGCCGAGTCGACGGCCGCGTCCCGCGACGGGGTCGCCAGCGGTTGCCCCGTGTCGCCGCTGGGCTACGAGGCGCCGCCCGCACCGCTCGGCCCCGATTCGCTGACGTGGCGGTACTTCGGGGACTGGCGCGGCATGTTGCAGGGGCCGTGGGCGGGATCCATGCAGAACATGCATCCGCAACTGGGCGCGGCGGTCATCGACCATTCGACGTTCTTCCGGGAGCGCTGGCCCCGTCTGCTGCGCTCGCTGTACCCCATCGGCGGCGTCGTTTTCGACGGCGACCGCGCCCCGGTCACCGGCGCCGAGGTGCGCGACTATCACACCGCCATCAAGGGCGTCGACGATCAGGGCCGCCGCTACCACGCGCTCAATCCGGACGTTTTCTACTGGGCGCACGCCACCTTCTTCGTCGGGACCATCCATGTGGCCGAGCGGTTTTGCGGCGGGCTGACCGAAGCGCAGAAGCGCCAGCTCTTCGACGAACACGTCGAGTGGTACCGCATGTACGGCATGAGCATGCGGCCGGTGCCGGCGTCCTGGGAGGAATTTCAGGTCTACTGGGACCACATGTGCCGCAACGTATTAGAAGACAATTACGCCGCGCGCGCGGTGCTTGACCTGACCGAGCTCGCCAAACCGCCGTTCGCCCAATGGCTTCCGGACTGGCTATGGGCCGCGCAGCGCAAGTTGCTGGCCCCGTTCTTCGTGTGGGTGACCGTCGGACTCTACGATCCGCCGGTGCGCGAGCTGATGGGCTACGGGTGGTCGCGGCGCGACGAATGGCTGCACCGGCGATTCGGCGACCTCGTCCGGCTCGTTTTCGCCTTCGTGCCACCGCGTTTCCGCAAACACCCGCGGGCGCGCGCCGGCTGGGACCGGGCCACCGGCCGAATCCCGGCCGACACGCCGCTGGTGCACACCCCGGCCCGGAACCTGCCCCCCTTGGACGAGCGCGACAACCCAAAGCACTACTGCCCCAACGTGTCCTAGCTCGCCGGCCGACTACCGGCCGTTATGCGTGCGCGTGGCTGTGCTGATCCTGCAGCTCGGACTGGTGCACGTGCTGATGGGTGTGCTGGGTGCCGTCGTCGTGGGTGTGTGGGTGCTCGTGGGTGACGTGGTCGTGCTCGTGGGCGGTGTGCGCATGTGTGTGGGTCACCGCGGCGTGCTGGTGCTCGTGGGCGTGCGGTTCCTCATGGGCGTGTTGTTCGGTCATGGTTCCTCTCCTATTGCGAAATACCTTGTGCGGCCTGACTATCCGTCGACCGCGCGCAGGGCGCCCCGGTCGCGGTGATGGCGTGGCACCCCGGGCCCGGCGTGCTCGGCGTTGCAGACCGCGTCGATGACGAGCTGGCGCACGTGGTCGTTCTCCAGGCTGTAGAAGATGGTGGTTCCCTCCCGGCGGGTACGGACCAGGCGCGCCATCCGCAGCTTCGCGAGGTGCTGCGAAACCGACGGCGCGGGCTTGCCGACATGCTCGGCGAGCTCGTTGACCGACATCTCGCGATGTGTCAGCGACCAGAGCACCTGCACGCGGGTCGCGTCGGCCAGCATCCGAAACACCTCGACCACCAGGCTGGCCTGGTCGTCCGGCAACCGCCCTGCACTACTATCTGCATGCATACGCAGATAGTAGTGAAGTGGCGGCCGTGCCGCAATGCCGGTCCGGTCAGGCCGGCGCGACCTCCGTCGACCTGCGCCGGCCGCCGTTGCGCTCGGCCTCTCGGGGTGGTAGCCCATCGGCAGCCGGCGCTGGTCCCACCGCTTGCCGAATTCGTCGTAGAAGGTCGAGACCTCGAAGTACCTGCGGTCGTCGAGGTAGTACTGCTCGTAGGACTCGCGCGTGGTGAGGAAGGCGACCTCGCGGGGCGAGCAGTAGTACAGCGAGCCCAGGCACATCGGGCAGGGGTGGGCCAGGACGTAGATGGTGGCGTCGACCAGGTGCTCGGCGCCCAGCTTCGTGCAGGCGTCCCGGATGGCCAGGATCTCCGCGTGGGCGGTCGGGTCGTTGGTCTGGGCCACCTTGTTGGCGCTTTCGGCGACGACCTGGCCGTCCTAAACGATCACCGCCGCCAAGGGCCGGCCGCCTTCGACGACGTTCTGTCGGGCCAGGTCTATCGTGCGCTGGGCGAAGTCGGTCACGGGTCACAGGGTAGTCCGGACCGGCGCTCACGGGACCTGTGATAGTAACTAGATTGTCTATATTTTCGCCGCTCGGGAATGGAAGCATCATGGCGCGCACCGATAATGATCGTTGGGATCTGGCGACGAGCGTCGGGGCGACGGCGACGATGGTCGCCGCCCAACGGGCGCTGGCCACCGAGGAGAGGCTGATCGACGACCCCTACGCTGCGCCGTTGGTGCGCGCCGTAGGCATCGACGTCTACGTGCGGTTGGTGAACGGCGAGATCCCGGTCGGCGGGAATTCCGAGTTCGATCCCCAGCGCATGGCCCGGGGGATGGGTTGCCGCACCCGGTTCTACGACCAGTTCTTCGTGGAGGCGACCCGCAGCGGCGTCGGCCAGGCGGTCATCCTCGCGTCGGGACTCGACGCGCGCGCGTACCGCCTCCCGTGGCCGGCGGGCACCGTCGTCTACGAGGTGGACATGCCGGAGGTGATCGAGTTCAAGACGCTGACGCTGCGCGACCTCGGTGCCGAACCGACCGCCGAGCGGCGCACCGTCGCCGTCGACCTGCGCGACGACTGGGCCGCCGCGCTGCGCGACGCGGGGTTCGATCCGCACGCGCCGGCGGCGTGGAGCGCCGAAGGCCTGCTGGTGTATTTGCCCGACGCCGCCCAGGACGCGCTGTTCGACAACCTCACCGCCCTGAGCGCCCCGGGCAGCCGGCTGGCGTTCGAATTCGTGCCCGACACCGCGGTTTTCGCCGACGAGCGGTGGCGCGCCCACCATGACCGGATGAGCGAACTGGGATTCGAGATCGATTTCAACGACCTCGTCTACCACGGTCAGCGCAGCCACATCCTCGACTATCTGACCCAGCGCGGCTGGCGGACCTCGTCGCAGACTGTCAAGGAGCTGCACGCCGCCAACGGCTTCGTCTACCCCGACGACGACGTCGCCCAGGCGTTCGCCGACGTGACGTACAGCAGCGCCGTGCTCGGGACGCCTACCGGCTGAGCAGGTCGTCCTTCAGGCGGCTGGTGAGCATCTCCTGGAACACCGTGCGGGCGGGCTCGTACAGGTCCTGGAAGGTCGCCGCGACCTCGTTGCGGTCGAACTCGGGGATCGCCCCGGTCGGCGTCCAGAAGCTGTCGATATCGAGCAGGAAGAACGGTCCCTGCTGTGCCGGCAGCGTGCGGCGCAGGTGGTAGCTCGCGTCGAGCGCCTGGCCCATGCCCGGACCGTAGCGCACGATCATCGACTTGCCGGGTTGCGCTTCGCGGTAGACCGCGGCGCCCTGCCACTCCGTCAGGGTCAGGCCGGCCGGCGCGATGCGCTGGGGCCCGAGAAGGGGTTCGGCGATCCAGTTGCCCCACTCGATACGGCCGTCGACGCCGACGGGGACCCGGACCTCGAGGACATAGCGCAGGCCGAGGCGCTCCACGCCGACGATCTCGGAGACCCGGGAACGCGCCTCTATGACCCGCATCACAACCTCGAGCAGGGTCTCGAAACTCGAGTAGGCGGTCGTTTCCAGGACGACCGCTTGGGTCTTCATCGAGGCGGCGATGGTGTTGTCGCGGTTGACGTACCGGACGAACCGCTCGGCGGCCGGCGCCGGGCTGCCGCCGGCGCCCATGGCCCAGGCGACGTCCTGCGCCTGGCGCTCGATCGGCAGGAGGTCGGCAAGCGCGCGCCTGAGCTCTGCGCTCGAGGAATCGGCGAGGGAATCCGTTGCCGGGTGACGGATTTCCATGGTCACCAGGGCGACGGGAGCGTTCGGGGAGGAGGCCGCTTCGACAGTCATCTTGCGAAGCATAGCCAAGCCGCCGTGCGGCGAAACAGGGCCATCCCCACGCCGCTGCCGGTGCCCCCACTAGGACTCGAACCTAGGACCTGCGGATTAAAAGTCCGTAGCTCTACCAACTGAGCTATAGGGGCGCGAAGACTCAGAATACTGCGTCCCAATCGTCGCCCGAACGTCGCTCGAACGTCACTCGTTTGGCGCTCGTTTGAGGATTTGGGCCGCGGTAACCTAAGCTGACGTGGCTCCCAACGGTACCCACGTTGCGAGTCCCCCGAAGAGATTCGGATCTGGCCCCCTTCGTCTAGCGGCCTAGGACGCCGCCCTTTCAAGGCGGTAGCGCGGGTTCGAATCCCGTAGGGGGTACTCTGCGACGCGGGTGTCGCGGAGCAGTAGCGAGGCCCTGTGGCGCAGTTGGTTAGCGCGCCGCCCTGTCACGGCGGAGGTCGCGGGTTCGAGTCCCGTCAGGGTCGCCAGCACGGCGAGGCAGCCATGCCTTCCGGCCAGGTAGCTCAGTCGGTATGAGCGTCCGCCTGAAAAGCGGAAGGTCGCCGGTTCGATCCCGGCCCTGGCCACAGCCTTTGACCTGCGTGGACACCGTGCCTGCACTCGGTGGTTGGTTGGGTGTGTCCGGTTCTCGTCCGGTCTCGTGCGTTGAATCGCTCGTTTCGGCTGTAAGTCGGTCGAGGTTGGTTGCGACGTGGTCGAGTTCGTCTGCGTAGAGGTCGCTGTAAATGTTGGCGGTGACGGTGGGTGTGGAGTGGCCCATTGTTTTCTGCACGTAGCGCAGGTCGGCGCCGGATTTGCGGGCCAGGCTGGCGTAGGTGTGTCGTAGGTCGTGAATCGTCAGCGGTGCGAGCCTGGTCTTGCGCAGGGCTTCGGACCAGTGGGCGTGCCGGCGCCAGTTGTTGGACCTGAGCATTGCGCCGTTGGGTGACGTGATGGCCGGCTCCCAGGGTTGGCGGTCGGCGATGCGCGGCGCAAGTACGTCAATGACGACCTGGGGGAGGGGAACGGTGCGCTTGGCGGCGCGGGTCTTGGGTGGGCCGATGATGATGCGGCCTTCGACTTCCGGCGCGGCTCGGCGTACGTGGAGCCGGCGTGCGGCCAGGTCGATATCACCGACGCGCAGGCCGACGAGCTCGGACCAGCGCAGGCCGGTGTAAGCCAGGATGATCACGACATCGCCCTGGTCTTTGCAGGCTGCGGCCAGGGCGGCGACTTCGGGAGCGGTCAGGTAGCGGTGGCGTTCCCGTTCGGGGATACGCCCTGCTGAGACGCCGTGAGCGGGGTTGGTATGAATGCGGCCGTCGTTGCGGGCTACTTCGAGGATGGAGCGCAGCAGCCGCAGCGTGGAAACCTTGGCCCACGGGCCCACGGTGAGGGTGGCTGCGAACTGTTGCACGTGGGCGCGAGTGATCTCGTCAACGGGGATGTGGCCGAACCGCGGTGCGATGCGCAGGTGCCAATGTTGGCGGTAGCCGCTCCATGTTTTCGCCGATACTGCCGGTTTTTTCGAGGCGCTGTATTGTTCCCAAATCCTGGCGAGAGGTACGCGGCCGAGCCGTGGGTCGAATCGGCGAGCGCCGAGTGCGGCTTCGTTGTCGCGTTCTGCCTTGAACGCCTTGGCTTCTCGCAGGGTGGCGAAGGTGGCGGAGGTTTCGATCCACCCGGATGCTGAGGCGGAGTCGCGGACCAGGTAGCGGACTTGGTAGCGGGCGGCTCCGGCAGTGTTGAGCCGTTTGCGGATGCCGCGCGGAGTGTTACCAGCCATCAGCGTCGAACCTGCTTGAGCCATTTGCGGACCTCGGCGGAATCCCAGCGGCGCACCCGTTCGGACAGCGAGTAGCAGGGTGGGCCGATCTGCCGCCCGGTTTGTTCACGGACTGCCGCCCACCGGTTCAGCGTCGCCACGGATACCCCCAGCAGCGCCGAAACTTGTTCGGCCGTCAGCAGTTCCGGGAATTGGCCAGATGCCACGAGCGTTTCCCGGACGCCGTGAATAACCATCGACGGTCACTCCTTCCTGGTTGTGGGTGAGGATGGCTTGTCGGCCAGTTCGGCGTGGATGCACTCGAACCAAGCGCGAGTCCGCAGGCATCCGGTATCCACGTCTGCCTGTCCGCCGCCGATTCCCCACAGGTCGAACGCCCACCGAGACAGTGCCGAGTGCACGGTTTCGTCGAAGCGCAGCAGTTCGTCACAGTCGTCCAGCACCAGGGCGGTGCCCAAGACCTCGCCGACGGACCACTGATAGCGGAACGGATTCCAGCCGAACTCGACAATCAGGGCCGCACGCCGCAGTAAGTCCTGCCTGCGGCGGCGCAGCTGCACATCTTCGAGCGGGCCAAATACGTCTGCAAAAACTGATTCGCCGTTGGTCATCGCTTGTGAAACCCTTCACCGCTCTGAGTGTTTCGCTTCGCCGGCTGGTATCGGGCTGCAACAGCGCGGATTTGGGCGTCGCTCCAGAAGTCGGCCCGTACCCTCATTACCGAGCCGTCCTCGGCGATCACGTACCCAGTGCCAGGGGCATCAGGGCTGATGCGGTGCGCTGGTGCCGCGTCGGCCAGGCCGTCGCCGAGGACCATGGCGACTTCCTCGCGTGAGCGCAGCCGCAGCGCGATGGTTTGGGTGAACAAACCCCGCATCGGCAGGACTTCTTTGCGCGGGTCTTGCAGGAACGCCGCAACCACCACTCCGAGGGCGCGGCCCTTGGTCAAGATCCGCGACAGCGAGGCCCCGGCTTGCTTACGAAGGGCGGGATCGCTCATGTAGGCGGTCACGCCGGCCAGTTCGTCGACGAGCAGCACCACCATGGCAATGTCAACTTGAAGTGGCCCCAGTGTGACGGCTAGTTTTGGCCCCCCCTTCGCGGTGCGTTGGGATTTTCTG
>NZ_LQPJ01000102.1 GCF_002101785.1 Mycobacterium palustre
ACACTCAACGCCGCCACAGCGCACTCAGCGGCCTACCACCCATCAGCCGCCTGTAACCAACGTTATGGCCGGGTACATCTAGCGGTCCGCGCTGGCGGTGACCGCAAGCGCGGCGTAGCCGGGCGCCGGGGGTGCCCCGCGGAGCTGGCGACGGGTCGCCGCTGTCGACCTAGCGTTGCCCGCCCGAGCGGACCCCGAGCAGCACGTCCTCCCACGCCGGAATGACCGGCTTGCCGCGGCGGGTGTGCACCGGCTTCTCGGGCGGCGGGGGGGTCACCGGCTCGGCGTTTTCCGCCTCGGGGGCGGGCGAGGCCGGCGCCTCGAAGTCGATGCGCGCCACCCGCGCGAGCGGCCGCAGCGGACGCTCGAAGTCGGGGTCGATCAGCTCGCTGGCCGCGTCGTCGATCGCGGTGACCGTCCCGCCGTGCGCGCCGGGAGTGAAGCAAAAGTGCGCGATGTTGTCGGAACGGCCGACCTTCCAGGCCAGCTGCACGGTCCAGCGGCTGTCCTCGTTGCGCCAGGCGTCCCAGCTCAGCCTGTCCGGTTCCAGGCCACGGGCAACCAAGGCGGTGCTGACGGTTTCCAGCAGGGTCAGCACCGCGGGGCCATCGGCGAGCATCGGGTGAGCCGCGGTTGCCAGCTCCGCGGCACGCGCGCGTTCCAAGAGCACGGGATGCGCGAACCGACGGATCCGCGAGATGTCGGAGCCCGACGCCGCGGCCACCTGCTCGACGGACGCGCCGGCACGGATCTTGGCCTGAATTTCCTTGGGGCTCAACATGTTCGTCACCTGCATGTCGAGGGCGGGCTGTTCCGGCGGAAGCGGTTCGCCCCGCAGGGCGGCTCGCAATCGGTCGTCGACCACCAGCTTGAACTGTTGGGCGGGTTCGCCACCCTCGCAGAGGATGTGTTTGCCGTCGTGATCGAAACCGACCACTTTGAGTTCCCGCATGGCTTCTCCTCGCAGGCTCCGCGCCGGTCAGCGACGGACCCGTCAGGTCCGCACTCTAGTGCAGCAAACACCGACAACCCGATCTGACACGCGGGCGGGTTGCCGGCTCGTGACCGCGCGGTTAAAGCCGTTCGACCACCCAGTCGATGCACCGGGTCAGCGCGCTGACGTCCTCGGGGTCGACCGCGGGGAACATGGCGACCCGCAGCTGGTTGCGGCCGAGTTTGCGGTACGGCTCGGTGTCGACGATGCCGTTAGCCCGCAGAATCTTCGCGACGGCCGCGGCGTCGACGTCGTCGATTAGGTCGATCGTGCCCACCACCTGCGAGCGCAACTTCGGGTCGGCGACGAACGGCGTGGTGTAGGGCCGCTCCTGCGCCCAGGAGTACAACCGCTGCGACGAGTCGGCGGTGCGCTTGACCGCCCAGTCCAGCCCGCCGTTGCCCAGCATCCAGTCGAGCTGCTCGGCCATCAATGCCAGGGTGGCGATGGCCGGGGTGTTGTACGTCTGGTTTTTCCTGCTGTTTTCCACCGCGATCGGCAGCGACAGAAAGTCGGGAACCCAGCGACCCGACGCGGCGATCGACTCGACGCGGGCCAGCGCCGCCGGGCTCATGATGGCCAACCACAGCCCGCCGTCGCTGGCGAAGTTTTTCTGCGGCGAGAAGTAGTAGGCGTCGGTCTCGGTGATATCGACCGGCAAGCCGCCGGCGCCGGAGGTGGCATCGATGACGACCAGGGCGTCGTCGGAGCCGGCGGGACGACGGATGGGCACCGCGACCCCGGTGGACGTCTCGTTGTGCGCCCAGGCGATCACGTCGACCGACGGGTCGCCCTGCGGTTCGGGGGCGCTGCCGGCCTCGGCCTTGACCACGACGGGATCGCCGACGAAGGGGTTCTTTGCGACCGCCGAGGCGAACTTGGAGCTGAACTCGCCAAAGGACAGGTGCAGCGAGCGCTTGTCGATCAGTCCGAAGGCCGCGGCGTCCCAGAACGCCGTCGCCCCGCCATTGCCCAGGATCACCTCGTAGCCGTCGGGCACGGAGAACAGCTCGGTGATGCCCGACCTGACCCGACCCACCAGGTCCTTGACGGGCGCCTGCCGGTGCGAGGTGCCGAACAGGGGGGCCGCGGTGGTGGTCAACGCCTTCAACTGTTCGGGCCGGACCTTGGACGGACCGGAGCCGAAGCGGCCATCGCGGGGTTTGATGTCAGCGGGGATCTCGAGCTGGTCAGCCATATCGATCAGCGTAGTGAGCGGCGGCGCGGCGCACTGTCGTGGGCGGGTAACCCCTGCGTGAGCGCCCCGCGGGGGCCGCCGGTGTGAGACCGGCCACACCGGTGGCATGACCACTGGTCACGCCACAGCGCCCGCGGGGACCCTGGAAATTACCCGGTACCTGCGGTACTGTCTAGACACAGCACGTCCAAATGTAAACCTCGTTGGGGAGGGGCTCGGAATGGCCAGGACGCGAATGGTCCGGCGTTGGCGCCGCAACATGGAGGTGCGCGATGACGCCGAGTACGTGAACATGCTCGCCACACTGTCCGAGGGGTCGGTGCGGCGAAACTTCAATCCGTACACCGACATTGACTGGGACTCACCCGAATTCGCCGTCACCGACGACGACCCACGGTGGATCCTGCCGAAGACCGACCCGCTGGGCCGGCATCCGTGGTACCAAGCGCAGTCCGACGAGCGCAAGATCAAGATCGGCATGTGGCGGCAGGCCAACGTGGCCAAGGTCGGGCTGCACTTCGAGTCGATCCTGATCCGTGGCCTGATGAACTACACGTTCTGGGTGCCCAACGGGTCACCGGAATACCGGTATTGCCTTCACGAATCGGTCGAAGAGTGCAACCACACCATGATGTTTCAGGAGATGGTCAACCGCGTCGGCGCCGACGTCCCGGGCATGCCGCGGGTGCTGCGCTGGATCTCGCCGCTGATTCCGTTGGTCGCCGGACCGCTGCCGGTGGCATTTTTCATCGGGGTGCTGGCCGGCGAAGAGCCGATCGACCACACGCAGAAAAACGTTCTGCGCGAAGGAAAGTCGCTGCATCCGATCATGGAGCGCGTGATGGCCATACACGTGGCCGAGGAAGCCCGCCACATCTCGTTTGCCCACGAGTTCTTGCGGAAGCGGTTGCCGCAGTTGACCAAGCGGCAGCGTTTCTGGGTGTCGTTGTACTACCCGCTGACCATGCGGGTGCTGTGCCAAGCGATCACGGTGCCGCCCAAGGCGTTCTGGCAGGAGTTCGACATCCCGCGAGAGGTCAAAAAGGAACTGTTCTTCCGGTCACCGGACTCGCGAAAGTGGTTGAGCGACATGTTCGCCGACGTCCGGATGCTCGCCTGCGACACCGGCCTGATGGAAACGCGCTCCGCGCGGTTGATGTGGCGGCTCTGCAAGATCAACGGCAAGCCGTCGCGCTACCGCAGCGAGCCGCAGCGTCAGCACCTGGCCCCCGTCGCGGCGGCCTAGCGGTTTCAGGAGTTCCATGCCGCACGTAATTACCCAGTCGTGCTGCAACGACGGGTCCTGTGTTTTCGCGTGCCCGGTGAATTGCATTCACCCGACACCCGACGAGCCGGGCTTCGCCACCTCGGAGATGCTCTACATCGACCCGGTGGCGTGCGTGGACTGCGGTGCGTGCGTCAGCGCCTGCCCGGTCGGCGCGATCGCCCCCGCCGCCCGGCTCGAGCCCAAGCAGTTGCCCTTCGTGGAGATCAACGCGTCGTTCTACCCCGAGCGACCCGCCGGCGTGAAGTTGCCGCCGACGTCGAAGCTGGCCCCGGTGATCCCGGCCGCCGAGGTGCGTCCGCGACGCCGGCCGCTGACCGTGGCGATCGTGGGATCGGGGCCCGCCGCCATGTATGCCGCCGACGAGTTGTTGACCCAGCATGGGGTGCGGGTCAACGTCTTTGAGAAGCTGCCCACCCCTTACGGGCTGGTGCGGGCCGGGGTGGCACCGGATCACCCGAACACCAAAAACGTCACCCGGCTCTTCGACCGGGTCGCCGGCCATCGGCACTTCCGGTTCTATCTGAACGTCGAGATCGGCAGGCACCTGAGCCACGCCGACCTGCTGGCGCACCACCACGCCGTGCTGTACGCGGTCGGCGCGCCCGACGATCGTCGGCTAGACATCGACGGCATGGGTCTTGCCGGCACCGGGACCGCCACCGAGTTGGTCGCCTGGATCAACGGCCACCCCGACTTTGCCGATTTGCCAGTCGATCTCAGCCACGAACGGGTCGTGATCGTCGGCAACGGCAATGTCGCCCTCGACGTGGCCCGGGTGCTGACCGCAGACCCCGACGATTTGGCCCGCACCGACATTTCCGATCGGGCGCTGGAAGCGTTTCGCGCCTCGGCGGTCCGCGAGGTGGTGATCGCGGCCCGGCGCGGGCCCGCGCAGTCGGCGTTCACCCTGCCCGAACTGATCGGGCTCACCGGCGCTTCCGAGGTCGTGCTCGACGCCGCCGATCACGAACGCGTGGCGCACGACCTGGCGACGGTGTCGGACCCGTTGACCAAGAGCAAACTCGAGATCTTGACCAAGCTGGGCGACGGTTCGGCGGCGCCGTCGCGGCCACGGATCCGGCTGGCCTACCAACTCACGCCCAAGCGCGTTGTGGGTCAGCAGCGGGCCGCCGGGGTGGAGTTCACCGTCACCGGCACCGACGAGGTGCGCCGGCTCGATGCCGGCCTGGTGTTGACCTCAATCGGCTACCGCGGCAAGGCGATTCGCGATCTGCCGTTCGACGAGTCCGCGGGCGTCGTCCCCAACGACGGCGGTCGCGTCGTCGATTCGTCGGGACGCGCGGTGCCCGGCGCATACGTCGCGGGGTGGATCAAGCGCGGGCCGACCGGGTTCATCGGGACCAACAAGTCCTGCTCCATCCAAACCGTCCACGCCCTGGTGGCCGATTTCAACGCCGGCGCGCTGGCCGACCCGGCGGCCAACCCCGCGGCGCTGGACAGGCTGGTGCGCGCGCGTCAGCCCGACACCGTCGATTCGGCGGGCTGGCGCGCGATCGATGCGGCCGAGATCGCGCGCGGCAGCCGCGACGGACGGCCCCGCAACAAGTTCACCGACGTCGCAGACATGCTCGCGGCGGCGGCCACCGCACCGCCGGCGCCGCCGCGGCGACGCCGGCTGCTTGCCCGGCTGCGCGCGACCTAGCCGCTGGCCGGCGCGGCCATCGCCGCCTGCATCTCGTCCATGCTGACCTCGCGAATCGGCTGCCCCAGCGACCAGTGGTGGCCAAACGGGTCGGCGACCACGCCGTAGCGGTCTCCCCAGAACTGGTCCTCCAGCGGTGCCACCACGGTGGCGCCGGCGTCGAGGGCCCGCTGGAACTTGGCGTCGATGTCGTCGACCGTCAGGTGAATGGTGACCGGGGTCCCGCCCAGCGACTTGGGCGTCATCGACTTGCCGCCACACACTTCGGGGAAGTCGTCGTTGAGCATCACGGTGAAACCGTTGATGCGCAGCGCGGCGTGGATCAGCTTCCCGTCGGGACGCGGCACGCGGCCCAGCTCGTCGGCCCCAAACGCCTTGACGTAGAAGTCGATCGCCGCCGGCGCGTCGTCGACCACGAGGTGCGGGGACAGGGCGGGTTCGAAGTTGATCGCCATGATGGCCTCCTTGGTGTCGGTCTCCCGTGCCCGCACCGGGTGGGCGGGCTCACGGTTATTGACTCGCCCCGCGACACCAACTCATCGCCGTGGTCGCGGCGGCTTCAGTCAACCGCCGGGCACCGACAACTACCGGAGAACGCCTCAGGCGTGGGTGAGAACCCGGTCCCAGCCCTCGACGGCCTCGGGGCTGCGCGGGCCGGGGCCCACGTAGACCGCCGACGGGCGGACCAGCTTGCCGAGCCGCTTCTGCTCGAGGATGTGGGCGCACCATCCCGCGGTGCGCCCACAGGTGAACATGGCCGGCATCATGTTGGCCGGCACCCGGGCGAAGTCGAGGATCACCGCGGCCCAGAACTCGACGTTGGTTTCGATGGCCCGGTCCGGACGCCGCTCGCGCAACTCGGCGAGCGCCGCCTGCTCGACGGCCATGGCGACCTCGTAGCGCGGGGCGCCCAGCCGCTCGGCGGTGGCCCGCAACACCCGCGCCCGCGGGTCCTCGGCGCGGTAGACGCGGTGCCCGAAGCCCATCAGCTTTTCGCCCCGGTCCAGGATCCCCTTCACCAGGCCTCGGGCATCGCCCGTGCGTTCCACCTCTTCGAGCATGGGCAGCACCCGGGCCGGGGCCCCGCCGTGCAGGGGGCCACTCATCGCGCCGATCGCCCCGGACAGCGCCGCCGCGACGTCCGCGCCGGTCGAGGCGATCACTCGCGCGGTGAACGTCGAGGCGTTCATCCCGTGCTCGGCGGCCGACACCCAGTAGGCGTCGATGGCCTCGATGTGTCGGGGGTCCGGCTCGCCCTGCCAGCGGGTCATGAATCGCGCTGTGACAGTGGGGCATTCGTCGATGACGCGTTGCGGGACGGCGGGCTGATAGATGCCGCGTGCCGACTGCGCGACGTAGGACAGGGCCATCACCGAGGCGCGGGCCAGCTGATCGCGGGCGGTGGCGTCGTCGGTGTCGAGCAGGGGCTTGTAGCCCCAGATGGGCGCGAGCATCGCCAGTCCGGCCTGCACGTCGACCCGCACGTCGCCGGTGTGGATCGGCAGCGGGAACGGCTCGGCGGGCGGCAACCCGTGACCGAACTTTCCGTCGACCAGCAGCGCCCACACGTCACCGAAGGTGACCTGCTGATTCACCAAGTCTTGAATGTCGACGCCGCGGTAGCGCAGGGCGCCGCCGTCTTTATCCGGTTCGGCGATCTCGGTGGTGAAGGCGACCACACCCGCTAGGCCGGGGACAAAGTTTTCGGGGACAACGGTCATGGGAAAATTCTCGCACCCCGCCTCGGGGCCGACGCTACCGGCCGGTAGCGCCCGTCGGTAGCGTTGGCCCAATGGCCGGATCAAACGAGCAACGCCTGCAGACGATGCGCGTGGAATACGGGTCCGTGGAAAAGGACGGCAGCCCCGACCTGGACGTGGATTGGCTGGCCGACGGTTGGCTCACGCTGTTCCGTAACTGGATTGACGACGCCGAACGCGCCGGGGTCGCCGAGCCCAACGCTTTCGTCCTGGCCACCGTCGCCGAGGGCCGTCCCGTCAGCCGGTCGGTCTTGTGCAAGAGCGCCGACGAGACGGGAATCACTTTTTTCACCAACTACGACTCCGCCAAGGGGCTTGAATTGGCGGCGACGCCGTACGCCTCGGCGACCTTCCCTTGGTACGAGTTGGGACGGCAGGTCCACATCCGCGGCGGCGTCAGCAGGGTCGACCCGCAGGTTACGCAGGACTACTGGTCCAAGCGGCCGCGCGGCTCACAACTGGGCGCGTGGGCGTCGCACCAGTCGCGCCCGATCGCGTCGCGTGCCGCGCTGCTCGACCAGCTGAGAGAGGTCACCGAGCGCTTCGCCGACTCCGAGTCCGTCCCGGTGCCCCCCAATTGGGGCGGATACCTCATCGCGCCCGAGGTGGTCGAATTCTGGCAGGGGCGCGAAAACCGGGTGCACAACAGGATTCGGGTCATCGGCTCTCACGTCGAACGTCTGCAGCCCTGAAGGCCGCCGCTGACCCGTCCTGCCATCCTGGCTGACGATGGACGAGACGACGTTGGTGCGCGACATCTGGCGGCCGCTCGGGCTGCCGGGGCTTGTCGACGTGCACACGCATTTCATGCCCAAGCCGGTCATGGACAAGGTTTGGCGGTACTTCGACGACGTCGGCCCGCTGGTGGGACGGCGCTGGCCGATCGCCTATCGCACCGACGAGCAGCAGCGGCTGGCCGCGCTGCGCGGATTCGGCGTGCGGGCCTTCACGTCGCTGGTCTACCCGCACAAGCCCCAGATGGCGGCCTGGCTAAACCAGTGGGCGGCGTCGTTCGCCGCGGCGACGCCCGAGTGCCTCCACACCGCGACGTTCTACCCGGAACCCGGCGTCGAGGGCTACGTCGGCCAGGCGATCAGCGCCGGCGCGCGAGTGTTCAAAGCCCACATCCAGGTCGGTCGCTACCACCCGATCGATCCGCAACTCGACCGGGCATGGGGCGTCATCGAGGACGCAGCCGTGCCCGTCGTGATCCACTGCGGTTCCGGCCCCGTCCCTGGCGCCCACACCGGAGCGGAGCCGATCGCGGCGCTGCTCGCGCGACATCCCCGCCTGCGGTTGGTCGTCGCACACATGGGCATGCCCGAGTACTCCGACTTCTTAGACCTCGCCGAGCGGTACGAGGAGGTGCGACTCGACACCACCATGGCGTTCACCGCCTTCGTGGAGGAGACGATGCCCTTCCCGCACTCTGAATACGCACGACTTCGCGACCACGGCGACCGCATCCTCTTCGGGAGTGACTTTCCCAACATCCCGTATCGCTTCGTCGACGCCATGCGCGCCCTGACCGAGGTGCCCGGCGTCGACGACGAATGGCTGCGGAAGGTCTTCTACGACAACGCCGCCGAGCTCTTCGGTTTGGGTGCTCGCGACGGGGCCATCTGATGATTGGTTAAGGAAATCAGGCAGACCCACCCCGGGCAGGCGCGTGGTCGCGATAACGACTACCTTCAGCTGTAAGCACCTAGTCAGGGCAGCCATACCAGCCGGAGCGCAAAGGGGTTCTCGTGGCCGACACAGACGACACCGCAACTCTGAAGTACCCAGGGGGCGAGATCGACCTGCAGGTCGCCCGCGCCACCGAAGGTGCGGACGGCATTGCGCTCGGCTCGCTGTTGTCCAAGACCGGCTACACGACGTTCGACGTCGGCTTCGTCAACACCGCCGCGTGCAAGAGCTCGATCACCTACATCGACGGCGACGCCGGGATTTTGCGCTACCGCGGCTACCCGATCGAGCAGCTGGCCGAGAAGTCGACCTTCATCGAGGTGTGCTACCTGCTGATCTACGGCGAGCTGCCCAACAAGCAGCAGCTGGGCGAGTTCGATACCCGGATCCAGCGGCACACCATGTTGCACGAGGACCTCAAGCGGTTCTTCGACGGCTTCCCGCCCAACGCCCACCCGATGCCGGTGCTGTCCAGCGTGGTGAACGCGTTGAGCTCCTACTACCCCGACTCGCTGGACCCGATGGACCAGGAGCAGGTGGAGTTGTCGACCATCCGCCTGCTGGCCAAGCTGCCCACCATCGCCGCGTACGCCTACAAGAAGTCGGTCGGGCAGCCGTTCCTCTACCCGGACAACTCGCTGTCGCTCGTGGAGAACTTTTTGTGGATGACCTTCGGGTTGCCCGCCGAGCCCTATCACGCCGACCCGGAGATCGTGCGGGCGCTGGACATGCTGTTCATCCTGCACGCCGACCACGAACAGAACTGCTCGACGTCGACGGTGCGGCTGGTCGGGTCGTCGCGGGCCAACCTGTTCACCTCTATTTCCGGTGGCATCAACGCGCTGTGGGGGCCGTTGCACGGCGGCGCCAACCAGGCGGTGCTCGAGATGCTGGAGAGCATCCGCGAGAGCGGCGACGACGTGGGCGAATTCGTGCGCAAGGTGAAGAACCGCGAGGCCGGCGTCAAACTGATGGGCTTCGGGCACCGCGTCTACAAGAACTACGACCCCCGGGCGCGGATCGTCAAGGAGCAGGCCGACAAGATTCTGGCCAAGCTCGGCGGCGACGACGACCTGCTCGGCATCGCCAAGGAGCTCGAGGAGAAGGCGCTCACCGACGACTACTTTATCGAGCGCAAGCTCTACCCCAACGTCGACTTCTACACCGGCCTGATCTACCGGGCGCTGGGATTCCCCACCCGGATGTTCACGGTGCTCTTCGCGCTGGGGCGGTTGCCCGGGTGGATCGCGCACTGGCGCGAGATGCACGACGAGGGCGACAGCAAGATCGGCCGTCCGCGCCAGATCTACACCGGTTACACCGAACGCGACTACGAAACCATCGACGGGCGCTAGTCTCCTTTCCCTTCCGCGACGGTGCGTGTTTGGACGCGGACACGCCGCTGGGGCCGTGCAACTACGCACGCTCGTCGGATGAAGGGGTAGCTACACCGACGCCAGCACGGCCATGGCGGCGTTGTGCCCTCCGATGCCCGACACCGCGCCGCCGCGACGGGCACCCGAGCCGCACAACAAGATTCGCTCGTGGGCCGTGGCGACTCCCCACCGGCGCGCCGGGGTGTCCAGCGGCTCGTCGTCGTCGGCGAACGGCCACGCTAAGCCGCCGTGGAAGATGTTGCCCGCGGTCATTCCGAGCGTACGGTGCAGGTCCAGGGTCGTGGTCGTCTCGAGGCACGGGCGGTCATTGGCGTCGCGCATCAAGACGTCCTGAATGGGTTCTGCCAGAACCGAATTCAGCGAGGCCAGCACCGAATCGGTCAGCCGGTCGCGCAAGGCGCCGGAGTAGGTGCCCTCGAACAGCGAGTGCGGGGTGTGCAGGCCGAACACCGTCATCGTGTGAGCGCCCGCGTCGCGCAGCCCGGCCGACAGGACGCTCGGGTCCGCCAGCGAATGGCAATACGCCTCGCAGGGCAGAAGGTTCGGCAGTTGCCCGGCCTCGGCGCGCACGTACGCCGCGTCCAGCTGGGTCCACGTCTCGTTGGCATGGAAGGTGCCGGCGAAGGCCTGTTCGGGTGTGACGTTGCCGTCGCGCAACCGGGGTAGCCGCCGCAGCACCAGGTTCACCTTCACCTGCGCGCCCTGCGCCGGACGCGGCGGGCGTTCCCCGAGCAGGCCGGCCAGGACCGTCGGGGTGACGCCCGCCAGAACGAACCGCCCGCGGATTGCGCGTTCTTCACCGGCTTTGCGGTAGCAGACCCGACCGCCTGGCTCGATGGCGAAAACCTCTGCGCCCGTTGTGATTTCGGCACCATGACGGACCGCCGCCCTGCTCAGGGCCTCGCTGATCGCGCCCATCCCGCCGACGGGCACGTCCCATTGGCCGGTGCCGCCGCCGAGCACGTGATAGAGGAAGCAGATGTTCTGCTGCAGCGAGGGGTCGTCGAGGCGGGCGAAGGTGCCGATCAGCGCGTCGGTCGCCATGACGCCACGCACCAGGTCGCTGGACACCGAGCCGGTGATGGCGTGCCCGATCGGCTCGTCGACCATGGCCCGCCAGGCGCCCGCCGCGTCGGCGCCGCCAGACTCGACGACGTATCGGCGGGCCTGAGCGCGGGTCCGCAGCGGTTCGAGCAGCGTCGGCCAGAGTCGTTGGGTCACCAGCCGGCAGCGTTGGTAGAACGCCGCGAAACCGCGCTCGTCGGCGCCGGCGCCGATGGCGGCGAAGGTGTCGGGCCGCCCGACCAGCAGCCCGGTGCGGCCGCCGGTGGCCGGGTCCGGTGTGTACGACGAGAAGCGCCGCCGGACCAAGCGCACGTCGGCGCCGAGGTCGTCGACGATGCGGGGCGGCAGCAGGCTGACGAGGTAGGAGTAGCGCGACAGCCGGACATCGACGCCGTCGAACGCTTGCGCCGAAATCGCGGCCCCGCCGACGTGTCCCAGCCGCTCCAGCACCCGCACCCGAAGGCCCGCTCGGGCCAGGTAGCCGGCCGCCACCAGTCCGTTGTGGCCGCCGCCGACCACGACGGCATCGACGTTGGCTGGGCCCTCGCTCAGCTCAGGTAGCCCTCGACCTGGCCGGGCGGGCGCACCTCCGCTTCGCGGGGATCACCGCCGGTCTCGCGCAGTGCCCGGCGCTGTCGCAGCAGGTCCCAGCACTGGTCGAGCTCCACCTCTACCTGGCGCAGGCGATCGTGCTCCTCCGACGTGTCGATCTCGCCGTGTTGAAGCTGCTCGCGCAGGGACTTCTCCTCATCGACCAGGTGGCGGATGTAGGCCAGGGTGTCGCGGTCGGTCGGTTTTTTGCCGTTTCCCATCGCTCTAGTGTGCCCGACTTGGGAATTGTCGCCGCGCCGAATGGGTAGGCTGCATATCGCCTGCGGGACCGAGAAGTCCTCGGCGAGGGAATTAGGGGAGGGGAAAGTGGGCTTAGGCGCGGGTTTGCGGGAAGCGGCCGCAAGCACCGACTCTGAGCGGGCTCCGGAGGATTACCGGCGGTCGCTTGGCCTTCCCTGGCTTATTGCACTCGTGCTTATCCCATTGCTGATCGCGGCAATCGGCTACGGCGCGTCGCACCGGGCGAGATCGGCGGCGGGGCCCTCGGGCGCGCAACCCACGTCGGCGCCGTCCGGCAAGCCCGGTGCGCCGAAATTGTCGTTGGCGCCCCTGTCAATCACGCGCAACGGTAACGAATTCGTCCTCAGCGGAGAGTTTCCCGACGATTCCGCGAAGGGGGCCTTGATCAAGGCGCTTAACGGATCGTTGACACCCGACGTCACGATCATCGATCAAATCCGTATCAACCCCAATGTCGATGCGCTCGATTTCTCGAAAGCGGGACCGATCTTCAAAGACAGCGCGTCGATTCTCGATTTCGCCCTGACGGTGAGCGGAGACACCATCACGGTGACGGGCACCGCCGCGACGCAAGACCAGAAGAACACCGTCGAACAGGAGGCGACCCGCACCTGGTCGAATCTGAATGTGGTTGGCAAGCTTGCCGTTAACGTTCCGGTGCCGCCGATTGGACTGCCCGCTCCGGCGTCGTGCGCCAGCCTGGCGGAGGCCATCACCGCCCTGACGGGCGGACCGATCACGTTTGCCAACGACGGGTTCAGCATGACCCCGGTCGCAAACCAGATTTTGAGCGAGGTGGCGGACAAGCTCAAAGCGTGCCCGACCGCGCACGCGGCGATCAATGGCTACACCGATAATTCGGGCACCGAAGCCATCAACATTTCGTTGAGTAACCAGCGGGCCCAAACCGTCGCCAACTTCCTCATTGCCCATGGGGTTGCTGGCTCGCAGCTCGAAGTCAAGGGTCTCGGTTCGGTGAATCCCGTTGCCCCAAATGACACGCCCGAGGGGCGTGCCAAAAATCGCCGCGTCGAAATCGTTGTGAGCTAAGGAGAACCAGCATGGATTTCGTGATCCAGTGGTTGTGGTACCTGCTCGCTTTCCTGGCGGGCTCGGGTGTTGCCCGGGTAATCGCCAATATTTTGAACAAACGCCCCGGTGTCGAAATGTCTCCGGCCGATTCGCCTAAGCCAGGAGTAGGCGCGGGAAGATGAGCCAGGTGCATTGGTGGCTTTTTGTCCTGTCCTTTGTGATGGGATTGACGCTGACGCTGGCCCTCACCGTCCGCCCCGTCACACGCCGGGTGTCGGTGGGGGCGCCGGCGAAGGGGCCGGACCCCGAGCCCCATGCCGCGCCCGAGCCGTCCTGGCCCGAGGCTCCCGGCTGGCCCGACTTCTTCGGGGCCGACGTCGCGGCCAGGGATGACGTCGCGGGCAGGCATGAGGCGCCGACGACGACCATTGCGGCCGGGGAAGAGCGCGCGACGGTGGCGGCTACGGCCGAGCAGGAGCAACCGACCGTCGCGGTTGGCATCCGGCACGATTTGTTCGGGGTCGCTGACCCGGGCGAGCGTGAGGCGCCGACCGCGATGATTCCGGTCGAGCAGGAGGACCCGGCGACCCGCGAGCCAGTCGACGAAGGGTCGCAGACCTCCGAGGTGCCGGTCGGACCCGAATCGCCGACGAGAACCATCCCGGTGCCGCACGACTTGTTAGCGCCGATTACCCCGACGAGGAAGGACTCGCCGCCGGCGGCCCCGCCCGAGCACGAAGCGGAAGTGACCGACGCGCCTGTCGAGCCGGCGTCGAGGACATCTGAGGTCCCCGCGAAACCGTCGTTCCGGACCGCAGCGGTTCCCGTCCCGCACGACCTGTTCGGGCTCCCCGTGCCGCCCCCCGACGCATCGCCTTCGGCAAGCCCGGCTGAGGAAGAGTCCGAAGCGACTGAGGTTGATGCCGACCACGAGTCGCGGGTGTCCGTGGAGCCCGTCGACCCAAAGCCCGAAGCGACGGGAGCCGTTGTCGAGTCCGGCGATGTGGTGGCGCCCCACGCCGCGGCGGAAGTCGCATCGCCCCCGGTAAGCCCCGTCGAGGAAGTCGAGGAAGAGGCCGAAGCGACTGTCGTTCCTGCAGAGCCCGAGTCGACGACGCCCGAGCTCTCTTCCGAACCGGAGTTCCTCACCGCAACGATTCCCGTGCCGCGCGATCTGTTCGGGCCCGGCGTCCCGTCCGACGATGAGCCGCCAATGGCGATCCCGGTCGAAGACGGTGCGGAAGCGGCTGAGATTTTCGACGAGGAGCCGGCCCCGTCTGAGGTTCCTGTCGAGCCAGAGTCGCAAGTGGCTGCGATACCCGAGGACTTAGATCGCGAAGCGGCGAAAGGCGCCGTCGAGTTCGACGACTTGCCGGCCGCTGAGGTAGCGGCGGAACGTGCGTCGCTGACGGCGAACCCGGCCGAGGAAGGGCCGGAAGCGACCGAGGTTTTCGCCGAGCAAGATTTGCAGCCCGCCGACCCCGAGCTTCCGGGCGCCGTCACCGACGACCCGGCTGCTAAGGATCCGAAAGAACCGACGAAGTCCAAAGTTTCGTTCCTGCGCAGATTGCTGGGCAGGAAGGACCCCGCCGGCAAGAAGGCGCCGGCGCGCGAGATCCCACGCGAGCAAGAGACGCCGACGACGGAAATCCCGGTCCGGCATGACGTTTCGACGACGGAGAATCCCGTCGGGCAGGACCTCCCGACCACCGAGATCCCGATCGAGCATGACTTGCCCACGACCGAGATCCCGATTGCGAAAGATGCGTCGCGAGGCCGGCTTTCGTTCCTCGAGTGGTTTCTGGCGCCCGACGACTCCCCGACGACGAGACGTACCGCCGCGAAGAAGGCGCCACCGAGGAAGCCTCGGCCACCGGCCAAACGCGTGCCGGCGGGCAAGATCCCCGCGAAAAAGGTTCCACCGCGCAAGCTTCCGCCTGGCAAGGCGGTGCCGCCGCGGACGAAAGTCCCGCCCGCCAAGGCCGGGCCGGCTAAAAAACGTCCGATGCCCAAAACGCCGCCGGAAAAGTGGCCGGTGTTGCCATACGAGCCCTACGGCCCCGGTTCGGCTCGCGCCACCCCCGACGGGGGCGGACCGGACGGGTGGCTGGTGAAGGGCCGCTCGGACACCCGGCTCTACTACACGCCCGACGATCCCACGTACGACGCGATCGTCGCGCAGGTCTGGTTCAAGGACGAGCAGGCCGCCGCGCGCGCCTACTTCATCGCGTGGCGCAAGAGCTCCGGGAGTGACGCCTAGCCGGGTGCGGGGATGAACAGCAGCAGCCGCGCCCCGCCCAGCGGACTTTCTTCCAGCGACGCCGTCCCACCGTGCAGGTGCGCCTGCTGGGCCACCAGCGCCAGCCCCAGGCCCGACCCCGAATGCGACGCCGTCGACCCGCGGGAGAACCGCTCGAACACCACCTGGCGCTCGGCTTCCGGGACCCCGGTCCCGTTGTCGTCGACGGCGATTTCCACCCCGGCCCGCGAGCTGACCGCCGAGAGCTGAACCTTGGTGGCGCCGCCATGCTTGACAGCGTTGGCGATCGCGTTGTCGACGGCCAGGCGCAACCCCGCCGGCAGCCCCACGATGATGCAGGTCGGCGACGGCACCAGCGAGACGTCCAGGGCGGGGTAGACCCGCATGGCGTCGTGGGCGGCGCGGTCGAGCAACTCGGTGATGTCGACCGGCACGTGATCGTCGGAGGTGGACAGTTCGCCCTGGGCCAATCGCTCGAGGGCGCTCAGCGTGGCCTCGATCCGCGACTGGGTGCGGATGACGTCGTTGAGCACCTCTTTGCGCTGGTCGTCGGACATGTCCAGGGTGGACAACACCTCGAGATTGGTGCGCATCGCGGTCAGCGGGGTGCGCAGCTCGTGGGAGGAGACCGCCGCGAAGTCGCGGGCCGACGCGAGCGCCTCCTTGGTCCGGTTCTGCTCGTCCCAAATCCGCTGCAGCATGCCCCGCATCGCCTCGGCGATCTCGACGGCCTCGCTGGCGCCGTGCACTTCGACGCGCGGCGCCTCGTCACCCGCGTCGATCAATCGGGTCTGCTGGGCGAGCTGTTTGAACGGGCGCACCGCGAAAGCGGCCAGCAGCCAGGCGAAAACGGCCGCCGCGCCGATGGCGAAGCCACAGATCAGCAACACCCGACGGTGCAGGTTGTTGGTCTCGGCAATGGTGGCGTCATACGTCGCGCCCACCGCGAGCGACGTCGGCACCGGCCCGGGGATCTCGACCGTCCGGACCCGATAGCGCACCCCCCGGACGTAGGTGTCGGCGTAGTCGTCGCTCAGGCGGGGAAGCGTCACGTCGGAATTGGACTTGACCTGGTCGCCGTGGCGGATCGTCATGATGGCGTCGCGGTTGTTGGGCGAGCGTGGGATCTCGTCCAGGCCGCGCGGCAGGAAGGGGATTGCGAAGCCCGCGGCCTCGTCGAGTCGGCGGTCCAGGCGCTCCTTGCGGTCGTTGGTGATTCCCACCCACACGACGGTGCCGACGATGAGCACGGGAATCGCGGCGCCGATGGCCGTCGCCACCACTACGCGGGTCCGCAGCGAAGGCGTACGCGCGAAGATCCGGGACAGGACGTTCATGGCCGGTTCATGTCACTGCATTCGCAGCACGAACCCTACTCCGCGGACGGTGTGCAGCAGGCGGGGTCCGCCGTTGGCCTCCAGCTTTCGGCGCAGGTAGCCGATGAACACGTCGACGACGTTGGTGTCGGCGGCGAAGTCATATCCCCACACCAGCTCGAGCAGTTGCGCGCGCGACAGCACCGCGGTCTTGTGTTCGGCCAGCACGGCCAGGAGATCGAACTCCCGCTTGGTCAGGTCGACGTCGACGCCGTTGACCCGCGCCCGCCGGCCGGGGATGTCCACCTCCAGCGGACCGACCGTGATGGTTTCCGAGGACGACGTCGCGGTGGCGCCGCGGCGGCGCAGCAGCGCCTTGACCCGCGCGACCAGCTCGGCCAGCACGAATGGCTTGACCAGGTAGTCGTCGGCGCCGGCCTCGAGCCCGGCCACCCTGTCGTCGACCGAGCTGCGCGCCGAGAGCACACAGACCGGCACGTCGTTGTCCATGGCCCTCAGCGCCGTCACGACGCTGACCCCGTCCAAGACCGGCATGTTGATGTCGAGCACGATGGCGTCAGGGCGCGTCTCTGTGGCGCTGCGCAAGGCCTCGGCGCCGTCGACCGCCGTCGACACCTCGAATCCGGAGAGGCGCAAACCACGTTCCAGCGACGCGAGCACGTCGGAGTCGTCATCGACGACCAAGACCCGGGGTGAGGTGGGACCAGTGTCCATGCCGCCCATTTTGCCGGATTGTCGACGTCGGCTGGGGGAGGCCGGCGGCCGGTCGCCGCGGGATTGTCGAGTGCGTCGGATCCCGACTGCTCAGGCCGCGCCGGCGGGGGCGGGAACCGCGGCCGCGTTCTCGTCGACCCGCCGCAGCACGGGCCTGAACCGAAGCCAGATGAGCAGCGAGCCCAGCGACAGCGTCCCGAGCATCGTGAACGCGGCGGGGAATCCGAAGTGCTGGGCGACGACGCCGCCCAACACCGGGCTGAGTGCTCCGCCGAGACCCTGTGCGGCCATGATGGCGCCCTGGCCGGCGTTGACGTGTCCGGTGCCGTCGAGGATGCGGGCCACCAGGCCGGGGACCGCCACCGACAGCAAGCCCGTGCCGACCCCGTCGAGCACCTGCACGGGGATCACGCCCCAGGAAGTGACGAGGCAGGCGGCAACCAGTGCGCGTACCGGTAGGGCGGTGAACGCGACCAGGATCACCAGCCAATAGCCGCGTGCCTGGGCCAGCCGCATCGCGACCAGCGAAGTGACGATCATCATCGCCTGCGCGACGACCACGGTGCTAGCCACCGTGGTGAACGGGTTCGCGTGGGTGGCCACTACCGCCAGCCCGTAGAGCGGCAGCATCGCCGCGTTTCCCAGGTGAAACAGCACCAGGGCAGCCGCCAGCGCCAGCAGCGGCCGGGACTCAACCAGCACCCGCAACTTTTTGACCGGGGCCTGGTCCGTGTCCCGCAGCTCGCCGCGCGCGACATGATGGTCGATGCGAGCGGCCGGGATCGCCAGCACCGACACGACGGTCATTACCGCGAACCCGGCGGCCAGCCAGAACACGCCGGCGTATCCGAAGAGCCGGCCCACGAGCCCGGCGGCGGCGGCGCCGACCATGTTGCCGGCGTGGTTGTATGCCTGGTTTCGGCCGTTTTGGCCGGTGAAGCGGGCTTGGCCCACCAGGCCGAGCGTGATGCCGATCACGGCGGGGGCGATCGTCGCACCGGAAATGCACATGACGGCCTGCGCGGCGGCGATGACCCAGAAGTGCCGTGACGTCAGGATGACCGCCGAAGCCGCGACGGCGGACAGGCCGACCACGATGACACAGGCCCGCTTGCGGGTGGTGGCATCGACCAGCGCCCCCGCCGGTGCGACCGTGAGCATGCCGACGATCGCGCCCAGGGTGATTACCGCGCCGATAGCGCCGGTGGTCCAGCCGCGGCTGGCCAGCAAGACACCCAGGAAGGGGCCCATGCCGGCCTCCATGTCGGCCATGAAGAAATTGACCGCCTGCAGCGCGGCCCGATCGCGGGCACCTGCCTGAGGCGGCGGCGCGTTCCGGTTCGACATGCCTCGATTTTCGCGGTGCCCCGCCGGCTCGCCGCAAGTCCGCGGCGCGCGCGGGTGAGGGCCCGCCCCACTTGGCGGACGGTCCGCCGGCGGCCCATAATTAGCACTCATAGGTTGAGACTGCTAACGCGCGTGGTGAGTAGTTTAAGGAGGAACTGTCAATGCGCGGCGCCGATTCCGCCTTACCGACCGACATCTTGGACTCCAGTCGTCCCCTCCGGATCGTGCTCGTCGCGCCGCCCTATTTCGATATCCCGCCGAATGGGTATGGCGGAGTGGAGGCCGTCGTGGCCGACCTCGCCGACACGCTCGTCGCTCGGGGACACCGGGTCACCGTGCTCGGCGCCGGCGAAGGCGGCACGGCGGCCACGTTCGTGCCGCTGTGGGAGCGCACCGTGCCCGACCGGCTGGGTCAGCCGTACCCGGAGGTCATGCACGCGTTGAAGGTGCGCGCCGCGATCACCCGGATCGCCGCGACCGACGGCGTCGATATCGTGCATGACCACACCTTCGCCGGCCCGATGAATGCGCCGACCTACCATGCGCTGGGGGTGCCGACCATGGTCACCGTGCACGGCCCCATCGACGACGACCTGTATCCCTACTATCGAGAACTCAGCACCGACGTCGGCCTGGTGGCGATCAGCGACCGCCAGCGGGAGCTGGCCCCCGACCTCAATTGGATCGGCCGCGTGCACAACGCCCTGCGGGTCGAGGAGTGGCCATTTCAGGCCGAAAAGGACGACTACGCACTGTTTCTGGGTCGGTTCGCTCCGTACAAGGGCGCCCACCTGGCGCTGGAGGCGGCCCACGAGGCTGGGCTCCCGCTGGTGCTCGCCGGCAAATGTAGCGAGCCCCCGGAGAGGGAATATTTCGAGGACTGTGTCCGGCCGTTGCTGACCGACAACGACCATGTGTTCGGTGAGGCCGATGCCGTCAGCAAGCGGCGGCTTTTGGCCCGCGCGCGCTGCCTGCTGTTCCCGATCCGGTGGGAGGAGCCGTTCGGCATCGTAATGATCGAGGCCATGGTTTGTGGTACGCCCGTCGTCGCGTTGCGCGGCGGCGCCGTGGCCGAAGTCGTGGTCGACGGAGTCACGGGGTTGGTGTGTGACCGGGCCGAGGAGCTGCCCGCCGCGATCCGCCGGGCCCAAACCCTGGATCCGCATGCCTGCCGACGGCACGTTGCCACCAATTTCGGTGTCGCGCAGTTCGGCTCGGCGTACGAAAAGATCTACCGCGACGTCCTGCATCAGGCGTCGGGCGGGCGTCGGATGAGGTCTCAAGGCGTCGTCGAATCTCGCCGGCGAGGCGCCCACGACTTTCGGAAGGCCACCGCGTGACCGTGCCGGCGGCGCTCAACAGCGGCCCCCCGGTGTCCATCGGCGTCGGCAGCGAAACGGTGACCCTCATCGAGGGTGGGACGTTCTGTTTGTCCGACCGTCGCGGAGACGTGCTGGTCGGGACCTCGCACGGATTGTTCTTCCGCGATGCGCGGGTGCTGTCGCGGTGGGAGCTGAGGGTGGACGGCCAGGTCGCCGAGTCTTTGACCGTCGAGTCGACCGAGGGGTTCGCGGCTCAGTTCATCCTGCGCAGGGCCCCGGCTCCGGGCCGCGCGGACAGCACGCTGCTGGTGGTCCGGGAGCGCCTGGTCGCCGACGGGCTGCGGGAGACGATCCGGCTGCACAACCTGGACAAAGAGAGCACGGTGGTGTTCCTCGAACTGCACGCCGACGCCGACTTCGCCGACCTGTTCGCGGTGAAGGAGGGACGCGCGCCGGTGGCGGGCGCGGAGGCGACCGTGGTCGGCGGGGAGCTGATGCTGCGGGGGCGGGCCGACAATGTGCGTGGCCTGTCGGTGGCGGCCACCGGGGATCCGGTCGTGCTGCCCGGGTGCCTGAATTGGCGGGTGGTGGTGCCGGCGGGAGGGCAGTGGCAAACGGAAATCATGGTCCAGCCGACCTGGGCCAACCGCAAGATCCGAACCCGCTTCCCGCGTGGCGAGAATGTGCAGAGCAGCGCGCCGGCCCGCAAGATCGAGACGTGGCGCTACACGTCCACGACGGTCGAGACCGACCACGTCGTTTTGGCGCGGGTGCTGCGCCAGACCGAAAGCGACCTCGGCGCCCTGCTCATCCAGGACGAGGACGGGCGTAGCCGGCCGTACGTCGCGGCCGGGGCGCCGTGGTTCATGACCCTGTTCGGGCGGGACAGCCTGCTGACCGCGTGGATGGCTCTCCCGCTGGACGTGGGGCTGTCGCTCGGCACCCTGCAGCGGTTAGCGGCTGCGCAGGGGCGGTGCGTCGACGCACTCACCGAAGAGGAGCCCGGTCGCATCATGCACGAGGTGAGGCGGGGCCCGGCCAGCGCCGATGTGTTGGGCGGCAGCGTCTACTACGGCACCGCCGACGCCACCCCGCTGTTCGTGATGCTGCTGGCGGAATGCTGGCGGTGGGGCGCCGACGAAGCCGCCGTCCGGTCATTGCTGCCCGCGGCCGACGCCGCGCTCGCCTGGGCGGAGCATTACGGCGACCGCGACGGCGACTCGTTCATCGAGTATCAGCGCGCCACCGACCGGGGCCTGATCAACCAGGGCTGGAAGGACAGCTTCAACGGCATCAACGACGCCGCCGGCCACGTCGCCGAACCGCCGATCGCGCTGTGCGAGGTGCAGGGCTATTTGTATGCGGCTTTGCTGGCACGGGCCGAACTCGCCGAAGCGCTGGGCGATGCGTCGCATGCGGAGCGGTTGCGCGAGCGCGCGCGCCGGTTGCAGACCCGATTCATTGAGGCGTTCTGGTTGCCCGAAAAAGGTTGGTATGCGGTCGCTTTGGACGGACACAAGCGCCCGGTCGACGCGTTGACGAGCAATATCGGCCACTGCCTGTGGACCGGTATCGCGACCGACGAGCATGCCGCCGCCGTGGTGGAGCGGCTGGCGAGCGCCGAGATGGATTCCGGATTCGGGTTGCGCACGCTGGCCACGACCATGGGCGCATACAACCCCATGAGCTACCACAACGGCTCGGTGTGGCCGCACGACACCGCGATCGCGGTGGCCGGCCTGTTGCGATACCGCCACGTCCCCGGGGCGGTGGCGTTGGCCGAGCGGCTGACGTCCGGCCTGCTCGACGGGGCAGCGGCATTCGGCGGGCGCCTCCCCGAGCTGTTCTGCGGGTTCCCCCGTTCGCAGTTCGCGTCCCCGGTGCCCTACCCCACGTCGTGCTCGCCCCAGGCGTGGGCCAGCGCCGCGCCGCTGCTGCTGCTGCGGTCATTTTTGGGGCTCGACCCGCACGTGCCGCACCGCACCCTGTCGCTGTCGCCGCGTTTGCCCGGGGAGTGGGGCAGGGTCGCGCTGACCAACCTGCGGCTGGGCAATGCGACCGTTCAGATCGAGGCCGAGGGGGAGAAGGTCGACATTCACGGCGTGGGCGACGATTGGCAGCTGGTGACGCCTTCGGGCTGACATTCTCAATCGCCACCCCGGTTGCCGGCGGTGTTGCGGATCGGGCGCAACGACCGGGGGCCGTGGCCATACGGGTCGGCCGTCCGGTCAGTTTCAGCACCCGCTCGGCGCCTCGACACCGGCAGGCCTCGGCCGTAAGCCGCCGCCGGCGGCCGCGGCGCCATCGGCGTGTCGTTCATGTGTCGCGAGCAGAAGGGGGCAGCCCGATGCGCCGGTAGCGCCGCAACCGTGCGGCCATCCGTTCGGCGTCCGGTATTCCGCGCAGGGCGTGCACCTCGGCGGCGATGGCGCGCGAGAGTCGTTGGGAGAACTCCGCCGGTTCGTCGGCGGCGTCGGAGTGCTCCGGCACGATGGCGTCGACGATTCCGGATGCCAGCAGATCGGCCGATCGGATGCCTTGGGCCGCAGCGAGTTCGGGGGCGTGCGCGGT
This sequence comes from Mycobacterium palustre, assembly GCF_002101785.1. Lineage (GTDB taxonomy): Bacteria > Actinomycetota > Actinomycetes > Mycobacteriales > Mycobacteriaceae > Mycobacterium > Mycobacterium palustre. The sequence goes on from NZ_LQPJ01000102.1 coordinate 22,490, forward strand.
GTCGCGGAACACGATGGCGCTGGCACCCTCCGGCGGCAGCGGCGCCAGCCAGCCGTGCAGCGCGGCCAGCACCCGATCGGCGGGGACCATCGCCAGCGCCGGCCCGCCGCTGCCCTGGCCCAGCAGCACCGACACCGTCGGCGTGTCCAGCGTGACGAGCTCGGCCAGGCACTGGGCGATCTGGCCGGCCAGGCCGCCCTGCTCGGCCTCGGCCGACAACGCCGGCCCGGCGGCGTCGATCAGCAACACCAGCGGCAGGCGCAGCTCGGCCGCGAGCGCCATGCCGCGCCGCGCCTCGCGCAGTGCCGCCGGCCCGACGAGACCGCCGGTGATGCGTTGCTGGCCCAGCACCACCGCGGGCTGACCGTCGAAGCGGGCCAGCGCCAGCAGCGTCGTCGCCGCCTCGCCCCGACCGGTGCCCGACAACAGCACCCGGTCGGTGGCGCCGTGCCGCAGCAGATAGCCGACGCCCGGCCGATCCGGTCGCCGTGACGACACGACCGAGTCCCACGCCCGCACATCGGGCGTCGGCTCGGGTCGGCCGGGGCCCTGAGGCGGCCCGGGCGGGTCGGCGATCACCGTCAGCGCGCGATCGACCGTGCGGCGCAGCTCGTCGAGCGCGACGACGCCGTCGATCACCCCGTGGCGCTGCAGGTTTTCCGCGGTCTGGATGCCGGGCGGGAACGGTTCGCCGTAGAGCAGCTCGTACACCCGAGGCCCGAGGAACCCGATCAGGGCGCCCGGCTCGGCCACGGTGATGTGGCCCAGCGAGCCCCACGAGGCGAACACCCCGCCGGTCGTCGGGTGGCGCAAGTAGACCAGGTACGGCAGGTGTGCCCGCTTGTGAAGCTGGACGGCGGCGGCGATCTTGACCATCTGCAGGAACGCGACCGTGCCCTCCTGCATGCGGGTGCCGCCGGAGCTCGGCGAGGCCAGCAGCGGCAGCCGCTCGGCGGTCGCGCGTTCCACCGCGGCGGTGATTCGTTCGGCCGCGGCCACCCCGATCGAGCCGCCCAGGAAGCCGAACTCGCAGACGACCACGGCCACCCGGCGCCCGAAAACGCGTCCCTCGCCGGTGATTACCGCTTCGTCCAGCCCGGTGGCGGCGCGGGCGTCGGCCAGCTCCCGCGCGTAGGAATCCGACACCGGCAGCGCCAGCGGATCGCTGTCCCAGCTGACGAAGGATCCCTCGTCGAGCACCGCGTCCTGCAGCTGTTCAGTGGTGATACGAGTCACGCGATGAGGCTATATATGGTGGGTTTCATGATCGGTGTCACCCAGGCTGAAGCCGTCATGACCATCGAGCTGCAGCGCCCGGAGCGCCGCAACGCGCTCAACTCCCAGCTCGTCGACGAGCTGCGGGAGGCCATCGCCAAGGCCGGCGACGACGGGTCGACGCGCGTGATCGTGCTGACCGGTCAGGGGACCGTGTTCTGCGCGGGCGCGGACCTGAGCGGTGACGCGTTCGCCGCCGACTATCCCGACCGGCTCATCGAGCTGCACAAGGTCATGGACGCAGCGCCCATCCCGGTGATCGGTGCCATCAACGGCCCCGCCATCGGCGCCGGCCTGCAGCTGGCCATGCAATGCGACCTGCGGGTCGCCGCCCCGGACGCGTTCTTCCAGTTTCCGACGTCGAAATACGGCTTGGCCCTTGATAACTGGAGCATCCGTCGGCTGTCCTCGCTGGTCGGCCACGGCCGGGCCCGGGCCATGCTGCTGACCGCGGAGAAGCTGAGCGCCGACGCGGCGCTGCAGACCGGAATGGCCAACCGCATCGGCACGCTGGCCGACGCCCAGGCCTGGGCCGCGGAGGTCGCCGGCCTGGCGCCGCTGGCGATCCAACACGCCAAGCGGGTGCTCAACGACGACGGCGCCATCGAAGAGGCCTGGCCGGTGCACAAGGAGCTGTTCGACAAGGCCTGGGCCAGCCAGGACGTCATCGAAGCGCAAATCGCCCGCATCGAGAAGCGGCCGCCGAGGTTCCAGGGGGCCTGAGGGTCATGCTGCGCGGGGCGCTGCGACTGGCCGCCGGGACGGCCTCGCTCACCGCGGGCGGCTGGTTGGTGCGCGCGCTGCACGGAGCGCCGGCCGCCCTGGGCGCGTCGCCCGCGTCGATCCGCGCGGTGGTCCAGGGATCGCCGCACTACTCCGACGGCGCGTTCGTCAACCTCGAGCCCGCCTCGGTCTACAAGATGGACCGCGAGCAACTGCGGCTCATCCTGTGGGAATTAGCGGGCAATCGCGGCGGCAGCCGGCCCTCGGGGCCGATCCCGTTGGCCGCGCCGCAAATCTTCGACGTCGATCCGGGCCGGCTCGCCGTCAGTTGGTTCGGCCATTCGACGGCGCTGCTGGAGATCGACGGTTATCGCGTGCTCACCGATCCGGTGTGGAGCGACCGGTGCTCGCCGTCGGATGTCGTCGGGCCGCAGCGGCTGCATCCGCCGCCGTTGCAGCTGGAGGGGCTGCCCGCCGTCGATGCCGTGGTGATCAGTCACGACCACTACGACCACCTCGACATCGACACCGTGATGGCGCTGGCCGTCACCCAGCGGGCGCCGTTCTTTGTGCCGCTGGGTGTCGGTGCCCACTTGCGCGCGTGGGGGATTCCCGAGCAGCGCATCATCGAGCTGGACTGGCATCAGGGCGCAAAGCTCGACCAGCTGACCGTGGTTTGCGTTCCGGCACGCCACTTTTCGGGCCGCTTCCTGGACCGCAACAACACGCTGTGGGCGTCGTGGGCGTTCGTCGGTCCCCGCAATCGCGCGTACTTCGGCGGCGACACCGGCTACACCAAGAGCTTTTCAAAGATCGGCGACGACCACGGGCCCTTCGACCTGACGCTGTTGCCCATCGGCGCCTACAACACGGCGTGGCCGGATGTCCACATGAACCCCGAGGAGGCGGTTCGGGCACATCTGGACGTCACCGACTCGGGCTCGGGCTTGCTGGTGCCGATCCACTGGGGCACCTTCCGGCTGGCGCCCCATCCGTGGGCAGAACCGGTGGAACGCCTGCTATCGGCGGCCGAGCCCGCGGGAGTCGACGTGGCCGTACCTATGCCCGGTCAGCGCATCGATCCCGCCGCGCCGCGCCGATTCAATCCGTGGTGGCGGTTGTGAATTCTCGTCGCGTGTACACCGACACGCGGTCGCGCTGACCCCACCACCGCACCGGCCGGCGGGAGTCGACTTCGGCCCATTGGGTCTCGAGTATCGAATGCATGCGATCGTCGCCGGTGCCTCCGCCGCGGCCCTCGCCGACAAAGATGACCCGTTTCCCTTTGTAGGCCAACAATGTTCGGGCGCCCACGTCCCGGCCGTGCGGCGGCCACGAGAGCAACAGCGTCCGGTCGGGATGCAGCGCGGCCGCTTCGGCGCAGTCCTTCGCGCGGATTTCGACATAGACGTCGTCGCCGTGCCACCCGTTGGTGGTCAGCGCCGTACCGGGGTTGAGGTCGTAGCACACGACGTCCACGCCGAGCTGGCCGAGCAGGTAGGCCCAGTACCCGGTGCCCGCGATCGGATCGACCAGGCCGCCGTGCGCGTGCCCGGCCACAAACGCCACGGTGTCGGGGTCCGGAATGGTCCAGCAATACTTCCTGACCAGCAACTGCCGATTCGGTGTCCGGGCCATGCTCTCTTCCACGGACCGGTCCAGCCGGAACTCGCCGACCACGGGATTGCCGCGGAAACTGTCGGGCTCCACGCAATCCTTGACCGCATCCCAAAAAGGATTGTCGATGGTCATGTGCCATACACCCTCGTCAGCCGTCCCCCAGTTTTGACTGTGACGCCATCTGATGTCGATCGGAAGTCTTGGACGTAAATCGATTGTTATCCCGGGCGCGCATCGTCGTCGCGCTAAAGTGCGGCCATGACGAGGCGCGCGGCGACCATCGCAGTCGTGGCTTTGCTCGCGTTGGCGGCATGCGCGCCGGCCCCACCGATGTCCGGTCCGCCGCCGGCCGGCGCACCGCCCAACGAGGCGTCGGGCCTGACGATCCCCGCCGGTCGCATCGACGAGGCCATCGCCAAGGTCGACGGGCTGGTCACCGACTTGATGAAGTCCACCGGCGTTCCGGGAATGGCCGTCGCCATCGTTCACGGCGGAAAGACAGTGTATGCCAAGGGGTTTGGCGTCAAGGATGCCAGCAAAGGCGGCGGACAGGACAACAAGGTCGACGCCGACACGGTGTTCCAGCTGGCGTCGGTGTCCAAATCGGTCGGCGCGACGGTGGTAGCGCACGAAGTCAGCCAGAACGTCATCAACTGGGACGCACCCGTGGTGTCCAAGCTGCCCTGGTTTGCGCTGAGCGATCCCTATGTCACCGGCCACGTCACCATCGCGGACCTGTATTCGCACCGGTCCGGGCTTCCCGACCACGCCGGTGACAAGCTGGAGGATCTGGGCTACGACCGCCGCCAGACGCTCGAACGGCTGAAGTACCTGCCGCTGGCGTCCTTCCGAAACAGCTACGCCTACACCAACTTCGGGGTGACCGCCGCTGCCGAAGCGGTCGCGGCGGCCGCGGGCAAGCCGTGGGAGGACCTGTCCGACGAGGTGTTGTACCGCCCGCTGGGGATGGCGGCCACGAGTTCGCGCTTCGCCGACTTCATCGCCCGGCCCGACCACGCCGTCAACCACGTCAAGGTGGGGGATAGGTGGGAGCTGCGCTTTCAGCGCGATCCGGATCCGCAGACACCCGCGGGTGGGGTGAGTTCGTCGGTCAACGACATGGCGCGCTGGCTGATCATGCTGCTGGCCAACGGGACCTACCACGGACAGCGCATCGCGTCGCCGGAAGCGCTGCTGCCCGCGACCACCGCTCAGGTCGTCTCGGTCCCCGCGACGACACCCAAGGCGCGTTCCGGCTTTTACGGTTACGGTTTCAACGTCTCGGTGACCTCCTCGGGACGCACCGAGTACAGCCATTCGGGGGCCTTCGCGTTGGGTGCGGCGACGAACTTCGTGGTGATGCCGTCGGAGGACGTCGGCATCGTCGCACTGACCAACGCCGCACCCATCGGCGTGCCGGAGACGCTGACCGCCGAATTCATCGATCTCGTGCAGTACGGCCAGATCCGGGAAAACTGGGCGGACCTCTATAAGCAGGCGATCGGCTGGATGAACAACCCGGAGGGGTCGCTGGTCGGCAAGCAGCCCCCGCCCAGCCCCGCACCGGCCCGGGCGCTCAGCGACTACGCCGGCGTGTATGCCAACGACTACTGGGGACCGGCCGTCGTCGCCGAACGCGACGGCGCGCTGCAGCTGTCGCTCGGACCGAAGAACCGCACCTTCACCTTGGCGCACTGGGACGGTGACACCTTCACGTTCCCGGTGACGGACGAAAACGCCCCGCCGGGAACGCTTTCCAAAGCTAGCTTCGACGCCGACACGCTGAACCTCGAGTACTTCGACACCGAAAAGCTCGGGACATTCAGGCGATGACCCTCGCCAACACGACGGGACTCACCGACGCCGAGGTGGCACAGCGGCTGGCCGACGGCGAGGGCAACGCCGTCCCGGAACGCGCTACCCGCAGCATCGCCGCGATCGTGCGGGCCAACGTCTTCACCCGCATCAACGCGATCCTGGGCGTGCTGCTGGCGATCGTGCTGGCGACGGGCTCGGTGATCAACGGGCTCTTCGGCCTGCTCATCGTCGCCAACAGCGTCATCGGCATGGTCCAGGAGATCCGAGCCAAGCAGACGCTGGACAGACTGGCGATCATCGGGCAGGCGAAACCTATGGTGCGCAGGCAATCCGGAACCCGCGCCGTAGCGCCGAGCGAGGTGGTGCTCGACGACATCATCGAGCTCGGCCCGGGCGACCAGGTGGTGGTCGACGGTCAGATCGTCGAGCAAGAGAACCTCGAGATCGACGAATCGCTGCTGACCGGTGAGGCGGACCCCGTCGCCAAGGCCCCCGGCGACACGGTGATGTCGGGGAGCTTCGTGGTCGCCGGTATCGGCGCCTACCGCGCCACCCGCGTCGGCCGACAGGCCTACGCCGCCAAGCTGGCGGAGGAGGCCAGCAAGTTCACCCTGGTGAAATCCGAACTGCGCAACGGCATTAACCGGATCCTGCAGCTGGTCACGTACCTATTGGTGCCCGCCGGCCTGCTAACCATCTACACCCAGTTCTTCGCCACCCACGCGGGGTGGCGGCAGGCCGTCCTGCGGACGGTCGGCGCGCTGGTGCCCATGGTGCCCGAAGGGCTCGTCCTGCTGACGTCGGTCGCGTTCGCGGTCGGGGTCGTGAGGCTGGGGCGACGCCAATGCCTCGTGCAGGAACTGCCCGCCATCGAGGGGCTGGCCCGCGTCGACGTGGTGTGCGCCGACAAGACCGGCACCCTGACCGAAAGCGGGATGCGGGTTTCAGACGTCGAGCAACTGGCCACGCCGTCCGAGAACGTGGGCGACGTGCTGGCCGCGCTGGCCGCCGCCGACCCGCGACCCAATGCCAGCATGCGGGCGATCGCCGAAAGATACTACCGGGCGCCGGGCTGGATTGCCACCGCCACAGCGCCTTTCAAGTCCGCCACCAAGTGGAGCGGGATGTCCTTCGGCGACCACGGCGACTGGGTGATCGGCGCGCCCGACGTGCTGCTCGAGCCGGGTTCGGCCGCGGCGGAGCGGGCCGAGCGGGTCGGGGCCGAGGGGTTGCGGGTGCTGCTGTTGGGCGCGGCGGAGGTGGTCGTGGATCACCCGCGAGCGCCGGGCCGGGTCTCGCCGGTCGCTCTCGTGGTGCTCGAGCAGAGGGTACGGCCCGACGCCCGGGAGACGCTGGAGTACTTTGCGGCGCAGGGTGTTTCGGTCAAGGTGGTTTCCGGCGACAACGCGGTGTCGGTGGCGGCGGTGGCCGGCAAGCTGGGCTTGCGCGGCGACACGATGGACGCGCGGCGACTCCCGTCCGAGGCGGCCGACCTGGCCGACGCGCTGGACTCCCACACCACCTTTGGCCGGGTGCGGCCCGACCAGAAGCGCGCCATCGTGCACGCCCTGCAGTCGCACGGGCACGCCGTGGCGATGACGGGCGACGGCGTCAACGACGTGCTTGCCCTCAAGGATGCCGACATCGGCGTCGCGATGGGCGCGGGCAGCCCCGCGTCGCGCGCGGTGGCCGACATCGTCTTGCTCGACAACAGGTTCGCCACCTTGCCCTATGTCGTCGGAGAGGGCCGACGAGTGATCGGCAACATCGAACGCGTCGCCAACCTGTTCTTGACCAAGACCGTCTACTCGGTGCTGCTGGCGCTGTTCGTCGGCATCGAATGCCTGTTAGCCAGGCCGCTTAAGGCCGACCCCTTGCTCTATCCGTTCCAGCCGATCCACGTCACCATCGCGGCGTGGTTCACCATCGGGATCCCGTCGTTCATCTTGTCGCTGGCGCCCAACAACGAACGTGCCCAGCCCGGCTTTGTGCGCCGGGTGCTGACGTCCGCGCTGCCGTCCGGGTTGATCGTCGGCGTCGCCACGTTCGTCTCCTATCTGCTGGCCTACCGCGGCCGCCACGCGACCTTCCAGCAGCAGGACCAGGCGTCGACGCCGGCGCTGATCACATTGCTGGTGAGTGCGCTGTGGGTGCTGGCGGTGGCGGCGCGGCCCTACCAGTGGTGGCGGGTGGCGCTGGTGCTCTCCTCGGCCCTGGCCTACCTGGTGATTTTCAGCATCCCGCTGGCCCGCGAGAAGTTCCTGCTCGACCCGTCGGACGTGGCGGTGACGTCGACCGCGCTCGGCGTCGGGGTGCTCGGCGCCGCGGCGATCGAGGCGTCATGGTGGGTCAGGGCCCGGATGCTGGGGGTGCGGCCGCGCCTGTGGCGCGAGCCGGTGCCGGCCGCCAAGTAGGATTTGCGGGGGTCCTCGGGGAAGGAATGGCAAACATGGGATTCCTGGACAAGGCCAAAGACCTGTTGTCGCAGAACGCCGACAAGGTCGAGACGGCGATCGACAAGGCCGGCGAGTTCGTCGACGGCAAGACGCAGGGCAAATACTCCGACACGATCCACAAGGTGCAGGAAGGGGCGAAGAAGGCGGCCGAATCCGCGGCGTCCCCTCCCAAAGACGACCAGCAGAACTGAGCACATGGCGAAACTTTCCGGATCCATCGACGTACCGTTGCCGCCCGAGGTGGCCTGGAAGCATGCCTCCGACCTGTCCAGGTACAAGGAGTGGCTGACCATACACCGGGTGTGGCGCAGCAAGCTGCCCGACGACATCGAGAAGGGGACCGTCGTCGAGTCCATCGTCGAGGTCAAGGGCATGTACAACCGGATCAAGTGGACGGTGGTGCGCTACAAGCCGCCGGAAGGCATGACGCTCAACGGCGACGGCGTCGGCGGGGTCAAGGTCAAGCTCTTGGCCAAGGTTCAGCCGGCGGGCGAGGGCTCCGTCGTCAGCTTCGACGTGCACCTCGGCGGGCCGGCGCTGTTCGGGCCGATCGGCATGATCGTCGCGGCCGCGCTGCGCAGCGACATCAACGAGTCGCTGCAAAACTTCGTCACGGTCTTCACCCGGCCCGACCCGAGCTCGAACGGCGCCGGCGGCGTCCGGCGCTGACCGCTGGGGCCGATGAGTTTTTCCCTCGGCGCCGGTCAGCATCGGTGAACCCCGCTGAATTCCACTGTGGGGCCAGAAACACCGAGGAGGTCACCATGCCCATCCGTGATCGCGCGCCGCTGGGCGCGCCCTGTTGGATCGATCTGACGACATCGGACATCGACCGTGCCCGACAGTTCTACGGCACGGTCTTCGGCTGGACGTTCGAGTCGGCCGGGCCCGACTACGGCGGATACGTCAACGCCGCCAAGGACGGCCAGTCCGTGGCGGGCCTGATGCCCAACCGGCCCGAGGCCGGAGGCCCCGACAACTGGGCCACCTACTTTCACACCTCCGACGTCGACGCCACCGTAGCCGCGGCGACGGCCGCGGGCGGCTCGGTGTGCATGGGACCGATGGAGATACCGGCGAAGGGCCACATGTGCCTCGGGACCGACCCGTCGGGCGCATTCTTCGGGCTGTGGCAGCCGCTTGAGCACCGCGGCTTCCAGGTGATCGGCGAGGCCGGCGCCCCGGTGTGGCACCAGCTGACCACGCGCGACTACCGCGGCGCGCTCGACTTCTACCGCGAGGTCCTCGGCTGGCGCACCGAGCAGGTTTCTGACACCGACGAATTTCGTTACACCACTGCATCGTTCGACGGGGAGCAGCTGCTCGGCGTGATGGATGGAGCCGGCTGCCTGCCCGACGGCGTCCCGTCGAACTGGTCGATCTTCTTCGGAGCCGAGGACGTCGACAAGACGCTGCGGGTGATCGCCGACAACGGCGGCGCCGTGGTGCGCGACGCCGAGGACACCCCCTATGGCCGGCTCGCCGCGGCGACCGACCCCACGGGCGTCGTGTTCAACCTGTCGTCGCTGCAAAGCTAGCCGGGCCGGGCGAAGATCCCGCGGGGGCGGGTGCGAGTCGGCTAATCTCGCAACCGTGACTCGCCGGCTGCGCCCTGGGTGGCTGGTGGCATTGTTCGCCCTGCTCGTGTCGGCCAGCGCCTGGATGCCGTGGCTGACGACGGCGGTCAACGGCGGCGGCTGGGCCAGCGCCGTTGGCGGCACCCATGGCAACCTGGAGCTGCCGCCCGGGTTCGGGGCCGGTCAGCTGATCGTGTTGTTGTCCTCCATGCTGCTGGTGGCCGGCGCGATGGTCGGTCGCGGCCTGTCCGTGCGGCTGGCTTCGGTTGCTGGGCTTGTTATTTCGTTACTCATCGCGGCGCTTACGGTGTGGTATTACAAACTCAACGTCAACCCGCCGGTGTCGGCGCAATACGGCCTGTATGTCGGCGCCGTGGGCGCGATCGGCGCGGTGCTGTGCTCGATTGTGGCGGTGATCGCGGCGTTGGCCTCGGGTCGGCACTGACCGATAACAGACGCGATATCGACGTGACGCGTCTAGCACTCCAGCGTGTCACGCCCCGGTGCCGCGCGTAGCGCGGAGATCGCGTCGCGCAGTGCCGCGCGGGTGGTGATTCCCAACTTCGGATAGATGCGGTAGAGGTGGCCGCCGACGGTTCGCGGCGTGAGATAAAGTTGCGCGCCGATCTCCTTGTTCGACAGGCCTCCGGCGGCGAGTTCGGCGATGGTCCACTCCTGCGGCGTGAGGGAAGGCGTCACCTCGTGGCCGTCCAACTTGTCGCGGGCCGCGCGCAATTCGTTTCGTGCGCGCACAGCCCACGGGCGCGCCCCGATGGACTCGAACGTTGCCAGGGCTGCGTGCAGCACGGCTCTGGCTTCCTCGATGCGCATGTCGCGGCGCAGCCGGGCGCCGTAGGCCAGCTGCACCCGCGCATGGTCGAAGGGCCATGACGCGGCATCCACGGAACTCAACGCGTTCTTGAATGTCGTTAGAGCTTGCGGTGTTTGGTCGACCAGGGCGGCGCCACCGGTCAGTAGGCCCAGGCGCGGCGATACTTTTGCCAAGTTCGATTCCTGCATCGCCGCCGCGTGTGCCGCCGCCGCATCGCGCCGACCCGTGCGCAGCGCCGATTCCACCAGATCATAGGCAACCCAGAGCGCCTCGGGCGCATAGCGTTCGAGCGTTCCCGGCGCACTGAGGGTGGTCGCGTGCCGGTACGCACTCTCCCAATCCTCCAGCGCCTGGGCGATCAGCGTGCGGGCGTGGCGGGCGAGTCGGTTAGTGCCGAAAGCCTCGCGCGACAAGGCCGAGCGTTCGAGGCCAGATGCCCGCTTGCCGGCTTCCGTCACATCCCCGCGCACCGCGGCCAGTAGCGCCTCGGCGTAGACGTCGTCCGCCACGGGTGGTCCTTCGTGGGCGGTTGCGGGAACCACACGTCGCCGGCGTAGCCGGCGAGCTGGCCGCTTTCGAGCGCCGCGACAATGGCCCGCTGGTCGGTCTCTTCGGCGCGGGCGGTATTGACGATGTAGGAGCCACGCCGCATCGACTTGAGCAGCTTCTCGTTGAACATGCCGTGGGTCTGCGAAATCAGCGGCGAATGGATCGACACCACGTCGACCGACCGCGCCAACGAGTCCACGTCGGGGTGGTAGGTCGCCCCGTTGATCAACCGTGGCCGCGCCTTCGAAGGGCTGACGCCGAATCGGGTCGACGTCCTGAGTCATTTGACCTGTGACAGCCGGCCGCCCGGGGCGCGGTGACGCAGGAGTCAAATGACTCATGACGCCGACCCGGTCGTTGTGTTGTCCTGGGCAGAGCCGAGTTGTAGCGACGAAAGAACGTGCCCGCCATCCGGTTTGACGCACTGCTGGCCCGGTGTTGCCGGCAGAGGCGCGCTGCCTGGTGCTCACCCCGACGGACGACGGGGGAATCCTGATCTACGCGCGGGAAACCCACCATGGCGCCGTGTCCGGGTGGCTGCGGCCGATGCTGGCGCCAAGGATGCGCGAAATGCATTGACGCTGGGTCGACGGCCTGTCCCGCATCGCCGAGAGCGGACAGCGGCCGTAACCGCGTGCGGCACTGACGGTTTCACGCCGACGGGAATTCGTGTTTGCCGTTGCCGACGCTTTCCTCGGGTTCGTTGACGCCGAACACGAAGGGCGCGAACACGACTTCGCGTCCGTCCGGGTCGCGGTAGGTGACCGCTCCCGTCGCTCGCCAGTACGGGTGCTGCTCGGCGGGCGGTATGCTCGCCGCCTGAAGGCGCGCGATCGCTGCTTGCTGCGCCCGCTCGTTGGGGAAGTAGAGGCACAGCTGCTCGTGTTCGTCTACGGCGACGGGTTCGGTCGACTCGACGATCTCCAGCGTCAGGTTCCAGCTGGGCAGGCCGAAGATGGCGCCGTTGCTGCCATAGCTGCCCTCGAACGTCTCGAAGAGCGGCAGCCCCACCAACTCGCGGTAAAACCGCACCGTCTCCGCGAAATTGGAGGACCGGCGGGCGAAGCGCAGGCCGCCGATCGAGGCCAGCTGCGGGGGCCAGTGTGTCATACGACGGCGATGCGGCATCGTCACAGTCCAATCGCGCCGGCCGCCGATTCGGCGGTGTGCCAGCGCCGCAGCTGCGCGCCGGGCGCCCACGTCGAATGGGTTCCGCTGGAAATGCGTTCGGGGAGTTGGAGCTTGCAGACGGGGCCGTCGGCGATCCGCGCGGCGTCGAAGACCAGACAATACGATGCGTCGGCGTTCATGTCGGTAATCAGGGTGACCAGGTAGCCGTCGTCTTCGCCGCGGCCACCCGCTCGCGGTGCCATCGCGGTCTCGCTTCCGTAGACGCCCTCTCCGAAGGAGACGCCCTCGTGGTCGCCGGTGTGCAGGTCGTGTTTGACCAGCCCGTCGAACAGGAACCAGCCGGGTTTACCGGTGGCGGCGTAGGTGTACCGGTAGTCGCGTGCGGCGTAGTCGGGATTGATGGTTCCGAACTCGGTGATGGCCTCCGACAGCCGCTCTTCGGTCACCGCGCCGGTGGCCAGGTTGAAGCGCCACCGATGCAGCCTGGCCTGCAGCCGGTCCAGCGCCAGGAACCGAAACAGCTTGTCCCACTTACTCCGTCGCGTATCCAGCGGTTGGGGGTCGCCTTCGAAGAAGCCGTCGAGCACGATCTCGTCGCCGTCCTCGTAGGCGTTGACGAAATGCAGCACGAACGTCGGATCCGCCTCGAACCAGCGGATGTCGGCGGTCGATCCCCGGCGCGGGAGCACGGCGAAGCGCGACGGGATATCGGGATAGAACCGCGGCAGGTGCACGTCGTGCTCGAGCAGCCGCGGGTCCCAGAACAGCGGGAAATCGTTGAGGATAACGTAGTTTTCGGTGAACGCCATGTCGTGCGGCAGCCGTGGCCCCGGCAGCGGGATGTCCACATAGTGAGCCAGCTCGTTGCTCTGGTCGACCACGCCGTAGCGCATGTAGGGCTCTTGCTTGCTGTAGTTGAAGAACAACAGCTCGCCGCTCGTGTTGTCGACCTTGGGGTGCGCCGACACACCCCAGTCGGCCGGGAAGCGTCCGTTCCAGGTTTCCTTGCCCAAGGTGTCGGCCGAGTAGGGATCGAGCCGGTACAGGTCGCCGCACTGGTAGAAGCTGGTCAGCGCGATACCCCGGTGGACGATCACGTCGGTGCTCGACGCGTCCTTCATCAGGGTGCGCGCGCCCCAGCCGTCTTCCCGTTTGGCCAGCTGCACGGGCTCGGCCAGGCCCGGCCACAGCGGCTCGCCGGCGTCGTTCTCCGCCAGGAAGCCCTCCGTCCGTACAAAGCGGTTGCGGTAGAAGGCCGTTCCGTCGCGGAAGCCCACGACGTGCACCATGCCGTCGCCGTCGAACGGGTGATAGGTCCGCAGCACCGGGTGCAGCGGGTTTTCGGTGTTCCGCAAATAGACGCCGTCCAGGTCGCGTGGGATTTCTCCCGCCACGGCGGTGAGGTCGTCGGCGTCCCATTCGGCGGTCTGGGGCCGCCACGGCCCGGTCCGGTAGGGGTGGTCGTCGTCCTCGGGCAGGGTGGACAGGAACTTGCCGACGATCTCAACGTGCATGTCACTAACCTCGTTCGACAACGAAACCGATCGTCTTGGCGGTGCTGCCGCCGAAGCTGAGGGTGTTGAGGCTGACCGGCTTGGCAGCGTCCGGCAACAGGCGCGCGCCGGGGCCGCAGTCGCGCGCCGCGAACCCGTCCAGGTCGCCGAGGGTATCGCTTTGGTAGCCGCTGAGTATCCACACTTTCGCCGTGCGGTCCATACGCCGCACGGTACTCCTGGACGGCGCGCGCGTTCGTCCATATCCGCAAGGAGGGGATTGGCGAGGGCGGCCCCGTCGGCTCTCGGGCTGAACCGACGGGACCTCGGTGTGCGCGTAGGCCGGCCGACGCGCTCACCTCTGTTGCATCATTACCGCCGCGGGCAGTGGGCAAACATGCGGACTCGATCTCGTCGTCCGGCTTGGGCCGGCGACGCTAGACGGCGTCCTCGACGAGCTCGGTGGGCTCCGGGCCGTCCGGGCGCCGTGCCGGCGTCGCGTCGTGTCGTTGGAGCCGCTGGGCGTCGGCGCGGTCGACGGCCGCCAAGTCGATGCCCCGCGTCTCGCGCGCGACGACGGCGGACGCGGCGCTCACCGCCGCCGTCGCCGCCAAAAACCACGAGATCGGCACCGAGGATTTGTACGTGTCGAGCAGCCGAACCGCGATGATTGGGGCAAGCGAGCCGGCCACGATCGAGGTGACCTGGTAGCCCAGCGAGATCCCGGAGTAACGCATGCGGGTGGGAAACATTTCGGCCATGGCCGCCGGCTGGACGGCGTACATGAGGCCGTGGAACACCAGGCCGATCACGACGGCGGCCAGGATCAGCGCGTTGCGCCGGGTGTCCATCATCGGGAAGGCGAAGAAACCCCAGGTGCAGGCGCAGAGAGCGCCGATGAAATAGATTGGGCGCCTCCCGAATAGGTCGCTGAGCCGGCCGGCCAGCGGGATGACCGCAAAGTGCACGGCGTGCGCGGCCAGCAGCCACCACAGGATGACGTTGGTGTTGGCGTGCACGTGCACCTTGAGATAGGTGATCGAGAAGGTGACCACCAGGTAGTACATGGTGTTTTCGCCGTAGCGCAGCCCCATGGCGGTGAAAACGCCACGCGGGTAATGCTTTAGCACCTCCACGGCGCCCAAGCCGGTCCGCTTCTCGCGTTCGGCTTCCTTCTGCGCCTCGAGGAAGATGGGTGCATCGGTCACCTTGGTGCGGATGTAGTAGCCGATCAGGACGACGACCGCGGACAACCAGAACGCGACGCGCCAGCCCCAGCTGAGAAACGCCGCCTCCTTCAGCGTCGACGTCAGAACCAGCAGCACGACGGTGGCCAGCATGTTTCCGCCGGGCACGGCGGCCTGCGGCCAGCTGGCCCAGAAGCCGCGGCTTTCCTTCGGGCTGTGCTCGGCGACGAGCAGGACCGCGCCGCCCCATTCGCCGCCGACGGCGAAGCCTTGAATGAAGCGCAGGATCACCAGCAGCGTCGGCGCCCAGTATCCGATCTGGGTGAACGTCGGCAGGCAGCCCATCAGCACGGTGGCGGCGCCGACCAGCAGCAGGCTGAACTGCAGCAGCTTCTTGCGTCCGTACCGGTCTCCGAGCTGGCCGAACACCAGGCCGCCCAGCGGGCGGGCGGCGAAGCCGACGGCGTAGGTCACGAAGGCGGCCAGGATGGCGTCGAGGTCGCTGGCGCTGTGCGGGAAGAACACCTTGCTGAACACCAGCGTCGCGGCGGTGCCGTACAGGAAGAACTCGTACCACTCGACGACCGTGCCGGCCATGGAGGCGGCGACCACGCGGCGCAGGAACGGCGAGCCGTCGAATGGGTCGGGTTGCACTTGGTCGCGCACACTCACCGCAGCTCCTCCTCGCCGGATTGCCTGCGCAACGGCGGCGCTGGCGGATCGGAGCGTAACCCCGCCGGATGATCCGTTGACAGGTCGTCTACGCAGAGTTTGACCGCGGTTTGCCTGTTGGTTCCGTCGGAATCAGCGCGCTTATCCCACGGCTGCGATCCCTCGGACCGCGGCGCAACGCGGTTGCGACACGGTCACGGATGCATACCTATCCGCCGATCACTGGTCACATCAGCCCCGCAGATCACTATCGTCACATGAGCCAACTGCGGACGTCAATGCGGCGGCCTGCTCTGGGAAAGGTGTGACATTGCCGGCGATTCCTCGGATCGTTTCGCTATCGGTGGCGTCGTCGACGGTCATCGGTTTTTTGATCGCGGGGGCCCCCGCGCCGATGGCCAACGCCACCCCGTGCAGCGCGCCCGAAGCGAACGTTGATCCGCCGGCCGCGCCGCCGGCGATGCCCGCGCCGCAGCCGGTGGTGCAACCCCCGACCGGCCGCCGGCCCAGCCACACCAACGACCGTGCGCCGCTGCCCAAGGTGGGTCCGCTGATTTCGTCGTTGCTGAGGCCGGGGGCGGGGGGCCAGCGGTACTCCGCGCCGATCCAACAGCAGGCCGGGGTGGTGCCGCCGCCCGGCCCCAACCCGCCCGCACCCGGTGTCCCGCAGTCGCCGAACGCCACTCAGCTGCAACCCAACGCCGCCCCGGTTCAGCCGCAACCCGCACCGCAGCCGGCACCGCAGCCGGCACCGCCGCCACCCGCCAACATCGCCGGGGCGCCGACGTCGCTGGTGGACTGGGTGACCGGAACGAACGGGCCGAACAAGACCCTCGAGCGTTTCGGCATCTCCGGGACGGACCTCGGGATCGCCTGGGACAACGGCGATCCCGTCCACCGCCAGGTTCTGATGGCCTTCGGTGACACCTTCGGCTATTGCAAGGTGCACGGCCAGCAATGGCGTTACAACACCCTGTTCCGCAGTTCGGACCGCGACCTGTCGCACGGCATTCACATCGCCGATGGGGTGCCCAACGACCGGTACTCCGGTTCCCCGGTGTGGACGACCGGCCTGTCCAAGCAGGTCGTCAACACCATCCACAAGGCGGCACACGAGACGGGAATCATCCCGACCGCGGGCATGTCACTGGGCCGGACCCAGTACATGAGCTACATGTCCATCCGGCAGTGGGGCCGCGACGGCGAATGGTCGACGAACTACTCGGCAATCGCGAGATCGGTTGACAATGGCCAAAACTGGGGCATCTTCCCCACTACCATCCGCACGGCTTCGGCGGACGCGATCCCGGGAATGGGCTTCACCCCGGGTAACGAGAACTTCCAGATGGGCGCCTTCCTGAAGGGCAACGACGGCTATATCTACCAGTTCGGGACCCCGTCGGGCCGCGGCGGCGCGGCGTTCCTTTGTCGGGTTCCCCCCAACTACCTGCCCGACCTCTCCAAGTACCAGTACTGGAACGGCGACAATGGCGGGCGCTGGGTCCCCGCCAACCCCGCGGCGGCGACGCCGATCTTCCCGGGACCGGTGGGCGAGATGTCGGCCCAGTACAACAGCTACCTCAAGCAGTACCTGGTGCTCTACACCAACGGCGGCAGCAACGACGTCGTGGCCCGGACCGCCCCGGCGCCGCAGGGCCCGTGGAGCCCCGAGCAACCGCTGGTGTCGTCGTTTCAGATGCCCGGCGGCATCTACGCGCCGATGATCCACCCGTGGTCGTCGGGCCGCGACCTCTACTTCAACCTGTCGCTGTGGTCGGCCTACGACGTGATGCTGATGCACACCGTGCTGCCGTAGTCCCTAACGCACAAGTCGGAAGGGCGCTGGGTATTGCCGAGCGGATATAAGGGAACCCAGAAGCGCCATCCGGGTAGCGACGTAGCTGGCCTGTCGTGGAGGCCAGCCGCATGGCGTGGCTCATGGGAGCCCGCTGCCCGGAATGTCAACGATCGTCGCGCGCACTCGAGAGACTTTGGCCCCGCTGGGCTTATGACCTTGGGCGTCGGTGCTGGTGAGCAGGAAGAGGGTTTTGCGCTGAGGACCTCCGAGCGCGCACGCGGTCGCGACCTGGTCGGCCGTCTCGATGCGGTTGGTCACAGATCCGCCCTCGACGAGCCGCTCAAACCGGTTGGCCAGCGTCATCGAGACCCAGACCCCGTCGTCAACGTCAAGCGCGATACCGGCCGGCGGCCCGTCTAATCCGTCGGCGAAGATGCGCCGATCTGACAGCGACCCGTCCGGATAGACCGTGTACGCGGTTAATCGTCGCCCCGTCGACTCGGCCACAATGAGTCGTTTTCCGTCCGCGCTGATGGCCATTCCGCTGGGGTTTTCGAGGTCATCGGCGACGACCGCGACATTACGGTCGGGGTCGGCCCGCAAGATCACGCCACCCTGCGAAGTCTGGGAACCGATGTAGGCGCGCCCGCTATGGTCGACCACCATGTCGCCGAGATCGGTGTCGACCGCTTCGGAAAGCTCAGCGACCACAAAGATCTCCTCGCCGTCGTAGCACAGCAACTGACGGCTATCGGCCGACGCAATCAGGAGGGAGCCGTCCGGGCGAAAGCCGAGTCCGAAAGGACGATGGCCCGACACGGGTAGAGCGGTTATCGACCCCTTGAGGTCGACGGTGTGCACGCTCTCGCCAATCATGTCCGAGAACCACAGCAGCCCTTCGAACCAACGGGGGCTCACCCCGCAGCAGAAGCCGTTAGCCAATTCGACTAGAGTCATTTAGCCAAAGCCATTCGCTCAACCCTCTCGATCCTTCGAGGCAAGGCGCTGCCGGTAGGAAAACCGGGTGGACGCCGACCGTGTTCACTACCCGTAGCGAACAGCGTGCGTTGATGCCGTCCCCGTTGGGACCGGACCGCCTTGGGCCGCGCGAACTCGCACAGCGTGTCGGCGCGGACCTCCACCCATACCCGCTTTCCGGGTAAGCTCACGGATCATTCGCTTGTTTCCACAGTGCTTCTTCGGTAAACCGCCATTAACAATTTATAGCAGCCTATGCCGTGGACGCGCCCAACTCAGCTGCATGACCGTTGCCATGGGCAACCTCAAGCCACGGCAGAATCGCCCTTCCTACCCGGCGCACCGTCGCCCGTGACAGAGCAGATACCCGGTCTTACCGGCATAGACGCGTCCTGCCTCCGGTACAACGGCTGACCGAAGCTGCCTGCGCCGAAGCCACAGGGCAAATCGCGGAGCGCCTTCCAACGGCCCCATAACGCGGGCAACGAGACGGGGCGCGAACCTTAGTGGTTGCTAAGCGGAGATGGTCTCACGGATTATGCTCGACGATCAAGGCCAGAGTTGGACGCAGCGACCGCACGTTCGACGAACGACCCAGAGCGGTCGGTGGCTCCCACGGCTCGAAACGCAATTCGATGGCAAGGGTGCCCTAATGGCGATCGAGCGGCGGGCGTTGCTCGCCCGCTACACCGCGTGGCTCGCGGTTGCGCATCTCCTGACGGCGGCCGAAGTAACCACGGTCGCGGTATCGCTCAGCGGTCACACGACGGGCCCGGCGAGAACACTCGTTTCTGACAAGAACTCGGTTCTCGCCGCGGCGCTTGTCGGCGTCAGCTCGGTGGCCGTAGCAGTCAGCGGCGCTTTGATTCTCGGCCCATCCCTGCGGTGGTTTGCCGCCGGACTTCAGCCCAATCCGGCTCAGTGCCGGCAGGTCGCCGGCATAGTGCGCCGGCAAATGGCGGCCCTCGCTGGATGGCGACGAGAGCGGTCGCCCTCCTCGCCAACTTGAACGCCGGCTTTTCCGCCGCGGTGTTGATCACCTCCTCGGTCGTGTTCGGTGCCGCCGCTACGACGACGACGGGGGTGCTATTCACCCACCGCACATTTAGGCCGATAATGGCGGCCGCCTACGCGAATTTCGAGAGTCGCGAGAGAGTGCCCGGCGTGCTCACCCGGATGGCGCTGATGTGGAGCCTGCACAGCGGGCTTCCGGCTCTGGCGATCGTCGCCATTATCGTGATGCGGTCGCGGAAATGGATCATCGAGAAGAACGCACCGGTGGAAGCCCCAATCGTGATGCTGTCGCTCATATCCGTTTTGATCGGGGTGCGGGCAATGGTGTTGGTGACCCGGTCAATCTCGGATCCCATGCGTGATGTCATCGCGGCGATGGCCGATGTCGAACGCGGACAACTCGACCGCGGCGTCGATGTCTACGAGCAGTCCGAGATCGGTCGCCTGCAGCGCGGATTCAACCGGATGGTGGCCGGGCTCCGCGAGCGCGACCGGTTGCGTGATCTGTTCGGCCGCCACGTCGGCGTCGACGTCGTGCGCCTCGCCGTCGCACAGGACGAGAGCCTCGCAGGAGACGTCCGGGATGTGGCGGTGCTATTCATCGATCTCGTCGGGTCCACGAGGCTCGCGGCGACGCGCCCCCCGCGGGAGGTCGCCGATGCACTCAACGACTTCTTTCGGATTGTGGTCGCCGCGGTCGACGAGCACCGTGGCTTGGTCAACAAGTTCCAAGGCGATGCGGCGCTAGCCGTGTTCGGGGCGCCGCTGCGCACCGACGAACCAGCGTCGGACGCATTGGCCACGGCGCGGTCGCTTGCGGGAAAATTCGACCGGTTTCCCCTGCTGGACTTTGGAATCGGGGTCTCGGCCGGTCCCGTCTTCGCGGGCAACATCGGCGCAGAGAATCGCTACGAGTACACGGTGGTCGGCGATGCCGTCAACGAGGCGGCCCGGCTGGCCGATGTCGCCAAGACCGTCGATGGTCGCATCCTGTGCTCCGGTGCCGCCATCGAAAGAGCCGACGCGACCGAGCGCCAGCACTGGGTCGCGCGCGGAACGGTTGTGCTGCGGGGCCGTTCGGAAGCGACTGCGGTATCAGCGCCTCACTTTGGCTGACGGCGTTTGCCCACCGTTCGACAACGGAGCCCTCGATCAGGTCCGCAGAAAAGTGCGATTCGGCGATTTCGTGTTCGTCTCGTTGACGTCGTGACTTTTTGTAGCGGGCGCTGCGATTGCCGACCAAAACGGCGGGCAATGTAGTTATCCCCTCCGTTGCAGCCGTCGTTCAAACGAGGGCCGCGATACCCATGACATCGCCCTTATTCGCCACTAAGGTCATGCGCATCGTGGAGCCTCCATACGGGCATGGCCTCAACCTGGTCATGCAGAACGTTGCGACGATTGTGCTGTGGGCCGGGACCGCGACAGCCCTCGGCTGGGCCATCGTGGAGGCTCGGCGCAGAGGCGACCATGCCGCCCCGTAGTGCTCATCGTGGCGGTTGCGGTAAGAAGCATCCTCGAGCCGATTTGCGACATCACCTACCACTTGCTGTGGTACACCGGCGGCTTTGTCGACGGCAACATCATCGGACACCAGTGGACGCTGTTCACCCCGCCCCGGGCGAAGTGATGGACCTAGATTAGATCTGCGCTGGACGGTGCTCATACCATCACCGGCCTGTCGATCTCACGCCTTCCGGTCACGACGCAACTTTTGGTAATGTCGCGCCATGACTACAGCTGGCTTGCGAGATCTTGATCGAGCCACGGCTGAGGTCGTCGTGTGGCCGCGGCTGGCCGGATCGCTCATTGGGAGGACCGATTGGTTCGACGTAATTAACGGGCGCGGCAATGACCTGGCTGGGCCGTGCGTCGTTGAGGGAGAAGGTATCCAGGAAAAGACCGCGTTGGCGGAAACAAACCGCCACGCTGTTCAACCCAATCCGCTTGGGGCACCTCGGCGTTGGCCGGGGCAACCACGGTTCGTCCTCAAATCGGGGATCGGCCTGAGCGCCGGCAATCGACGCTTGCTGCTGTGGCGAAGCTCGCCGCCGTCTTGAATCCCACCACAGGCCAGCTAGCTACACCCGCTTCGACGGCGGGCAGGCGACTCTTTCAAAGCGACACAGCCCTGCAGCCTGAAGGACCTGATCGTGACGACGTGGTCACTCAAAAATTACCGTGAGAATTGGCCCTGGGTGGGCGCGGTGGCGGCGAAGGCACTGGCTGGAGCAAGTGTGCTGGGCGGCCGGGAAAAGATGACCAACCTGCGCGCCCTGTCCGTGATGAACGCTCTCGCGTTGGCGGTCCACCAATACGAGGAATACGTCGACCCCCGGTATTTCGTAGGTCAGGCCAGCGCCGGCGGCATGCGGAGCAGCCAGCCCCGCAACTACCCTTCGAACAGGCAATCATCACTGTGCACCAATACCGTCCTGGCCTACCCTTTTCACCTCGCGCCGATCGTCTTTCCGCGAATCAAGTGGCTGGGGCTGCCTCTGCTGTTCGGACTCGCTCAAGCGGTCGACCACGGGATTGTCCTTCCCGGCCTGGCCCGCGCAAGGTACAGCCCCGGCTTCCTTGCAGCGATCCTGCTGCACGTCCCGATCGGCTTGACCTACAGCCGTGCGCTGCGTACCGACGGGCCGATCGCACGCGGCACGTGGCGCAAGAGCGGTGGCGCTACGTTGCTGTTTTTGCGCTGCCTTGATGGTTCCGTTTTTCGGCTACCTAGACAAGAACAGCCCCTACGCCTTCAGCGCCAAACACATGGGCCGCTACGACACCGAGACAGATCAGTCCGTGGCCGGTGCGCCCAGCGTAACGAAAGCGAGCTAATCACGACAAACAGATACGGGCACTGCTGGACCCTTGATGGACTAGAGTCCGCGCTGTATAGATGACATGCTGGTGTTAGTGGCTGCTAAGTAATTGGGCGGGTCGGCGGCCCCGCGAGGCGGTGGTGGCCGGCACAGACAGGGGACAGACAGGGGGCAGGAGTGCAGCGCAAGCAACGACGCACTCACTGCCGCCAAGACAACTTTCACCGCATCCATTACAAGAGGCGGAGGCGGACCTTTGTGAGATTGGTCCTGGTGACGAAGATCCTGGTTGCTAGCGCGGCGAACGCTGCGCCGATGCGCTGTTGCGACGGTCCGACGTGACGGCCCGGGTCAGCCGCGACGGGAATCTCGTCGAAGAGCCAACCGTGCCGATCGGGGGGCTCCCCGGTACATCTGACCTCGCCCATGCTCACGACGGCCGTCCAGAAGCCTCGTGGCGAGCCGTGGCGACTCCCGCGCTCCTCGGTGCGCGCCGAGCGGGGTCGCGGATGGGTGCGATACCTGGGCGCAGCGCGGCATCAACCGGCCGCGGTTTGCAGATGCTGGTGGACGTTCTTCGGTACGCGGTGACCGACGCGGTCTCGTGGCGGTTGCCGGTCGGCGAGGCCGTGGTGCAGGCGTGGACGTTGTTCAAGGTGACGGCGGTCCCCGCGCTGCTGATGGCAATCCCGTTCGGCGCTCTGATAACCGTTGTGACTTCGGGGCTGGTCAACCAGATAGGAGCGACCTCGCTTCTTGGGGCGGCCAGCGGCGTGGGTGTTATTCGCCAGGGGGCGCCGATCACTGCGGGGCTGCTGATGGGTGGCGCAGCGGCGTCGGCCATCGCTTCGGACTTCGGGGCACGGGCCATCCGCGAGGAGCTCGATGCGATGCGCGTGTTAGGTATTGACCCGGTGCGCCGTTTGGTGATGCCTCGTTTCTTGGCGCTTCTGTCCATAGCTCCCATTCTGTGCGTCTTCATCATCGTGTCGGGAACAGCAACTGCTTTTGTGATGGCAGTGAACTTCACCGAAGTGACGCCAGGAAGTTTTTGGATGTCGTTCGGGACATTCGCAAAGATGGTAGATGTCTGGTTTGCCATCGGTAAGACGGTCGTGTTTGCGGCGATTGTCGTGATCGTTTCATCGCTTCGCGGCATGGAGGCAAAAGGCGGCCCGCGCGGCGTCGCCGATTCAGTGAATTCATCGGTAGTGCTCAACGTGGTTTGCATCGTTTTCGCCAACCTGGCTATCACGCAGTTGGAAACCATGTTCTTTCCGATGGAGGTGGCGTAGTGGTTTCCAGTACCAGCGCGGTACCGTCCAAGCATTGGAGCGCCCGACTCACGACAGCGTACGCACCGCCGCTCGAAGTATTTCGCTTAACCGGACAATGGGCACTGTTCGTCGCCCAGACCTTCTGGTTGCTGCCCATAACGGTCCGCAAATACCAGAAAGCCACGTTGCAGCAGATGAATAGCCTCGCCTGGGGCCGTGGATCGATCATCGTGGACGGCGGAGTGATAAGCGTTTTGCTGCTCCTCGGTGTTGCCGTCGGTGGCTCCCTGGCTGTGGAGGCTCTGGCCACGTTGAACCAGATCGGGTTCGGAGCGCTGTCAGGGATTATGTCCGGGGTGGGTTGTGTTCGCGAGATTGGCCCGCTGGTGGGGGGTATCGCGTTCGCGGCACAAACGGGATGTCGGATGACGGCTGAGATCGGCGCCATGCGAATCGGCGAAGAGATTGATGCTTTGGAGGCAATGGGGCTACGGCCGATACCGTTCGTAATTGGTACGCGCCTGATCGGCGGGTTGGCCTGCGTGATCCCGGGATATATGTTGACGCTGATTATGACTTTCCTGGTAATGGACCTGGTGATTGTCCAGTTCAACGGTGAATCGAAGGGTACATTCAACCACTACTTCGTCGAGTTTTTGACACCGCGTGACCTCATGTACTCCGTCCTAAAAGTCGCCGTCTTCTGTGTAATCGTGACGTTGATCCATTGCTATTACGGATACTTCGCTTCGGGCGGCCCGGTGGGCGTAGGTCGGGCATCGGGCCGCGCCGTACGCGCAAGCCTGGTCATGATCATGGTCGCTGATCTCGCCATGACCGTGACGTTGTGGGGCCTTCAGCCGCTGTTCGTGTTTAAAGGTTAGGTGGGCAGACGTGCTACTGGAAACTTCCGCAGAATCCGAGGCGCGAACGGTAACCATCATCGGCGCAGCACTGGTGCTGTGTTGTGTCGCGGTGGCGGGCTTCTTCGTTGTCAACCCCTTTGCCGGTAAGACACGTACTGACCAGATTTCGCTGGCAATAGACACGCCGTATCTCGTTCAAGGTGTGGTCCCAGGCACCGCACTGATCATGCACGGGGTTCAAGTCGGCAAAGTGGTGTCCGTGTCGAATCTGCCTGGCGGGGCGGTTCGGCTGGGGGCTGACCTGCAGAAAGCGTCGGTCGCCGGATTGACCGATTCCATGCAGATCGACTTCCGGCCCGCCAACTACTTCGGGGTTACCGGCGTCAATATCACCCCTGGGACTGGTGGCCAATTGCTCCGGGACGGGATGCAGATTGAAAAGGCGCCGACGGGCAATTTTACCCTTCAAGCGTTGCTGACTCGTCTCGGTCAGCTCTCTACCGGAGTCATAACACCGCAACTGGTCTCCGTGATTGATAGGACCACGCGGTACACGGCTGCGTTGGATCCGCTGATCGAAACTATCTTGATCGCCGCCAATGCGGTCGCCAAGGTGCAAACGGTGCCCACCGCACAACTCTTAGTCAATACCACGGGTTTGAGCGTCGCTTTTCCGGGTGCGCTCAATGCGACCTCTGATGTTGGGGACTATCTCGCGCACGGAAATGTCAATTATTTGCACAAGGGTCTCGGGGACGACAGCCCGGAAGAATTTCAAGCTATCATTTCCACGATTGAAGCGGTAGCAAATGGCCTATTTGGGTCAATCGGCAGGCTGGAATATTCGCATGTAGCCGATTTGCTTCCCTTGGTCAACGGGGTCCAGTCGATAACCGACGCCGTTCCTCCGCTGCTGCGGCCAGACGGCGTCGCGCAGACGCTGGTGGAGCTGCGTACCCGTTTTGAGAAGTTGTACAGCGGGACCCCGGAGCAGCGCGCTCTGCGGGTTCGAATTGTTCTTGACAGTCTGCCCGGCATCGCGGCACCGCTTGGTTTTGGGGGTGGCCAGCAATGAAGCCTGCGGCGGCGGTCTGGCGACTGGGAATACTCAGCGCCGTCACGATTGCTCTTTTCATCTTGCTTGCGAATGCCATTACGCAGCCGGTAGCGCCGAACGTGCGCGCCTACACCGCGGAGTTTACCGATGCATCCGGTTTGTATGCGGGCGCTGACGTTCGTGTTCGCGGAGTTCGAGTCGGCAAGGTTCAATCGGTCGAGCTCAAGCGAAGAAATGGGCAGAGCGTCGCCGCTGTGGCGCTCACTCTCGAGCGACGGTTCGGTATCGTGCCGGCGACGCGCCTTGCGATCAAATATCAGTCTCTCACCGGTTCGCGATATGTCGATGTCGTGAACCCGTCGGAAAGCTATAAAGACGCTGAGCTCGTTCGCAATGTCTCAACGGCGATGACGCAACCGTCATTCGACGTCACCGCCTTGTTCAACGGACTGCAGCCTGTGCTCGCCACCCTCAGTCCCGACGACATCAACGCTTTTGTAGCCCATGCAGTGGATTTTCTGTCTGGCAATGGTGGTGGCTTGGCGCCGATGCTGGACAGTATCCGTACCCTGACCAAGTTTGTGTCGGATCGCGAACAGGTCGTCGCAACGGTGATGCGAAATCTGTCCACGGTCGCCGACGCCATGGGCGGCCAGTCGCCGCACATGATCCAGATATTGGAATGGATTAACAGGCCGCTGGATGCGGCTCTTTCGGTCATAAAAGAGTTCAGGAAAACTGCGCTCAACCCCGATTATATGAGTGCCGCGGAGCGATTATTGGAGAATATCGGATTTCCATCCACCGGGAATCATGGTGATCACTTCGTCATGCAGCCCCCCGGCGCCCCAGCTACAGATCAGGTCACAAACCTCGATGAAGGACTCGACCGGGCGATCAACAATCTGGACGACTTCATCAGCGCGATCAAGCTCGTGCCGGTCATGTGGGACAACATCGGCCCCCCGCCGCACGCGAGCGCGCCCCTGCCGTGCTCGCACGGCCACTTCCAGCTTCCCGAGCAAATGGACATCCTTCTGAACGGGCAACGGGTGGTCTTGTGCAAACACTGAAAATTCTGCGACACCCAACATTGTGGGGCGCCGGTGCGCTTGTCCTAGCGACCGTCATCGCGCTGGTAGCGGCTTGGCTTTACGTGAGCCCACCAGGTCAGACGAGCGTCACGTTCTACACAACCGATGCGGCGTCGATCCGTGGCGGAGAGCAAGTCCGCATCGCCGGCATCCCAGTGGGCAAGGTCAAAGATCTGACGTTGGAGCGTGATCGGGTGCGCGTCCGCGCGCTGGTCGACCGTGACGCATTCGTCGGAGACCAGTCACAGATAGACGTGCGCATGCTCACCGTGGTGGGCGGATACTATGTGAACCTCACGTCGCTGGGCAACAAACCGTTGGGCGCTAATTCGATTCCGAAGGAGCGCGTGACGATGCCCTACAACCTGATGCAAACGCTGGCCGATTCGACCAAAATCACCGAAAAGATCGATCCTAAGCCGCTCAGACAGTCGCTAGATCAGCTCCAGAGTGGACTTTCGGGCGAAAATATAGAAGCGCTGTCGGCGATAGTCGATGCCGGCAACAGCCTCATGGCCACAATTGAACGACAGCGGGGCCAGGTATCGGCTATACTGAATTTCTCCGACGAGTACATCCGGGCCTTAAATAATTTCAGCGACGGGCTCCGCGAAATTGTGAACAAGGTCGCCATCGCCGAGCAGACGCTCGATCTCTACAGCAAGCAATTTGGGGATACGATGTTAGACTTTGGTCGCGTCTTCGATTCCCTGGCGCCGATGGGCCAATTTTATCTGAATCATCGCGAAGACTTCTTGGAAAAGGTGCGAAACTGGCAGGAAAAAGCGCGGATGTGGGCCGAGAACAATGGTGTGATAATCCGAAGCCTTCGCGCTCTGCGTAACAAGATCGAACGAGTCCTTAACGCGCAGAATGCACCCCCACAGCTACTCGCCACCGACATGTGTATCCCGTTACCGGGGAGTCCGTGCTGATGGCGGCGGCGAATGCACGTCGTGTCGGCCGGGCCGTCGCCTCGGCCCTTACAGCCGCGGGGTTGGTGGCCTTCGTCGGTTCATGTGCATCGGTAACCGGTGAATCCCGCGCCGACTACTGCGCGATCATGCCCGACAGTGTTGGGCTTTACCCGGGTAACGCGGTCACCCAGATGGGCTATCAGATCGGAACAGTCAAATCGATCGCCCCCGGTATCACCGACGTCCGTGTCGACTTCACGGTCACCGACCAACGCCAGTTGCCCAGGAATGTCAAAGCGATCGTCCGGTCGACATCGATTCTCGCCGACCGGTCCCTTGAACTGGTCGGTAATCCCGACGGAGGCCCGCCGCTGCGTCCATCCGAATGCATACCACTAAACCGATCGTTCACCCCCAAGAGCTTGTCTCAGACAATAGGTTCTGCGACAAATTTCGTGAATTCCCTTAACCCCTCCGGGTCAGCGAACATCGCTGATGTGGTCCGTGGGATTGATCGGGCGATCAATGGTAATGGCCCTGGCATCAATCGCCTGTTCACCACGACTTCGTCGGTGCTAGATAGTCCCGACCAAGTAATCAGTTCCCTGGGATCCGTCATCACGAATCTCGCACAGCTGACTTCGCTGCTCAGAGAACTCAGGGGACCGCTGAAACAGATTCTTCTCGATGTGCAAAAGACCACACCGGACATTGCTAGGGCGGTGGACGGCGGCAACCGGGTGTTCGTGAACATTCTTCCGATTGATATCCTGGTTTCAGATTTGGAGGTCAACCTCGGCCAGGAGACGCAGTTCACGCTGGATGCGACCGCTATGGCGGTGCGTAAGTTGGCGGCACATGCTCCGGCGATCGCGGATCTACTGACGCCAGTACCTTGGTGGATCAACACCATCGCCAACCACTACAACAATCGGCCTTGGAATCTTTTGCAATATCGGCCGCCGCTGTATCGTGTCCGGACGCCGGATGGGGTCGCGCTGTGCAACATCATGAACGCCTCGGCGCCGGGAAGCTGCGCAAACGTCCAGGGGCAGCCTTACGCGGTCGACGTTGCACTGTTGCAGTACGTCCTTACGCAGGCGCACCGATGAAGCGCCGGACCTGGCTGGCCGCCGTAGTCGTCGCAAGCGGCTTCGCGCTGTCGTCGTGTACATCCCTCAATCCCAATGCGTTGCCCCAGCCGGGCAAGAGCTTTCGCGGTGGTTACGACATCGTCATTGAATTCGACAATGTCCTCAATTTGCCAGAACGGGCGAAGGTGGTGATGGGCGGAACGGAAGTAGGGGTCGTGACTAATGTGGCGGTCAAAAGCCGTCTGGTGGACGTCACCGCACGTATTGCCCCCGGCGTCAACGTTCCGTCGAATATCAAGGCCGCACTGCAGCAGGCCACCGTCTTGGGCGACATCTACGTCACCCTCGACCGGCCTCAAAATGAAGCGGCTGCACCAGCATTGGCTCCGGGCGCCACGATCCCGTTGAAGCAGACCACCTCTCCGGCGCAATTGGAAGACACCATCGCGCACCTGGCGAATTTTGTGTCCAGCGGGTCCATTTTGCGAATCCAGAACACGATCATCGGCCTCAATCGGGTTGTGCCGCCAGAGCAAGGCGCGGTACGCAGGCTGGCGTCTCAGGCCGCTTCCGACATGGCGGACCTGTCGAATAACCTCGATACCGTCGACCAATGGCTTGACGGTGTGCGCGGAACAACCGACGTTCTGTACACCCGACTCCCGTCGGCTCAATTCTGGTTTTCGCCGAAGGGCATGTTGAGCTTCGATCGCGCGACGATCCTGGGAACCTATCTGTCTTCCATCTTTCCCTCTGTCGGCAGCGTGTATGAGGGCGGATACTGGCTGGTGCCCCTGCTGAATTCGCTGGCCGATGCCTTCGGGGCGCTCCAGCAGTCAAAATGGGCGTTCGAGGACGAGTGGCCGGCCTGGCGCAAGCTGTTCACCGACGATTTTTTGCCGCAAGACAAATACCCTGCGATCAACATCACCTCAATCGTCGGACCCGACGGTCGCGAAATGTCCGGTGATGTCGCAAATGTGCTACGAATTTTGGGGGCCGCGCCATGAGAATACGCGACGTCGTGACATTTATCGCCTTTGCATTGATGGTCGCCGGGGCAGTGGCGTATATTGCATTGCTCGGCGTGCGGGTCGGACCGCCTTCGCACCGCACCAATGTGTCGATGCAGGTGGCCGACATCAACGGCCTCGTCGTCGATTCGAATGTCCTGCTGCGGGGTGTGCCCGTCGGCAAAGTCACCAATATCCGATCCACGTTGAGCGGTGCAACCGTAGACTTTTACATTGATGGCCAATACGCAATCCCTGTTGACAGCGAGGTGCGGCTGGAAAACCTTTCAGCCCTCGGCGAGTCATATATCGGGCTTTTTCCGCAGACCCGCGGTGGGCCTACGTTGCGCGACGGCCAACGCATCGCCGCTGAGCGGGTGAGAGCGCCGGCATCGATCTCAGAATTGACAACAAGTGTCGTGCGCGTTCTCAACCAGGCCGATCCCGATGCGCTCAAACGGATCGTGAACGAAGTCGATACCGCATTACCCGACACCAAGGCGGTGCTGCCCAATCTGTCCCACACCAGCATGCTGTTGAGAAACGTCGCGGCCGATATGCACGGGCGCGGGCGCGACCTGCTCGACAACTTTCAAACTTTGCTTCAGAACGCGGGATGGGTGGGGCCCACGCTCGCTGACGTCACGCCAGTGCTCCCTTTGGTTGGCAGGGATACCGGCAGAATCTTTAGCGATGTGAATACTTTTCTCGCCTACAGGGCGGACCTGCTGGTCCCAAATTTGAACAAGTATCTCGACCGAATACAAAAGTTCTTAGATGACACCGGCGGCGATCTCAAACTTGTCGGAAACGCGATGCTGCCGAAGCTCAAGGGAATCGGCGGTGCATTGATGAACTTCGATACCGGTCAGATCCTTGCCAATATTCTGGCTACCATGCCGGAGGACGGCGCGGTCACGCTGCACGTCACCATCCCCCCGAAATAGGCGAGTTTCACCATGACAGATGAGAAATCAACCGTTACCGAACAATCTGCGAACGGCAGCGACGAGGCGGTGAGTGAGAAGCCGCCTGCTGTGACCGAGACAGTGGAACCCGAAGGTGACAAACCAAAGGTCCGTGCTGAGGTCGCCGATGAAAAGCCATCGCGCCGGCAGGTGTCGATTTCGATTCGTGGCCTGCTGCTGGGCATCTTGGTCGCGGCCTTGGCCGTCGGGGTGGGCGTGCTGGCTTGGCTCTATATCGGAGCCGAACGCCAAATCGACGCACAGGCTCGTCAATCCGACAATAAGGCTCGCGCCGAACAGGTCGCCCTCGACTATGCGGTGAACGCCGCGGCGATGAACGCCCAAGACCTCAATGGCTGGAAGAGCAAGCTGGTGGCGGGGACCAGTCCACAACTCAAGGAAAAGCTCAGCAAGGCCGCGGACCAAATGGAACAAATCCTGGTTCCCCTGCAATGGAATTCGACGGCACAGCCGATTGCGTCCAAGGTTCGGTCCAGCACCGGCGGCGTCTATGTGGTCGACTCTTTCGTTAGCGTCCTGACCAAGACCGCCCAAGGCCCCGAGCCGTTGCAGTCCACTGCGACCTACAGCATCACCATCGACAGCAACAAGGACTGGCAGATCACCGATGTCGGCGGAATCGGCGCTGCCATGCAGGGTAGATGAGGCCTCCTTGATGTCGGCGAAGCTGGCTGGGTGAAGGGAGCGGCATGAAAAAAACCGTTCGTTATGCCGGTGCGGTGTTGGCAGGCATGAGCATTGCGTTGTCCGCGGGTGTCGTCGTGTTCTCGGGGCCGAGGTCTAATGCGGATCCACCACCGCCACCCTGCATATTCCAGTGTCTCCGCCCTGACAGCGAGATGATCCAGCCGATGCCGGTTATCGTTCCCACCCCGAGCAACTGGCAGCCGAGATTCCCCTTTCCGTTTAACCAGACCCGGAACCGCGTGACGGATGCGGATATCACCGCCGAGAGGGAGATGTGTCAGTGGTACAACGCCCAGTATGAGCAGCTCAAGGATCAAATCGACAGGGTGCAATTCATCCGAATCCAACAGAATGGACCAGGCTCCCGAATCGGTTCCGGTACGGATTGGGACTACAGCGCCGGCGGCATTCAGCAGCAGGTCGACATCGTCGCCACCAACCTCGACCAGGCGGTAGCGTTTCTCACTCCGCGCGCCCAGGCGCTCACGGTCGATCAAGACATGGCCAACGACAATTTTTTCCCACTGTATGAGGGTGAAAGTTTCTACAGGCTGTGGCAGCAGCTGTCCAACGTGGACGACGGCATCAAAGCCCATCAGCCCGACTGGTTCACCGGACCGTCGGTCCAACAAGCAAAGCGGTGGGGCGAGAGGATCCACCGTTCACATGTGTGCGACTAGCGGTGCTCCGCACGCGTGGATCGAGGAAGTGAGGGCTCGTGAGCGATCAGTCGCTGCTTGAGGGACGCGGCGCCCGACCCCAGCTGGTGATGTCGGCAGCCGCAGTCATGACGGTGCTTTCGGTGGGCGTCACGCTGGCAGCGTCGGCCGGCGCCGATGAGGTGGACATGGTGACGAATGCGGTGACGGCGGCCCGCGCCGGAACGCCATGCGGGCCGCTTCACCCTAATCCCACAGTCCAGCGGGTAGCCGAGGTGATCAACAAGTCGTTCAAAGATTGGGCGGACCATGCCGCTTCGCACGCCCCGATCGAGGATCCGCTACCGGGCCTGAAGGAACTCGGCTACCGCGGCAGTAAGGGTGTCTATTTCGGAGGCGCCAGTACCAAGAGTCAAGCCGAAGCTATTCGTGCCGCCCTGCTAGAGGGCTACACCTCGATTCCCGATTGTTCGTACAGCGACATCGGGGCAACCATGGTGTTGGACGAGCGCAGTGGGCAAAACCTCGTCGCGGTGGTCTTAGCCGGCCCGTAGGGCGGCGTGAGTCGTTGAACTACAGGAGAACTCATGATTCGTCTTCTACTCGGCGTCGTCTCGGTCTTCGCTGTCATCTCGGCCGGGTGGCTGGCTCCAGCAGCCCGCGCCGCCGAGAACGTCACCTATGAAGTCGTTTCAGACAACGTCGCCGTGGTCGATGGGATCGAGTACTTCGACGGCACACGGAGAATACTGCTCCGGAATGTCCCGTTGCCCTGGCGCACCACGGCGCAGGTCGCCAACCCACGCAGCTTGGGCACAGACGGGGCCGAAGTGCGTGCCAACTGGTACACCGGTCGGCTGGGCAAGTTCGTGATGGTACGCATCTACTTTGGCGACGTCGTCAGATGCGAAAACGCACTCGACCTCGGCAATGCCGCTTGCTACGGCAGCACATCGTTTAGCACTGCGATTAATGGCGACGAATGAAAACTGTTCTTGCACAACGGCACAACACTAGTATTCGCGCTTTGGGGTACCGGTGGCTGATGGCGCTCGGGTCTGCGGTAGTCCTTGCGTTCGCCGGCGCAGTCCCGGTCCATGCCGACCCGCCTCCCGTCGGCCCGGGCAGTCCATTCCCCGACATGACGACCGTCACCTCCTACTACACTAAACGGGCGCCGGACGAATTCTTCATTCCCGACCATGCCGGCGTGTGGTTCCTAACCCCCTCGGGACTCAACTGCGGCATCTGGGATAGGGGTGGGTTCGGCTGCAGCGGTCCCTACCCCGGCGCCCCCGCGGGCGACGACCACATCGGGTGGTTCAACGGAAACCGCGCAGTGCATCACGGTTGGACCGCGGCCATTCAATTCCCTCCCGGCCAGGCGCAGCGTCCATTGCCGCCGCTGAACTATGTGACCTCGAATTCGACCACCTGTGCGGTCACCTCGGAAAGCAACACCTACTGCGAGCACGGTGAGTTCAAAATGTTCATGACCCCGGCCGGGACGTGGTTCAAAGGTTGGGATGATCGGCAATCCTGGGCTTGCCTTAGCTACGGGTCCTGTTGACGGTGTCCCTTGTGCTGCATGGACATTCGGCCGGGCAACCACCCGTGGGAGCCGCCGCGCCTCGATCATGTGGCGGCCATACACCGAAATTGTTGGCGCGACTCTGCAATGATGGCGGGAGATGCTGTGTGATGGCTTCTCGACGTTTCGCCCAATCGCCCGAGCCGCCGGCGGCGCGGAATGGGCCCCGCACGAGTGAGCCCGCAACGGCGGGTTTTTTGAACCGGAAGCACGCGACCGTAATCGGCTCGCTGGCAGTCACATTCGCGCTGACACTCGGGTTCAGCGTTTGTGCGGCGTTGCCGGCTAACGCGATGAATGGGTCGCTGCAGTTTTGCCCATACCTTCCTTACCTCACGCGTGGCGAGGGTCAGTTGCTTCAGGACGACTACTCGTGGACGCTGTTCAACGTCGATCCCGCGGGACGCAGCGTCGTTGCGCAGTCGGGACGAGACCGGGGGTGTCATGCGGTGTCGCCGGCGGGGAATGCGGCATACAAGATCGCCGTGCAGACCGACTGCACCCTGGGAGGCGCGGGGAACTTCCGCCTTACCGGCACGTCTGCGGTGATCTGGGTTCCCGAGGACGCAACCCAGGTACACGCCCGGGTGAACAGCAATTGGTCGAGCTGTTAAAGGGACACGATGAAGGCGAAGCGCAAAGTGCTAAACAGGTTGACAACCGTCGTTGCGGCAGCCGCGATCGCGTCCGGGCAGGTCCTGGCGACATCAACAGCACACGCCGACCCGAACAATTGCACGGTGCCGGCGGCGCACCTGGACCTCCATCACTCCAGCGGCTACGACGTCGCGGTCAAGGCCCTTGTCGCGACGCTGGGGCCGACGGCGACGGTCCGCGTCAACCCGGACCTCACTTCGGTGGGGAACGCCAGCGGCGGCATAAACCTCCGCACCGTTGATTTCGTAATCACCTGGACGGGCACCCGGAATGTCGTGCACTTCACGGGAACGGTCGATAACAACGGCGTCGCGCATGGCACGTCCACCGGGTTGACGTATCCGGTCAAGCTGGACCCCGGGCCTTGGGACTCCGCTACTCGGCTCGCTTGTCCCTGAAACAGGAACCACCGCACTCGGCGCGGCGCCGCGGAAGCGGCAGATTCAGGTGTAGGGAGGGGTGTGGGACATCCCCGACTTTGTCTCGATTAACGCCTCAGACGGCGTGCCATCGTCACGACTCAGCAGCGGTAACCAGTCGCCGCGTCGGGCTGAAGCGCGTGGCACCTCGGACAAAACACGACGCCAGCGTGCCAGCGGGCGACCCGGCTGGACAACCGAAGTCGCGATGGGTTAGCGTTCAATAACCCGCGTGTGCCCGCGCGTGAAGGTGGGCGCCGGGTCCGAAGGCGTTCAGTTGGGAACGTCTCGAGAACATTCTGTGTGGGAGGACGTGTCACCATGGACCCATTAATCATCTTTTCCGGGGACGGCCACATCGGCCAGCCCTTTGGCGGGTATCGCGACTACATCGATCCGGCGTACCGGGACAGGCTCAGCGACCTTGCCGAGATTCAGGAATTTTTTGCCACCGTCGTGTTCGGCGCAATGGCCAAGCTGCCGGCTGAGGTTCGCGCAGTTATCGACGAGCGGGGTGTGCGCACCGGGCTGCCCGACGTGTTCTGGGATGTCGATAAGCGGGTAGCCGAACTGGACGCCGAAGGCATCGCCTGTGAGCTGGTGCTCGCGGACTCGAGTCTGGCGCCGTTTTTCAGCAGTCTGGGCGATGCCTATCCGGCCCCGCTGCGCTCGGCTGGATCGCGTGCTTTCAATCGTTGGGCGGGTGAGTTCCTCAGCGCCGCGGGTGGCCGAATCGTCGGCAACGCCGAGATCTACCCCGACGACATCCCTGGCACCGTGGCGGATCTGCCGAAGCTGGCCGAGCAGGGGTTCGTGTCGATCACACTTCCCGGCGCGAACGCCGACAACAGCTTGCCATCTCTGGAGAGCCCCGAGTATGAGCCGCTGTGGGCAAAGTGCGCCGAGCTGGGGCTGGCGCTGAGCGTACACGCGGGTTGGGGCAGGCCCCAAGGTGCCGCGATGAAATTCTTCCGCGCACTTGCCGACGAAGGTAAGAGCGCGAACATGATGGCGCCTGAGGAAGCGGCTTCGCAAGAGAGCGGCGAGATGATGGAGGCCTTGGAAAGGCTGGGGAAAGAGAAGAAGATCGATGCCAAGAACCCCGATTCGCCCTTGGCGCTGACCCTGCACCCGCAGCAGGCGCTCTGGCGACTGATGCTCGCCGGCGTATTCGACCGCTACCCGACGTTGCAGTTGGTGTTGACGGAGGTCCGCGCCGATTGGGTGCCGGCGACGCTGAAGTATTTGGATCAGCGATTCACCGAGCATCCAGGCAGGTGCAAACTCAAGCCGAGTGAGTATTACGAGCGCAACTGTGTTGTCACACCGTCGGCCCCGCACCGTGCCGAGATCGAGATGCTGGACCAAATCGGTGTTTCGAAGTTCATGTTCGGCGCCGACATCCCCCACCCGGAAAGCACCTGGCCCAATACCCGGCAGTGGATCGCCGATGCGTTCCGCGGTCTGCCCGAGGACAAACTGCGGACGGTGCTGGGCGAGAACGCTATTCGGGTCTACCACCTAGACCGTGCCGCGCTCGAAAAGACCGCCGCGCGGCTGGCGATCACCCCGAACGATCTGTTCAGCGGCGGTGCTCTTGATGATCGCCTGTTGGCCAATTTCGATGCCAGGGCGGGCTACCGACGTCCCGCCGACGAGGTCGACACGGAGCGGATCGGCCAAGAACTGGATCAGGACTTCGCCCGACTCGCGAAGGTCTGACAACGATTCTTTGTCTGGGACGGACGTTTTCGCAGGCGGACGTCTGATAGTCGGTCAATCGATTGCTGCGCCCCACCACTCGTAGGGAAAACCGAGCCGTTGCCGGAGGGCTTCGAGGAAGACCGCTGGCGGGCCTGCCTGCCACGGGGTACTGAGAGCGTCGACGGTGGAGCGGTTGACGTAGTGCCGGACGTAGGTCGGCAGGGGGAGGCCGGAGCTTTCCAGGAATGGTTCGGCGATGTAACCGGTGAGCTTCTCGTGGATGTAGGCCTCGCCGTGTTCGAGGAGTTCTGGGTGGTCGGCGTCGATGATGTGGAAGCTTTGATTTTGGTCCCAAATTTCGGGCAATAGTTCAAACATTTCCTGGTAGCGGTGTGCGGGAGTTGCTCCGTCGTCTTTTGCGGCGTGGGCTTGGTCTTCGGAGTCGTAGGTGTTCATCTGTTGGCCCATGATGTCGGTGGACTCTTGGCGAATGAGTGAGGAGACATCCAGGTAAGGGTTGCCGTGGGCCCGGGCCTCGTTGAGATTGGTGCTCTCACCCATTCCCCATAGGCCTAGCTCGTCCATTCGGTGCAGGTAGCCGTCGACTTCGGCGGTGTAGTTCTCGTTGTAGGCGACGCCAAACACGCTCCACAGGGCCATGGCTCTCCGATCTCGTTATGTCGTGCCGGGTTCAGCGGTGGAGCCCCGATCGAAGTGACGTTGGCGGCCGTACCTCGCCGATGGCTCACCTCGCGGAGCGTACCCCAGCGGGTTAGCAGCCGTGAACCCTTTCGCCCGAGGGTTGCGGCGTTCAACGGTTTCCGATTCGGAGGCTTTAAAGAGGCGAATCGCCCGATTTGCGGGTCAGGTTTCGAGCATTGCGGTTAGTGACCGCTAGCAGTACTGTCGCTGACAGTGTGGCCTGCCGTAGGCGTGGCGGGCAGTTGGTTCGATGGATCGAAGGGGTGTTTGGACAAGTGCAGCGGATCACGGTGGTTTCTGGCGACGGTCATTTCGGAGGTTCGATCGACGTGTACCGGCCCTACATTGATCCGGCCTATCGCGATCGTCTGGACGACTTGGCGTCCGAGGAAGCCGGCAACTTGATGTTCGCCGGACTGCAGCGCAACAGCATGTTGGTGCCTGGCGTCTACGAGAAGGAGACTCTCGCGGTGGCGCCTGATCTCGGCGAAGACGTCGCCAAGCGCTTGGCGGTGCAGGACGACCAGGGAATCGCGGGGGAGATCCTGCTGGTCGGCAGCGATCACACCCAGCCGTTCTTCACGGTGACCAACCGGGTTTATCCGGCTGATCTTCGGGCCGCCGGCATGCGGGCCTATCACCGATGGGTGGCCGATATAATCAGCGAGGCCAAAGGGCGTCTGTTCCCGGTGGGCTATGCCGGTGAGCTGCTGGACGTAAACGAGGCGGTCGCCGAGCTGCACTGGCTGGCCGAACACGGGTTCGTGTCGGTGTTTTTGCCGGGGTATGTCACCGATAACAGCCGGCCGCCAATCTATGACCGGTCCTATGATCCTTTCTGGGCGGCGTGCGCCGATCTGGGTCTGGTGATCAACCTGCACGTCGGATGGGGGATGCCGCAGGGCGCCATCACCAACTTGTTCGACATGGCGCTGGCCGCGGACAGCAAGGCGCTCGACACCGATGGCTTCGATCTTGAAACGTTCGGCAGCCAGGTCATGGAGATGATGGACGCCAACAACGAAGGGTCGCCGTTCGCTTTGGATGTCGGGCCGCGCCAGGGTGTTTGGCAGCTGATGATGAGCGGAGTGTTTGATCGTCATCCGACGTTGAAGTTGATGATGACCGAGCTCCGGGCGGACTGGGTGCCGGCGACGTTGGCCTTCCTCGACGAGCAGTTCGCCAAGCACGCTCACGGCCTCGAGCTGACACCTAGCGAGTATTTCTACCGCAACTGCGCGCTCACCCCCACTTCGCCGCATCGGGTCGAGGTGCAGATGCGCCGTGAGATCGGCGTCGATCACTTCTGTTTCGGCGCCGACATCCCGCATCCGGAAAGCACCTGGCCGCACACCCGCGAGTGGATCCGGCACGCATTTGCCGGTGTTCCGGAGGACGAGGTTCGAAAGATCCTGGGCGGGAACGCGATCCGCTTCTATAACCTCGACGGCACACATTTGGACAAGATCGCGGCGAAGATCGGTCCCACCGTCGAAGAGGTATATGAGGGGATCGAAGTGGACCAGCAGTACCTGGACAATTGGCAGAACCGGGCCGGCTACCTCAAACCGGTCGAGCAGATCAACACCGGTAAGCTCACCGAACTGATCGAGGCGGACTTCGCCCTACTCGGCGCCCAGTAACGAACTAATCGCTGCCCCTCTCCTCATACCCGTTCCCTAGGAGTGCAAAGTTGCCTTCACCTGCTGAGCAGAAGCCGTTTAAGCTCCGCCTGCCTCACATCGACAATGACGAGCTGATCCGGCGGGCTAAGGAGTACGGACGCCTGCAGCACTGGCCTAAAGTCATGGAGGCGCCGGCGAGGTACGGCGAAAACCTGTTCTCGGGAACCGTTCCGGAGATTTACGCTGCCGATTTCGACTACTGGGTCGTGCTCATGGCGCTCGTTTTGGGCGTCGATCCCTCGCTGCCGCCGGATGAGATTCTGGCACGCGGGGTGCCGGTCGATCAGCCGAAGAGTGAGCAATATCTGCGCTACATGCTGATGTCGACCTGGCTGCACGTCAAGCACATGCACAACGGGTGGACGCGAACGGTGATGGGCGGCTGGGCATCCGAAGGGGCCGGCATCACCCGGACCAAGTTGCTGCTGCTCGACATGCCCGACTCCGACATCTGGACCGATGACGAGCGGCTGGCGCTCAAATTCGTCAAGGCGTCCTTCGAGTGGAACATGACCGACGAGCTGTGGGATGCTGCCGTTGCGGCGTGGGGCGAGAAGTGGATCCTCGCTGTGTTGGCGCTGCTGGTCCATTACTACGGCTACTCACTGCGCTTTTCGGTTCTCGGGCTGGACCGCGTCGACGGCTTGACCCCCGACAAGCCGCTCGGCGAGGTTCTCGGCTTGGTGCCGCCCGGCGGGTCCTGAGATCCAGACGTCACCGCGTTTAGAGATGTCTTAAGACAGAACGCTTTTCGCCGTTCCGGCGGACTCAGGGCTGCGTGGTGCCATGGATGCGGAGGTTGTGGCGCGCATACATGCGGCTGGATATCAGCGGCACGATGACTCGGACCGGGGCGGGAATGGCCTTGAACATCATCGCGATCACTTCGGGATCCGCCTTATAGATGCACATTCCGGCGCCGAGCAGCAACGATTTTGGTGAGAGGGCCCGGAGGGACTGTCCGATGGCCCGCCACTCGGGGTCGCTCAGGTATGCAGCCGCCAGGGGAAGAATGTCGCGCTCTTCGTCCGCCAGATGTTCGACGACCAGTTGGTGCAAGGTTTCGAGTTCGTTGGCCAATGCCGCAGCGTGGTTGGAGTCAGGCTGCTCGAGAAACCTGCGGCGAGCACCTTGCACCCGCTCTAGCGCGGCGTTGATGCCAGCGTGCTGTGTCTCAACCTTGTCGAGTAGTCGACGATCGGCAGCTGACAGCCGGGCTCTGAGGGTAGGCCAGACGATTTCGTCCTCGCCGACGTGATGCTCGTGGAGCAGCTTGCAGATGAAGCCGAGATGATCGTTTACCTTGCGTGCGTGTTTGCGATCTCCTGGCTTGACCCGACGGACCGCCGCCGGTGCGAGGCGAAACTCGCGTGACAAAGCTGCGTGAATAACCAACATGTCGCGGACATCGACGAGCGCGGTCGGGCTCTCGGCGGGATTCCCGTGCGGATCGCACGCCCGGGTGCGGTCGGTACTAGTCACGAAAGCCAGCCTAGGCCCCGGACGGCGTGGCTACCATTCCCTACTTTGTGGTAATTAATCTCGCCGACCGCGACGGTCCGAAGCTAACCCGCAGCTAAGTGACGGCTGGTCCACCCCGGCTGTGTTAGTGGGCGCTTAATTTCCGGGCCGACTAGTAATCGGTCAATCGATCGGTGCGCCCCACCACTCGTAGGGAAATCCCAGTCGTTGGCGTAGTGGCTCGAGGAAGACCGCCGGTAGCCCGGTGTACCACCCGTCCGCGAGTCCGATGACCGTGTTCTGGTCGACATATGAGCGGATGTAGGGAGGCAACGCGGCCGAGTTCGCCCGAAACGGCTCGGCGATGTAGCTCGTGAGCCGTTCGTGTATGTATGCCTCGCCATGCTCGACAAGCTCAGGATCGTCCGCATCGATGATGTGGAAACCATGGTTCTGGTCCCACATGCGGGGAATGTTTTCGAACATCTCCTTGTACCCGTACCCCGCGGGCTCCTCGCCTGACGCGCGACCCTCGTCCTCGGCGCGATAGGTGTTCATTTGACCGGCCATTCGCGCGGTGGATTCGTGCCAGGCGACCGACGACACGTCGAGGTAGGGATTGCCGTGCGAGCGGGCCTCACTGAGGTTGTTCGGGTTTTCCTCGATTCCTGCCCAGCGCGCCCCCAT
This sequence comes from Mycobacterium palustre, assembly GCF_002101785.1. Classification (GTDB taxonomy): domain Bacteria; phylum Actinomycetota; class Actinomycetes; order Mycobacteriales; family Mycobacteriaceae; genus Mycobacterium; species Mycobacterium palustre. The sequence continues at coordinate 62,994 of NZ_LQPJ01000102.1, forward strand.
CTGGTGCAGGAAGTCATCCATTTCCTGGGTGTAATTTCCGTTGAATCTGAGCCCGTCTACGTACCACATCGGCATAGTGTCTCCTAAGTTCGGACCGTCACTCTAAAGGCGATATTTGGCTGCCGGTTCTCTGCGCCGCGATCACCTCGGGGTTTGACTGTCGGCCCAGTACCCTCTGCCGGTACAGGCTGTCTTACCGACATCAAGTGTGATTTCGCAGAGCAGGCTTCCTTTGCTGTAAATGCGGAGAGTTACCCATAGATAACGGCCGGCGTTCGGGTACGTAATCGTGCCGGGTTGCCACTCGGCGGCAAGCCGTGCGTCGTCGCTGCGGGCGTTGTCGACCATCACGCTGGTTCGCCACGGTAGCGGTACGTTCTGCAATGAATGTGTTCCGGCGGTGTCAGACCAGTCGATGTTCGCCGTCGGGATGGTCGATGACCGGACTTCGTACACCACGGGATCGTCGGCGTGAGCGACCGGTGCCAGCGCCAGCGGGGAGATGCAACTCATCAGTGCGACGATGATGGGGTAGATGCGCATCGTGTGCTCTTTCTTGCTCCGAATGTCGCTGTCGGCCGATGTACGGAGTCAACCACAATTGGGTTGTTTCGCAGTAGGGTTAGTCGTGAAAAATGTGAGAAGGCCGTTGCGGTTCTCCGCGACAACTTTCACCAGCCGGTTCGACCCGGCGGAACAGCAGAGGGTAAGCGCCGTGACTTTGAAACGATGCATCGGACTCTGGGGCGTCGGAGCTGCGCTCGCCGCAATCGCGGCCGTGGCCGAGGGTGTGGCCGCGCCGGGTGTGGCATCCGGTGTGCCATGTGACGGGGTGAGTTGCGCCGACCATGTGCGGACAGGTGCAGTCGAGGGTGCTTCATGCGAGGCCATGCGCATCTACCCATTCGGAGTGGATGCGAGCGGCAACACCTTGATCTGTCTGGCCTCATACCGCCACCCGAGGACGAACACCTGGACGCGAGTTCCGCAATTCGACGGGGTGAAATTTTACGGCGAGGCTTGTTCCGATGACCAGGCCGCCGCGCAATCACCTGAAGGCATACCGCTTCGGTGCACCGACTCGATATGGCAGCAGTACATCATCGGGATTCCGCAAGGCTAGTTATGTCCGGATGGCGCCTGAAGAAGCGGTGCAGGGCGTACAGATGGCGTGGTTCGGGCACGTGCCACATAGCAATTCGCAGAACCTAGGGCCGCCTAGTGCCGTGAACGCGGGCGGCGCGGCGGACGTACATGAGGCGCGCCAGTGGGGGGATGGCAATTTTGGCCGGAGCTGAAAGGGAGTACAGCACCACGTTGGTGAGCCGCCGGTTCACCCGGTAGCAGGTCATGCCGACGATGAAGAGAACAGCTTTGAATGAAAGCACAGCTTTCCCCCCTTCGTTTACGGCGTGCCACTCGGCTTCGCTCAAGTAAGCGGCGGCCAGCGGGAGAATGTCGCGTTCTTCGTCGTCGAGGTGACGATCCACCAGCCGGGACAGCGCGTGCAGCTCGTTCGCCAGTGCGTCGCCGTGGTGGTGATCGAGGTGCAAAAACCATTGGCGCCGAGCATCTTCGACCCGTTCGATGCAGCTCGTGATGTCCGCATGTTGGATCTCGATCTTGTCGAGCAGCCGACTTTCCTCGGCGGAGAGGCGTTCTCGTAGGACGGGCCAGAGGATCCTGTCCTCGCCGTCGTGATGCGCATGAAGGGCGTAGCACAGCATGCCGAGATATTCATCGACGGCTTGAGCATGCTTGCGATCCCCTGGCTTGACTCGCGCCACTGCCGCGGGCGCGAGGCGAAATTCCCGGGATGCGGCCGCATGAAACACCAGCATGTCGCGGATGTCGACAAGCTCAACCGTGCCGCCACCGCAGTTCTGCAGATCATCGACGGGGCAGATCCAGGTGTAGCGAGCAGGATCCTTCCGGCAGCGGTCGGTGTGACGGTGAGCCGTGAACGTCGGAGTTCTGCCGGTCTCAGTCACGGGGCCGGCCCAAGCCTCGAAGGGATGCCTCACCCGCCAACGTCATGGTTGCTGACGCTTGGGATAACGGGGTCCTGCGTCGCACCACAGTCGGAAAGGCACTCGCAATCGTCGGTTTCACGTGACGAGATCAGCCTGACTGGGTGACGGTCTTGGCGCCGCGCTCCGCCGCGAATTCCGGCCAGGCGAGGCGTGCGTCAGGACCGCCGAACCACTTCTGCGGGAAACCCAGCCTGTCGCGCCACACGGCCTGAACGATCGAAGGCGGGAACGTGTTGTTCTTGACGCACGACACCCCGATCACGTTGAGGTGGTAAGCCACCTCTGGGTTCGCCTTGGCGACGTCGATCCAGGGTTGCACCGCTTGAACGTGCCACCCGTCATCGCCCAGCGAGACCAGGTCCGGGTCGTCGCGGGGGACCATATTGCGGATCTCCATCGCCGCTAGCGATGGCGAGAGGATCCGCAGATTGCGCAGCAGGTTATCCACATCTTCGACCTCGGCGCGCAGCGCCGCGAGGCCATCGCGGCGAAACACGCTGGCATGGGTATAGATGGGATGTCCCCAGGTGCGACCGAAGAAAGTACCACGGGCCGGGTCGACGCCCGGGTACACCTTTTCCACTCCGCGTGTATCCAGCTCGTCCAACGCAGTCGGGGCCATCCCCCGGTTGAAGCGGTAAAGCCATACGGTGAACATCATCGCGCTTCCATCCTTGTGAGTCTCATCAGCGGCCCTGCGCTAGTCGTCGATCTGGGCGCTCGGCCACGCGTAAGGCAACCCCATTTCCTGCCGGATGATCTCCATGAGGATCGTCGGCGGCAGGTGGCCCGCGGCGAACGAATTGAGCACGATCGAGTTGACGTAGTGCTTGCAGGTGTCCAATCCGAAGTTTTCTGGGCGGTCTTCCTCCGGCATCGTCCAGAGATCAGCCATGTGGCTCGTCAGTCGCTCATGAATTCGTTCTTCGCCCAGCTCCAGGAACTCCGGGTCGTCGCGGTCGAAGATGTGGATGCTCTCCATCCGGGTCGCCTGGTCGGGCAGGAGTTCGAAGAGCGGCATGAACAGCCCGTTGTCCTTGTCGTAGAACTTCGCGTCGAGCTCGCCGCGGCGGTTCTCAACCGAATCGAGCCAGGCGATGCTCATGGTCTTCATAAACGGGTTTCCGTGAACCCGACAGCCATAGTCGCGTCGGTCATCGCTGGCCCACTCGTCCCCCCACTCACCGTTGATCGCGGCATCGACCTCGCGGGTGTAGTTGTCGTTCCAATTGATCGAGTCGATGTACCACATGGCAAGTCACACTCCCTCGAGGAAGACGTAATGGCCGACCGTGATCTCCGCCCGCCACCACAAATCCTGCGTCGTTCGGACCATACTGCTAGCGGGTACTAACCGCAATGCTCAACGCGCGGCAGCTAGCGCGTGAGTTGAAGTCGCAGCTGCTGCTACGTTTTACGATTCCTATCGACCACTCGCACCCCGGTTGACTTAGCCGACGGTAACCCTACGAAGCGCCGTGTCCGGGACGAATCGACCTCCCGTGCGCGATGGTCATCGCGGGCGAGTAGCCCGGGGTGCGAAGCTGTTAGGGACGCCTCGTGCCGTAGACGCGTGCGGCGCGGCGGGCGTACATGAAGCCGCCTATCCGGACGACGGCGGGTCGAAGTGGGGCGGGGATCACACCGAGGATCACCTGTATGAGCTCGCGGTCTGTCCCATAACAACACAAGCCGGCAGCAAGCAGCAGCATCTTCGGCGAAAGCGTCAATCCGGCCTCGTTGATGGCGCGCCATTCGCGTTCGCTCATGTACGCCTCCGCCAGCGGGAGAATGTCGCGTTCTTCGTCCTCGAGATGTGTGGTGACCAAGTCGTAGAGAGTTTGCAACTCGTTCGACAATGCGCTGCGCCGGGCGCGGTCGGGATTTTCCACCCACTCGCGGCGAGCTTTGTTGACGCGCTCGATACTGTCGTTGATGCCGACATGCTGGCTCTCGATCTTGTCGAGCAGCCGATTCTCGTCAGCGGATAGCCGCGGCCGCAGGACCGGCCAGAGGATCGCGTCCTCGCCGCCATGATGTTCGTGGAGCATGTCGCAGATCAGGGTGAGATGCTCGTCGACGTATCTAGCCTGCTTGCGATCACCAGGGTCAACTCGACTGACCGCCGCGGGCGCGAGGCGAAACTCCCGTGCCAACGCGGCGTGAAGAATCAGCATGTCCCGAATATCGACACTTGAGGACGCGCCTCCCGCCGGCCCACTCGCGGCGTCGGGGCATGTCCAGGTGTGTCGAACGGGATCTTTTTGACAGCGGTCCGTATGACGGTGCGGGCTGAACGCCGGCGTGCTGGAGATCTCGGTCACTGGGCCAGCCTAAGCCTCCAAATCTGTCCTCCCAAGGCTCTAATTTGTGACCGCTAACGTCCCGGCGGGCCGCTGCGTGGTGGGGCCGGGGGTCGAAGTGCCGCGTCCGTTCAATTCTCGACACTATTTTGAGATCCGATCGTCTCGTAACGTAGTAAGCTAACCCCTCGTGAACCGTCTCCCTCGCCAGAGGCAGGACGTGGCGCAACGACGCCCGGGCCGACCTCGCATCACTGACGAGGCCGCGGTCGCTCGCGCGGTGCTCCAGGCCTTGGTGGATCGGGGCTATGACGGGATGACCGTCGACCACGTCGCCCGGCTCGCCGGGGTCGGTCGCGCCACGCTGTACCGGCGCTGGCCGACGAAGACGGCCATGGTCATCGATGCGCTGAAACGGAGCCAGGTGGCCGTTCTGGAAGATCCTGACAGTGGCGACCCTCAGGCTGACTTCGAAGTCCTGCTGCGCGTTCTGTATGCCGCGATCGAGCGGGAGCACCCCATCATCCGGGCTCTGGAAATAGAGACACACCGTCACCCCGACCTGGGTGTTGCGCTGCAGCGCGACTTCGTGGCGCAGCGAAAGGACGTCCTCATCGGCGTGCTGCGTCGGGCTGCCGCCGATGGACTGCTTCGAGCACCGTCCGACCTGGAGCTTCTCGCCCGGGTGGGTCCTGCCCTGATCTGGGAGCAATTCGCCTTGTCGGCCGAGGGGCCGTGGGACTCGGACCTACTCCGGCGGATCAGCGACCTCATCTTCGTCGACCGCGTGCCCTCCCGCGCCGGCATTAACGAGCATGATCGCGCGGCTGATGTCGGTAGCAACGATGCGACGTACTCCGTCGCCCACGAGCTTGGATCCGCGTGACTAGGCGCTGGTCAGAAACCGGAGACGAAGGAGAATTGCCCATAGCCTGAATCATCATCGACGAATGCTGGCATAGAGCAGGCAGTGGCTTTTCCTGCAGCACTGCCACGGCGGCCACCGCGCGATCGTGATCTGCGTCGCGCGGCATGTCGTGTTGCCTTAGTGGGCGCTAAACTTCCTCCAAAGGCTGGAAAACCCGGGACACTGAGGTGGCATTCAAGATGGCTAGACGGCAGGACGTCGAGACGCGCTCGTCGCGACAGAAGGAGTTCATTGCGGCCGCGGCGCGGCTCTTCTCGGCCCGCGGTTACCACGCCGTCGGCATCAACGAGATCAGCGCCGAACTCGGGCTGTCCGGACCCGCTATCTACAACCACTACTCCAGCAAGCAGGCACTGCTGATCGCGGTGCTAGACGACGTGATCACCACCCATCTGGAGAGCACGCGCGATCTTGTGTCTTCACTGACGGACCCGTACGAGACGCTGGCGGCCATCATCGACCACCACCTCGCTTTCGTATTCGATCAGTACGAAAACATCGTGACGTGGCGCACTGAATTTCGGAACCTTCCAGAAGCCGACAGCCATCGGCTGCGTTACCTGCAGCGCCTCTTCATTGGCGAATGGGTTAGGACCGTATCCAAGTTGCGCCCGGAGTTGGACGAAGGCGTAGTGCGAGCAATGTGTGATGCGGCGATCGCATTGCTGCAGTCACCGACGGAGCCTTGTGCCGCGGACCCTCGGAAGCGGCCTTCGCACAGCGGATTGCCGCGGGAGGAACTTGCGCCCGTGCTCGCCCAGATGGCCTTGGATGCGCTGCTGGGCGCCCGTGTCCCCGCAGAAGCGGGTGCCAGTAACGGCGCGGCCTAGTAAAAGCAGGCCTAGTAAAAGCAGCGGACGGTTAGCCGACCGTCAGGCTTGCTTTTTCGCTGCGCGGCTTCGCTGGGCGGCTTCAAACTTTTCCGGAATCCGGAAGCGCGCCAGTTCGTCTTCGTCGAACGGGTGGTAATTCGGATCATCGCTACCGAGCCACACTTGTTCGACCAGATAAAAGCAGCCCACCCCGCCGGCGATTGTGTATGCGACTGCGAGCGGCCAGTCCCATGCGCCAACCAGGCCGTGATCGTAGATGTACTTCACATAGATCACACCCAGCGGCAGCCAACCGAGCACGGCTGTAATGGTGCCGGGGCTGATCAGGGATCGGATCTGATAGTTCACGACGATGCCGTGGCCGATCACCTGAAGGACTGACCCGAAGATGAAGGTTCCCAGTGCCAGCCAAATCGTGTGCGGGAAGAAGACCGGCAGAAGGTAGAAGACGTACGCAAAGGTGCAGTTGGCCGCCGCCGACGAGAGCTGGTTCAGCGGCTTGAAAAAATTTCCGCCCACCAGCGGGATGAATATCTTATTGGCCACGTACGGAAATCCGCCGGGCCAGCTGTACTCCTCGAATTGATGCAGGACAACAATGATGAAGTTAATGATCACAATTCGCTGGAGAACATCGAGGTGCTTCCAGGCGATCGCAAGGTAGATGCCCGCGATCAACCCAGAGACGACGCCCACGTCGTGCCAATGCCGCGAGAAAAATTTCAACGGGGTCATCTCCGACTCCTTATTTGACCTGGTTGCAACCGCCCCGACGCGCCGCGCCGACCAAGTGGTTGGCGACCGACTGCCGAATCGTACGATACGAGACGGTCCCATATCAACACCAAGCCACCTGCGCCCAGGTTAACTTCAAGCCGCCGTTGGTTAGCGCTCAATAACCTGCGCTTTCGAAGGATTCGGCCGGGTCCGTGAATCGCAGCCTGCGCACTACTTGGGGCGTTTCATGCATTCGGTATCTGGATAATCGGGCAGGTCGATTTTGTCGGCCGCGACGTTGACGAGTCTCTTGCCGAGCAGGTTCATGGCAGCTCGACCGACGGGACTTGCGGCGAGCCGGGCGGCTGCGTGTAGTGCGCTGATGCCCGCTGGGGTGCGGGGGCTGATGCGCCGTAGCAGGCGGGCGCTGACGTGCCGAGTGGCGTCGACGTGGGGACGCATGAATTGTTCGTACCGGATTAGTGCGGCACAGTGGTCGTCGGTTCGGGATAGTTCTCCGGCCAGGACGTAGGCCTCGATGAGGGCAAGACTGGTGCCGCCACCGTCTGCGTTGTAGAACGCGGTGTCGCCGAGCAGCGCTATGCGGCCCTTGCTCCAGTTGGGGGCCCGTAGGTGGCCCATGGCTTCGAAGTAGAGCGGTGCGTCTCCGTCGAGTTCCGCGAGTACGCGCGGAGCGACGCCGCCGACGTCGGCAAAGGTCCGGCGCAAAATGGAGATTTGATCGGCTCTGCCGAGGTCCTCGAGGCCGCGCACGTCGGACAAGAAGCTCAGTATGGCGCGGGTGGTGCCGAGGTTGTCCGGCCGCAGGTGCACAGAGCGGGAGCCCGGTGCGTGTTGCCAGTTCCACCATTGGTCGTCGGTGTCCTGGCGGGCGATGGTGAGGTAGGCGATGAACACGCCCAGTTCGTGGACTTCGACGGAGGTGACGTACTTGCGTGATCGCGAGCGCAGTCCTTCGGCGATGACGACGACGTCGGCGTCAATGGCGGATCCATCGTGCAGGGTTGCGGTCACGTGGTCGCCATGGTCGATGAGATCGGAGATCTGGGTGGCGAAGCGATAATCGGTGCGGTCGCGGGTGTGCTCGACCAAAATGCGAGACATCTCTCCGCGTAGGATCTCCAATTCCGCGGTGGGCCCGTCGATCTTGCCGCCGGCATTCGCAGGAAAAGACGCCGCCGGTGAGCCGTCCGGGTTGATGAAGCGCATACCGACTTCACCGGTGGCGGCCGCCCGAAGATCGTCTTCGATGCCCATCCGGCGGGCGACTTCGCGTGCGGCGCCGCGCACGTCGATGTTCTGTCCCTCGTCGCGGCGCTCGGGGAAACGCTCGATGACGGTGGTCCGCCAGCCTCGGGTGGCGAGTTGATGGGCCAGTGCGGGTCCGCCGATGCCGGCTCCCGAGATGACTGCGTGGGGAGTCATGCGGGCTGACGTCCCGGGTATGCCAGCCTGCTCCGAACATCATCCATCTAGATCAGCGTAATCCGTCTGATCGGAGGCTAGACCCGACCGGCGGCCAGCTCGCGAGCCGATCTTCGGGCAGCGATCGGCGGCTCCCACCGTGCGCTGATCGAAATCCTCTGTGGCACAATGTGATCGAACTACTCTTGATCACCTACATTGCGCTGACGCGGCGCGTCACCTTTGCGTCTAATTCGGAGCCCGCAGTGCTGCCGGTGCAGCTCACCGGTCACGACCAAATCCCCTAACAAGCGCAGCTTTGTGGCTGCTAACGGGGCCGAGAAGGCAGCTATCCAGCGGATTGGCAAGCTCGTCTCCTACCGATCAAGTGGCGACTTGGAATCAACGATGGCGCTTCTGGCGCACGAGCGAGGCGGTCCATGTCGCCAATCCTGGACAAGCGAAGGCGCAATGGGTTAGCGTTCGCAAATCCTCGCTAGGCGCATCAGTGCAGGGTTGCTTTGCTGGAGGGCCGGTGAACATGGATGACCCATTGGTGATCGTTTCGACCGATGGCCACATCGGGCAGCCGTTCGAGCAGTATCGGGACTATATCGATCCGGCGTACCGGGACCGGCTCAGCGATTTGGCCGAGATCCAACAGTTTTTTGCGACGGTCGTGTTCGGGAAGTTGGGCAAGTTGCCGCCCGATGTCGCCCGGGTGGTCGATGAGCGCGGGGTGCGCAGGGGCCTGCCGGAAGTGTTCTGGGATGTCGACAAGCGGGTCAAGGAACTGGACGCCGAGGGCATTGCCTGCGAGTTCGTCATCCATGACGGCAGCCTGGCGCCGTTTTTCAGCAGCTTGGGTGATGCGTACCCGGCCGATGTCCGCGCCGCGGGCGCCCGTGCCTTCAACCGCTGGGCGGGCGAGTTCCTGAGCGCAGCGCGCGGCCGAATCGTGGGCAACGCGGAGTTGTATCCCGGCGATATCGCCGGCAGCGTGGCGGACCTGCCGGGCCTGGCCGAGCGCGGATTCGTCTCGGTCACGCTGCCGGGCCACAACGCCGATCCGAGCTTGCCGGGCCTGGAAAGCCGTGAGTACGACCCGTTGTGGGCGACCTGCGCGGAACTGGGACTGGCGTTGAATGTGCACGCTGGTTGGGGCAGGCCTCAGGGCGCCGCGATGCAATTTTTCCGCCAGCTTGCTCCAGGGGCGAGTGCGAACATGATGCAACCCGAATCCGGCGCTTCGGCGGAGGAGGGCGGCGAGACGATGGAGGCTTTGGAAAAGCTGGCGCGCGAGAAGAAGATCGATGCAAAGAATCCCGATTCGCCGTTGGCGTTGACGCTGCATCCGCAGCAGGCGCTGTGGCGGTTGATACTGGGGGGTGTTTTTGATCGGTTTCCGACGTTGCAGCTGGTGTTGACCGAGGTCCGCGCCGACTGGGTGCCGGCCACCATCAGGTATTTGGATGAGCTCTTCGCTAAGCATCCGGGCAAGTGTGAGCTGAAACCGAGTGAGTATTACGAGCGTAACTGCGCTGTCGCACCGTCAGCGCCGCATCGCGCCGAAGTCGAAATGCTCGATCAGATCGGGGCTTCCAAGTTCATGTTCGGCGCCGACATCCCCCATCCGGAGGCCACCTGGCCCAACAGCAGACAGTGGATCGCTGATGCGTTTCGCGGTGTTCCCGAAGACAAGCTGCGGATGGTGCTGGGCGAGAACGCCATTCGGGTTTACAACTTGGATCGCGCAGAGCTCGAGAAGACGGCGGCGCGACTGGCGGTCAAGCCCAGCGATCTGTTTACCGGCGCTGACCTTGATCCTCGGCTTTTGGACAACTTCGACGCCAGGGCAGGTTACCGCCGTCCCGCCGACGAGATCGATAAGGACCAAATCCGCCGAGAGCTCGAATCAGACTTCGCTCGACTCGCGAACGTCTGACCTACTTAGCAACCGCTGCCCACCCGGCGACCCGCAGCTGGGTCGGGCACATGGGCGTCAGTCGATCGGTGCCCCCCACCACTCGTAGGGAAATCCCAGGCGCTGACGTAGTGGCTCGATAAAGACGGCAGGTAGGCCCCCGTGCCACCCCTTCGCAAGGCCATTGACTGTATTGCGCTCGACATAGGGCCGGATGTAAGGGGGCAGTACCACCTCCGAGCCCTCGCGGAAAGGTTCAGCGACATAGCTGGTTAGCTGCTCGTGGATATAGGCCTCGCCGTGCTCGACCAGTTCGGGATCGTCGATGTCGATGATGTGGAAGCCGTGGTTCTGGTCCCAGATTTCCGGCAGGACCTCGAACAACTCCCGATAACCGTGCCCGGAGGGGGCCTCCTCACCTGCTGCACGAGCCTCGTCTTCTGAACCGTAGGTCTTCATCTGTCCGCCCATGACGGACGTGTTTTCCTGACGGATGATCGAGGTGATGTCGAAGAACGGGTTGCCGTGGGCGCGGGCCTCATTAAGGTTGTTGCCCTCGTCCATCCCCAACAGCCCTAAGTCATCTAGCCGGTGCAAAAAGCCGTCGATTTCGGCGGTGTAGTTCTCGGTGTATCTGGCGCCAAACACATACCACATTGCCATCGGCCTCCGACCTCCTTATGTCGCTTCGGAAGGTTAGCATCCGTGAATTTGGCGAGCGAACGTGACAGGGGAACGAGACGAAAACCCCTGCTAGCGCCGAGGGATTACCGGAAGCTTGGGGCCGATCACACCGGGTCAACCGAGGTCATTGCGGTTAGTCACCACTAGCGGTAGTGTCACTGCAGCGGGTCGCGGCAGCGTGGCTAGCGGCCGCATTGAGCAACGTAGGAGTGACTGGCAAAGTGCAGCGGATCACGGTGGTTTCAGGAGACGGGCATGTCGGCGGTGCCATCGACGCGTATCGGCCCTACATCGATCCCGCCTACCGCGATCGCCTAGACGATTTGGCCGGTGAGGAAGCCGGCAACCTGATGCTGGCGGGAATGCAGCGGAAGAGCATGACGGTGCCGGGCGTCTACGAGCTCGGTGACGTGTCACCGCCAGACCTCGGCGGTGATGTGGCCAAGCGGTTGGCGGTGCTCGACGACCAGGGGATCGCCGGGGAGATCCTCCTATGCGGAAGCGATCACACGCAGCCGTTTTTCACGGTGACGAACAAGGTTTACCCGGCGGAGCTCCGGGCCGCCGGCTTGCGGGCCTATCACCGGTGGCTGGCGGATGTGATCAGCGAGGGCGACGGGCGTCTGTTCCCGGTGGGCTACGCCGGGGAGCTCCTCGACATGGACGAGGCTGTCGCCGAGCTCCACTGGCTCGCGGAGCACGGATTCGTGTCGGTCTTTCTCCCCGGGTATGTGGCCGAAAAGAGACCGCCGATCTATGACCGGTCCTACGATCCCTTCTGGGCGGCATGCGCCGATCTCGGTCTGGTGATCAACCTGCATGTGGGCTGGGGCATGCCGCAGGGCTTGATCACCAAGTTCTTCGACCTGGCCCTCACCCCCGAGGGCAAACCGGTCGACACCGACGGCTTCGATCTCGAATCCTTCGGCAACATGCTGATGGAGATGATGGACGCCAACAACGAAGACTCGCCGTTCGCGTTGGACGTCGGTCCACGCCAGGGCCTTTGGCAGCTGATGCTCAGCGGTGTCTTCGACCGGCACCCGACATTGAAGCTGATGCTCACCGAGCTGCGCGCCGACTGGCTTCCGGCGACGCTGAAGATCCTGGATGAGCACTTCGCCAAGCATGCCCAACACCTTGAGCTCACCCCCACGGAGTACTTCTACCGCAACTGCGCGACCACTCCGACATCGCCGCACCGGGTCGAGGTGCAGATGCGCCATGAGATCGGTGTCGATCACTTCTGTTTCGGCGCCGACATCCCGCATCCGGAGAGCACCTGGCCGCACACCCGCGAGTGGATCCGGCACGCATTCGCCGGCGTGCCGGAGGATGAGGCCCGAAAAATTCTCGGAGAGAACACCATTCGATTCTTCAATCTCGATAGCACCCATCTCAACGAGATCGCCGCGCGGATCGGGCCCACCGTCGAGGAGGTGTTCGGCGGCATCGAAATCGACCAGCAGTTCTTGGACGGTTGGCAGGAACGGGCCGGCTACCTCAAGCCCGTCGAGCAGGTCAACGCTGGCAAGCTGGCCGAACTGCTCGAGGCAGACTTCGCGCACGTTAGATAGCTACGAAAGCCCGATACTCATATGGCGATGTGGTACGTCGTTGGCTGGAAATACAACAGCAATTACACACAGCAAATCGATGACGCGCTCAACCTGATGGCAGACCCGTTGGAAATCCGCGAGGACTCGAGCGCCAATGAGGCCCGAGCCCACGGCAATCCGTTCCTGGACGTGTCGTCAGTCATCCGGCATGATTCCACGGCTGTCATGGCCGGTCAGATGAAGTCGTATAAGGCCGAGGTCGCGGAGCGCGCGGCAGGCGACGAGCCGGCCACCGGTTTCGGATACGCGGAGATGTTTGAAGCGTTACCGGATGCCTGGGATCAAAACCACGGCTTCCACATCATCGACATCGACGATCCTGAACTCGTCGAACATGGCGAGGCGTATATCCACCATCAGCTCACCAGCTATATCGCCGAGCCCCTCCGAGAGGGGTCGGAGTCCTATCAGTCTCTGCCTCCATACGTCCAGCGTTACGTTGACCGCAACACCGTCAACGGGCTGGCGAAAGGGTGGTACACGGGACTCCCGGCCGTCTTCCTCGAACCGCTGCGCCAACGTCTCGGATTCCCGTACGAATGGTGGGGCGCGCCGATCGACTGATGAATCCATGCTGATCTCGACTCAGCAATCCACCCCGAAGCGCCGAAAATTGACCTACGACCGAACAGGGAGATCCGCCGAAGATGATGTACACGTTGTGGCTGTACCGGTTCAAGCCGGGTATGACTTACTCGACGTTGTCGAAGCTGCGTTCCCGGGGCCCCGAGAGGTTGTATCCGGGCATCGAGCCGGGCAGCGGCTCGTTTTTAGGCCGAATCTGGGGCCATCCCCACTTCACCTTCGGCAGCGTGTTTCGTCGCGACGGCATCGCCGCCGCCCAGGCGGAAGCCAAGGATGTCGACAACCTGCTGCGGAACCTGCGCATCCTGTCACCGAACGTCGCGGCGATGGAAGTGCGCAACCTGATTCCCCGGGACGACAAAGAGCTCACCGAGCTCGGCGACGACGGTTGGCACGCGAAAGTGGTGGAGCCCTACCTCGAGGCGGCGAAGGCTAATCCGGAAGTCGAATACCACCTCAGCGCCATTGGTTTGTCCTGCTTGAAGAGCAGCGTAGTGCCGCCCTACATGGTGCAGGCGATCTGGCGCGAGAAGCTCGGCTTCCCCCAGCAATGGCTTGGCGGCGTCGATCCCCGCACCCGCATCAAGGACAAGGTCGCCACCTGACCGGCGGCCGTGCTGCTTGAGCACTGACCAGCTCTGCCGCCCTGTGCATGTTGTTGGCTACGAACGATATCCATAGATTAACAACGACTGGAGTAAAAGTTGGACACCGTGTGGCACATGCCTCCAGCGGCCGGCAAAGAGCTTCCGTTTGTCGTGCTCAATCTCTTTCACTTTCCCAGCGATGAGGACGTGAAGCACTTCGAAGAAACGGTGTTGAACTGGTGGCCCGAACTCATCTTCTTCGTCGGTCGTCTGTCCGGGGATGTGTCCGAGCGTTACACCCACTGCGTCGTGTGGCTCTACAAAGACTTCGACGAGTACAAGCGCAACGTCGAAGAGTATGCGAAAGTGCTGAATCAGATGCCAGAAGGCTATGGGGACTGGCCGGGTTACAGGTTCGATCACGCCTATTGCGCCAGGGCCGCGGACCTGAGGGACCCCATCCTGAAGGAACACGGCATCGAAGGCTGGACGCAGCGTTTGCATGAGATCTGGGGAAACCCGAACGTTCCTGACGATGCACGGGTGCGCGAGTGGAGCAAGCAGCTGTGGGGGAAGCTGGCGAATGATTGGACCGCCGAAGCGCTCGTCCGCAGCGGCTGGGTTCCGGCAGCTGGTCCAAAAGCGTTGCAGCACACACCGACCCGTGAGCCGGAGTAGAGCAAGCGATGTCCAACACAAAGATTCTGGCGCTGGTGGGAAGTCTTCGCGCGGCATCACTGAACAGGCAGATCGCAGGTCTTGCGGCCGGGGCGGCCCCGGCGGGTGTCACGGTGAGCGTCTTCGAAGGCCTTGGCGATTTGCCGTTCTACAACGACGATATCGACGGCCCTGATGTTGCTGCCCCGGTCGTCGGCCTCCGTACCGCAGCTGCTGAGGCTGACGCGCTGCTCGTGGTGACACCGGAATTCAACGGCAGCATCCCCGCGGTGATGAAGAACGCGATTGACTGGCTGTCGCGACCTTTCGGTGCCGGTGCCGTGAAAGGCAAGCCGCTCGCCGTGATCGGCACCTCGATGGGTCAGTACGGAGGTGTGTGGGGGCACAACGAGACCCGCAAATCGTTCGGAATCGCCGGCGCCAGGGTGGTCGACACGATCAACCTGTCGCTACCGGTAAAGTCATTGGGAGGCAGACACCCTCGAGACAACGCCGAGTTAATGGCAGCGCTTGGCGATGCGGTGCAGAAGCTCGCCGCTGAAGTCGGCTGAAGTGCCTACCGCCACTGTCAGGCCGGCTTTCGACTTCTTCGCCCCTCAACCGGTTGCCAGCGCCTCGACTTGTCGCTTTCGCCCTCGCCCGTACCAGACTCACTCAAATGCGGTCGCAACGGTTGGATTTCACATGGTCCCGGTGCCCTCGATACGACTCTTCAAGACGGATTCGGGATCGTTACCGCGGCTGGCGCGTGGCGCCGACGCCTGCCGAGTGCCGGTGAAGATCGCGTCGCCGGACAGAAGCGGCAGCGCGGCCGCACCCGCTCAATCAGCTGGGCAACTCCTAAGGCCAGGTCGCTCACGGTGCCCGTGGGACTGCGCCTCCGTCCACGGACTAGCCCCGTGGCGCCTGTTTCCATGCAAGCTGACGCAGATAGGCAGGGATGTAAGAGACCGACATTGAAAACTCCCATTAGCAGCTGCTAACGTCATCACTAGACTGCGCGTCCGCAGGCGACGGCAGCGGCATTGGCAAAGGATGGTCATGATCGAGACGTGGGGTTTTTACATCTTCGGGTTGTCGAAGAAAGTCATGGACGCCGGGTCCACCACAGAGGATTACCAACGGGTCTTTGACCGGTACCTGGATCTTTGGCCGCGGTGTGAGGGTTGGGGCTTTGATGGTCTGACATTTGCTGAACACCATTTCAATGCGTCCACCATCTCGCCGTCAGTGAATTTGCTCGTCGCCGCGGTTGCGGCGCGAACGACGACGCTGAAGTTCACCACTTTGGGGGCGGTGCTGCCGCTGAACGACGCCCGGCGGTATGCCGAGGAGTGCGGCATGCTGCAGTACATGACCAACGGCAGGTTTGAACCCGGGATCGCACCGGGAGCCGGGGTTATCGAGCTGGCCGCCATTGGTATTCCGCCCGAGGAGTCGCGGCCTCGCTATTACAGCGGCGCCGACCTGCTACAGAAGGCAATGGCGGGTGGCCCGGTCACCCACAAGGACGCGTTCTACAACTTGGAAAAGGTGCCTTTGGAGCCGCCGATTCGCTTGCGGCCGGATCAGGCGGTCTGGGTGACAGTGCTGTCCCCGGATTCGGCGGCGTGGGCTGCCGAGCGGGGGTACAGGATGTGCACGGCATGGAGTAAGACAGACATCGCGGCGGCGGTGGCCGGTCGCTACTACGAAGCCGCTGACGCCGCTGGGCGCAAGGTTGATCCGTCGATGCTCGGTCTGCGACGTCGAGTCTTCGTCGCCGACTCCGATGCCCTAGCTCAAGAGCTCGCAGAAGAGGCGGGCGACCTTGTGCAGGCCCACGCTGGAACTGCGTTCGAAAGCTTGGACCCGGCGATCTTCAAAATGCTTATGGATCCAGATGATTACGCTATCGGGTCACCCGAAACGGTGGCCGAACGGCTCATCGATCAGTGCCAGGCCGGGGGCTTTGGCCACCTTGTCTGCTTCACCGATTTCGGGGATTTCGCCGAGAAGGATCTGTACCGCTCACACGAGCTCATCGGCACCAAGGTCGCCCCGATTCTGCGTAAGGCCAAGGTGGAGGGGGGCAAACGAGCTGCCAGCGCCAACGTGGACGCCCACGGCTTCGATGCGGCTCACGGCAGAATGATCAACCCCGTGAGGTTGAAGAAGGACGAAGTGAGCCAGTGAGCGACAGTCTCGACGTCGTTTATAGCACCACGCACGGCCAGGATTTGCATCTCGATATCTATCAACCCACCAGCCCGAGCGATCACCGCACCGCGGTGTTGCTCGTGCACGGTGGGGGCTTCCGGCAAGGTGATCGCAAGCTGCTGGCACCGCGGTGCGCTGCGTTGGCGCGGCGCGGGTTTGCCGCCATCGCGGTGCAATACCGTTTGATCAACGACACCACCACCACATGGCCTGATCCGCTCGACGACCTTCAGGAAGCGATTTCCTGGACAGCGGCTCACGCCCAAGAGATTGGCGTCGAGGCGGACAGGATTGTCGTGCAAGGCCACAGCGCCGGCGCACAACTGGCATTGATGGCGGCCGCAGCGGCGGACAAGCTGGAGGCGCGCATCGCCGCGGTCATCGCTTACTACCCATTGGTGGAGTTCGTTATTCGGGATATGCCGGCGCTTCCCACCGATGGGCCGCCGACCCCGGAGATCATGGCCGAGATGATTCAGGCGGCGCGCGGTGAGGACGGCACCACGCCGGCGTCGATGCTGCTGGGACCTGCGGCGACCGAAGAGCAAGCGGCGCAGGCGAGTCCGATCAACCAGGTGAACTCGGCGCTTCCGCCGACGTTAATCTTCGCCGGCACCGACGACATGGTGGTGGCGCCGGCGGCGAGTTTCCGCCTTTTCGAGGCGTTGCGAGCTGCCGGGGTTACTGCGGAGTTGCACATCCTGGCTGACTCCCTGCACGAGTTCGACGCCACACCGAGTCTGCTCGAACCTGCCGTGGCTGTCATGGAGTCTTTCCTGCACCGAATCGTCCTGGACCCCGCGGGCTTCGCCGAAGAGGAGGCAACTCACAACCCGCTCGCCGCACTCGGTCGCCCGTAGCTCACCAGCGGCCTGCTGTCAGTTGGTTGCGATCCGCGCCTTATGTGCGCGGATGAACGTGGCACCCCGTCCCGTGGTCGTGAGCGGTGTAGTGCTGGCGGAGTAGATCGTTGCCGTAGGCGTGCCATTCGGCGTCGGCACGATGGTGTGGATATGAAACGTCGTCGGCCCTCTGTTGCTCAGCAAGATCCCCCAGTGGTGATCGAATTGGGCCATCATCACTGGGCCTCGGGTCCATGAGTGAAAGGCCGATCTTTTGCGGGCTGCCGACCCAGCAGCAGTACGTTGCATCGGAATGTTCTTCGACCTGGGCCAGCCGCGCCGATCGGGGACCGGACAGGGAGGCAGGAGGGCTTGACCAGACCGAGTAGTTTGTCGCTCGCCGGCGTCGAACTCCTTAACCGGCGCACCTTCGTAACCGATCACGCGGTTGTCTTGAAGCGCGCCACCCAAACGCAGCTGGAAGACCATGTGGACGCGGCCCGGTGGTGGCTTCGGATCACGAGTTTCGTTGTATAGCACCACGTCTTCGCTCAGTCCCGATGAGCGATTTCCGCCGTCGTGCCAAGCCCGAAGGACGCCGAGCCGCAAGGACGGCTAGTGGTGACTAATGTCTTGATTTGGATCATCTGAGCCCAATCACGGTGCCCCTTCCGCCACCGTCCGTTTTAGACTAGCGTTCGCTAATACGGCGAGCAGTTTGGTTCGCTGGTGTTCCGCGCACGTAATCAAGGAGTGACAAGTTGCCTTCCCCTGCCGAACAGAAGCCGTTCAAGCTGCGCCTGCCCCACATCGACAACGACGAACTGATCAGACGGGTGAAGGAGCACAGCAAGATCACGGGTTGGCCCGAGGTCATGAAAACGCCATCGCGGTATGGCGAAAATCTGTTCTACGGCACCGTCCCGGAAATCTATGGCGCCGATGTCGAGTATTGGTCGGTGCTCATGGCGCTCGTCTTGGGGATCGATCCCAAAACTCCGCCAGCGGAAGTCATCAAGCGCGGGGTGCCGGTCGATCAGCCCAAGAGCGAGCAGTACAAGCGGTACATGTTGATGTCGTCCTGGCTGCATTGCGTGCACATGCGCAACGGCTGGACGCGCACGATCATGGGCGGCTGGGCATCCGAGGGTGCCGGCATCACGCGCACCAAGCTGTTGCTGCTCGACATGCCCGACGCCGACATTTGGACCGACGACGAGCGGCTTGCGCTCAAGTTCGTCAAGGCGGCGTTCGAATGGGAAATGACCGACGAGCTTTGGGATGCGGCCGCCGAGGCATGGACTCCAGAGTGGATCCTCGCCGTCCTCGGCCTGCTGGTCCATTACTACGGTTACTCGCTGCGGTTCTCGGCAATAGGGCTGGACCGGGTCGTTGGCCTGACCGCCGACAAGTCAATCGGCGAAGTCATCGGGTTAGTGCCGCCCAGCGGATCTTGAGACCCTAGTTCGCTCAACGTCGGGTCAGCACGAGAGGATTGAGTGTGGCCGGGGTCGGCGATCTTCACAGTGCGCGGTACGTCCTGCTGACGACGTTCCGCAAAGACGGCAGCGCGGTGAGTTCACCGGTATGGGCTGCTTCGGAAGCGGACCGGCTGTTTGTGTGGACCGAAACCGAGTCTCTCAAAGTCAAGCGGATCCGTCATAATTCCGAGGTTCTGGTTCAGCCGTGTACACATGGCGGTAGCCCTCGCGGCCCGGCCGTCCGGGGGCGCGCCGAACTTCTCGATGCGGTCGGCACCGCCCACGTTCGAGACCTGTTGGCGCGCAAATACGGAATCGTCGGGTGGCTGGGGGTTCGGTGGTGGCCGTGGACGCTGAATTTCGGCCTGTCGCCACGCATTCTGCGCGACATCATCACCAAAGGCCGGACCGCCAAGATCGGGCTGGCGATCACACTCGCGGCGGACACGTCGGATATTAGTAGTCAATAACCACACGGCTGGGTCGGCGTGTAGCCTGGTGAGCATGTCTAATGAGGTCGGCCTGCCGGATTTCGATGCGCTTTATCGCGACGAGCCCACGGTGGCGCCCTGGGATATCGGAGGGCCGCAGCCTATCGTGCAGCAGCTGGTGGCCTTCGGTGGGGTCAGGGGCGAGGTGCTCGATCCGGGAACCGGTCCCGGCCATCATGCGATCTACTACGCGTCGAAGGGTTATTCAGTCACCGGAATCGACTCCTCTAGTGCGGGGATCGAGCGGGCAAAGGCCAACGCGGCACGGGCCGGAGTGAGCGTCGACTTCCGCGTAGCTGATGCCAGCAAGCTGGATGGGCTGGAGAATCGGTTCGACACGGTGGTGGACTGCGCCTTCTACCACGTGTTTACCGACGAGGACACGCAGGCCGGGTACATGGCCGCGCTGCACCGGGCGACCAAGCCGGGCGCGCGGCTGTTTATGTTCGAAATGGGAATGCACAACATCAACGGCATCCAGTGCGGGCTGGTGTCGGCGGATAATTTCGAGCGCGTGCTTCCGCCGGCAGGGTGGCGGATCGACTACATTGGCCCCGGCAGCTGGGTCAACAACTATGTCCCGGAGTCGTTCGCCCGATTGTCGGCAGTGCAGAGCGAGGGAAATCCCGAGCTCGCGGAGCGGTCCAAACGGCTGCTGCACCAGCTTGAGGTTATCGGGCCGCTGTTGACCGACAACCGGATTTACATGCCATTTTGGGCAGTGGCGGCGACGCGCGTCGATTAGCAACCGCAGATGCACGTTATGTGGACCTGTGCGGCGGACGGTCGCCAGCGGCGCGAGCGCGGGCGCGGCCGTGAGGCCACCGATGCCCGCACCTACAACGACCGCACGCGTCGAAACCATTGTCCGCCCAGACATTCTCCTATGGCTGCCGCTCAGCGGCGAGCCTCGGCTTCGGCCTCGATGTCGTAGTCGTCGCTAGGCCGTTGCGCCATGTTGGCCTCCCCCGAATCCAAGAGTTGCCCGTTGGCGCGCGAGCCTTGTTGGATCATCGCGGTTCGGCTACGCCGGAGATCCTCGTAGCGGATCAGTGCGTCGGGGACATCGCCGGCGTCGAGTCCTCGGATCAAAACCGCCAGTGCCATGCCATCCTCGATGGCCTGGTTCCCACCCTGACCCATATGCGGCAGCATCGCGTGGGCCGCGTCGCCTAATAAGGTGAGCCGGCCGCGCGTCCAGCGGGGCAACGGGTCGCGGTCGTAGAGTCCCCACCGGAAGGTGGTGTCGACCTGCTGCAGTAGCGCCTCCAGCTGTGGGTCCCAGCCGGCGAACTCGGCGGCCAGGACAGCGGGATCGCCCGGCGCCGACCAGGATTCACGCATCTGTTGATCGGCGGGTACGAATCCCACGAAATTCCTGAGCTCGCCCGAACGTAGCGCGTACGTCAGGAAGTACTTCTCTTGGCCGTTCCACATCACGGCGTCGCGACGCGGCAAGTCGGGCAGTCGGTCTGCCGGAATTATCCCGCGGTAGGCCACCTTGTTGGAGAACACCGGGGGTCGTGGTTGCACGACGTGGCGTTGCAGCACCGAATGGATGCCGTCGGCAGCTACGACGACGTCGGCCTCCGCGATCACGCCGTTGTCGAAGACAACCCGAGCCACCCGCTCGCCTTGGCTGAAGGAGATGCAACGGTGCCCGGTGTGAAGCACTCCACCACCGAGGGCGGCGGTTAACGTTGCGATCAAATCGGGACGATACAAGGCCATCTGAGAGCCCGCGGAGTTGGTGTTCATCTGCCCGACGACAGTCCCGTCCGGCTGACGGAACCAGAGTCCGTCTAGCGGAGCCGCGACTCGGCGGATTTCGTCGCCGACGCCGAGCCGATCCAGCACCCGCATGCTGGAAGGCGAAAGTCCCAGTCCCGCACCGACATCACCGAGCTGGCGGGCCTGCTCATAGACCTCCACCTGGGCCCCGATGGACTGCAGCGCAAGCGCGGCCGTGAGGCCACCGATCCCGGCGCCCACGATCGCTACACGAACCGCAGTCATCGGGTACCAACAGATTCGCATAGCGTCACGACGCACGCGCCGCCGAGGCCGAGGGCACGTTGCAGAGCGAGTTTTCGCCCATCTCTGCGTAAACCGCGCGGGTGCTCGCACACCGTCGGTGCGGCCATCCCGTACTCCATCGGGCGCATCGCCGGCGAAACGGGACCGCCGGCGGCGTGCAAGATTTCGTCGGCGACCGCCTGAAGGAAATGCGATAGGCCAAGGCCGCCGAGCCCCTTTGGGAAGTGCACCGATGACAGCCCGGTGTCGTAGCAGGCGCCGAGGAATTCGGAGACGGGCACGGATTTCGGGTCGTGATCGGCCACGACCGGTCGGGCGAGAGCCGCGACCCGGTCAGTTTCGGTGGCCGCGCTCATCAGTGGTCGAATTGTCCAAACAGCCGCGCGCCCGCTTCTGCTTGCGCCGAGCCAGTTTCGGTTAAGCGGCGTCCCGAGATAACTGGGACGAGCAGGTGCGAATCGTATTTTCCGCCCGCGTGAATCACGTGCTCTCCGCGGTTGCGCAGCTCCCAGGCGAACGGCAGGAACCAGGCCGGGGTGCGGTGACCCGATACGACGACGCGCAATCGTTCACCGGGATACCAGATTCTGCTCGACGGCCAAATGGCAATGTCCACCGGCACGATCTGCCCGGCCTCCAGAAGCTGCTCGCGGCGATGGGTGACGACGGGTTCGGCCGGTGTCGACCGTTTTTCGTCGAGTTCGCGATGTGACACCCGCAGAAGTCCGAGCGCACCGGCATGGGGGAAGCCAAGATACTCCATGGGCACGAAGGTGCCGTCGGCGTCGGCCTTCTGGACGGCCACGAAAAGGTCCATGTCGTCCGCATCTCGAGCTTCGACCCACAAACGCAACTTCATGTATCCGGTCAGCTCGGTGATCTGGTCGAACGGCATGTCGAAGGACACCAGCCCGTCCTCGGCTTTGTAAGCAACGGCGGATTCGTGGTCCACGGGGCTGGGCGTCAACGTGTGGTTCTCGGCGTCGAGGAACAGCTGCTGATATTTTGTGTGCTCCAGCGGGAAGTCCTTCTCCGCGCGCTCGGACTGGTAGTTAGTGTCGCCCGCGTCCATCACGTCGATGCGCACCGGGGGTGTCAGCTCCCAGCCGTTCCTGATGCCCTTCAGGTAGCGGTCGAAAAACCTCCGCAAGTCCTCCAGGCTCTGCCACGAGTAGTAATCCGGCCATTCGAACTCGCGATGTGCGCGCAGCCATTTCTCGTCGGACGCGATCCGTCGAAACCCTTCGATGGACCCTTTTGTATGTAACGGGTTGGTCCACCCGGCGCAGACGTAGGTCGGGATCTCGATCTTGTCGAGGGCGACTACTTTGTCCTCCCAGTAGGTGTCCATGAATGGGTGCTTGCGGTTCATAGCGACGGCGTCCTCGAGATGCCCTTGCCCCTGGAGCATGCTGGCGACCATCCCGGTGAAGCCGATCTCGGGCACGCCGCCGCCGCAGAACAGGGAGTCGTAGGTGTCGACGAACCCGTCCCAGGGTGCAATGCACGTCAGGTGGGGCGGCTGTTCGGCCGCGGTGAACCACTGGCTGACGGCCAACCAGGAATTGCCCGACATGCCGACTTTGCCGTTGCTCCACTCCTGGGCCGCCACCCACTCGACGAGGTCGGCGCAGTCTCGGCCTTCGCCTGAGCCGAATATGTGGATAGTGCCCTCGGAATTGCCGGCGCCCCGGGCGTCGGGATTGATGATCGCGTACCCGTGATAGCACCAGTACGCCGGGTCGGGGCCTTCGGCCTTCGTCATGTCCGAGTAGGTCCCCGGCGGCACGCCCGGCATGAACGTCTTGCGGGCGTAACCCGCGCGTTTGCCGTAGGGGCTCCACGCGATGATCGCGGGCAGATTGGTGGCGCCGGCTGGGCGATACACATCGGTGTAAATGGTCGTGCCGTCGCGTAATTGAACGGCCACGTCGCGGTCGTAAACAATCCCATCCACAACGCTTCGGCCCGGTTCGAGCGCGCCCTCCTCGTCGATCGGGGCGGCCTTGCGGAGAGCCACCTCAATGTCCTCGCCCCGGATGTTGCGGACTTCACTGGTCGCTGCTTCCGACTCGGCGACCTGGTGCTCTGCCATCGGTTCCTCCTAGCGGTGAAGGCGGGCAGCGCGGCGGGGCCACGCGACATCAGTCGTTCCCGCGCACGCCAGCCTATAGTAATGGGCTACCGTTATTTCTAGTGATGACACATCATTAGTTCATGCTGGCTAACGGCTCGTCAGCAAATGGCAACCACTTCAGCCACCGAGAGAAGCGGAACGCCTAAGCCGAGTCGATAGTGCTGGTGGGGACCGGATGTGTGCCGGTGTCGTAGCGGCCCATGTGTTTGGCGCTGAAGGTATAGGGGCTGTTCTTGTCGAGGTAGCCGAACAACGGAACCATCAAGGCGGCGAAGAAGAGCGTTGTGACGCCGATG
Source organism: Mycobacterium palustre (assembly GCF_002101785.1). Classification (GTDB taxonomy): domain Bacteria; phylum Actinomycetota; class Actinomycetes; order Mycobacteriales; family Mycobacteriaceae; genus Mycobacterium; species Mycobacterium palustre. The sequence goes on from NZ_LQPJ01000102.1 coordinate 86,793, forward strand.
CTCTTGCGCCAGGTGCCGCGGTCGATCGGTCCCTCAGTGCGCAGTGCCCGGATGTAAGTAAGGCCGATCGGAACGTGCAGCAGGCTGGCGGCAAGGAAGCCGGGGCTGTACTTGGAGCGCGCCAGGGCGGGCATGACTATTCCGTGGTCGACGGCTTGGAAGAGGCCGAACAGCATCGGCGGCAGCCCCAACCATTTGAGCCGGGGGAAGATGATCGGCGCGAGATAGAAGGGGTATGCGAGGACGGTATTGATGCACAGTGATGATTGCCTGTTCAGCGGGTAATTGCGGGGTTGCTTGCTGCGCACGACGCCGGCGTTGAACTGACCGGCGAAGTAGCCGGGGTCGACGTACTCCTCGTATTGGTGGACCGCCAGCGCGAGGGCATTCATCACCGACAGGGCACGCAGGTTGGTCAGTTGCTTGCGCCCGACCAGCACACTTGCGCCGGCCAGTGCCATCGCAGCGACCGCGCCCACCCGGGGCCACTCCTCGCGGTAGTTGTCGAGTGACCAAGCCTTCGGTGTCTGCCTGCGTGACCCGGTTGTAGTCATGGATGGACATTATCAAGAGAGCATCACAACCGGAAGGCTGCAGCGTTGCTAACGCCTAGCGCTGCTTGCGCTTTAGTGGTTGTCCATCCCCGGCTCGCCGGGCGGTTCGGCCGTTGACACTTCGAGAACGCCGGCCGCGTTTCTCATTCACCGTGGCGAGCATCGCTGACGTGCTTGCCGAGACCGGGGCGGTCATGGTCGCGATGAACATGTCCACCAGATTGGAGATGAACAGTTGTGGGTCTTCCGATTGCTCTGGGCCGTATTTGTCCCAATGGCGCGCGAAATCGGCCAATGAGCGCGCGACGAAAGTCCCCGCAACGGTCATGCGGATGGAGCCGAGCGGTTCTGGCAACGGGGCGATGCGGTCGAGAAGCAAAGCCTCGGCCTCACCTATTTCGCCTTCGCCATTCCGGCGGACCAGACGGATTCCGGTCAAATCGGCCCACTGCGGATCGCTGATGCGGGTCCCGGCGAACATTTGAGCGAAGAGCTCCACAAATGCGCGATCGCGCCAATCGCCCGTAAGCAGTCTGCCCAAAGGCAGCACGATGGCCTCCGCCGCGGGCCGCACCCGCTTGGAGGCTCTCGCCCGTTGGACCAGCTCCTCATAGTGCTCGGTAAGGGGTGGCACGAACCGCTGATAGATCGCACGGATGAGGCCATCGCGGCCCTCGAAGTGATATTGGATGGCCGAGGTGTTGCGCTGACCGGCGGCTTCATTGATGTCAGCCAGCGTCGTGCCCTCCAACCCCCGCACCGCCCAAAGCTTGAGCGCAGCGTCTAGCAACTTCTCCCGGGTTGGACCGCCATCTCTTGGCACTCAGGTAGCTTACCGACCGATGTGAGAATCGCCCGTTGACCCAAGGCCGCCGGGTCTGGTCCAAATCATTTCCGCACAGCTCTCCGTCTCTTCAGCGCGCTCCAATCGCGACAATGGGGCAGACGGTCGTCGAGAGCGACGGCCTCACTTGCGATCGGCGCTGACGCTTCGTATGTGCGCTGCGCTGGCTTCGGCAAGTTCGTCGAGGTCAACGTTTGTGCCGCGACCGCCGCCTTTGACGTCGGCGGAGCGCAGAAGCGGAGCGACCTTGGTGCCGATCAGTTCGTGGGAACGGGCCAGGACTTCGGGCGTGAAGCCGCCGAAGTCCGTGAACGCAAAGAGCGTGCCGAAGCCGCCGGCCTGGCACTGGTCGATGAGCCGTTCGGCCACCGTTTCGGGCGAGCCGATCGCAAAGTCGTCGGGGATATCAAACATTTTCAAGATGGCTGGATCCTGGGTTTCGAACATCGATCCAGCGTGGGCTCCGACGAGATCGACTGACTCTTCCCAAATTTCATGGGCCAAAGCGTCGGTCTCGGCGACGAAGACCCTGCGTCGCAGACCCAACATCGACGGATCGACCCGGACCCCGGCGGCGTCGGCGGCTTCGTAATACCTACCGGCCACCGCGGTAGCCTTCTCGACGGGATGCCACGCGGTCGCGATCTTGAACCCGCGTTCGGCGGCCCAGGCGGCCGAGTCGGGTGAGAGCACCGTCGTCCATACCGATTGCCCCGGCCCGAGATGGATTGGCGGTTCGAGCGGAACGTTGTCGAGGTTGTAGAACTCGTCCTGATGGGTTACTCGCTTGCCTGCGATGGCCTTTCTCAGCAGCTCGGCGCCGCTGTAATAGCGAGGGCGCACCTCCTCCCACGTCATGCCGTCACGCATGGCCTCCGCGGCACCGGCGCCGGGCCCAATGCCGGGTTCGAACCGGCCGTGGGTCAGGTACCGGAGCATGCCGCACTCCTCGGCGTACCGCCTGACGTTGTTCATCGGCAATACCGTGCCGAGGATGGTGAAGCGCAGCCTAGTCGTTCGCGCGGCAACCGCGGCAACGAGCAGGTTCGGCGACGGCGACAGAGTACCCGGGTTGAAATGGTGCTCGGCCCAGGTCACGCCATCGAAACCCCAGGCCTCGCAGCGCACCCAGAGATCGACGTACTGGTCGAAAATCCGCTGATAGTCAGCCTCGGCCAACTCGACGCCGTCCTCTGGCGGCGAGCCGAAAAAGTAAAATCCCCACGTCGCGATCATGGCCATACTCTCTGCTGTCGCTTCACCGATCGGCGCGGACCCACACTCGCTCCCCGACATTATCCCGATGGGGCCCAAGATTTAAATGTAATGCTCTTAAAACGCCTGATGTATCAATGCGGTGTTCTTACCTATGGCCATCGGCGGCGAGCGATCCGGTCAGGCGCGTGTGTCGGCGAGCCGTGCGATTACAGCGTCGCGCACCGCCGATCGCCGCGCCTTCCCCGCATCGTCGCGCAATGGCGCGGCGACGAACTCTACGCTTCGCGGCACCTTGTATGAGGCGATGCGCTCGGCCAGAAAGTCGATTACCGCGGCTTCGTCAAGGCCCTCGGCTTGCACCAAGGCGTACGGTACTTGGCCGAGGTCGTCGTCGGGGACGCCGACCACAAGGCAGGACAACACGTCCGGATGGGCCGAAAGGGCGTTCTCGATTTCGGCGGGGTAGACGTTCCGGCCGCCAACGGTGAACATATCCACGCGTCGGTCGTTGAGGTAGAGGAAGCCGTCTTCATCGAAGTAACCGAGATCGCCCAACGAGTCCCACCCATCGCGGGTTTTGGCTGTGGCGCCGATGTAGCGGTAGGCGGGCGGGCTGCCCGGCACCGGCCGCATGAAGACTTCGCCCACCACGCCGGGTGGGCACTTCCGGCCTTCGTCGTCGAGGACCTTCATCTCGCCTCCGGCCACCTTGCCGACCGAACCGGGGTGCTCTAGCCAATCGCGGCCGCCGATCACCGTGAATGCCTGAGCCTCGGTGCCGCCGTACACTTCCCAAACTGCATCGGGACCGAGTATCTCGATCCACCGTTTTTTGACACTGGGCGGGCACGGCGCCCCGACATGCCCCATCTGCCGAATCGAGGACAGGTCATATGCTGTCGGGTCCTTGTCGTAGACCGCCAACAGTCGATGCATGATCGTCGGCACGGTAAACAGCCAGTCGATACGGTGCTCAGCGACCAGGCGCAAAAACTCCGCCGGTTCGAACCGTGGCATGAGCACGATGTGGTGTCCCCTCGTCAGGCCAACCGCGGCGGACATCATTCCGGTGTTGTGGGTCAGCGGCACCGATATGAGTTGGGTGTCATCGTCTGTGGCGCCCAGCGCACGACCAAACGGAGCGAGGTCGACGCGGCCGTCGTTGCCGGCTTCGATAAGTTTCGGCCGGCCCGTGCTGCCCCCGGATGCCATCACCTTCCATGCCGGAGACACCGCCTCGGGCAGCTCGGCGTCAGACAATCCGGGTTCAGGCGTGAATCCCCTCGGGATGCTGGGGATTTCGCCGTGTGGGTCTGGGCGCCCGACTAGCAGCACTCGGGGGTGCAGCCGCAGGATCGCCTCGAATTCGGCCTCGGGCAGTCGCGGCGATAGCGGTTGGGGAATCGCCCCGAGCTTCCAGGCTGCGATCGCGGCCTGGAAGAACTCGATTGAGTTCGGTAACGCGATCGTCAGGTAGTCTCCACGGCCCACTCCCAGTTCGGCATAGGCGCGGGCCAGCCGGTTGGTGGAAGCGTCGAGTTCGCTCCGGGTGATGGTGCGGCCCGCACAGGTGACCGCCGGGTGCTCGGGTGCCTGCGCGGCCCGCTGCGAAATCTGAACGCCGAGTGGAGGAACGTCTGCCATTTCCAGTCGCCCCCTCGGTTTTGAAGATCTTTCGGGCTCGCCGATTACGTCGCCGAGCCCGGTCGCACGCCCGCGACGGAGAACCACCATCGTCCAGGCGACAACGGCAGTTACCCGCGGAGAGCCGGTACTAGATATCGGCCAGGGATGATTTCCCGTCTGCCGCTTTGACGTATTCACGAACCTGCCGCATGAGCTCGTCCGGCGTCTCCGTCAAGTCCAGCAGCTGACCGAAGGGCTGGACGGCCGGGATGCCAGTCGGCCAGTAAACCTCTGCAGTATTGCCGTCGGGATCCTCGAAGTAGACGCCGATCGCGTTGCCGTGGGTGATCGTCATCTGGATGGGCACCTCCGCGGCGACGAAGCGCTTGTAGTACTCGAGCACGTCTTCGAGCGTCGGGCAGCGGAACGAGACCTGCTGGACTACTTTCGCGCCGGGCGGCGCGTCACGCCCGCCGCAGAGGAGGAGCTCATGATGCTCATGATCAGGGCGTGAGCTGAGGAAGACCATCTTCATGTTCGCATCCTCGTCGGTGACCTGTAGCCCTAGTAGCTCGGTGTAGAACTTCTTGGAGCGCTCGAGGTCGTTCACGAACAAGCCGACATGGCCAAGCTCTGCGATCTGAGGCATCGGGACCCCTCCGTTCCTTTCGTGTAGTGGGTTCTCTTTCTGGGGTGCAGGCTCACCGGCCGGTGAACCTGGGCGGTCGCTTCTCCCTGAAGGCGGTCTGGCCCTCTGCAAGGTCGGCCGACCGCATGCAGGCTTCGGCCATCGTTTCCACACGGGCGCGGTCGCGCTGCGCTGGCTCGAGGCGGAGCTGACGGATCGCCGCCTTGCTCGCGGCGATCGTCAGCGGCGCGTTCTGGGCGATCTCAGCGGCCAGCGCCATGGTGAACGTGCGCAGTTCATTTGGGTCGACGACGTGGTTGACGAGACCGATGCGAAGTGCCTCTGCCGCCGAGAGCCGTCGTGCGGAAAAGAGCATCTCGGCCGCCCATGAGCTTCCGACCGCCGCGGCGAGCCCCTCGACGTAGCGGGGCCCCAATCCCAGCCCCAGCCGAGCCGCCGGGATCGCAAACTGGCTGCCCTCGGCGGCGATGCGAAGGTCCGCGTCGAGTGCCAACATCAGCCCGGCACCGATGCAGTATCCGTGGATCATCGCGACGACCGGCTTCTCCAGGCGGTCCCACGCGGCGGCCAGTTCCGCGTCGAATTGTTCGGCCTCGCTGAGGATTTCCGCCGCTGTGGCGTCTCCCGCCAGCTCGGAGAGGTCGGCGCCGGCGACGAACGCCTCGTCACCGTCCCCCGTCAGGACGACGACTCGCACGGCCGGGTCGTCGTGCACCTTGTTGACCATGGAGACCAGTGCGCGACGCATGTGCAGCGTCAGCGCGTTCCGCTTGGCCGGGTTGCTGAATGTGATGGTGGCGATCGCCCCATCGATGTCCAGCAACAACTCGCTCGTCATGGCACGCGCCCGGCATCGACGCTGCCGTGCGCGAGCTCGGCGAGCAATTCCTCGGTGTGCTCGCCCGGTCGATACGGCCCCCGTCGCACGGATGGCTTGGTCTCGGAGAAGTTGAGCGGCGCGCGAAGCACGTTCACCACCCGACCACCCTCGGCGGTGACGGGACAGGACATGTTCAGGTGCTCGACCTGGGGGTCCGCAAAGACTTCGTCCATCTGGAGCACGGGGCCGCAGGGGACAACGCCGGCCAATTGGTCGACCCACTCGGCGGTGGTCCGGCTTGCCAGGACGGCCGCCACCCGCTCCTGCAGCCGGTCGGCTGCTTCGCCGTCAACCGCCTCGAGCCCGATCGCCGCCAGCAGGCGGTCGATGCCGCCCAGGGCCGCCACGTTGACGTAGCCGTCGCTCGTCGCGAGCGTCGATCCTCCCTTGAGCGGCATGCTCGGGTGCGCGTTTCCGGTGGATGCCGGGACCACTCCGTCGATCAGCCAGCGGACGGCCTGGAAGTCCATCATCGAGATGGCCGTTTCGAGCAGCGAGGTATGCACCCACTGACCCCGACCTGTTCGTTCGCGGGCGAACAGCGCAGCGATTATTCCTTGGGCGAGCATTTGACCTGTGGCCACGTCGAACACGGCGATGCCCGTTCGCCATGGACCCGATCCGGGCGGACCGGTCACGCTCATCAGCCCCGACATGCCCTGGATGACCTGGTCGACCGCGGGACGGTCGGCGTAGGGGCCGTCCTGCCCGAACCCTGACAGGCTCGCGTACACCAGGCGAGGGTTGCGCTTCATCAACGACTGGGGGTCGATGCCAAGCCGATGCTTCACGCCCGGCCGGAAGTTTTCCACCACCACGTCGCTGCGATCGACCAGCTCGAGAAAGATTTCGAGGCCCGCGGGCGTCCTCAGATCCAAGGTCATCGATCGCTTGTTGCGGTTGAGATTGACTCCGTCCGACCCGCCGAACGCCGCCGAGCTCAAGTCGTCCCCGGGCGCGCTGATCTCGACGACGTCGGCACCCAGGTCGGCGAGTTGGCGCGTGCACGTGGGTCCCGCCCGGGCCCGCGTCAGGCCGAGCACCTTGACGCCCGCGAGCGGACCGGCCGGACTCTGTTGCGGTTGCATCATGGTCACCAGTTGGGCGTGCCGCCCGCGAGAGCCAAATCGCCCCAAGCGCGGCGCTCGACGCCGTAGGCGTCCGGGACGCAAGTTGTGTCGGTGCCGAACACCATCGTTGCCCGTCGCTCGAAGTCGTAAGCGTCCCACCGGGGGATACCTGGGTGGTTGGGGTCGCCGCTGCGAGCGAACGCCACCCACGCGCCGCTGAGCTGGTCGGCAAGGGGCTGCGCGACTGCGATGTCGGTGCGGTGCGGGTCGAGCAAATCGAAGGTGAACGGCAGATCGCCCGCATGCAACGCCCAGCCCTTGGACGGGTCGGGGTAGGAGAACAGATACGTGTAAACGTTCGCCCGCCCCCGACCGACGATGGTCTCGGCCAACCGAATCGCAGGCATGCGCCGATTGCAGTCGGAGAGTACGGCGACGAAAATCTCCAACGGCGATGCCGTTGGGCGGCAGGCACGGTACGTCGGGAGCACGAACTCGGCGGTCTCGCGGCCGATCAGGCGGTCGAGCTCGACCCGCAGGCCGCCCTCGTCGAGCTCGTTGAACCGTGGTTCGTACAGAAGCGCGACTGCTTCGTCGTCGCGGGTGGCACCCACGATGACGGGGACATCGGACCCCAGACCCGCCTCGATCGCATCGATGGGATCGGCAGGCACGTCCTGGCCGTCCACCATCGGTTGGAGGGAGAACCCGGTCCCGCTCGCCGCGATGAGGCGGTCGGCGGGCACGCGTTGCAGCTCCCGCACCTGGTCCTCGCGAAGTCCGAGTGCTCGCATCATCGCGGCGGCCTTGCGCGCGGATACCTCCGGTGCCGGTGCCCGAAGTTGCGCTCCGCTTTGGATTATCACCCGATGGAAAAGCCCCTTGGCAGCAGGCATGGCCAGCATGAAGGTGCCCTTGCGGCCTCCGCCGGACTGGCCGAACAGCGTCACGTTGTCCGGGTCACCGCCGAAGCGGACGATGTTGTCTCGCACCCACTCCAGTGCCAGAACGATGTCGAGGACCCCGACGTTGCCGGACCGAGCGAACTTCTCGCCGCCCACCTCGGCCAGGTTGGAAAACCCCAGCGGCCCGAGTCGGTGATTGATCGACACCACCACGACATCCCCGCGGGTGGCGAGTCGCTCGCCGTCGTAAAAGTGGCTCGTTCCCGCGCCGATGACCCACGCGCCGGCGTGCAGCCACACCATCACAGGCCGGCCCGCGTCGTCGGCTGCGGGTGTGGTGACGTTCAGGACGAGGCAGGCCTCACTGGGCCCTTCTTTTCCCGTCCCCGGCAACGGGACGACGTCGTAGCCGCCCAGGTATGCGCGGAGGCCCTGCCGCAACCGCTCGTCGAGCTGAGGCTGGGGACACGACGGCCCGCTGATGACGGCATCGAAGACCCCGGTCCACGGTTCGGGGGGGCCGGCGGGCGTGAAGCGAGCCGCCCCCCCGGTGGGTGCGCCGTAGGGGACGCCCAGGAAGCGGCTGACTTTGCCGCGCCGGCGGCCTTGAACATCACCGCTGGTTGTCTTGACGACGACGGGGTTTCCCTCGGTCATCGACACATAGCTTGTGTATGGTCCGTCATGCGCCTCCGGGGCCGACCGCCAGCGCGGGGATCTGAAACCAGGGGAAGCCTTCGTGGTGAGGGCTTTTGGGACCGACGCGGCTACGTAGCAACCCGATTCCCTGGATTTCGAACTCGAGCTGGTCGCCGGGGTTCAGGAACCGGCCGGTGCCGGGCTGGCGCATTTCGTCTTCGAGCGCGACGCCGCCCGGCGTGCCGAACCAGACCTGATCGCCGGAGTGCAGTGCCGAGCGCTTGTCGATCCACTGCAGGCAGCGCTCCACCCCCCACGTCATCCCGGCTGTCGACTCGTGCTGTCGCACCTCGCCGTTAATCCTCGTGGTCTGCATCAGGTCGGGCTGCTCGTCGCCGCCCAGCTCATCGCGCGTGACGATCCACGGACCGAGCGGCTTGGTCGCGTCGATGCCCTTCATCGAGTAGAAGTCGACCGGTGCGTTGGGCAGCATTCCCGTATCGCGGGCGCTGGTATCGCATCCGATCGTGTAACCGAGCACCGACCTGACAGCCGGCTCGCCGGCCACCAGGGGCTTGCCCAACACACCCACCAACTCGACTTCGTAGTCGAGCATGTCGGTGATGGTTGGATACCGAATCTCCTCGTCGGGTCCGATCACGCTTTCCATCGGCACCGTGAAAGACAGTGTGGTGTCCCGACGTGCCTCAGCGGACGCCATCGGGGTGTGAGAGGCGTAGTTGACACCGATTGCAAAAAGCCGCGCGCTAGGGGCGACGGGGCTGAGCAGCTGGACGTCCGAGAGCGGCACGGATCGTGCGGAGAGTGGGGCCGCTGCAGCGCCCCCGGTGGTGATCCGTCCAGCCCACTCGTCGAAGGACCCGTCCAGGGGGTGTACGTCGTCACCGACGATCGCGCCCCACGACACCTGACCTGCTGCGCGGTAGCGCGCCAGTTTCATTCTGAGCACCCCAAACTAATTGCATGCGATTAAATTATCTGACGGTGTGATCATCGGTCGCTCGCATGGCTGTGTCAACCCATTTGGTACGGGCCGGGCATGTGGTAGTAATGAATATCGATTAATGAGCTCACCGCGCTCGAGCCGCGCGAAGGAGAAGCGATGTCCCTGCCCACGGGGCCGCCTGTGGCCGTGATGATCGGCTTCCCGGTTCAGGTCTACCAAGCCGAGTGCGGGTTCCTCGACCCACGCGGCAAGGGACGCGGTGTTCGAGAAGCGGATGGACTTTCCGGTGGAGTGCATGTCCAAGGATGCGCCGAAGGAAGAGCCCCAGGCAGAGGCACTGGTGGGGACGACGGTGAGCCAGGTAAAGCGCCGCGGAAGCCCGAGGGGCGTCGTCGACAGCCGCGCCCCGGAACTTGCCCAAGTGCTTTGCGGAGTCGAACCAGCCGACCGTGAGCCGCGAGAAGGGAATTCGCTGTGGACTTCGTGCGCCCCCTATCCGAAGGCCGTGCCTTCGACACGGGATATCCGGGCTATCACGCTCAGATTCTGTGGTTCAACGAAGGCGCCACCATGATCGCGAGTTACATCCAGGAGGGCGGGTGCGGGCCTGACCTGCATTACCACCATTGCGACCAGGTCTACTTTCTGACCGAGGGCCACATGAATGTGCGATTGGGCGAGGACACCCACTCGATCGGCCCCAACACATTGGTGTTCATTCCTGCCGGGCTTCCGCACTGCAATTGGAACGACGGTCCCGGCACCGAACTGCATTTCGAGATGCTTGCGCCTACTCCCGTGGTCGGGGCCCCGGTCGCGATCCCGGTCTCTTCTGCAGCAGAAATTCCCCCCGACCGCCGGGCCGCGCTGGAGGGCTTCGTTCTGACGGTCGATCCTGGCTCGTTGCTGGAGGCCAAGCCCGGATTTCGGATTCAACTTCTCATCGATCAAGACAACGGATCGGCCAACGCAGCGCTCATGTATGCCGAAGTGGATCCCGGTGGCGGCGGCCCGGGGACACATGTTCACGAGTTCGACCAGTACTACCTGGTTCTCGAGGGGACTCTCACCGTCGAGGTCGCCCTGCACATCCACCACGTTGAAGCGCCCGCCCTGGCGGTGCTTCCGGCCGGTGTCCCGCACCGTCAGTACAACGACGGGACCCGCACTGAAAAGCACCTATCGATACTGGTTCCGCCGCCGGCCCCGGATCAGCCGTGGGACCGCGGGGTCGAGTTCTCGACCACTGGTGAGGATCTGTTCGGCATCACCACTGGCTCACTAGGCCGATGACCAACACCGCGGCCGACTATCACGGATACCACCCACGCAAAGGGCCCTTCCCGTTACGGCGCGGTGCGGCCGACTTCAACGACCCGGCAGCGTTGGCCGGGCTGATCGAGTTATTGGGCGATGCGGAACTTCCCCCGGTGGAAGCCAACGCCCGCGAGCCGTTCGTGGGTGTCACCACCGACGGGCAACCGGTGATCCGTCGCGAAAAAATTCGCGGCGGCTTCGACCCCGAACCGGCGGGCCGCGCGGCGCAAAGTTACCTGCGCTCGCTGGAGACCTCCGAACGGGTTAAGGCGTCGTTACCGTTCGACGTCCCCGAGTGGCGCTTGTGGACCAACGCGTTCCTGACGTTTCCCGAGCACGGTCTGCTGTTGCAGGAATTGACCATGGAATGTCGGCAAGCCGCGCTGGCGGTGATCAAAGCGACGTTGAGCCCAGAGGGTTTCGGGCAGTTACGCATGGCCATGCAACTGAACGCCGAGCTCGGCGAATTCGTCGACGACTACCACGACACGCTGACCGAATGGTGTTATTGGTTCACCATCTTCGGCGATCCCACGCAGCCGAACGAACCGTGGGGGTGGCAGCTGGCCGGCCACCACGTCGATCTGCACGCGGTGATGCTCGACGGGCATCTGGTGATGACGCCTGCTTTCCTCGGATGCGAGTTCCGGGCCGAGACGCTTTTCGCCAAACACCGCAGCAACGCCTTGATGTTCATGAACAGTCTGGGCCCGCGGGAGCAGAGCAAAGCTCAACTGTATGGCTCGATGCTGGCTGACGAGCTGCCCCACGCCCTGGCCGGAATCATCGACGGACGCCACCGAGCCGGTGCCGGACGCGACAACCTGGTCCTCCCCTACGAGGGGCTGCGCGGTGACGACCTCAGCGCGGGTCAGCGAGAACTGTTGATCGCCCTGGTCGATGTGTACCTCGACGGTTTGCCCCAGGGCCCGGCCCGTGAGTCACGTCGGCGGGAGATCGAAAGGCACTTGGACGAGACGCATCTCGCCTGGATCGGGCAATGGGATCCCGACGGTCCCTTCTATTACCGCGTTCATAGTCCGGTCGTGCTGATCGAGTACGACAACCATCCTGGGATCTTCCTGGACAACGACGTCCCCGAACCGTTCCATGTGCACACCATCGTTCGCACACCCAACGGCGGTGACTACGGCAAGAACCTTCTGCGTACCCATTACGAGCACGAGCACGAGCACGGCTAATTGTCACCGATAGGGGATTGTGTTGAGCGAGTACAGGTTCGACGATCGAGTGGCGATCGTTACGGGGGCCGGTGGGGGACTGGGCCGCGCCCATGCATTGCTGCTGGCGGCTCGAGGCGCACGCGTGGTGGTCAACGATCTCGGTGGATCAGTACACGGCGAGGGGGCTGACGCCAGCGCAGCCCAGAAGGTCGTCGATGAGATCCGGGCTGCGGGTGGCACGGCAATCGCCAGTACGCACTCCGTGAGTTCTGCCGAGTCCGGGCGTGCCATCGTCGAGACCGCAGTCAAGGAGTTCGGCCGGCTGGACATCGTGGTCAACAACGCCGGAATTTTGCGGGATAGCAGCTTTCACAAGATGACGGCCGAAGCGTTCGAGGCGGTGCTTTCCGTTCACTTACTCGGCACCTTCTACGTCACGCAGCCGGCTTACGCGATGATGCGTGAGGCCGGCTACGGCCGCATCGTGTCGACCACCTCGGCGGCGGGCCTGTACGGCGGTTTCGGTCAATCCAACTATGCGGCGGCCAAGGCCGGCCTGATCGGCTTGACCAAATGCATCGCCATCGAAGGCGAGAAGCGCAATATCAAAGCCAATGCCATTTCGCCGGGTGCCAACAGTCGGATGACCGAGGGCATCATGCCGGAAAAGGGCCTGTTGACCTTCACCCCGGAGATCGTGGCGCCCGTCGTCGCCTACCTCTGCCATGAAGACTGCGCCGTTTCCGGCGAAACCTTGACCGCCTTCGGCGGGCACGTAGGCCGCGCCTTCATTGCGGAAACGACTGGCATCGACAAGGAGGGCCTGACGATCGAAGACGTCGCCGCCAGTATCGACGAGGTCATGGATGTGGACGGATTCAAGGTTCCGGCAACGGCGTACGAGTCGCTCGGTCTCTCCTGACCCCTGGCCGCTGCCCGTCACTCGAGGGCGACGACGGCCTCGCCGCGCAGGGTCACGGTGCCGTCGGACAAAGTCACCGTCAGGTCGAGGGTCGCCCGGCGCTCGTCGTCGACCGCATCGACCGAGGCCACGGTGGCGGTGCAGGTCGGCTGTGCATGCACCGGGGTGATCGCGGCGAACCGCACCCGGTAGGACCGAAGTTGTTGCTGCGGAACGATGTCGGTGAGCAATCGGCCGAGATAGGCCATGGACAGCATGCCGTGGGCGAATACGTCGTCGAGGCCGGCGGACTTGGCATTGTCGATGTCGATGTGGATCGGGTTGGGGTCACCGGACGCGCCGGCGAACAGGGCCAGGGTTGTCCGGGAGATCGGTTCGATACGCAACGGCGGCACCTCGGCGCCGACCTGCGGGATGAGTGTGGTCACGACAGGTCTTTCTTGCGGTCATGTTGTACGACGACGGTGTTGCGCATCGTCGCCACTTTCTCACCGGCCTGGTTAGTGACGGTTGACTCGCGGATGATGAACCCGAGTAGACCGCCCTTCTTCTCGTAGATGTCGGTAATGCGACACGTCGAGGTCAATTTGTCTCCGGCATAGGCCATCTGGTGATAGGTGAATTCCTGCTCGCCGTGCAGTGCGGTGCGCAGGTCGACCCCGAGATCTTCGAGGTACGCAGCGGGGTTGGGCGACTCCAGGTCGATGGAATAGAAGAAGGTCGGTGGTACCGGCAGGTCGCGGTGCCCGGCTTGTCTAGCCGCGTCGACATCCGTGTAGGTCGGATCCTGCTGTCCGGTGGCCTTCGCAAAGGCGCGCAACCTGCTGCGGGTAATCAGCAGCGACGTGCTGGGAAGCTCACGCCCGATGGCGGACCGGTCGATGTTCATCAGGTGTCCGCCCGCAACAGCATTGCGATGCTGGGAGTGACTCCACCGCAGCTCACGACGCCGACCTGCGCACCCGGTATCTGACGTTCACCGGCTTCTCCTCGCAGTTGTGTGACCGCCTCGTGAACCAGGCCCATGCCGTGCGTGCGCCCGTGTGAGAGCTGACCGCCGTGCGTGTTCAACGGCAGCACACCGTCTCGCGCGATGTTGTGGCCGCCGGCGAGGAAGTCCTTGGCCTCACCGATGCCGCAGAACCCGAGCGCCTCGATCCAGGACAGGCAGTTGATGGTAAACCCGTCGTACAGCTCCGCTACGTCGACATCCTTGGGGCGCAACGAGGTTCGCGACCACATGTGCGCGGCTTGGCCGAATGTGAGCGGCTCATGGGTCAACGTGCTCTGGTCCCACTCGAGGCGCTCGATCAGCTGGGTTCCGACGGCCTCCACCAATACCGGTGGTTTGGCCATATCGCGCGCCGCATCCACGTGGGACACGATGATCGCGACCGCCCCGTCACATGGGACGTCGCAGTCATAGAGGCCCAGCGGCGTGGTGATCATCCTCGCCTCGAGGTAGTCCGCCATCGTCAGCGGCGTGCGATAGATGGCGCTCGGGTGCAGCGCGGCGTTGGCGCGCTGATTCAACGCGATCCACCCGAGGGTTTCCCTGCTGGTTCCGTAGCGGTGGAAATAGCGCTGCGCGATTTGCGCGATGGTGTTAGCCGCCGAGACCAAACCAAACGGGATGAACCACTGCTGCGCCTCGGGCCCGTACGGGCGCAAGGGGTCGTCGCGCACCAACGGGGCGACCCTGCCCTGCCGCACCAGCTCGGTATGGGTGGATTCCCACAGGGTGCGGTAGCACAAAACGTGACAGGCGAAGCCGCTGGCGACGGCGAACATCGCGGCGACCAACGGTCCGCTGGGGCCGAACGTTTCCATCGCCCCGTTGAACCAGGTCGGCCGGAGCCCGAGCGCCGACGCGAGGCCCGTCACTCCGCCTTCGGAGAAACCTCCGAAGCCACCCATGCCCGGGTAGGTCGACAACCCGTCGATATCGTCGAGCGTCAGCCCGGCGTCGGCGACCGCGGCCTCGCACGCTTCGACGGTCAGTGACAATGGTGGCCGCATCAGCCGGCGGCCGATCTGCGACATCCCGATGCCGGTGAGCGCGACCTTGTCCTCGTACTTGTCCTGGCTCACCATCGGCCGGACGTATTCGCCGATTCGCTCCAGTGGAATCTCGTCGGGTGCCTGCGGCGCCGCCTCCGGCTGCTCAGCCGCCGGCCGAAACACCGGCAGCCAGATGTTTTCGTCAGCGGTCTGCTCGAACTCGACCTCCAACAACATCCCGAGCTCGAGTTGTTCTGGATCGCAGTCCGCCACGATGTTGGTGGTCATCCGAACCCGCGGATCCTCGACGATGGCGACCTGAGCGATCACGTACGGGGGAGGCTTCCCCGGAATGCTGAACCGGTGATTGACGGTGAAGCCCGCCAGGGTCGCCTGCCCGGAGACTATTCGCACGCCCGTCTTCTTCGACCGGCAGTGCCGACAAACCGGTTGCGGCGGATGGATCAGCGCGCTGCAGTCGAGGCATTCCAGGAACCGCAACTGCCCGTCGGCGCCCGAGGCCCAGAAGAATTCGGTCTCGGGGGTGACCGGCGGCAGCGGACGATTCAGCGGTTCTGTCACGTCACACCCCGCCCCGTCGACAGGGACGTCACAGCCGGCATCACAGGCGCTCGATGATGGTGACGTTGGCGACGCCGCCGCCTTCACACATCGTTTGCAAGCCGAAGCGACCACCGGTGCGTTCCAGCGTGTTGAGCATGGTGGCAAACAGCTTGGGGCCGGTCGCGCCGAGCGGGTGTCCGAGGGCGATCGCACCGCCGCTGGGGTTGACCTTTTCCGGGTCGGCCTTGATCTCCTTGAGCCAGGCCTGCACAACTGGGGCGAACGCCTCGTTGATCTCGACGGTGTCGATGTCGTCGATGGACATTCCGGTCTTTTCCAGCGCGTAGCGGGTGGCCGGGATCGGGGCGGTGAGCATGAACACCGGATCGGCGCCGCGGACGCTGATGTGATGGACGCGGGCGCGCGGCGTGAGGCCGTGGTCCTTGACCGCTCGCTCGGACGCCAGCAGCACAGCGCTCGCGCCGTCCGATATCTGGCTGGCCACCGCTGCGGTGAGCCTGCCGCCCTTGATCAGCGTTGGCAACGCGGCCATCTTCTCGAGCGACGTCTCGCGCGGCCCCTCGTCAACGCGGAAGTCGCCGACCGGAATGATCTCGTTGTCGAAATGGCCGGCTTGGATGGCCGCGAGTGCCCGTTCGTGGCTGGTGAGCGCGAACTGCTCCATCTCCT
The DNA here is from genome assembly GCF_002101785.1 of Mycobacterium palustre. Lineage (GTDB taxonomy): Bacteria > Actinomycetota > Actinomycetes > Mycobacteriales > Mycobacteriaceae > Mycobacterium > Mycobacterium palustre. Next base: position 102,823 of record NZ_LQPJ01000102.1, read on the forward strand.
CGCGGGAGATGTTCCACTTTTCGGCGATCATCTCGCTGGCGCGGAACTGCGAGATCTCCTGGTCGCCATAGCGTTTCAGCCAACCCTCGGACTCGTTGGTTGGAGACGTGTAGCCGAATGGCGCCCCGCCCCCCATCGCCGACGCGATCGGGATCCGGCTCATGTTCTGCATGCCCCCGGCCAGGATGACGTCTGCGGTACCGGACATGATTGCTTGAGCACCAAAGGAAATCGCTTGCTGCCCGGAGCCGCAATTGCGGTCGACGGTCACCCCCGGCACCTCCTCGGGGTAGCCGGCGGCCAGCCAGGCGTTGCGCGCGATGTTGCCGGCCTGTGGGCCAAGCGCGTCGACGCAGCCCACGATGACGTCGTCAACGGCGGCAGGGTCCACGTCGACGCGGTCGAAGATCCCGTGAAACGCGAGCCCGCCTAAGTCGACGGGATGCACGTGCGACAGTGCGCCGTTGCGCTTGCCGACCGCGGTTCGTACAGCGTCGATGACGTAGGCCTCGGGCATCTTCAGACTCCTTCACTCATTGGGGCGTTGTGATGACGCATCGCCACCCTCATCCGCGCGCCTCCCTGGGGAGGCCGAGCACCCGCTCGGCGATGATGTTGCGCTGGATCTCGTTGCTGCCGCCGTAGATCGTGCCGGCCCGCGAGAACAGGTACATCCGCTGCCAGTCGTCGAGGTCGCCGTCGGCCAGCGTCATGCCGCTCTGGCCGAGGATGTCCATCACAAGGTCGCCGAGATCACGATGCCAGTTGGCCCACAACAACTTCGAGACGTTGTCCTGGCCGTTGTCGAGGCCACCGCCGGCCCGGGTCCGGTCTTGCTTGAGGCCCATGGTGGCCAGCACATAGGACCGCATCGCCCGCTGGCCCGCCCACGCGCGGGCCAGCCGCTCGCGGATCACCGGATCCTCGGCGGTCCCGTTCCGTTTGGCGAGGTCGGCCACGGCGGCAAGCTCACGCGCATAGACGATTTGCTGACCGAGCGTCGATACCCCGCGCTCGAACGACAGCGTCGCCATCGCGACCCGCCAGCCGTCGCCCGGTGTACCGACCACCAGGTCGGCGTCTGTGCGCGCGTCGTCGAAAAACACCTCATTGAATCCGGAATCCCCGGTCAGTTGGACGATCGGGCGTATTTCGACGCCCGGCTGATCCAGCGGCACAAGGAGATACGAAAGGCCGGCGTGACGTTGCGAACCCTTCTCCGTGCGCGTCAGGACGAAGGACCACTGCGCCTCCTTGGCCAGCGAAGTCCACACCTTCTGCCCGTTAATCACCCACTGATCGCCGTCGAGCACTGCGCTGGTCGACACGTTAGCCAGGTCGCTGCCTGCCCCGGGCTCAGAATAGCCCTGGCACCAGAGCTCGGTGACGTCCAGAATATGGGGGAGAAAGCGCGCCTGCTGCTCGGGCGTTCCTAACTCGATCAGCGTCGGGCCGAGTAGCTCCTCCCCGAAGTGGTTGACCTTTGTGGGAGCCTGCGCCAACGCGTATTCCTCGTAGAAGGCGACCCGATGCTCGACCGACAGCCCCCGTCCCCCGTGCTCCTCGGGCCAGCCCAGGCAGGTCAGCCCAGCGGCCGCGAGGTGTTGATTCCACGCTAGGCGCTCTTCGAACGCCTCCTGCTCGCGGCCTTGGGCGCCTCGACCCTTCAGCGCGGCAAACTCGCCGACCAGGTTGTCCGCCAGCCACTCGCGTACCTCGGCCCGGAACTCCTGAACGTCGATCACGGCTGTAGCCTAACTTACTAAGCACAGGCTCTTACTAAGAAAATGTGATTACTAATCGCCCGCTCTGAACGAAGATCGGACTGGGACCGTGACCGAAGAACGTGATTTGCTCCGCGAGACGGTGCGTGGACTGGTCACCAAGCATGCCGGGCCCAAAGCGGTGCGCGACGCGATCGCCTCCGAGCGGGGCTACGACGAGTCGCTGTGGAAGCTGCTTTGCGAACAGGTCGGTGTCGCGGCCCTGCTCGTGCCGGAAGAGTTCGGTGGCGCCGGGGGTGACCTGGCCGACGCCGCGACCGTACTGGCCGAGCTGGCCAGAGGCTTGGTGCCCAGTCCGCTGCTCGGTACCACCCTCGCGGAGCTCGCGCTGTCGGCGTCCGACGATCCCGACGCCGACACCCTGGCTCGCCTGGCCGAAGGTACCGCGATCGGCGCGGTCGTGTTCGACGCCGATGCGGGCCGGCGCGAAGAGCAGCGGGCTGTCGACTATGTGGTCAACGGCGATGTCGCCGACGTGGTCGTCGCGGTCGGCGACGGCCGCCTCACCAGGTGGACAACCTTCCTATCGGAGCCGCTCGCCACGATGGATCCCACCCGGCGGTTGGGACGGGTGACGCCTAGGAGCACAACGCCTTTGGGCACCGACCCGGGGATTGCCGACATCGCGGCGATCCTGGTGGCTGCCGAACAGATCGGCGCCGCCGGACGTTGCCTTGAACTCACCGTCGAGTACACAAAACAGCGGTTTCAGTTCGGCCGCCCGATCGGCAGTTTCCAAGCGCTCAAGCATCGAATGGCCGACCTATTCGTCAAGCTTGCCGCCGCGCGGGCGGTCGTCGACGACGCGCTGGCCGAACCGTCGCCAACGGCGGCCGCGCTGGCCCGGTTCATCGCGACCGAAGCGTTCAGCGCGACGGCCGCCGAAGCGGTGCAAATGCACGGCGGGATCGCGATCACGTGGGAGCACGACATCCAGCTGTACTTCAAGCGCGCGCATTCCAGCGCACAGCTGTTGGGCCCGGCGCGCCACCACCTGCGTCGGCTTGAGCGGGAAGTGCTGGGTAACTAACGATGCTCGCCACAGTGATGGTTGAACCTTTTGGTCTTCGTTCGGGCCCCTCAGCATTTCAAGGCATCAAATCAGGCTCAGGAGCATTCTGTGGCTGCCTTTGCGGGAGGCTGATCGCTGACTCGCAATTCGCCCAGATGTAGTGCCACCACCACCCCCGTTGCCGGAGATTCTCATCACCCTCAAGCCTAAGTAATGCTGGCTGGCGGCGTCGGGCCACCAGCCAATGTCAGGCCACTCGGTAAGCTACCTGAGTGCCAAGAGATGGCGGTCCAACCCGGGAGAAGTTGCTAGACGCTGCGCTCAAGCTTTGGGCGGTGCGGGGGTTGGAGGGCACGACGCTGGCTGACATCAACGAAGCCGCCGGTCAGCGCAACACCTCGGCCATCCAATATCACTTCGAGGGCCGCGATGGCCTTATCCGTGCGATCTATCAGCGGTTCGTGCCGCGCGTTATCGCACATCATGAGGAGCTGCTCGAACGGGCGAGAACGTCGAAACGGGTGCGGCCCGCGGCGGAGGCAATCGTGCTGCCCCTGGGCAGACTGCTTACAGGTGATTGGCGCGATCGCGCGTTTGTAGAACTGTTCGCCGAGATGTTCGCCGGGACTCAGATAACTGATCCTCAGTGGACCGATTTGCTGGGTGTGTATCTGGTTCGCCGGAATGGTGAGGGGGTTATTGGCGAAGCGGAGGCTTTGCTTCTTGATCGCATCCCGCCGTTGCCGGCTCCGCTCGCGAACATGCGACTGAGCGTTGCCAGCCATTTCGTTTCCCGCTCATTGGCTGATTTCGCCCGGCATTGGGACAAATACGGCCCACGGCGATCGGACGACCCACAACTGTTCATCTCCAATTTGGTGGACATGTTCATCGCGACGTTGACCGCGCCGGTCTCGGCAAGCACTTCGGCAGTGCTCGCCACGGTCGACGACAAGCCTGGCCGCGGTACTCACGCTCTTCCCGCGCGCGCCCACCGCCCAAGGAAGCGGCCTGGAACACGCGTCCGCATTAGCGCTGAGTCTCATTGACGCGGGTTCACCGTCCGCCGGCCTGATGGCCAGGATGTCGGACACCGATCTGGCCAGTGTCGAAGTTCGGGACGTTCACCGCTTCGAGTACGCTGACATCAAGGCCTCGACACCGCGATTGTCGTTTGTCGCCGAATGGCATAGCGAGGGTGGTGGCGGCGGTTTCGAAGACTGGGCCAAGGGGCTCGGCGAGTACTTGCGCGCGTTGTGCGTCGACACCGAGAGAAGCCGATGTCATTGCACCGCCGGACCGGTCGCGGCTCACCCGGCCGAAGTTCGGGTGCCCTCGATCTCTCCGGTGCCGAGCCTGCTCGACATCTGCCCGCGGATGCTGTCACCGTCGACCTTGGCGGTGCACTTCCCGGTCATAAACCACGGCGCCTTGAGTTTCACGCTCCATGCGATGTCGTTCCCATCGGCTTGTACATCGCGCAGGGGCATGTCGCCAAGCGGGGGCACGGTGATGACGCCACCGATGCCGTCGTCGCTCTCCTCAATGCGGAGCGTTCCCTCCTGAGCCCCCATCGGCGTGGTCATTTTGATGGTCCAGAATCCAACGGCGTTACAGCTCACGAGGTTCCCTTTCGGCGTTGGTACGGGGCGGGTGGATGGTGTGGTTCCGGCGCGTCGATTGTCTTGGCGACCGCAGTGATGCGGCAGCGGCCGCCGCCCAAGAATATAGTAATGGGACACGGTTATATAGTCATGGTCAATCCTTAGTTCAAGTGGGCCGGCTTCTTCTGCCATGGCAGCCGGCTCTAGGCAGCGAGGGAGCACCGCTATGAGCGCGCCGTTTGAAGTCGGTTGGTCTCGGGCCCGGCAAATGCGCCGCGACGCGGCGGTCACGGGCTATCTCCACGGCCGCCCGGTGGCTCGATGAAGTCCTACGATGCGGGTCCCACCGACGTGCCCTTGCTCGAAGAGACCATCGGCGCGAACCTCGAACGCATCGTCTCGGCGTACCCGGACAACGAAGCGCTGGTTGATGTCCCGGGTGGGCGGCGATGGACCTACCGCGAGTTCAATGCCGAAGTGGACGCCGCAGGAAAGGGTCTGATGGCCTTGGGCGTGGCAAAAGGCGATCGAGTTGGTGTCTGGGCGCCGAACTGCGCAGAGTGGACGATCGCGCAGTATGCGGCCGCCAAGATCGGCGCCATCCTGGTTAACGTCAATCCCGCCTATCGCACCCATGAACTTCGATACGTGCTCAATCAGGCTGGCGTCGGCACCTTGATCAGCGCGTCGGCTTTCAAGACATCCAACTATGCAGAGATGCTCGACGAGGTGCTCGACGAGCTGCCGTCATTGCGCCATGTGGTTTTCCTGGACACGGGCGACTGGCAGGGCCTGCTCACGGCAGGTCGGAGCATCTCCGATGGCGATTTGCGTGACCGGATGGCCGGTCTGCGGCCACACGAGCCGGTAAATATCCAATATACGTCGGGGACAACGGGTTTCCCCAAAGGCGCGACCCTTTCGCATCGCAACATCCTGAACAACGGCTATTTCGTGACGGAGCTGATCAAGCTAGGCCCGGATGATCGGCTGTGCATTCCCGTGCCGTTTTACCACTGCTTCGGCATGGTGATGGGCAATCTTGGATGCACGACGCACGGCGCGACCATGGTGATACCGGCGCCCGGTTTCGACGCCGGGACGACCTTGGAAGTCGTTGAGAAGGAGCGCTGCACGGCGGTCTACGGTGTCCCGACGATGTTCATCTCGATGCTGGCGCACCCCGATTTCGCGCAGCACAGTTTTTCGTTCCTACGCACCGGGATCATGGCGGGTTCCACCTGCCCGGTCGAGGTGATGAGACGCTGCATGAACGAGATGCACATGGCCGACGTTGCGATCGCCTACGGCATGACCGAAACGTCGCCCGTCTCGTGCCAGACGCTTATCGACGACGATCTCGAAAGGCGGACAACGACAATCGGGCGTGCTCACCCGCATGTCGAGGTTAAAATCGTCGACCCCGGAACCGGCGTGATTGCCGAACGCGGACAGGCGGGCGAGTTTTGCACGCGCGGATACTCGGTGATGCTGGGCTATTGGGAAGACGAGGCCAAGACCCGCGAGGTGATCGATGCGGACGGGTGGATGCACACCGGCGACCTGGCCGTCATGCGGGAGGACGGCTACTGCCTTGTCGTCGGTCGCATAAAGGACATGGTGATTCGGGGCGGAGAGAACATCTATCCGCGGGAGATTGAAGAGTTCCTGTACACACACCCGGACATCGCGGACGCCCAGGTGATCGGCGTGCCGGACGATACATACGGGGAAGAAGTCTGCGCTTGGATCCGAATGAAGCCCGGCCGCCCGCCGCTGAGCGCCGATGCCGTTCGGGCTTTCGCCACCGGCAAACTGGCGCACTTCAAGATTCCCCGTTATGTATATGTCACCGACGAGTTTCCTATGACCGTCACTGGCAAGGTTCGCAAAATCGAGATGCGTAAACGCAGCATTGAACTGCTCGGTCTCGGCGACGCTCCTTGACAACTCCGGCACGTCGCAACGAATGTTTGTGGCGGCTTATCCTTCATCGGGTGGTCGCCCGTCGCCGCCTTCGGTGGCCGGATCATGTCGCGCGAGGGCGAGACCGGCTGCAGCAACCGCCTCCGGCCGGACGTGGACGACATTGCAATATTAGCGATCACTAATGTAGGGTCGTGAACCAAACCCGTTCCCCTTGCCTGCAGTACTTCAGACACGTATCAGAGCTTGACATGGACCCCGACGAATACGACGCAACTGACGCCACACGGTGTGGAATCAGCTGGCCAGCTCGCCATCCGTCGCGCCAACCTGCAGTTACGCTGTCAGCCGCTGCCCAACCCCGCGGGCAAGGCTCGTCTTGCACCGAGAAGGCATACATTCGCCGAGATTCCACCTCGCCTGGAAGGACACACCACACAAGATGACGGCCGACTTCCGTAATCATTTGCTCCCCCCGGACCACCCCCGAGTGGCGGGGCTTGGTCACCTCGACGCTGTCAGCTTCACCGACGCGGCGTTCGACGCTCCATTCATCGGCGACGTACTACGGGGCTGGCAAAAAGCTTTTCGTGAGGGCAGCTTCCGCGGTGTTACCAGCGACGGATCGGTCATTCCGGGGCTGTTCGAACCGGGCGCTGACGAAGGAGCACCGGTGGCGCAGGCGGTGAGTGCGGCCAATGACCTGCTCAACAAGTTATCGCCGCAAGCCCGCGATCAGCTGAACCACCCTCTTGACAGCAGAGTGTGGCGCGCGTGGTTCAACCCAGAGTTCTATATCAACCGCTACGGGCTTCGGCTGGAGGAGCAAGATCCCGCCATCCGCGAGCTGGCGCTTGCCGTCATCGAGGCGAGCCTGAGTGAAAAGGGCTACGGCCTGATTCGCAACATCATGCGGACAAATAAGTTCCTCGGCGACCTCGTCGGCCTGCCGAAGATCATGAACGAAAACAGTTACAACATCAACCTTTTCGGGGAGCCTTCGACCGAAGCTCCCTGGGGGTGGAACTTCTACGGGCACCACCTGTGCCTCAACTGTCTTTTCATCGGTAACCAACAGGTGTTGACGCCAATCTTTTTCGGGGCCGAACCGAACGAGATCGATGAGGGGGAGTACGCCGGGACCGTTATCTTTTCCGAACAAGAGCAGGCTGGGGTGGCGTTCATGGAGTCGCTGCCGGCCGAGCTTGCCGAGCAAGCCATACTTTATCGGAGCACGCGCGATCCGAATATGCCGGCGGGACGGGTTGTACCGGGAGACGAGCTCCACTTAGGTGGAGCCTTCCAGAATAACCGGGTAATACCGTACGAGGGCTTGCCGATGAGCCGATGCACCGCACAGCAGCAGGATTCGCTCGTGAAACTGGTCGAGTCGTTCCTGTCCTATCAGCCTGACGGACCGCGCGCTGCGCGGCTGGAGGAGGTGCGCCGTCACCTCGACGAGACGTGGTTTTGTTGGATTGGCGGCACCCGTGCTCCCGAGCCGTTCTATTTCCGAATCCAGAGCCCGGTGATCTTCATCGAGTTCGACCACCACGCGGGGATTTATCTGGCGAACACCGAACCCGAGCGATTCCACATCCACATAATCGTTCGTACTCCCAACGGCAACGATTACGGCGCAGAACTGGTCCGCCAAGCCACCGGTACGAAACATAGTCTTGAAGCGCTGCCGTAATCGGTGGCGGCAATACAAACGTTGGTCGCGCGTCGCGACGAGTGGATCATCAACGATCGTGCCGCCGCTGGCCATTTTCGGCGCCCGCGCCCCGACTTGCCGGACGATGTCGACCCGTTCGCACGTGCGCTCCAGCGGTTTTCGGAAGCTCGGCCCATACCAGCCGTCGGCGACCTGAGGTCCCGAGACACTGTGACGTCCGTCAGCGTCAACGGTGCCATTCCTCCGCTGCAGCCACGAGTTCAGCATGACTCGTAGGCGGCCGCACGCCCCGATAACGTGACTGCAGAGTAAGTCTCATGTTCAAGCCCTAATAAGAGCGCGGCAGCGCAAGTGTGTGTAGCGCCACGTAGTTGAGGATCATCTCCCGGCTCACCGGCGCAATTCGCAACAAGCGGGCGAGGCCCCAATACGGCAGCAATCCGTACTCCGCCGAAAGCCCGTTGCCGCCGTGCAATTGGATGACGTGATCCACCGCTTCGATAGCTGCTTCCGCCGCCGCATACTTCGCCATGTTGGATGCTTCGCCCGCGGGATGCTGCTGGTCGAAGAGCCAGGCGGCCTTCGCGGTCATCATCGCGGCCAGTTCCACGTTGATCTTGGCTTGGGCCAGCGGGTGTGCAATCGCCTGATAAGCCCCGATCGGCGGCCCCCACACGGTTCGCTTGCGGGCGTAGTCGGCACCGCGCCCCACCGCGTAGCGCCCGATGCCAATACACACCGCGGCGCCGGTGATCCGTTCTGGGTTGAGTCCGTCGAATACCTGGCGGAAGCCCTCGTGCTCGGTACCGACCAAATTCGAAGATGGCAGCCGGACGTTGTCGAAATGCAGGGTGAACTGTTTTTCCGGAACGCTGATACCCACTGGCAGACGGTGTTTGATCAGTCCCGGTGTATCCGTGGGCACGATAAACAACGACAGCCGTTCGGGAGCGGTCCGGGTCACGACGATCAGCGCGTCGGCCTCGTCGACGCCGGAGATGTAGTACTTGGTGCCGTTGAGCAGATAGTCCCCATCGTCACGGACGGCGGTGGTGCTGACCTGCCTGGTGTTCGAGCCGGCGTTGGGTTCGGTGATCGCGAAGACGACCTTCGTCTCCCCGGACGCCATGCGCGGCAGCCATTCTCGGCGCTGTTCTTCGCTGCCGTGGCGCGCCAGCAGCTCACCGCAGATGGCGCTGGATACCAATAACAGCAGCAGGGGACATCCGTGGGCGGCGGTTTCTTCGCAGACGATCGCCAATTCGGCCATCCCGGCATCTCCGCCTCCGTACCGGGCGGGGAAGTTGATGCCGATGAAGCCGTGGCGGCCCAGGTCATGCCACAGCTCGGTGGTGGGTTCCCCGGCGGTCGCCCGTTCGGCGAAGTAGTCGGGACCGTATTTGCCGGTGACCGCGGCAACGGCCTTGCGCAGATCGTGATGTTCAGGGGCGTCGGTGAAGTCCATCAGCCAACCAGCTTTCGGGGGTCGCGGTGTTCAGTGCGCACAGGCGGGCACGGACGGGCGCCGATGGGTTGCCGGGTGCGAACGAGATTGCGTCATCTCGGCACGGTGCGACGGCTGGGCGCACCGGCGAACGCCTGCGCGATGTCCAGCCAGCGCTTTGCGACAGCGCCCCGCACCGTGAGCGCTGTTTCCGTCCAGTGCCGGCGCTGGGTGACGGTGAGAACGAAATCCTGAGCGGGACCTTCGATTCGGTTATCCGAGTTATCCGGCCCCCAGGGCCACACCTCGCCCTCCGGGGAGTAGAGCTCGATCCGGACGCGTTGGTCGGGTACGTCGATGCCATGGATGCTGTGGGCGAAGGCGAAAGTCGCGACCCCGAGGTGAGCGATGTTGCGCAGGCCGGGACTCGGTGGGTGGGGCATGGCAAGCGTGTCGTACACGTCTTGGCCGTGGGCCCACGTTTCCATCAGGCGTGCGGTGGCCGAGGATGCCACGCTCATGTCCGGACCGAACCACGGCAACCTTCTCGCGGGATCGTTTCCGGCGAAGGCTGTCAGCAACTGGGGGCGAGCCTCGACAAACCACTCGAGTATTTCCTTCGAAGTCTTCGTCCGGTATTCAGCCGCAATGCGATCGGGAAAGTTCATCCCGCCCGCCATGAGATCGTCGGCTTTCCGTCGGAAGCGCTCAGGATCGGAGAGGGCGAGCCGGGCGATGTCGTCGAAGAAGGCAAGGTGTGAAACTTGGTCCTGGATGTTCCATCCGGCCGCCGGTGTGGCCAAATTCCACTGCGTGGCGCTAAGCCCGCTCAAGCACGAGACGAGCTGTTCCGATTCGTGACGCAGGTCTGCCAGCAGGCCCGGATAATCGAGACCCATCAGCGCCCCTCCCGGAAGCTCATTTCGATTCATCCGCACTGACTACGGCCAGTATTTGACCGGATTCCACTTGATCTCCGGCGGCGACCGCGATCGAGGCGACGACCCCGTCGGCCGGCGCGCGCACGGTATGCTCCATCTTCATCGCCTCGAGCACGATGATCGGGGTTCCGGCTGCCACCCGACTGCCCTGGATGACCTCGATGCGCACCACAGCGCCGGGCATCGGGGCGACCAGCGAGCCGGCTTCGGTTATTTTCGCTGGATCAGGGAATCGTTCGATCTCACGGAGGGCGGTCGAACCCAGCGCGCTGTCGACGAAGTAGTCCAATCCGTCCCGAACCACGTTGAAGCGCCTTCGGATTCCGTCGATCTCGGCGTCGACCAACCGACCGGATGCCTCGATCAGCCGAATCGCGATATCGGTCCCGCCCACGGACGCGACGAGGTCGCCGCGGTCGAAGCGGTAGGCCACGTCGATCGTGCTGTCACCCCAGGTGAAGCTCACCCGCTGGTCGGCGCTGACCAGCGTGCGAAATCCCGACGGCAGTCCGGGCAGCACCACAGCGGCGGCGCGGCGCTCCGCCTGGCCGGCCAGCGCGGCCACCAGCGCGTGGACTGCGACACTGTCTGAGCCGGCCGGGATCAGTGTGGCCGGTTGATGGCGCTCCAAATAGCCGGTATCGATATTGCCCGCGCGGAACTCAGGCTCGCGCAGAATGCCGATCAACAGGTCCCGGTTGGTCGCCACACCGTGCAGACGGGTTTCGGCCAACGCCCGCGCCAGCCGAGCGCAGGCCTCGTCGCGGGTGTGCCCGAAGCCGATGACCTTGGCCAGCATAGGATCATAGAAGGTGCTGACCACCGAGCCGGACTCGAATCCGGCGTCGACCCTAATGCCGGGCAGGTCTGGGAACTCCAGGGTCTTCAGCGTCCCTGATGCCGGAACGAAGCCCGCCGCAACGTTTTCGGCGTAAAGCCGGACCTCGACCGCGTGGCCATGCGCGGAGGCATTCAGCATGTCGTTCGGCAGCGGCTGGCCGGCAGCCACCAGAAGTTGGGCGCGTACCAAGTCGATACCGGTGACCATTTCGGTGACAGGGTGCTCGACCTGCAGCCGGGTATTGACCTCCAGGAAGTAGAACTGCCCGTCGGGCGCCATGACGAACTCGACCGTGCCTGCGCCCTCATAGGCAAGAGCTTTGCCCGCCGCAACGGCCGCTCGGCCTAACTCCTCTCGCAGTGCGGCGTCGACCGCCGTCGACGGCGCCTCTTCGATGATCTTTTGGTAGCGGCGTTGGATGGAGCATTCGCGCTCACCGAGGTGGACGACGGTGCCGTGGCTATCTCCAAAGATCTGCACCTCGATGTGGCGCGGCGACTGCACGAATTTCTCGAGGAAAACGGTGCCGTCGCCGAATGCCAACGCGGCTTCGCGGCGCGCACTGGCCACCGCCTCGAGCAGGCTGTCCGCGCCGGCCACAATCCGCATGCCACGACCGCCGCCGCCGTAGGCGGCTTTGACCAGGATCGGATAGCCGACAGCGTTGGCAGCGGCGGAAAGTCGCTCGGTGTCGAGATCGACGTCGCTTTCCACCGTCGCGCCCGGAAGGACCGGCACTCCGGCTGATGCCATCAGCTCTTTGGCGGCGATCTTGGAGCCCATTGCGCGGATCGCTGCGGGGCTGGGCCCGACGAACACCACCCCCGCGTCAGCACATGCGGACGCGAAATCGGCGTTCTCCGAGAGGAATCCGTATCCCGGGTGCACTGCGTCGGCGGCCGTGCGGGCTGCGGCCGCCAGTACCAGATCAGCACGCAGATAGGTGTCGGCCGGTGCGGTGCCGGCCAGGTGAACGGACTCGTCGGCAGCCCTCACATATGGGGCATCGCGGTCGGCGTCGGAGTACAGCGCGACGGTCGCGATGTCCATCTCGCGTGCGGTGCGGATGATACGGGCGGCGATCTCGCCGCGGTTTGCGATTAGTAGCTTGCCGATCACTTTCGTCACATCCTGAACACGCCGAAGCCGCGGCGTCCCTCGACGACGTTGGAATGGGCGGCCGATAAGGCCACACCAAGCACGGAGCGGGTATCGCGCGGGTCTATCACACCGTCGTCATAGACGCGGGCGGAGATGAAGAACGAGTGCGATTCTCGCTCGATCTGCGCTTCGATCTCGGCGGTACGTCTGGCGTCGGCTTCGTGGTCGAACTCCCGTCCGGCTGCCTTTGCCGAGGCCTGTCCGACAATCGACAAGACTCCCGCGAGCTGGGCGGCTCCCATCACGGCGAGTTTGGCGTTGACCCAGCTGAACATAAAGCGGGGGTCATAGGCACGCCCGGACATGCCGTAGTTGCCGGCGCCGAACGACCCGCCCATATTGATGGTGATGTGTGGAACGGTGCTGTTGGTGACGGCGTTGATCATCTTGGCGCCGTCCTTGATGATGCCGAGCTGTTCGTACTCGGTGCCCACCATGTAGCCGGTGACGTTCTGCAAGAAGATCAGCGGGGTATCGGTTTGGTTGGCCAACAGGATGAATTCCGTTGCCTTCTTGGACTCCTCGGAGAATAAGACGCCGCGAGTATTGGCCAGTATCCCGACTGGAAATCCGTGGATGGATGCCCAGCCGGTGGCGATGCTGGTGCCCCAGCGCGGCTTGTATTCGGAGAATCGCGAGCCGTCAACGATGCGCGCGATCACCTCGCGCGGGTCGAACGGGATTCGTGGGTCGGCGGAGGCAATGCCGAGCAGTTCCTCTGCGTCGTACAGCGGCTCGTCGGCGGGCAACGTGGCTCCGGGACCGAGTTTCCGCCAGTTGAGGTGCGCGACGACGTCTCGCCCGATGCGGATCGCGTCGACCTCATCGACGGCGAAGTAGTCGCCGAGCCCGGAAATACGGGTGTGCATATCTGCGCCGCCAAGTTCCTCCTCATCGGCGTCTTCGCCGGTGGCCATCTTGACCAGGGGAGGCCCACCGAGGAATACCTTGGCTTGCTTGTCGACAAGGACGGCGTAGTCGCACATGCCCGGCACGTAGGCGCCACCTGCGGTGGAGTTGCCGAAAACCAGCGCAATGCTGGGGATGCCCATCGACGAAAGCTCGGTCAGATCGTGAAAAATCTTGCCCGCGTGCACGAAGAGCTCCGATTGGGTGGGCAGGTCCGCGCCGCCGGACTCGACGAGGTATACCACCGGAAGGCGGTTGACCCGCGCGATTTCCAGCGCCCGCAAGTTCTTTCGCAGGGTGTAGGGGTTCATCGTGCCGCCGCGCACGGTGGGGTCGTGGGCGATGATGACGCACTCTGTGCCGCAAACCACGCCGATTCCGGTAACGATCGCGGCGCCGACGTTGAATTCGGTGCCCCAGGCGGCCAGCGCGGACAGTTCCATAAACGGTGCGTCGCGGTCCACCAGAAGTTCGATTCGTTCGCGGGCCAAGAGCCGCCCGCGCTCGTGATGGCGCTGGACATAGCGGGGACCGCCACCGGCCGCGGCCAGCCGGAGTTGCTCGTTGAGCGCCGCTACCGCCGCTTTCTGCACTTGCAGGTTGGCCAGATAGGTCGCGGACGAGGTGTCGACCTGGGTGCTCAAAACCGGCATGAAAACCCCTTGTCCCGGCAGCAGTCGGTAAGCCCGCAGCCGCAGAGTGAACGACGAAACATTAAAAGAGATCGGGCGGAGCCCGAGAACGGAATCCCGGTAGTCACCTCTAATTGGTGACGGAGACGATCCACGAGTAGTAGGTGACGGGGGCCCGAGCTATCCACTGGTCACTAGCCGTTCCAGGTCTTTGCGGGCTTGCGCATATTGGCTGACGAGCGTGGCGACGAGGTCGGCGACGGGCGTTATGGCGGCGACACCGGACACGCTGTGACCGGCGCTCCAGGCGGTGCTGTTAGACAGCAAGCGGTTCTGGTCGAATCCTGCTGAGGGCAGCGCACTTTCGCGATTGGTTCGATCGGCTTGGTCGAGCCAGCTAGCGAGCAGGCTGGCGGGGACGCCGCCGATGCGGCTGGACAGCCGCACGTCATCCAGCGATGAGGCGATCAGCGCCGCCCGGTACTCGTCGTCGGCCATGCTCTCGGGTGTGGCGATGAACCGCGTTCCCAAATAGACCAAATCGGCCCCCAGCATCTCGGCTGCCAGGATCGACCGGCCGTCCGTGATTCCGCCAGCGAGCACCAACGGGCCGGCGTAGTGCTCGCGCACGGCACGAACGAAAGCGAACGGATTGGCCCACCCGGTTTGTCCCCCAGCGCCCGCGGTGAGGAGAACGAGCCCGTCGACTCCGGCCGCCAGTGCACGTCGCGCGTGGCTCATGCTGGCAACGTCGGCGTATACCTGCGCGCCGGCGTCGTGCAGGGGTCCCACGACTCGGTCTGGTGTACCGACGCTGGTGATAACCAGTTCCACTCCGTGTCGTTGCAGGCACTCAAGGTCGGCGGTCAGTCGCCGGTTGCTGCGGTGGACAACCAGATTGGCCGCCACCGGCGCGCAGGTGGGCGTCAGCTGTCGGCTGACCTTGTCCAGCCAGTCATCGAGCGCTTCAGTGCTTGGCGCATTGTGGGTCGGAAAGGCGCCGATCACACCCACCTGACAGGCGGCGACGACTAAGTCCGGCCCGGATACGGCGGTCATCGGGGCCGCGAAGGCGGGTATCGCAAGCCGGTCTCGCCATGGTCGGGGGATAGCCAACGGTCGCCTTCACTGACTGGAACAGTTAGTGAATCAAGAATAACTAACTGTACTGGACCCGTGTCAACTGCATCCGTCGGTGTGCTCGTTATTCGCAGACAAAGCGGGAGATTTCCAGGGTGAGCCGCAGTTGACAAAGGTGACGCAGCTCACCAATGATGTGGCAATAAGTTATTCGCGGGCCGCATTGGCTCGGTAGCCCGAAGGAGTCGCCCTATCGCCACAGGTGTCTCGCCCGACACCCTCGGCTCGTCTCACAAGGTCGACCAAAGTGCCGAGGTCACCGTCGCGCACTGGACGTCGGTGCAAGAATCCACCGACCGCTCCGGCGGCGCGCTGAGCGCGGTGCTCGACGCCCTGCATCGAACGCGCGCTGAGACCGCCAAGGATCGTTTGATCGGGACGGCCCCGTATCAGCTATGTGCCAGCGGCGCCTTCGACTGGGTGATGCTGTCCGCGGTTCGCGGGTCGATGTGGTTGCCCCAAGCGCTCTACGTCCGGACTCCCGGCGGGGAAGTAACTTTGGAGATCGACGAGGATCTCGAAAAGCTGGAGATACCGTTGGCCTCCCCGTTGGTGGAAGCAGAGGTGGTGCGCCGACGGCTTCCGGCGTTGGTCAACGACGCACCCCACGAGCCGCGAGCGCATGCATCCCTCATACGGCGCACCGGCAGCCGAGACTACGTGGTGGCCCCCCTGGTGGCCATGTCGACGGTCATGGGATTGTTGCACGCCGACCGGCGGGTAAGCGCAGCGCCGGTCGCGGAGGTCGACCGTGAACTCCTCCGGATGTTCGCCGACGGTGTCGGCGTGGCTTACGAGCGGGCCGTTCTGCAGGAACGTGCCGAGCGTCAGCGGCGCAGCGTTGCCGAGGTGTGCGACGCGGCGGTTCGCGCACTGGCGCAATGTGAGCAGCCACCGGCGCTGGCGACGGAGTCACCGAGGCAATCGATGCCCAGCCGCCCGGCATCAACACCGGTTTGGGACCGCGGTGAGGTACGTGAGTCGAATCGGCTAGCTCGGTTGACCGCGCGCGAGCGCGAAGTACTAGGACTCCTAGCCAGCGGCGCTACCAACGCTCAACTGGCCGACCGGTTGACGGTCGCCGAAAGCACCGTCAAATCTCACGTCAAACACATCCTGCACAAGCTCGGCGCCGGTAACCGCGCCGCCGCCATCGCCTGCTATCTACGCGAGACCCGACTGGACGAACGGCGGCCGCGATGAGCATTTCACTGGCCAGTGACGCGACTCGTTACAGCTCGACACGATCAAAGACCGAGTGGTGGTCCAGAGAGATCGAGCTGGTCGACCGGCTGCGGGCGGCCAGCGCGCGGACCCAGGCGACGCTCGGTGCCGAACTGAGCCTGCCCGCCGTCGAGTGGGAGGTGCCCTGGCGCGCCGCAGAGACGATTTCCACGCTAACCCATGCGTGCATCAAGCGGCTCCGCAGCAATCCCGATAGCGATGTTGTCGGCGCCCGGCGGCTCTGCGACCTGATCCTGCATTTGCAGCAGCTGGCCATGGACTGGTATCTGCACGACACCGCAATGCGTGGGGAACGGCTAGCCGACTGCGCCGCCGGATTGGCCCGGCTGCGCGGGATGCCTAGTGCGACGGCTCTTGTCGACAATGTCTGCGAGGAGTTGGTGTTGCGCTGCGGTTTTCACCGGGCGGTGCTGTCGAAGGTCGAGAACCGTAGTTGGAAACCTCTGATCTTGCATGACCGCGGTGGTAGTACGACAACGTCCTGGTTCAGCGAATGGATCAATCAGCGAGTCCCGTTGACAAAAACGGCTCCAGAAGCACAGATGCTGTCGCGGCGACGCCCCTCACTCGTCTATGACACGTCCAACGCCCCGGTATATCGTCCACTGATCGTGGCGGCGGGACAGTCTCGCTCATACGTCGTGGCGCCGCTGGTACTCGGCGAAGACGTCATCGGGTTCCTGCACACCGATCACCATCCCTTGCCCCGGAGGGTCGACGAGTCAGATCGCGACGTTCTATGGGCATTCGCTGACGGCTTCAGCCACATCTACGAGAGAGCGGTGCTGCTCGAGCGCTTGCGCGTCCAGCGTGACAATGTGCGCGAACTTTTTTTCGGGGCCGTGGACCGGATCGATGAGCTGTGCGAGTCTGGGGTGGAGTCTGCGCGGATGGCCGAGGACCGCGAACCCGGTGCTGGACCCTGCGGCGTGGAACTCACCGAGCGCGAGGCCGAGGTGTTCGAGCTAATGGCGACCGGAGCGACCAATCAGGACATCGCCGATCGTTTGGTCATCACCGAGGGCACGGTGAAATCGCACGTCAAGCACATTTTGCGGAAGTATGGCGCGGTGAATCGGGCGCAGGCCATCGCTTGGGTGCTCAAAGATCGCTGAGGTCACTTCTCGTAGATGTCGTGAGGGCACGGCTCGGCGATAGTGGCGCAACGCAACTCGCCGACATTGCCGCCGATTTGGATGCCATCCCAGGGTCTCGGTGGTGCGGGGGCTCAGTGGGGCGGTCGACGAAATCGACCGGACCACAACAGCGTTGGTGATGCGCACGCTGGTCGCTATCGAGTCAAGCGGCTTTTTCGGTAACGCTGGCTAGAACGGTCACGCGTTCAAGCCGGGCGTGCCTCCCGGCCCGGCGCGGGTAGCTGCAGGCTGGTTTGCAGGAGGGGCAGAACGGCGTCGCGGATGAGGATCGCTGCTTGGGTTGTCCGCGGAATCAGGACAGCGCCGTCGACGATGCCGAGCGCGTGGATATCGGTGATGAGCGACGCCAGCCCTGACGGGGTGCCGACGTAAAGCAAGGTGCGCTCTCTTGTTTCGTCGAAGCTGGCGTCGAGCATCGCGCGCGCGGTGCGCGCCTCGGCGGCGATGACGATGTCGATGTCGGCGACGACATCGACATCGGGTTGGTCGCGCCGGCGATTTACCGACTTGCGCGCGATGTCGGCCAGGTCAACGCCGCGGATGCGCTCGGCCGCGGCATCGCTATCCCAGTGGATCCCATCGCTCAGCGCGATCCCGAGCCGCAGCGGCCGACTCTGGGTCAGGTCGATGTCAACGTCGCACATGGTCATCTCCGAACTCTGTTGGACGAAAGTGGTGCCATGCCTCAGTTTCGCGTCTGCGCAGGATCGATGACGATGGCGAAGGCCTTGTTCTCAATCCCCCCGGAACGGTCCAGCGAGATGAACTTTTCCTCGACGTACTCGTCGATCGAGTGCGGACCGCCCTCGCGGCCCAACCCGCTTTCCTTGAAGCCGCCGAACGGGTACGCGGGGTGAATGACGTGCCAGTTGTTCACCCATACCATGCCCGCATCGAGGCGCCTGGCCACCTCTAGGGCCCGTTCCTCGCTACCCCAAATGCCGGCGGACAGGCCGTAATTGGTGTCGTTGGCGATCTTGACCGCCTCGTCGACGGAGTCATAGGTCAGCACCACCAGCACGGGCCCGAACACCTCGTCGCGCGCGATGCGCATATCGTTGGTGACGTCGACAAAGATCGTCGGCTCGATCCAATAGCCCTTGTTGAACTCGGGGCCCGACGGCGCTCGGCCACCGAGGGCGATCGTCGCACCCTCTTCGAGCCCGATGCGGAAGTAGTCCAGGATCCGGTCGCGCTGAGTCGCTGAAATGATGGGCCCGACGTGGGTTGTCGCGGCCAGCGGATCGCCGAGCCGTAGCGTGGCGGCCCGCTCGACGAGCTTGCCGACGATTTCATCGCGGCGGCTCGCCGGAATCAGCAGCCGGGTGCCTGCCTCGCACGCTTCCCCGTTGTTGGCCATGCACGCGAATAGCGCGCCGTCGACGGCCATGTCGATGTCGGCATCGTCGAGGATGACATTGGCGCCTTTGCCGCCGAGTTCGAGGGTCACCCGCCGGATGGAGTCGGCCGACTGCCGCAGAATGCTCTTGCCGACCGCGGTCGAGCCGGTGAATGCGACCTTGCGCACGTCCGGATGGCCCGAGAGGTAAGCTCCCACCGGTTCGCCGTCGCCGGTGACGACATTGAGCACCCCAGGAGGCAGCCCTGCGGCCTCGAATTCGCGCGCCAATTCCAGCGGAAGCACGGGCGCGTGCTCGTCGGGCTTGAGCACTACTGAATTTCCGGCGGCCAAAGCGGGCCCGACCTTCCACACGGCGGTCAGTAGTGGGATGTTCCACGGCACAATCGCGGCCACGACCCCAATCGGTTCGCGCACGACGATTCCAGCGGCCGGCACCGGCTCGATCGCGGGACCCGTTGTCTCCCATTCATATTGATCCACGATGGCGGCCAAGTACTGCAGTTGGCCCACCGATAATCCGACGTGCAGCGCGCCCGTGATGCGGATGGTGGCGCCGTTCTCCCGGCTCTGCAGGGCAGCGAGCTCGTCGGTTCGAGCGGCCAGCCGTTCTGCGACGGTGTTGATCAACGCTGCGCGCTCTTTCGGCGGTGTGCGTCGCCAGATGCCCTGTTCGAAGGTGCCTTTGGCCGCGGCAACGGCAGCATCGACGTGTTCGGTGGTGCCCTTGGCGACCGTGGCCACCAGCTCTTCGGTTGCGGGGCTGCGGATCTCGTACACCTCGTCGCCATCGACCCACTTGCCGTCGATGTACATGGAGTAGTGGTTGGTCATGACAGCTCCTTTGCGTCAGCCGATTTGGCGGGCACGACCCTGCCAGTGGGACTTGCGAATGGCTTTCTTGTCGACCTTGCCGGCCGGGTTGAGCGGGAGTTCGTCGGCGAATAGGACGGACTTGGGTGCGGGAACGGAGCCGAGCGCCGCCTTGACATGGTTGATCAGTGCCGCTTCCAGCGCAGGCCCGGTGCTTTCGCCGGCGTGTGTAACCACGACCGCGACCACGGCCTCGCCCCACTTCGGGTGGGGCACTCCGATCACGGCACTCTGAGCCACAGCCGGGTGGGTGGACAGCACGTCTTCGACCTGCCGCGGAAACACGTTGAAACCACCGCTGATAACCATGTCTTTCTTGCGGTCGACGATGTAAAGGAAACCGCTCTCGTCGAGGTAGCCGATATCCCCGGTGTGTACCCAGCCGTCGCGCAGCGTCTCGGGGTTGCGCGCCGAGTCCAGGTAGCCCACCATCTGCCCGAGTTGGCGTGAACAGATCTCTCCGGTCTGGCCGATTGGCAGCTCGCGGTCCTCGTCGTCCCGGATGGTGAGCTGGACCTGAAACATCGGCCGCCCAGCCGAGGCAAGCCGTGCGGTCCATCGCTCGTCGTCTTCGGTCCCGATGCGCAGGTGTTCGTGTTTGCGTAGGCACGACACGTAACCCTGTTCGGTGCCGGCGTACGTCTGGATGAAGATCGGGCCGAACGTCTCGAGGGCCTCGCGCAGCCGTTCGGGTGTGATGGGGGCGCCCGCGTAGATCACGGTTCGCAGCGAGCCGAGATCGAACTCGGCAAGATGCGGGTGATCGAGCAGGAGGTAGATGATGGTGGGCACCAACGCGGTGGCCGTGATGTGATGACGCTGGACGTTCGCCAGCAGGCCTCCGACTTCCAGACCTGGCAGCATTACGTTGGTGCCACCGCGAAGCAAGGTGGGCATGACGAAGATTTGCGTGAAGTGGGTCAGCGGCGCGCCGTGGGCGAACACCTCGCCGAACGCGATATCGCCGATCTCTAAGCCCGCGGAGATGCTGTAGTAGCTCCAGGTGAAATGGGAATTGACAACACCTTTGGGCTCTCCGGTGCTCCCGGAGGTGAAAAGTACATACGCCTCCTCGTGCTCGTCGATCCGGACTTCGGGACGGGTGGCGGGCTGGGTATCGACGACTTGGTCGAAGTCGAGGGCATCGACCTCGATGTTGTCTGGGGCGCCGACGCGAATCACGTTCTGCAGCTTGGGTAATTGGGCTCTGATCTTGGCCACTGCGCTTTCGAACTTTGCGTGATAGATCAGCGTGGTCGCGTCGGTTTGGGCCAGGTTGCTTCGGAACCCGTCCGCGGCGGCTCGGGTGGGCATCTGCACCAACACCGCACCCGCCGCCCAGATCCCGTGCTGTGCGGGGATGAACTCCAGGCAATTGGGCATTAACAACCCGACGCGGTCGCCCTTTTGAACGCCAGAGGCGATAAGCGCGTGGGCGATCCGGTTCCGCAGTTGCTGCAGTTGCCGATACGTCAGGTGCCGATCACCGTCGATGATCGCCACCTGCCCGGCGTAGTAAGTGCAGGCCCGATCGAGAACATCGGGCAGCACTCCCCACATGCCGCGGGCCTCCAGATTCACTGGTGCCGTTTCACTGGGGCGTCAGCGCCGCGGGGTCGAAGCCCTCCACCCAGTACTCCGGGGTGATGATCGGCAGGCCGAGTTCCTGCAACACCGGGGTGTCGTTCCAGTACGTGGTCTCGCGGGCGATCTTGCCGTCGCTGTCCAGCTGGTGCCAGGTGATTCCGCGCGTGTGCAACGTCTTCCCCCCGGTGGGCACGCCGCGGTAGGTATCCAGCCCCTCGCCTGTCCAGTTCCACAGGATCACCACGGCCGGATTACCGTTCACGCCGGCCAGCTGGAACGCCTCGGTGGCGGTGAAGTGGTGGATGCCCGCACCATTGTGGCTGTCCTTGTTGGCAAATGGGGCCAACCGCGGTTGGAGCTCCGCCTTGGTGATCGCGGTGTCAATCATGTGATCGGAGTCGGCATGATCGTCATAAACCAAGTCGTCGGCATAAAGGTTCACCGCGGCGGCGGTGTCGGACGTCAACGCGGTGACCCAGCGGTCGGCGTGGTCGGTGGCGAAAGTCATCTAAGTTCCTCTCAGACCAGTGCCGGCAGCTTGGCGACGGCGGTCGGGTCGACCGGCAATCCGAGGTCGCGCACCGCGGTCGCGCAGTCCCAAAAGCTCTCCTCGCGCTTGATCCGGCCGTCGGTGTCGTAGATGTGGAAGGTGATCCCGCGGGTGCCGGGCACCTTACCGTTGGTTGGCACACCGACGAACGCCGCCGCTGTCGGTGCGTGCCACGTCCAGCGGTAGATGGCCGCCTTCTCATCGCCCACTACCTCGTCGATGCGGAAGTTGTTGATACCGATGCCGTTCTCGGTGTCCTTGTTTGCGTAGGGAGCGAAGACCCGCAGCAATTCCTCCTTGGAGGTGATCGACTGGCCCAGGATGGGGTCTTCGAACAGGAAGTCGTCCGCGTAGAGGGCGACCACTGCTTCTGCGCTTTCCCGGAACGCCTTCAACCATTTGACCGCGAATGCGTGGCTCACGCGCGTTTCTCCTTCTGGTGGGAACGATGCATTCGACGCTAGGAGCGGAGTCTGGCAGCGGCGACTACCGACGGGAGGAAACCGACCGCCCCAATGGGGGAGGGGCTCCCCTGTTGTTGGAGCGAGTTACCCCCTGTGAGGGGTGTGCGCACGTCCCGCGAAGGGCAGCATCGGCCTCAGTCACCGCCAATTGACGATGGAGAGATCATGCTGCAGCAAGACATGACGGACGAGGAATTCGCCCCATACTTCGCCAAGGCGCAGGAGGTCTCGCAGTACTTCCGCGAGATCGGCCCCAAGTACGACGCCGAGAACACCTTCGCCTACCCCTCGATCGACGTGTTCAAGAAGTCCGGACTCGGTGGTTTGCCGGTGCCCAAGGCGTTCGGCGGTCCCGGCGGCAACATCCTGCAGGTGTCGAAGGTGGTGTCCGAACTATCGCGCGGCGACTCGGCAATCACGCTCGCGTACAACATGCACTACATCATGGTCGGGATTGCCGGCAACTTGATGACCGAGGAACAGAACAAGTACTGGCTGGGCCGGGTCGCCGACGGTGACCTGATCTTCGGCCCGTTCTCCGAGAAGCGCGCGGGATTCTCTGGTTTGGCCGACATGCGCGCCGTGCCACAGCCCGGCGGTGGCTGGAAGCTCTACGGCAAGAAGACCTGGGGCACCCTATGCGAGGCCGCCGACATCGTCACCACCAACGCCACCGAAACCGATGCCGACGGCAATCTGCCGGATACCTTCGACGCTCGGGTCGCCGCTGAAAAATTCTTCATCGGTGACTTCAAGGTCGACGAGAACGGCGTCGGCGACGGCCTTCGGATCGAGAAGACCTGGGACGCATTGGGTATGCACGCGACCGGCACTCAAGTCATCCACTTCGACGGTTACTTCGTGCCCGAGGACGGCTTCATCTCAATTTGGCGGGCCGGCGCGTTTGGCGTGCTCGAGTGGGCTTCCTTGATGTTCGCCAGCATCTATTACGGGATGCAGCAGCGCATCCTGGAAGAGTCCGTAGCCAAGCTGTCCAAGAAGCATCTGGGTGCGACCTTCGGTGCAATCGTGGCCGCAGACACGGAGGTGAAAAACGTCGGCCACATCATCGACGGCATTGGGGACATGGCGTCCCGGGTGGAGCAGTCCCGGCGGGTGCTCTACCAGACGTGTGAGGATCTGATCAATGGCCGGGACAAGGACTGGGCGCCCGAATTGCGTTTTCCCTACCTGGGCTTGGCCAAGACCTACGTGGCCGAGAACGTGATGCACATGGCCCAGCGGGCTATGAGCATGGTGGGCGGCGAGTCGTTTCGCCGGGGCTCCATCTTTGAGCGTCTCTACCGCGATGCGGCGGCGTCGATGTTCCAGCCGCTCAACGCCGACCAAACCCGAACCTACATCGGCCAGTTCTTATTGGAATCCGCTGCGGCGCAGGCGAGCGCTTAACCGGCTTGCTTGATCCCCTCGACGACGGCGGACCGCGCGGCTTGGTCGAGGGGGTAGGGCGTGTAAAGGGTAAAGCGATCCACTAGCTCGCCGAAGCGTCGAACGATCTCGGCGCCTGCATGTTTCGGCTCCCCGATGACGGCGCAGGTGGACAGGACGTCGTCGTCGATCATCGCCGTCATGGCGGCCCAGTCACCAATTTTGGATAGCCTGTGCAGTTCGGTGTGCAGGTCCCCCCATCCGTGGAGGTCCATGACCGCACGGTACGCGGGTGTGGCCGCGTAAAAGGCGATCTGCCGGCGCACCCGCTGCACCGCTTCGAGATATCCCCGCTCGTCGTCGGCCGTGATGACCAATCCCGGGTAGCACACGGCGAAATCGGCCCGGCTGCGATCGGCGGCGCGCAACCCCGCGTGCACCGCCGGCATCGTCACTTCCCGCAGATACCGTGCCGTCGTGAAGCCATGCAGGAGCAGCCCGTCGGCGACTTCGGCGGCCACGGCGGTCATCTTCGGGCCCACTGCTGCCAGCATCACCCGTGGCGACCCGAACGGGTTCGGTTCGGGCCGGAACATCGGCGTCATCAGCGTGTGCTGGTAGTAGTCGCCGCGGAAGTCCAGTTTGCCGCCCGTGTGCCAACTGGTCCAGATAGCTCGCAGCGCCAGGATGTATTCGCGCATCCGCGCAGCCGGCGCCGACCAGGGCATACTGAAC
Source organism: Mycobacterium palustre (assembly GCF_002101785.1). Lineage (GTDB taxonomy): Bacteria > Actinomycetota > Actinomycetes > Mycobacteriales > Mycobacteriaceae > Mycobacterium > Mycobacterium palustre. The sequence continues at coordinate 127,255 of NZ_LQPJ01000102.1, forward strand.
CGTCGCTCGATGTGCGCCCGGATCTGCGAACCCAGGCCAAGGACGAACCGGCCCCGGCAGAACGTGTTCAAGTCATTGGCCACCGCAGCCATCGTCATCGGGTTGCGCGCAAATGCCACCGCTGCAGCGGTTCCCAGCAGCAAGGTGGAGGACTTCTGAGCTGCAACAAGCAGGGGCAAGAACGGGTCTCGACTCACCTCAGTCGACCAGACGCCGTCCAGCCCAATCCGCTCGGCCGCAGCGACCTGGTCGGAAAGAACATCGAAATCCGCCCCGCCGGTGCCGTCGATGCCGCCGCCGACATTGCCGTCCACGTACACGCTGGCAGCCTGACACGGCCGGCGTACGGCCGGGCGCTTTTACTCCCTGGCGGGGGAGCTAAATCCCCCGGAGTGGTAGAGCCGCAGTGTGAGCGGCGTCATAGCTTGGGGCTCATGCCACCGATCGATCACCCATTGAACCTCACCGCGCAAGCCATTTTGAACTACGCCAGTTGGGGGTTGACCGCGGTCATCCTCGTGTTGGCCGTCAGAATGGGAATGCGCGAGCGCACCCCCTTTTACGTGTTTATGGTGTTCGCCGCCGCGGTGGGGGCGTTCGGTGAGCCGCTCTACGACGTGGCTTTTATGCTGTACTTCTACTCGACCCATGGGATGGTCACGCACTTCACCGCCTTCGATATCCCGCAGCCGATCTGGACACACAGCGGGTACGTCGTGCTGTACGCCGTGGCGGCCGTGTTCTTCGCCCGCGAAGTTTGGCGGGGAACGGTGACCCGCAGGAAGCTGTTCATCTTCGCCGGTATCGAATTGGCCATGTCGGCCGCCTTCGAAATATTCGGCATCAACGCCGGCACTTACAGCTACTGGGGACCGCACGTATTGCGAATCTTCAACTACCCGTTGGTCATCGGGATTCTCGAGGCCGTTCAGGTCATCTGCTTTACCGTGGTGGCCGCGCAGCTGCGGGCCCGCGCCACCGCCTGGTGGCAGTTGCTCGGGCTGTTCGTGATTTTTCCGGTCACTTTCTTCGGAGCCAACTTCGGCGCCGGCATGCCCACGATCATCGCCCTGCACTCCAAGGGCACGTCGTCGGCGCTGATTATGGCGTGCACGCTGGCAAGCATCGCGTTGGCCGTGGCGCTGGTCGCGATAGCGGGGTTGTTCGTGCCCGGGCGTTCAGCCGGTGATCCCGAGCACCGCGCGGGCGGCGTCAGTAAGCAACTCCCGGAGCCGGTCCTCGGCCAATCCGATGCCGTGGAACAGCGTTGACTGAATAGCCCCGATCGCGGCATGCACCACGGTGCGTGCGTCGGCGTCGCTGAGATCCTCGCGCAGTTCGTCGACCAAGTGGACCCACTCCTCAAGGTAGAGCCGCTGTTTGCGGCGCAGTCGGCGTCGATCCTCACCCGGCAGGTTATTGATCTCGTTGTGGTATACCTGCGCCAATTCCCGGTCGCTGACCACGAATTCGACTTGGCCGGCGATCAGTTGGTCGAGTGCCCGGGCGAGGTCGCTGGTGGTCTGCAGAATTTGCTGCTCGTCGCGCAATAAGTCATCGATGACCCGGTCGAACAGTGCGACAAGAACCGCCGACTTGCTATCAAAGTGGCGGTAAACACCCGATCCGGTGATTCCTGCCGCCGAACCGATCTCGGACATCGACACCGCGTGATACCCCTTGCGCGCCACGAGGTCCGCAGCGGCGGCCATGATTCGGGCCTTGCGTTCCGGGTCACGGGTGCGCGCGGGGGTCGGTGCGTCACCTGCTGCCCCTGCAACGATGATCCTCACCTCCGATGTGATGGCGGTCGACGCGATGCTATATGGGCTGTAATCGCTGATACATCCACCTATGGTTCAACATGTCCGCGGCGGATACCGCATGCAACGCTCTGCGTAAGTTCTGCACGACATTGGCGCCGGCAGCCTGCTGCTGTCAGCGCATCTCCCGCCGGAAGGAACTGCCCTACCCCTGGTCCGACTGCGTTCTACCGCGCGCTTGTCGGGCCCGGTGGTACTTGACAACAGCTTCCGTCCGGTTGGAGGCACCCAATTTGCGAAGGATGTGCTTGACGTGGGACTTCACCGTCCCCTCCGTGACGAACAGCGATGCGGCGACCTGGGCGTTCGTCTTGCCGGCCGCGATCGCGCGCAGGACCTCTGCTTCCCGGGAGCTCAGCTCACTCAGCAAGTGACTGTCGTCATCGCCGCCACCCAGCGGCGCCGACGGATCCAGGCCGATAAGGTCGTCCACCTGAGACAGCACTGGTGCTGCCGATTCGATCACGTCAAGGGTGAAGTCGTCGGCTAGTGAACCTGCGCGCCGCATGTGTTCCTCCGCCGCCTGGCGCATAGCCCGGAGTCGACCTGCCATTAGATTGCGCTCGAAGGCCAGCCCGAGGCCCGCGGCGAACAATCCCAGGACGTCCCGGTCGAACTCTGTTACGCCATGTGCGTGGGTGTGCCGGTCTGCGTGCACCAGGCCGATCGGCTTGCCCCAGCAGAACACAGGTGCCGCCACATAGGCCGCGGTCTGGGTTACCGCGACCAGTTCGGGATGGACATGGGGGTCGCTCTGCGGGTCGGCGACCAAGATGGGGGAGCCGCGCCGAACCATCTCCGATTCAACTAGCGGGTTGACCAGTTGCCGAGGGTGCGCGAGGCCCGCTTCGACCATTTTCGATGCCATCTCCTGGTCCGCCCCGGCGAAGGCCGAGCAGGTCACCCACCACCCGTTTTGAATGCGGGAGAAGAGCACCCGGGAAAAGCCCATCCGGTACACCTCGGTCGGGATGCGCTCGACCAGCGTGGCAGCCGAGGTCGCGGTGCGAAGTCCGTTGAGCGCATTCTGCGCGCTCTCCACCTGCTGGGACTGCAGCTTTAAGAGCGCATCTTTGAGTGCAACCTGGGTCTGTTCGGCCCGGAGTGCCAGTGCCGCCAAGGACGTTTGATCGCCGATGTTCCGCGTCACGCTGGTGAGTTCGAGCCGGCGGGTCAGGGCTTGGCGCGCCGCCGACAACGCGGCGTCAGCAGCATGAGTTTCAGGCCTGGGTTGGGCTGGGCAGAGATCGTCGACCCCGACCAGCTGTTCGGTCGTTCGCACGATTTCCCAGGCCTGCTCGATGCAGTCAAATACGTCGGGGGCCGACTGTACGAGCTGGCTCATCCAACCTCCTCCCGTGCCACGTTCGCGCAGTACGACCAGCGCCGCCAGCGCGTCGATGACCTGCGAAGACTAGTATATGTGACCTGCACCACTTCGTAGCCCAAAAGGATTAGGCAGCATTAATGATTACTATGGTCAGACCATAGCAAGTCGCCTCACGACGCAGGGCTCATTCGCTGCCATGCTTCTCGGCGTGGTGCATTTTTGTCCGCTAAAAGGTGGGGTTTCACCCGATGGTGTCCTGTCGCAAAGCCGCGCCTAGATTCACACCGTGACCGATAACCCGTTCGACCCGTCGCTGTGGCAGCTTATCGAGGGCTTCGAGGAACTCACCGACATCACCTATCACCGGCATGTGCTCGACGGTGTTAAGCAACCTACTGTCCGGGTCGCATTCAACCGGCCGCATGTCCGTAATGCGTTTCGTCCGCACAGCGTCGACGAGTTGTATCGCGCGCTCGACCATGCGCGGATGTCTCCAGACGTCGGTGTGGTGCTGCTGACCGGCAACGGGCCTTCCCCAAAGGACGGCGGTTGGGCGTTCTGTTCCGGTGGTGATCAACGCATCCGCGGACGCAGCGGCTATCAGTACGCCTCCGGAGAAACAGCCGACACCGTCGATGCCGCACGCGCCGGGCGGCTGCACATCATGGAGGTTCAGCGGTTGATCAGGTTCATGCCCAAGGTGGTGATCTGCCTGGTCAGCGGGTGGGCAGCCGGTGGCGGCCACAGCCTGCACGTGACGTGCGACCTGACCTTAGCCAGCCGCCAACATGCCCGGTTCAAGCAGACGGACGCCGACGTCGGCAGCTTCGACGGCGGCTACGGCAGTGCCTACCTCGCTAAGCAGGTGGGGCAGAAGTTCGCCCGCGAGATCTTCTTCCTGGGCGAGTCCTACACCGCCGAGCAGATGCACGAGATGGGCGCGGTCAACCGCGTCGTCGACCATGCCGAGTTGGAAACCGTCGGCCTTCAGTGGGCTGCGGCGATCAACGCCAAATCCCCCCAGGCCCAACGCATGCTCAAATTCGCGTTCAACCTGCTCGACGACGGACTCGTCGGCCAGCAAATCTTTGCCAGCGAGGCGACTCGGCTGGCCTACATGACCGACGAGGCCGTCGAGGGCCGTGACGCCTTTCTGGAGAAACGGGCGCCGGACTGGAGCCGGTTCCCCCGCTACTTCTAGAAACCTCAACCGGCTCCCTATCTCATTTCGGATCCCAATACACCCCTTGAGGGAGATGCCTGCGCAGTGCCGATCGGGTGACGATTGCGATCGAGACGTCTCGGCATTGGACGAAAGGTGCGCTGTGCGGACTAAGGCCGCGGTCCTGTGGGGGACCAATGAGAAGTGGCAGGTCGAAGAGGTCGAGCTTGATCCTCCCAAGGAGGGCGAGGTTCTGATCAAGCTCGTCGCCAGCGGATTGTGTCATTCCGACTACCACCTGGTGACTGGAGACATTCCAGTTCCACTGCCCTTCGTCGGCGGCCATGAAGGGGCCGGCATTATTGCCGGGGTGGGGCCAGGCGTCACGGAGGTCGCCGAGGGCGACTCAGTGGTGCTCAGCTTCTTGCCGGCGTGCGGGCGGTGCTCGCACTGTGCGCGCGGTATGACGAACCTGTGCGACCTCGGCGCCCATGTCATCCAGGGCCCGCAGCTGGACGGCACCTACCGTTTCCACGCGCGCGGCAAGGATCTGGGACAAATGTGCCTTCTGGGGTCGTTCGCCGAGTACACCGTTGCGCCCACGGCTTCGGTCGTCAAAGTTGACCAGGGCAGTCCGCTGGACCGCGCCGCGGTGATCGGCTGCTGCGTTCCCACCGGGTACGGCAGCATCGTGAACACGGCCGGGGTGCGCCCCGGTGACGCCGTCGCGGTCATGGGGATCGGGGGCATCGGCGCCAACGCACTCCAGGGAGCCAAACGTGCGGGCGCCCGGTTCATTGTGGCGATCGACCCGGTCGAGTACAAACGCAAGAAGGCGCTCGAGTTCGGTGCCACCCACACCGTTGCTGATGTCGCCGAGGCGCAGACATTGATCACCGAGTTGACGCGTGGCGTCATGGCTGACGCATGCGTGATAACGACCGATCATGCCGAGGGCGCTTACGTGGCTGAAGCTTTGAGCCTCGTCGGCCGCCGCGGCAAGGTCGTCGTCACCGCTATCGGCCATCCCACCGAAATGACCATGAGCGGGTCGCTGTTCGAGCTCATGCTCTACGAGAAGTCAATCCACGGCTCGTTGTTCGGCTCATCAAACCCCCGCCACGACATCCCGCGCTACCTCGAGATGTATGCACTCGGCGAGTTGAAGCTCGACGAGTTGATCACTCGGGAATACGCCCTGGACGATATCAATCAGGGCTATGAGGACATGTTGTCGGGCCGCAACATTCGTGGACTGATCCGCTTCTAGCGGTCGCAAGTCCTTTGCGAAGGGGTCGCCAGATGCGAGCGCCCGCTTATGAATGAAACTGTGGTGGTGTCGGTCAGCCGGCTTTGGCGGGTCCGGCGCCCGCCATAAGCTGGTGACAGCGCGCCACCGCTTCGGTCCGGTTGCTCGCGCCGAGCTTCCGCAAGATGTGCTTTACGTGCGACTTGACCGTGCCCTCGGTGACGAACAGCCCGTTGGCGATCTGGGCATTCGTCTTGCCGGAGGCAAGGTTTCGCAACACGTCCCATTCGCGGGGTGTCAGACGCTCGCCGCGCTCATCGCGTGGCGGGGGAGCTTGCGCCCTGCCTGTTCCACCCTGTGCCGCAAGGCCAAGTTCGGCAATGTCGAGAACGTCGGCGGTGAAGTCGTCGGCTATTGCCTGGACTCCCGCCAGGTAATCGGTGGTCGCCTGACGGACCGCCCGCAGCCGCTCCATCAGCTGGGCCCGCTCGATCGCCATACCGAGGCCCTCGGTGTACGTGCCCAATATGTAGCGATCGAAATTGTCTACGGCACAGTCGGTATCGCGATCAGCATGCATCATCGCCACCGGAACTCCCCAGGCGGTGACCGGGGCGGCGACGTAGCTAATGGTCCGGCTGTACCGGACGAATTCGGCGTGCACGCGAGGGTTCGACTGCGGATCGGCGACCACCATTGGCGTACCCCGGCGTACCATCTCACTTTCGATCAGTGGCCCGTTGAGGCGGCGTGGATTGGCACGGCCGATAGCGACAATTTCTTCGGCGAAGTCGGGATCATCAACTGCGAACGCGGTGCGAGCGAGCCAAATCCCTTGCTCGATTTTGGAAAAAAGGGCCCGCCGAAACCCGATCTGGCGTGCCTCGATTGGCGCGCGCTCGGCCAGGGCGGAGGTCGACGGCGCATTGCGCAGCCTGGACAGGGCCTCGCGGACTCCGAGCACCTTCTCAGCACGTCGTTGGATCAGCCCATCCTTGACAGCTGCCTCGGCGGCAACGGTGTTCAGTACTAGGGCGGTGGCCTTGGCCCTGGGGATCCCCGTCGTTGCCTCGGCGCCTCCGTCGAGGGCCCGCATGAGTGCTTGCCGGGTTGTTTTCAGCGCGGTGTTGCTGGACTTCAGATCTCCGTGGGCCGGTAGTGGGCAGATTTCGTCCGTCGCAAGCAACTCGGCTGCAACACTGACGATCTCGCGGCTTCGTTCGATCGCTTCGTCGTGATCAGTCATAGACACCGTTGTCCTTTCCACTCAAGCCGGCGGCAGGTAGATCGTCTTGTAAACCTGGTATGCGTGCAGGCCCTCGGGTCCGAGTTCTCGGCCCATGCCGCTGTCCTTGATACCGCCGAACGGCGCGACGGGCTCGTTGACGTAGTGGTTGACGCCGACCGTGCCCGAACGCACCTTGCGTGCGACCTCAGTGGCGCGCCCGGCGTCGGAGGACCATACCGTTCCGCCGAGGCCGTAGGCGGAATCGTTGGCGATCGCGATGGCCTCGCTCTCGTCGCCGTAGGGGACGACCGACAACACCGGTCCGAAGATTTCTTCGCGGGAGATTGTCGCGTTGTTGTCAACGTCGGCAAACACTGTCGGCTCCACGAACCAGCCCTGGTCAAAACCCGGCGGTCGCGAGCCGCCCGTAGTCAGCCGGCCTTCCAGCTTCCCCTTCGCGATGTATCCTTCCACGCGCTCGCGCTGACGGCTCGACACCAGCGGGCCGATTTTGGTTTTGGGGTCCAAGGGGTCGCCGATAGTGAGCGAGCGAGCCAAATCGGTAATGGTGTCTACGATTTCGGTGTATCGACTGCGCGGAGCGAGTACCCGGGTGCTGAGCCAGCAAATCTGCCCGTTGTTGAGCAACGTGGCTCCGAAGAAGGATTCGATCGACGCACCTAGATCCGCGTCATCGAGCACGATGGCCGCCGACTTGCCGCCGAGCTCCAGTGTTACCGGACGAAGCAATCGACCACACGTTTCAGCGATGGCCCGGCCGGTGGTGGTCGATCCGGTGAAAGAGATTTTGTCGATGCCGGGATGAGACACGAGGTAGGCGCCGATGTCAGCGCCGCCGGGCACGACATTGAGGACACCGGCCGGCAGTCCGGCGGCCACGGCGGCCTCTGCCATCAGGAAGGCGTCGAGCACGGTTTGCTCTGCAGGCTTGAGCACCACCGTGCAACCGGCGGCCAAGGCGGGCGCGACCTTGAGGAAAGAAATGCCCTGCGGAACATTCCACGGCACGATCGCGCCGACCACCCCGACAGGCTGTCGGGAGACCAACGAGGTGCCACCGAGCATGCCAGGGCGCTCTTCTTCAACAGGAGCACTGTTCATCACGTCGCTGTAGTAGCGCAGCAGCAGGGGAGGGAAGATCGTTTCGAATTGCTGGGCCAACCAGATGGGCATGCCGTTCTGCATGGAGACCCGTGCCGCAGTCTCAGCACCGCGCGCGTCCAGCTCGGCGGCGAATTGCTCCAGCGCCTCGCCCCGCTGCTTCGGGTGCCAGGAGGCCCACCCGCCGGGTTCGTCAAACGCCGCCCTGGCAGCAGCCACCGCGGCGTCGACATCCGGCTCGCTTGCCCGCGGCACCGATCCGATCAACTCTTCGGTGGTCGGGGAATGCACAGCGATCGTGTCCGCCGTGGCGGGATGTGTCCATTGACCTCCGACGTAGAGCTCGCGGTAGTCGATCGCTGGCATTTAGCCTCCTCGTCAGTGACGCAGTGCGAACTGTGGTGACTATGTGATAGCTGTCACGTACAGGGTGATCGCGCCAACATGCAAGTTCAATTGTTATTATGGTCAGACCATAAAGTTCACCCTGTTGAGGTACCTCTAAAGGGCGAGGCCCCGGATCGTCAGGGCCGTTGCATCGTGGGTGATGCCCGGTGCTCGAACCGAACCCGAGCAGCGACGGACGGAACGTCGTGGATTAGGGGCGGGAAGGGCCCCACGCCGGACGACCGAAGCCGGTCTTGCCGGCGCCCGGCGTCAAACTACTACGCCCTGGCCCCGCACGCGAGAAATCCGATGCGCGATAACGCGTCTTCAGCCTCGGCGACAAGCCGCCGCACCGTCCTGCAACGCATCGTCGCCCTCACCGCCGCCATCGCTTTTGACCGGTGAGTGGCAACGATATGGGCGGCACGGGCGGTTCGTCAGCTCGCGACCTTGTGACTATCGCGCAGGACTTCGGCCCGATCCCCGCGATGCCGCCGGTTTCCCCCAGAAGGGGCAGCAATGGTGCCCCTAGGGGCGAAGCACTGGCTGCGGTGCTAGGGCGAGGATGGCAGGAATCCACGCGCACACAGCGCGTGACACTTGGAGTGCCCGATGACGATGGATGCCGACGTTGGCTGCTCTGCCGTTGCCGCAGCGTACCGCGCGCCGGTGGCCGGATAGTCGCCGTGGCTGCCCTCTCCACCCACTCCACGAGGCGTGGGCGGCTGCCTGGCGTGGAGGGCATTTGGGCCCTCATCGGCGCAGACTCGCTCGTCTTCGCAATCCTGTTCGGCAGCTTCATGGCTGAACGCCGCCAGCACCCGGGAGTCTTCGAGGCGTCGCGGCACACACTCAACATGGATTTGGGCGGCATGGACACGCTGATCCTGCTGACCAGCTCGTGGACGGTTGCCTTGGCGATACAGGCCCTCAAAGCTGACCTTGTCGCCCGAGCACCGCGTTACCTGCTCGCCGGAGTGCTCACCGGCGCTTTGTTCATGGTGTCGAAGTCAATTGAGTACTTCCAGAAAATCACCCACGGCATCACGCCCGGCACCAACGGCTTCTTCATGTGGTACTTCACGCTCACTGGTGTTCATTTGTTGCACGTCGTGCTGGGTACCGCGCTGTTGACCTACGTATGGATGCGATCGCGGCGTGGCTGCTACCACAGCAGCACGCGAGCGGTGCCCGAATGCGCAGCCTCCTTCTGGCATCTGGTCGATCTGCTGTGGATCGTGTTGTTCCCGTTGCTTTATCTGATGAGGGCGGCCTGATGGCCGTGCTGCGTGAACGGGTCACCAAAGTCTGGCTTGTCCTGATCGCGTTGACGGTGGTGACGACCTGGGTGCTGTCGAACGATGTGTTCAGTCCCGCTGCCGCGGTGGCCGGAATCTTTTTGATCGCCGCCCTGAAAGTGCGATACGTGATGTTGGACTTCATGGAACTTCGCTGTGCGCCGCAGTCGGTGCGAGCCGTCTTCGAAGGATGGATCGTCGTCGTGATCGCGCTGATTGGCGGCTTTTGGTTCCTCACCCCACCGGTCGGGTGACGCTTTGCCGACCGTTGCCGATCCGCAATGTCCGCAGTGAAAGGGGTAGTCGTGTCAGACAAAGGCAGGACCAAGTCGCTCAAGATCGGGCTCTGGTGTAACTGGATCTTCGTCGCCCTCACCGCGATCGGCTGGCTGGGGATCGCACACTTCATTCTGCCGGCGCGGGCGGACTTGGGCTTGGAGGCGACCAAGGTGTGGTTCACCGACACTCACCACTGGGGTGTCATCTTCGGCTGCACGCTGTTCTATATCGCCGCCGGGATACTGACGCCCGGGTCGATCGCGTTCGGCATCATGTTGTCGAAAGTCGAAGGCCGCCACCCAATCTGGTCGTACACCACCGCGGTGTGCGGTGTGTTCATCTCGTTGATCGTCTTCTTCAACTGCTGCGCATGGATCGTGGCCGCCTATCGGCCGGAGTTCGGGGCTGACGTGATTCAGTCCTGGTATGACTGGGCGTGGTTCGCCTTTCTCCTCGGCTGGATCTATCTGGCGATTGAGATGGGTGCCACGGCCATCGTGGAACTGATGGATGACCGGCCCCAGCCGATGGTGCCGCGCTGGTTCACTTGGTTGACGGTCGCCGGCGCTCTGACGATATTTTTCGCGGCCGGACCGGCATTCACCAAGAGCGGACCATTCGCCTACCACGGGTTGCTGGCGTTTTACCTACCGGTCGCCGTCTGGGGCGCCTACATTGCGGTGACTACCTGGTTCCTGGTCAAGGAACTTCAACGCACGCCCGAGTCCGCCGGGGTTGCAGCGCCGGCTGTCTGACTATTTTCAGTTTCGGCATAAAGAGCCATCCCGATCGTCTTGGCGAACTGCACAGGAGGAACATCGTGACCCCGACCATCACTGACAACCCCGCCGAAGCGGTCGCCGGCATCCACGACGGCGCCACCATCTTGGTCGGTGGTTTTGGCATGGCCGGTATGCCTCTCAGCCTCATCGAAGCGCTCGTCGAGCAAGGCGCCTCCGGCCTGACCATCGTCAGCAACAATGCCGGCACCGGCGAAACCGGTGTGTCCGCCTTGCTAGCCGCCGGTCGGGTACGCAAGTTCGTTTGTTCCTTTCCGCGCCAGGAAGATTCATACGTGTTCGATCGCCTCTATCGCGCCGGCCAAATCGAGCTTGAACTCGTGCCCCAGGGCACTCTCGCCGAGCGGCTTCGTGCCGCCGGAGCCGGTATCGGCGCGTTCTTTTGTCCCACCGCCGTCGGTACTCCGTTGGCCGAAGGCAAGGAAACTCGCACCATCGACGGCCGCGAGTATGTCCTCGAGTACCCGATCCGTGGCGACTACGCTCTCATCCGCGCCCATCGCGCCGACCGAATCGGTAACCTGGTTTACCGAAAGACCGCCCGGAACTTCAATCCCGTGATGGCGGCCGCGGCGGCCACCACCATCGTTGAAGTCTCCGACGTCGTCGATGTCGGGGGTATCGACCCCGAACACGTTGTCACGCCAAGCATCTACGTCGATCGCGTGCTACGGCGATCAAACAACCAAAGGAAGGTGTCATGACCACCGCTCGCGAGTATGTCGACCGCAAGCCCCTCACCCGTGCGGAAATGGCAGCCGCCGTTGCCCGCGACATCCCCGTCGGCTCGATCGTCAATCTCGGCATCGGGCTGCCCACCAGCGTCGCCGGCTATCTCCACCCCGATCAGCAGGTCACGTTGCATACCGAAAACGGGATGTTGGGGATGGGACCCGAGGCCCACGGCGAGGACATCGATCCCGACCTCATCAACGCCGGAAAAATTCCCGTCACGGAATTGCCCGGCGCCGCCTACTTCCACCACGCCGATTCGTTTGCCATGATGCGCGGCGGGCACCTCGATATCTCGGTCATGGGCGCGTTCCAAGTCTCCAGCAGGGGGGATCTTGCCAACTGGAGCACCGGCGCGCCCGACGCCGTCCCCGCGGTTGGCGGCGCGATGGACCTGGCAATCGGCGCCAAGGCCGTCTACATCATGATGCCGCTGTTCGCCAAAGACGGCACCCCGAAATTCGTGCCCGAGTGCACCTACCCGCTCACCGGAAAGCGCTGCGTCAGCAAGATTTACAGCGACCTGGCCATCATCGGAATCGACCACGAGCAGGGAGCGACCGTCTACGAAACGTTCGGCATCTCATTGGCGGATCTCGCAAGACGACTTGATATGCCGCTGCTGAAGCAGACCCCCGTCACCGTATAGCCCCGTCGCGTAGCTGGCGTGCGCGGGTGATCACGACAACGCGGTGCGGCATACCACCTGGCTGCGGTTTTCCAACTCCAGGGCGGCCAGAAACGAGGTGACCTCGGCGCTGCGCATCAGCGAGTTCTTCGTTGCCCGTACACCTTCGGCGCCGTTGGCGACGATGGATTCGGCAAGCTCGATGGCCGCGGCGACGACGTCGTCGCCGTCGGCAACGATGCGGTTGGCCAGACCGATGCGAACCGCTTCGTCGGCCTTCACGGTGCGGCCGGTGAAGGAGATTTCGGCGGCCCTGGCCGGGCCGACTACACGCGACAGGTGCCAGGACGCTCCAAGCTCACCGATCGATAGCCCAACACGGACGAAACCTGCGCTGAAATTCGCGGACCGGCTGGCCAGTCGGATGTCGGCCGACAGTGCCAGCGACAGCCCACCGCCCGCGACCGGTCCGCTGATCGCGGCGATCACCGGAAACGGCAAGGCGCGCAAGCCCGAGGTCCCCGCCGCGGCGGTATCGATTAGTTCGTTGAACTCGGGGATCGTCATCTCCGTGATGACTGCGACCTCCGCGAGGTCGAAGCCGGTGCAGAAGGTTGCACCGCCGGCGCCTGTGATTATTAGCGCGCGCAATGGCGCCTTGCGTAACGTGTGTGCGTACCAAGCGATTTCGCCGAACATTTCGACCGTCTGAGAGTTACCGCGGTCGGGGCGGTTCACCGACATCAGCCCGATACCGGGCCGTGGCTCCGCGAAGGTCAGTGTGTTGGCCGAGCCGAGCTCGGCGATGATGTCTGCCATTGGCCGCTGCGCCACCCGGTTCCACGTGCCCATTGGTCAGCGGCCCGTGAAGTTCGGTGGGCGCTTCTCTCGGAATGCCGCGAGCGCCTCGGGCATGTCGGCGCATCGGGTCAGCAGCGCCTGGCCCCGGCTCTCCAGTTCGAGCGCGGCGGCGAACGAGTCGATCTCCATATTGGCCTGCAGCGCACGTTTGGACAGCTTGACTCCGCCGGGGGAATTGGCGCAGATCTGACGCGCCATCGCCAAGGCTTCATCGAGCAGGTCGTCCGCCCCGGTGACCGCGTTGAGTAGTCCCAGCCGTTCGGCCTCCTCGGCTTCGACGATTCTTCCGGTGTAGGCGATGTCGGCCGCCTGCGCGGGCCCGATGAGCCGGGGCAACAGCCAGGAGGCGCCCAGGTCGCCGGCCGACAGCCCGATCCGCACGAACGCGGCGTTGAATCTGGCTGCGGGAGAACCCAATCGGATGTCGGCCATCAGGCTCAGCGAAAAGCCGCCGCCGGCCGCGGCCCCGTTGACCGCAGCGATCACCGGCACCGGGATGGCGCGCACCGCGGCAAGCGCGCGGGCGGCGTTCTCCTGGCGTTCGAGCATCCCGAGGGGCGATAAACCCGGAAGGCCCTCGGCGTCGTCGAGGTCATAGCCCGCGCAGAACGCGTTTCCCGCGCCGGTCAGGATCACCACGCGCACGGCACTGTCGGCGCCGAGCGACCGGGCGACCTCCTCCAATTCGTTGAACATCGTCACGGTCATCGCATTGAGACGGTCGGGCCGGTTCAGCGTGACGAGGACAACGCCTTCGGCTGGTTGTGTCACTGTGAGCGTGTGTAGCTCCGCGGAGGTCGGGCTCATCATGCACTTCCTAACCGAATTTCGGGGCGCGCTTTTCCACGAAGGCCCGCAGCCCCTCGGCGGCCTCGCCGTGCTCGAACAGCTCCTGAATCTGCTCGACTTCGTACCGCAGTCCCTCGGCGAGGGGAAGGTTGGCGGCGGCGTCGACCGTCCGTACCACCGCCCGCTGCGCGGGCGCCGACGCGGCGCAGAGTTCTTCGGCCAAGGCGCGTGCGGTCGACACCGCGGCGCCCGGTTCGACGAGCCGGTCGATTAGTCCGACGCGAAAGGCTTCGGTCGCATCGATCTGGCGTCCGGTCAGCATCAGGTCCAGTGCGGGGCCGCGGCCAACCAGGCGCGGCAGGCGCTGCGTTCCGCCGGCACCGGGAATGAGGCCGAGCTTGACCTCCGGCAAGCCCAGCTTCGAGGTGGACCCGGCAACCCGCAACGTGCAGGCCATCGCGAGTTCCAGGCCGCCGCCGAGCGCCAGCCCGTCGATCGCGGCCACCGACACCGCGGCGTGGTCGGCGAGCCGGTTCAAACTGGAGCGCAAACTGTCGCCATAGGCTTTGAACGATGCGGCGTCGACGGTCGTCATGTGTTTGATGTCGGCGCCCGCGGCGAAGAAGCCGTCCAGGTCAGATGACACCAGCAGCACTTTCGGCTGCGACTTATCCGCGGCGTCGAGGGCGGCGTGCATTCCCTCGATGATCGCCGGCCCGAGCGCGTTGGCCGGCGGCCGGTTCAGCACGATGTGCAGCACCGGACCGTCGGCGGACCAGGTGACCGCACTCATGCCATCGTCAACCCGCCGCTGACCGACAGGGTCTGACCGGTGATGTAGCCGGCGGCATCGGAGGCGAAAAAGGCCACCGCCGCGGCGACGTCGGCCGGAGTCGCCAGCCGTTTCATCGGCACCGACCGGGTCATCCCGCCGATCACCTTGTCGGCGTCCTCCCCGGAGTTGTCGGCGACTTTGCGCAACGCCGGGGTATCGGTGGGACCGGGGCACACGGTGTTGACCGTGACGCCCTTGGTGGCGACCTCGCGTGCCAACGTCTTGGTGAAGGCGATGATCCCGCCCTTGGCGCCGGAATACACGGCTTCCAGTGAGGACCCGACCCGCCCCGCGTCGGAGCCGATGTTGACCACCCGTCCGAAGCCGCGCTCGACCATGCCGGGCACGACGGCGTGGCAAACTCGCAGCGCGCCTTTGAAGTTGATGTCGAGGATCCGGTTCCAGAAGTCCTCGGTGGTCTTTAAAAACGGCATGAAGTCGTCCCAGCCGGCGTTGTTGACCGCGATCTCCACCTCGCCGAGTTCCGCGGTGACCGTCTCGACCGCGCCGCGGACCGATGCGGTTTCGGTGACGTCGACGTGCACCGCGATCGCCTTGCCCCCGGCGTCGACGATGCGTTTGGCGGTTTCCTGCGCGGCGTCGATGTTGAGGTCCGCGACGGCGACGCGAAAGCCGTTGTTGCCCAACGTTTCGGCTATGCCGGCGCCGATGCCCTGGGCGGCGCCGGTGACGAATGCGACACGGTCGGTCATAGTTGGCCTTACCTGCCTTTCAGTGCTCGGTGTCTGTTAATTGCAGCCGGTTCCGGTGCCGTCGGGATGCCAGTCCACCGGACCGGCGACGATGCAGTGGCTGGTCAGCTTGCGCCCAAGCACGCTCTGGGCGGCGCGGGCCGCGTCGATCACCGCGGGCAGGCTCACGCCGGTGGCCACACCCATCTCGTGGAACATGTTGATCAGGTCCTCGGTGGCGATGTTTCCCGTGGACCCGGCGGGAACGGGGCAGCCGCCCAGCTCCCCGAAGCTGGATTCGAAGCTGGTGCAACCGGCCTGCAAGGCCGCGTACGCATTAGCGAGGCCCTGCCCGCGGGTGTTGTGGAAATGGGCGGTGATCTCGATGCCGGGCAGGCGTTCGAGTGCCGCTGAGAAGATGTCGAAAACGTAAGCGGGATGCGCCATTCCGGTGGTGTCGCCGAACCCGATCTCGGCGCAGCCGGCGGCGGCGAACTGCTCGGCGATCTCCAACGTGCGCTCCATCGGGACCTTGCCCTCGAACGGGCAGCCGAACGCCGTGGCGATCACCGCGGTGGGGCGGAGGCCTTCGGCGTCGATGCGTTTGGCGACGATCTCGTTGTCGGCCATTGATTCGTCGATGGCCCGGTTGACGTTGCGCCGGTTGTGGGTTTCCGACGCCGAGACGAACATCGCGACTTCGTGGAACCGGTCCCGAACTTTGAGTGCGTTGTCCAGGCCGCGGTTGTTCGGCACCAGCACCGTAAGTGAGACGTGCTCGGGAATATCCACGCCGCTCAAGACTTCGACGGCGTCGGCCAGCTGGGGGATGACATCGGGACGTACGAAGCTGGCGATCTCGATGCGATCGAGGCCGGTCCGCGCCAATTGGTTGATGAGTGCAATCTTGTCCTCGGTGCTGATGATCTCGGGTTCGTTCTGAAAACCGTCGCGGGGACCCACTTCGCGGATGCGGGCGGTGGCGGGCAATGTGGGACTCATAGCTTGGTGATCTCCTTCTCCAATTGCTCACGGAACTCGGGGGCGGCGATGGTGGCCAGTCGGCGGGCCCGCTCACCGATGCTGCAGCCGCGCAGGTGTGCCGCGCCGTGCTCGGTGACGACGACGTCGACGTCGGACCGGGCGGTGGTCACCACCCCGCTGTCGAGGCGGGATTTGATCGTTGAGCGGCCGCGGAATTGCGAACGCAGGGCAATGATCGAGCGCCTGCCGGTGAGGGCGGCGGCGCGGGTGAAGTCGACTTGGCCGCCGACGGCGCCGACGTAGACGCCGCCGCTGACCTCGGCGCCGACTTGGCCGGACAGGTCGACCTCCACGGCGAAGTTGATCGACACCAGGGAGGCCAATTCGGCGAGAACCCGGGGGGAATGGGTATAGCTGGTCGGTCGAAATCGGGTGGGTAACTCGGGAATGCGTCGGTAGAGTTCTGCGGATCCCAGCGCAGTGCCGACGACGACGAGACCGGGCTCGATTTCCTTGTGCCGGCCGGTGGCTACCCCTTTGTCCACCAATCGCATCAGGGCGTCGGTGATCATGCCGGTGTGAAAGCCGAGGTCTTGGTGCTCGGCGAGGGCTTCGAGGACCGCCGCGCCCAGTGATCCGACGCCCAGTTGGACGGTGTCGCCGTCGTCGACCAGTGCGGCGATGTGTGCAGCGATTCGCCGGTCCACCGCATCGGGCGGGCGGGTCGGGTCTTCGGGTAGGGGGCGGTCGGTGGTGATGGTGGCCGCGAACCGTTCGAGGGGAATCGGTTCCGTTCCGATGGTGGCAGGCATTTGGGCGTTGATCTCGGCGACCAGCACTGGGGTGTGCCCGACGGCATCGGCGACGTAGTCTACGCCGATGCCCAGCGAGCACCGTCCGTCGGCGTCCGGTGGCGACACCTGGACCAGCCCGACGTCGCAGGGCAGTCGGCGTTCGGCGAACATCCTCGGCAGCGCCGAGTAATGACACGGGACGACGTCGAGCCGTCCGATTCGGCTGAGCTCCCGCAGCTCCCCTAATCCCCCGTAAGACACCATCGACACGCGTGCGGGCATGTTCAGCGCCAGCTGGTCGTTCCAGGACAGGCCGGTGAACGTCCGGATCGGTCCGATGCGGGCGTTCTGGGTGATCAGCGCATTCACCAGGGGGCGGGGTTCGGCGGCTGCCTGGCCCCACCACACTCCGTCGCCGCGCGACAAGAACTTGGTGAAATCGATCAAGACGGCACTCGCTGGATGATGGTGCCGGTGCCCAGACCGCCGCCGCAGCACATGGTCACCAAACCGAGGTTGGCCTCGCGTCGCTCGAGTTCGGCGACCAGCGTGGCGATCAGCCGCGCACCCGTGGCACCGACGGCGTGGCCGAGAGCGATCGCCCCGCCATTGACGTTGACCCGCTCGGGGTCCGCTTTGAGTTCACGCTGCCAGGCCAAGACGACGGAGGCGAAAGCCTCGTTGACTTCGAACAGGTCGATATCATCGACCGACAAGGCATTGCGTTCTAACAACTTTCGGGTCGCCGGTATGGGACCGGTGAGCATGATGATCGGGTCCACTCCGACGGTGGTCTGATCGACGATGCGGGCCCGGATGTGCAGCCCGTGCTCGCGGGCGGCGTCCTGCGAGCACAACAGCACCGCGGCGGACCCGTCGGAGATCGGCGAGGAGGTCCCCGCGGTGATGGTGCCGTTTTCCCGCCGGAACGCGGGCCGCAGTCCGGCTAAGGCCTCGACGGTGGTGTCGGGGCGCACGCATTGATCGCTGGTGCGCCGCTCACCATCCAGCAGCAGCGGCACCATCTCCGCATCGAACCGGTGCTCGGCGATCGCGGTTGCGGCGGCTCGGTGTGAACCAGCGGCGAATTCGTCCATCTCGGCGCGGCCGATGCCCCAGCGGTCTGCGATGAGCTCGGCACTTTCGCCCTGGTGCACGAAGCTGTATCGCTCGCGCAACTCGGGCGGCCACGGGTCACCGTACAGCTCGCTGATCTTGATGGGGGAGTCGATCGGGACGTGGCCCATGTGCTCCACGCCGCCGGCGATCACGATGTCGTGGGTACCGGAGGCGATCAGCGCTGCACCCATCTCGACGGCGGTTTGCGCCGAACCGCAGCGGCGATCCAAGGTGGTAGCCGGAACTTCCGGGGGGAATCCGGCCTGGAGCCAGGCATTGCGCCCGATGTTGCGGGACTGTTCCCCGAAAGGCGCTGTGCAGCCGATGATCAAGTCGTCGATCACTGCGGGTTGGAGTCCTGTCCGCGAGATCAGCTCGGTGTAGCAGGCGGCCAGGATGGTGTTGGGGTGCATGTCGCGATACCAGCCGCGTTCGGGGTGCGACTTGCCGATGGGGGTGCGCACCGCCTCGGCGATGAACACGGCACGGCCGGCCCGGGTGAAGGGTCCGTCTACCGATGCGTTCACCTACATCACCGTCCCGCCGTCGACGGGCAATACCTGGCCGGTGATGTAAGAGCCGGCGTCCGAGGCGAGGAAGAGGAAGCTTGGCGCGATCTCCTCGGGTGTGGCCCACCGTCCCAGCGGAATACGGGCCAATGTCTTCGCCGCGAGTTTCTCGTTGGCGCGGATGTTGGCCGTCATCGCGGTGGCCGCCAGCGGCGCGATCGCGTTGACAGTCACTGCTTTTCCCGCCAATTCGCGAGCGAGTGATTTGGTCAGCCCCACGATGCCCGCCTTGGCGGCGCCGTAGTTCACCTGACCGATGGTGCCGGTCAGTCCGGCCGCGGAGGTGACGTTGATGATGCGGCCGCGACCATCGTCGGGCAGAAGTGCTTGTGCGGCATGGCTGCACAGGAAACTGCCGACCAGGTGAATGTCCACTATCCGGCGGAAGATCTCTTCTGTCTGGTTGGCAAGCATCGCCGGGGCGATGGCGCCGGCGTTGTTTACGAGGATGTACAGTTTTCCGTGCGTCAGCGCCGCGGCCCGCGCGGTGGCGTCGGCGGCGGCCGCCGCGTCGCGCACGTCGAATCCGAACGAGTCGGCCCGGCCGCCGTCGGCGGTGATCTCGTCGGCGACCGCCGCGGCGGCGTCTTTGTCGATGTCGCCGACCAGCACTGCCGCACCCGCGGCGGCGAATGCCCGCGCGACAGCGGCACCGACACCAGCGCCGGCCCCCGTCACCAACGCCGAACGGCCGTCAAGGCGGAACACTTCCGCAAGGTCGCCGGCCATCAGTAGCTCCTCGGCATGCCGAGGACGTGTGAGCCCAGGAAGTTGAGGATCATTTCCTGGCTGATCGGCGCGATCCGAGTGAGCCGCGCCTCGCGAAAGTATCGGGCAACGTGGTACTCCTCGGAGTAACCCATCCCGCCATGGGTCTGCAACGCACGGTCGGCCGCATCGAAACCGGCTTCGGCGCAAAGGTATTTGGCGGTGTTGGCCTCACGGCCGCACGGTTTACCGTTGTCGTACAGCCAGGTGGCCTTACGCAGCATCAACTCGGCGGCATCCAGCTTGGCCAGCGAGTCGGCCAGCGGAAACTGGATGCCTTGGTTCATCGCGATCGGGCGGCCGAATACCTCGCGCTCGTTGCCGTAGCGAACGGCGGCGCGAAGGGCGGCGCGGCCTATTCCGAGTGCTTCGGCGGCGACCAGGCAGCGTTCGGGATTCAGGCCGTCGAGAATGTATTGGAAGCCTTTGCCCTCCTCGCCCACTCGGTCCTCGACGGGAATCTCGAGGCCATCGATGAACAATTCGTTCGATGTCACGGCATTGCGACCCATCTTCGGAATCGGTCTGATGTCGACCTTGCTCCGGTCCAAGTCGGTGAGAAATAGCGTCAATCCGTCCGTTTTGCGGGCGACGTCCTCGAATTTCGTTGTGCGGGTGAGCAATAGGATCTTCTCGGACTCCACCGCCTTGGAGATCCAGACTTTACGTCCGTTGACAACATAGTGGTCGCCATCGCGGCGGGCGAAGGTCGTGATTCTGGTGGTGTCCAGGCCCGCGCCGGGCTCGGTCACGCCGAAGCAGACGTGGAGGTCGCCGCTGACGATCCGGGGCAGTGTGCGGCGCTTGAGTTCGTCGGATCCGTGCACTATGACCGGGTGCATGCCAAAAATCGACATGTGAATGGAACTGGCGCCGTTCATTCCGGCACCGGAAGCGGCGACCTCCTCGAGCAGGATCGACGCCTCGGTGATGCCGTAGCCGTGACCGCCGTATCGCTCAGGCGCGGTGATTCCAAGCCAGCCGCCTTGGGCGAACGCGTCGTAGAACTCTTGAGGGAATTCGTGATCGCGGTCCTTTGTCATCCAGTAGTGATCGTCGAACTTGCCGGCCAGCTCTGCGACTGCGGACCGGATCGTCTGCTGATCCTCGGTCGGCTCGAAGTCCACGCCGAACTCCCTTCAGCACTGCGATGTCGAAATAATGATACTAATGGACAGACCAAAACGAAAGGTCGCCGTCGTCGGGCTCATGAGGCGGCCGGCACGATCGGCAGCCTGGCTGCGATTTGTTCATTCCATGCTGCTGGCGCGCCGAAGAGGATGCGGTCCAGCTTGGCCCGCTTATAGAACAACTGCAGGTCGTATTCCCAGGTGTAGCCGATGGCGCCGTGCACGGTAAGTGCAGCATCGGCAAGCTCGGCGCTATGCTGCGTCACCTGGGCCTTGGCGGCGGCGGCGTGCAGCACGGCTTCGGGGGCCCCCTCCTGTGCCGATGCTGCGGCGAACAACGCTATGGAGTAGCACGATTCGACTGTCACCAGCATCTGGGCAGCCGCATGTTTTACCGCCTGGAATGCCCCGATTGGGCGGCCAAACTGCTTGCGCTGCATCGAGTAATCAACGGTCATGTCGAGCATTCGCTCAGCGGCGCCGAGGGCGTCGGCGGCCACCAGCGCCGCGGCCCGCCCGGCGAGCGCCGTGAGCACCACTTCGGCGTCGTCGTCGAGTTCGATCGGACTGGCGGGGGCCGCATCGAACACCACGTCACCAGCGCTGCGAGAACGGTCGAGGAGTGTCCGCGGGTGAACGTGGACGTTGCCACCGTCACGTTCGACGACTGCCAGACCCGTGCCCCCTTCCGAATGGGTCACCGGGACCAGGAAGCGATCGGCTTCATCGGCCGCCAAAACGCAGGGTATCTGTCCGTTGACCAGGCCATTGCTCATGGGCAACGCCGAACCGGTGGACGGGATTCGGTCGCAGCGCACTGCCAAAACGGTCAGTTCGCCGCCTTCGAGAGCGGCCCGCGCCAGTTTGGGTTCCCGCATCAGTGCCGCATCGGCTACGGCTCGCGCCAGCCAGCGCGCCGACGGCGCTGCGGCACGGCCAAGTTCGCGTGAGGTTAACGCCATTTCCAGCAGATTTCCGCCTTGCCCGCCGACGGCTTCGTCGAAGCCGACACCGGCCCAACCATTTTCGGTCAGGGCGTCGTCAAACGTCCGATAGTCCCCGGCGTCCAGCCACGCGCGCAACTGAGTCGGATCAGCGCTCGCAGTCAGCCATTCTCGTAGCGATTCGGCGTAAAGGTTCTGTTCATCAGAGAGTTCCCAGTGCATGTGTCTCTCCACGAGGTGATGGGCGGCGACTCGATTGGATCCCGGTGAAGCTGAGCCGCGGATGGTAATTTGGGTCAGACCATAAGTCCATTGAGGAGGCGTGATGGAAAGTGACGCGGCGCGGCCAGCGATCACGCTTGGCCCAGTGGACGTGCCAAAAGCTCCCGACGTGCTCGCGCGTGAGTTGCGAGAGCGGATCCTCAACGGCGAACTCCGGGAGGGCGCGGCCCTTCCTGCGGAACGCGAACTGGTCAAGCAGACGCAGATGAGCCGCGCGACGGTGCGCGAGGCGTTGCGGATCCTGGAGGTTCAAAACCTGGTGCGCGTCAAGGCGGGCCGGGCCGGCGGCGCGTTCGTCCAGCGCCCCAGCACCGCCTCCATGGCCAACTCGGTGACCACCCTCATCCGTGGCAGGCAGATCAAGCTGGCCGATCTGATGGAGACGCGCGAAGCGCTCGAGCCGTTCTGCGCTGAGCTCGCCGCTGCCAAGCGCACAGAAGCCGAGCTGGCTGCCCTCGATCGCGCCAACGAGGCGATCGCCGACCCGGGCGCCGAGCTGTCGAAGTTCCTGCAGGCCAACCTGGACTGGCACGTCGGGGTGGCGATTGCCAGCCACAACGAGCTTCTGATCGGTTTCATGACCGCGCTGTCGCAGGCTATCTATATGGGCACCGAAAATGCGGCTTTTATCGATGACTCGGTGCGCGCGGTGACCGCGCGTGCCCACAAGTCGATCACCAAAGCTATCCGCGACCAGGATGCCGAAGCAGCCGGGCGCAGGATGCGCAGGCACGTGCACAGCTACGCGTCGGCGGTACTGAAAGTCGATCAACGGGACTCGATCACGGTCGACGACTAGCACGGGCTAACCCTGTCACTCCCTCGGCATGCCGAGGATCCGCTCGGCGACGATGTTTCGCTGGATGAAGGTCGAGCCGCCGGCGATGGCGGTGCCACGCGCCTGCGTCGCCAGCCGCAGCCAGCGCTCGGCTGCGGCATCGGGACTCGGGCAGTCCTTTTCGGGTAACGAGAACTGCCCGTTCAGCTGCGACAGGGACAGGCCGAAATCGGCGATGTCCTCTACCAGCGGGCAGAAGTACAGCTTGCCGATCGAGGTGACCGGCCCTGGTGGCTCGCCACTGGCCGCCCCGGTGATGACTCGCTGGCTGATCAGGTAGTGGGTCAACGCTCGGCCGTAAAGATCCGCAATTTGTTGACGCACCAGCGGATCGGCGCCCAGTGGGCTGCCGTCCTCGGCGGTGCGCCCCGCGATTTCGGTGATCAGGTCGTTGACCGCTCGGGTCGTGTTGACGCGTCCGGTCGCGATGGCGACGCGCTCGAAGGCCAGGGTGCCCATGGCCACTTGCCACCCGCCGTCGATGGCACCGACAACGTCCTCGTCCGGAACAAAGACGTCATCCAGGAATACCTCGTTGAACTCGGCTTCGCCGAGCATATGCGCGAGGGGGCGGACCCGCACACCTGGCGCTGTCATGTTCAGGAGGAAATACGTGATGCCGCGGTGCCTGAGTCCGCCACCCGTGCGCGCCAACAGGATTGCGTGCGCCGCAAGCTGGGCCCGGCTGGTCCAGATCTTTTGCCCGGTGATGCGCCATCCGCCCTCGACCCGGACCGCCGCCGTGCGCAGCGATGCCAGGTCAGACCCGGCTTCGGGTTCGGAGAACAGCTGGCACCAGATGTGCTCGCCGGTGAGGATCGGCCGCAGATAGCGCTCCCGCTGATCCTGAGTCCCGAAGGCGATGATCGTTGGGCCGGCGAAATCTTCGCCGATGATGTTGAGACGCTCGGGGGCTCCTGCGCGATCAAGCTCCTCGGTGAACACGGCTTTGAGCTTGGCGTCGGCTCCGCCACCACCGAATTCTCGCGGCCATGACAAGCCGGCGAAGCCGGCGTCGAATTGCATCCGCTGCCAGCGTCCCCAATAATCGCGCTTGTCTTCCAGGCGCTGAGGTTCGGGTCCACCAAGTGCGGGCAGGGCGTCGTTGAGCCAGCTACGAACCCGCTGACGGAACTCGGCCTCGGCCGCACTGTCTTTGAGATCCATGGCCGCTATGGGGTGGCGCCGATGTGGTCTGACTTGACGGCGTTTGCCGCCCGGTCGCGAAGGACGTGCTTTTGCACCTTCCCGGTGGCCGTCATGGGCAGGCTGTCGACACAGAAAACCACCTCCGGAGTTTTCTGGATGGCGACGCCATGGCCGGTGAGGTAGTTCCGCAGCTCTTCCACGGTGGGCGCGGATCGGCCCTCGCGGGCGACTAAGAAACAGCCCACCCGCTCGCCCAGGCGATTATCTGGAACACCGATCACGGCCGCCGAGCTGAGCGCCGGATGAGCCGCAAGATGATCCTCGATCTCACGGGCACTGATGTTCATGCCGCCGCGGATGATGATGTCTTTGACGCGGCCGGTCACCCGAACGAAACCGTCGTCGTCCATAATGCCGAGATCCCCGGACCGAGACATGCCTGTCGGAGTGAACAAGGCGGCCGTCTCCTGCGGGTTGGCGAGGTAGCCGATCATGTGTGACGGGCCCCGATAAGCGATGTCTCCCTCGGTTCCACGCGGAACCTCGCGGCCCCGCTCGTCGACTATCGCCACCTCGTGGCCCGGCAGCGCCGCGCCGTCAGAGGTCAGGGCCCTGGATGGATCGTCATCGACGGTACATGTTGTGGTGCAAAGATTTTCACTTCTGCCGTATAGGCTGAGCACCTTCATTTTGGGCAGGGTCGCCGTCGCTTGTTCGACCACGGCTCTGGGGATGGGCGCGCCCGCGCACACCCACAATCGGAGGCCGGGTTCGTTGTCGCGTTCAGGATCGAAGACATTGAGCAACATCTGTAGGAAGGTGGTCGCCGTCACGGACTGGGTGCAGCCGAATTCGGCGATCTCGGCCAGGCCGCGCTTCGGTTCCCACTCGGCCATCAGATGGGTCGCCGCTCCGTTGAGCAGGGGCACGAGCACGCTGGTGACCAGCCCGGTGGTGTGGGTGACCGGTGACGGCCCGAACTGCACATCATCATCGGTATAGCCGAAGGCCTTGGACAGGCTGCGCGCCCCCGAGCAGTAGGTGTTGAAGGTGTGCACACAGCCCTTGGGTCGGGAGGTCGTGCCGGAGGTGTAGACGATTACGAACGGATCATCGGGATCCGGTTGAGCCGGCAGGTCAGACGAATTCGGCACGGTTTCAGCGCGAATGGCGTCCAAAGCGCTTACTGCGCTGTCCGTTTCGACCGCGATGTCGAGGGCGACGGCGTCCGGGCGTGCGACCACGATTTCGAAGTCCGGTCGCTCGCGCCGCACATCGCGGTACATGGTCAGATAGTCGAAACCTCGGAAGGTCGCCGGCGCGATGACTGCTCGCACCTCGGCGTGACGGGTTACATAGTCGACCTCATCGTGTCGGTAGATCGGCATGATTGGCACGGTGATGATGCCCAGCCGCGACAGCGCGGTGACCGCCTCGATGAACTCCACCCAGTTCGGTAGCTGAATCGCGACCGTGTCGCCGGCACGCCAGCCCCGCTCGTGGAACCCCGCGGCCAGCCGCAGGGCGGAATCGTGAACGTCGCGGTAGGTCAAAAAGCGCTGCCCGTCGGTGGCGAAGACCTTGTCGGGACGTTGGTCGACCTGTTTGACCAGCAGGTCGAACAGAGTTTCGTCGCCCCACAAACCGGCATCGCGGTAAGCGCGAATGTCGTCGGCCGTGTAGCGGTCGGTGTGTTTCCCCGGCGTCATCCTTACTCACCCTCTGTAAAATCTCCGGAAAACGTTATTATGGTCAGACCAAAACCGCAAGGTTGGCGAGCTCAGACGTTTCGCCACACCGGCGGCCTTCGCTCCTTGAACGCACGGACGCCCTCGGCAAGGTCGTCGGTGGTGAACGCCAGTGCGAGCTGAGCCTGCAGGTAGTCCAATGCCGCGTCCAGCGGCAGGTCGCGCGTCGCCGCCAACGCCTTCTTTCCGAGTCCCAGCAGCAGCGGCGACTTTTCGGCGATGGTGGCGACCCAGGCCCGCACGGCATCGTCGAATTCCGCGTCGGGAACCACCCGGTTCACCAGCCCAGCGGCGGCGGCCTCCGTGGCGGAAATCAGCCGGCCCGTCATCATCAGGTCGTTTGCTATGAGTCGGCCGGTGGCCCGGAAGATGAGTGCTGAGATCATGAATGGGAAGGCGCCCACGTTGACCTCGGGGCAACCCAGCCGCACCGACTCCTTGGCAATGACAAGGTCGCACGCCAGCGCGATCCCGAGTGCCCCGGCGAGCACGTCGCCATTCGCGGCGCATATCACGGGCTTGTCGATGGAGGTCAATGCCCGAAAAATGTCCGGAAACCGTTTGAGCCCAGCGTATTTCGCGATGGTGGGGCGGGTGTCGGCGAATGCGTCGAGATTTCCGCCCGATGAGAACACGCGTTCGTGCGAGGATGTCAAGACGATCACCCGCACGTCGGGATCGTCCGCGGCGCGGCCGAGTGATTCCATCAGCTCGTCGAGCAGCGTGTCCGACAGTGCGTTGCGCCGCTTCGGATCGTCGAGGATCAGGTAGGCCGCCGATGGCGCATCGGTGCCGGCACGCACGGGTCGCTTGCGGTAGTCGATCAAAGACGTCGTGGTCATGCGTGCTCCAATACGGTCTTCCCGAATCCACTCGATGACTCGAGGTGCGCATGTGCGTCTGCGGCGTCGTCCAGGGAAAACACCCGGTCGATGAGTGGCGGCGGTACGCGGCGTTCGGTCAGCAGCTGCAAAAGACTGGTGAAATCGCGGGTGCTGCCCAACGTGGTTCCCAAGAGGTCGTATTGGCCGAAATAGAACTGTCGCACATCCATGGCGGCGGTCTGGGACGCGCTGGCACCGAGGACCACCAGCCGCCCTCCGGGACGCAACGCGCGCACCGACTCGGCCCAGCGACCAACAGGATCGAGCACTAGGTCGAATCCGGTGCCCGCCGGTGACAGGGCGCGAGCCTGCTGGAGCCAATCCGGATCGCTGTGCAGCACACCGCCGAATGCGCCTTCGGCGACGGCGCGCGCGATCTTCTCGGGCGAGGACGACGTAACGGCGATCGACGCGCCCACGTGTGACGCGAGTTGGACTGCCATGGTGGCGATTCCGCCACCGGCGCCCAAGACCAGCATCGATTCGCCCGCCCGCAGCCGGCCCCGGGTGAACAACGCGCGGTAGGTGGTCAGGCCAACCAGCGGCAGCGCCGCGGCTTGGAACCAGTTGTAACCCTTCGGTTTCGGGGCGAGGCAATTCTCTGGGACGCTTACCAATTCGGCGTAGGTCCCGGGCAGGCGGTCGCCCAGGATGCACCAGCCAGGCGCGGGGGCGTCGTTGCGGTCGCCCCAGTAGAGCGAAGGCACGATCATCACGTCCTCGCCGGTGTCACGCCTCACCCCGGCCCCATCGGCGCCTATCACGTGCGGCAGTGGCGAAGCGTAGAGGCCCTGTCGAACCAATACGTCGTGCCAGTTCAATGCTGCGGCACGCAGTCTGACTACCACCCAGCCGGGCCGCTCGATCGGGTCGGGGAAGCTGTCCGGCCTCAACACCTCGGGTCCACCGAACTCGTGAATCACGACGGCCCGCACGCGGTCTCCTTCCGTTCCCGACCGTCGATGGCGCTGTCGGGTTCAGGCCAGGCCGAGTTGCGTCATGAGTGTCGCGACGTTCCAGTAGGCATGCACGGCTACCGCGCGGCCGTCGTCGTCGATCTGCCAGATGTCGGTTCCCATGACGTCGAACGGGCGCCCGGTGGGTGGCACACCAGGAGGAAAGCCTTCTCCGGTGTGGGTGCCGACCATCCGCCACTCCTGCGAGACCCGCCGGTTGGCCGCGTCGACTAACGGCTCCCCTAAGGGGTGAAAGGCCAGATCGGGAAAGCCAGACCACGCCGCGGCGAAGAAGGCGGCGACGTCGTCACGGTTGGTGATCGGTCCGGGCAGCCCGGGATCCTGCCAGTCGACCCCGTCGGCGATCACGCTCAACGCGGTGGCGATGTCACGCTGACCCCAGGCGGCGAAATAGCGAGCCGGATAGGCGGCAAGGTCTGCGGTAGTGAGTGGCATGGTCACATCCCTTCAGCCGCGCGTTTCGGCGGCGTGCGGCCAACCGTAACGGCGGTCTCGGGTTTGGTTCGTCCCCCCTACGAGGGTTTTTCCAGCCACGTTCGGATGGGTCGAGCCGGACCGGGGGCGTCTGATTTGCATCGATGGATTGGTGCGAACGCCGCTGGTGTCGGTTTGCCACGTTATCCAGGCCACCCCGTTCGGGCGGCACGATGTCACTCGAAAGGGTGGCGCGCTCGCGACGATCCCGTCAGCACACTTGACTGGAGGACAAGCGAGAGGCCGCGGGCGACGCGGCATGTGGAGGTTGGGTAATCGTGGTCCTGAGCAACGACCAGTTGCCTGCGACGATCGAAGAGACCGACGTGGTGATCGTCGGCGCTCGGCTGGCAGGTACGGCGACCGCCGTGCCGTTGGCCCGGGCGGGGCTGGAAGTGGTCGTGCTGGATAAGGTTCGCTTCCCGTCCGACACGTTGAGCACCCACGCGTTGGTTCCCAGCGGTGTCCAGGAGCTCCTGATGATGGGCGCCCTGGACCGCGTGCTGGCACTGGGTCCGGCCAAGCCTCGTTACCTCGCGGTCAACGACGGGCCGGTGTCGTTTCGGGAACGCTTCCGTGAGTTCATGGGCATCGACTTCGGTTTGTGCATACCGCGCGACCAACTCGATGTGCTGCTGGTCGAGACCGCACGCGCCGCCGGTGTGGATGTGCGCGAACGCTGCAGCGTCGAAGACGTGGTGTGGCGGGGTGAACGTGCCGCGGGAATCCGTTACCGCATCGGCGGCCGGCCTGACCACGTGCACGAGATTCATGCGCAGGTGGTGGTCGGCGCCGACGGCCGCAGATCACGGATGGCGGCGGCGTTGGGAGTTTGGGAGCCCTATCGAGGGTCGAAGAACCTGCGCGGCTTTGCCTTTCGGTACGTCGACGACCCGGTGGGCGCCCAAGGACAAGACGCCTTCGAGATTTACCGAGCCGAGGGCAACATGGCTTTGGTGCTGCCCAGCTGCCCCGCCGGCCGGGCGACGGTCGTGCATATGTGCGACTCGAAGGACATCCCGCGGTTTCGGGCGCAGCCGGAGGAGATCTGGCAGGAGAAGCTGGCTCGTGATCCGCGCCTGCGTCAGCGCATCGGAGACGCCACGAACATGAGCAAGCTGCGCACTACCGATGACCTGTCGGCCTTTTACCGTCGCTCCAGCGGGGGTCACGTCCCGTGGAGTGGTGTAAGAGCGGTCGCGTGTCCGCGTGTGGCTCTGTGGTAGCCACTATGCCGTGAGAGCGGCTGTGGGGGCAATGGTTTCGGCACTTTGGTCACTGACGTCGAGCAGAGCGAGGCTGGTCTCGGAGAGGTAGCGCTTGTCGGCGACCTGCCATTCGTCGTGGGCCTCAACGAGTACCGAGCCGGCCAGCCGTAACAGCGCGGCGGGGTTGGGGAACACGCCGACGACGTCGGTGCGGCGTTTGATTTCCTTGTTCAATCGCTCCAGTGGGTTGGTTGACCAGATCTTTTTCCAGTGGGCCACCGGGAAGTCGGCGAAGGCGGTGATGTCGGCGGCGGCCTCGCGCAACATGGTTTCGACCTTGGGGAACTGGCGGCCGAGCATGCCGGCGATGGTGTCGAGTTGTTCGCGCACGTGCTCGGCGTCTGGCTGGGCGAAGACGGTGCGGATCGCGGCGG